>NZ_JBITIP010000007.1:233256-381050 GCF_044459125.1 Nonomuraea sp. NPDC050383
AGATCGGCCGCATCACCACCAGCGGGACGATCACCGAATACCCGCTGCCCACCAGCGGCGTCTACCCGATGCGCATCACCGCCGGCCCGGACGACAACCTGTGGTTCACCGAGTCGTTCTCCAGCAGCATCGGGCAGATCACCACCGGCGGAACGATCACCGAGTTCGCCGCCCCGTCCAGCGCGATCCCCATCGGGATCACCACCGGCCCGGACGGCAATCTCTGGTACACGGACGCCAACGGCAAGGTCGGCAACGTCACCACCACCGGCACCTTCACCGAGTACACGCTCTCCGACCCCAACAGCCTCCCGTGGGGCATCACCGTCGGAGCGGACGACAACCTGTGGTTCACCGAGCAGACCGCCGGCAACGTCGCCAGCACCACCACCTCGGGGACGATCAATGAGTACGCGTTGCCGACCAGCGTCTCAGGGCCGTTCGACATCACCGACGGGCCTGACGACAACCTGTGGGCCACCGAGGACTACGTCTCCCAGCTCGCCGTCGTGACTCCCTGACCAAGCCCGCCCGCGGCCGTTCCC
This sequence comes from Nonomuraea sp. NPDC050383, assembly GCF_044459125.1. NCBI lineage: Bacteria > Bacillati > Actinomycetota > Actinomycetes > Streptosporangiales > Streptosporangiaceae > Nonomuraea > Nonomuraea sp. NPDC050383. The sequence goes on from NZ_JBITIP010000007.1 coordinate 233,802, forward strand.
CACATCCGGGAACGGCCGCCCGGGCATATGATCGCCGGCATGGCGCTGCGACTTGTTCAGGTGAATTTCAAGGCTCGGGACGACTCAGCGCTCGGCCGGTTCTGGGCGGAGGCGCTCGGCTGGAGTGTCTCCAGCGAGGGACCCGGCGTGACCAACCTCCAACCCGAGGGCTTCGACTGGCCGGACCCCGACGCCTTCTACGTCGACCTCGTCACCGTCCCGGACCCCGAAACGGTGAAGTACCGCGTCCACCTCGACCTCGCCACCACCTCCGCCGCCCATCAGGCGGAGCTGGTCGCGCGCCTGAAGGAGCTCGGCGCGACGCCCGCCGACGTGGGCCAGGGCGACGTCCCGTGGACAGTCCTGGCCGACCCGGAGGGCAACGTGTTCTGCGTGCTGGAGCCTCGACCGGTCTACCGGGACACCGGGCCGATCGCCGCGGTGGTGGTCGACTGCGCCGATCCGCGGGCCATGGCCCGGTTCTGGGAAGAGGCGGTGGACTGGACCCTGCACGAGGTCACCGACGATCACGCGGTGCTGCGCTCCGCCAAGGGCGTCGGCCCGTATCTGGAGCTCCTTCGCACGCCCGGCGTGAGCAGCGGGCGGAACCGCATCCATCTCGACCTGCTGCCGGACCCCGTGGAGGTCCAGGAGGCGGAGGTGGCTCGGCTGCTGGCTCTGGGCGCCACCGCCGCCGACGTCGGCCAGGGCGACGTTCCGTGGAAGGTCCTGGCCGACCCGGAGGGCAACGAGTTCTGCGTCCTCGGACGGGGCTGACGCGAAGCTTCTGGGGGCCGAGCTGCGGGTCAGGGGTGCTGGGTCTCCGTGCGGTACGGGCGGAAGCCGCGGGCCCGGTAGTTCGGCAGGGCGGCCGGGTTGTCGGCGCTGGAGGTGTGCAGCCACACGCGCCGGGCCGGGCCGCCGTCGCGCGGTGCGGTCGCCCACGCCTGCCGCGCGCACAGCGTCAGCGCGTGCCCGCCGAGCCCCTGGCCGACGAACTCCGGGACCAGTCCGAACGTCTCGATCTCGATGTCGCCCCCGTCCTGCGGGTTCACCACGAGCATGCCGGCGATCTCGCCCTTGTGACGGATCAGGTAGTAGTCGAACGGGTCGCTCTCCAGCTTGTGCCGCCACTCCTCCGGCGTGCGCCGCGCCGACCGCCAGCCGTACGGAGCGCCGATCCGCGTCTGTACGGGCGCGAGGTCGCGGCAGGTGCTGTCCACCCGTTCCAGGGTGAGACCGTCCACCTCGCGGCCGGGCACGAGCTGCTCGGGAGCGGTCATCTCCAGGTACGTGATCGTCTCTTCCATACGCGTGATCCTAGGGACCCCGTCCACGCGGCCGGCGCCCCCTCCGGAGCACCGGCTGATCACAGGCGTTCGAAGCCGCGCACCCGCTCCCAGTCGGTGACCGCCGACTCGAACGCGGCCAGCTCGGCCCGCGCCGCCGCGGCGTAGTGGCCGGCCACCGCGTCGCCGAACAGCTTGGCCGCCAGGCCGCCCTCCTCCCAGCGGCGCAGCGCGTCGCCCAGCGTCGCGGGCAGGCGCGGCACCGACGGGTCGGCCAGCGCGTTGCCGGCGTGCGGGGCGGGGAGCGGCAGCCGGTTCTCGATCCCGTACAGGCCGGCCGCGATCATCGCGGCCACGGCGAGGTACGGGTTGGCGTCGCCGCCGGGCACCCGGTGCTCCAGGCGCAGGGAGTGGCCGGAGCCGACGACCCGGATCGGGCACGTACGGTTGTCCCTGCCCCACGCGATCCCGGTGGGAGCGAACGCGCCGGGCCGCAGCCGCTTGTAGGAGTTGACGTTCGGCGCCATGAGCAGCGTCAGCTCCGGCAGGCAGGCGAGCTGCCCGGCGACGAAGTGCCGCAACAGCGCCGACATGCCGCCGTCGCCGGCGCTCTCGTCCGCGAACACCGGCGAGCCGTCCGTCCCGCGCAGCGACAGGTGCACGTGGCAGGAGTTGCCCTCGCCCTCGTCGAACTTGGGCATGAACGTGAGCGCCACCCCCTCCTGCTCCGCGATCCGCCTGGCGCCGTTCTTGAACAGGACGTGCTTGTCGCAGGTGGCCATCGCCTCGTCGTAGCGGAACACGATCTCGTACTGCCCGGCGTGGCACTCGCCGCGGGCCGTCTCCATCGGCAGCCCGGCGCGGACCATCTCGCGGCGGATCCGGCGCACCACCGGCTCGACGTCGGACAGCCCGTGCAGCGCGTAGTCGACGTTGTAGCGGGTGCCGGTCTCCAGGCCGTGGTAGCGGCGCTCCCAGGCGTCGCGGTACGAGCCGCGGAACACGAGGAACTCCAGCTCGGTGCCGGCCAGCGCGACCAGGCCGCGCTCGGCGAGCCGGTCGAGCTGTGCCCGGAGCACCCGGCGGGGCGCCACCTCGACCGGCTCCCCGCCCGGCCAGACGGCGTCGGCGACGACCAGCGCCGTGCCGGGGTCCCACGGCAGGAGCCGCAGCGTCCCCGGATCGGGCCGCAGCACGAGGTCGCCGAAGCCCGAGTCCCAGGCGTCGATCGCGTACCCGGGCCCGGTGTTCATCTCCACGTCGGCGGCGAGCAGGTAGACGCACGCGCCGAAACCGTGCCGCGCCACCTCCTCCAGGAAGTACGGCACCGACAGGCGGCTGCCCTGCAGCCGCCCCTGGAGGTCGGGGACGGCGACGATCACCTCCTCCACCTGCCCGGCCTCGGCCTCCTGGCGCAGCCGTTCGTACGTGAGCGTGGTCATCGGTCCTCCCTGGAGGCAGGAGCGGCGAGGGGGTTGGGGACCGTGCCGTGGACGACGTCGAAGCCCTCGTCGCGCTCGGCCCGGTCGTGGAAGCCGCCGCCGAGGAGCTGTTCGCGGTTGAGCGCCACCCGGTCGAAGGAGGGCGCCAGCAGCCCGAACGCCTCCGCCCGGCCGGCGTCCTCGGGGAAGCGCGCGTGGTGGCGCTCGATCTCCTCCCGCGCCATCCGCCAGAACTCCCGCTCCGGAACGCCCAGGTGCTCCTCGGCCAGCGGCGCGAAGAACCGGAAGTGGCCGGCGAACACGGCGCTGAGCAGCGAGTGCGCCAGCTCGCCCGCGGGCCAGCGCAGCAGCACCTCCCGGGCCCGCGCGGACAGACCGGCGTAGGCGGGCAGGTCGTCGGGCAGCAGGTTCACGTCCTCGGCGAAGTCCTTCACCGCCACCCCCACGGGCACGTCGGCGGCGTCGTAGAGGATCACCGTGTTCTCGCCGTGCGGGCAGAACGCCACGCCGTACCGGTAGAGGTGATGGAGCAGACCGGGCAGCAGCGCCGAGAAGAGCCGGGCCAGCCAGTCGCGCGGCGCGAGGCCGGAGCGCCCGGCCAGCTCGGCGGCCAGCGCGCGGCCGTCCGAGCCGACCGTGAGCAGCGCCGCCATGGTCCGCGCCCGCTCGCCGTCGCGCAGCAGCCCGGTCACCGGCTCGCGCCACACCGCGCCGAGCAGCTCATGGTAGCGGTACGGGGCGTCGGGCACGGCCGCGTACAGCGGGTGGCGCACGGCCACGGACGCGACCTCGCCCAGCGGATGGAAGCGCAGCTCGTCACGCAGGTACGGGTCGGCTTCGCGCAGCGTCAGCAGCCAGGCGCTGACGTCGGGCGCGGCCCGTGTCGGCTCCGTGGACAGGCCGCGCCAGACCAGCGTGTTGCGGATGAGCAGCGGCACCTTGACGTTGCGCCGCCCGGGGCGGTCCAGGTTGGCGAGCGTCCGGATGGACTGCAGCGGCCGGTAGCGGTCCGGGCCCTCGCCCAGCGGCACGATCCGCCCGTCGGCCAGGTACGGGGCGAACAGCGGCTCGACCGCCTCGTCCCAGTGGAACGGGTGGACGGGCAGCCAGGTGAACGCGGCCGGGTCCAGCCCGCTGCGCGCCGCCGCCTCCTCCAGCGTCACGGCGAACTCCTTGCGGACCGCCTCGTCCAGCTCCTGCGCCAGCAGCGTCGCCGCGTCCAGCCCCGGCACGCCGGAGTACGCGGCGAGCGAGGAGTGCACGGCCGCCCACCTCAGCCGCACCGCCCCGGCGGCCTCGGGGGCGTAGGCGGCGACGTCGGAGGCGGCGAACCCGAGCCGGCCCTTGTTGAGCAGCATGCAGGGATGCCCGTGCTGGTGTGCCTCCAGGTCGAGGTGGTCCAGGTCGGCCAGCTCGGCGGCGGGCAGCGCGCGGGACAGGATCTCCGCCTCGGCCCGGCGGGTGGCGGTCAGCTCGCGCAGTGCCTCGGCGGTGGTGGGCCCGTCCCAGCCGAGGACGGCGCGGGCGTCGAGCAGCAGCAGCTCCGGCCCGGCCGCGCCGTCACCGGCGGGGTGGCGGCGAAGCGTCCCGGGCTCGACCCGCCAGGAGCCGAACGACCCGCGCGCCGCCCGGAACGTCCACCGGACGCCGCCTCCCAGCTCCAGCCGGTACTCGTCCGGCTCGGGCCCGGCCAGCGGCACCAGCAGCTCCTCGTACGCGAACTCCTCGACCGCCTTGACCAGCAGCCGGCGTCCGGCCTGCGCCCACGCCCGCCGCCAGGCGCCGTGCGCGTCCCCGCTCATCGGCCGCCCTCCTCGGACCGGGCGAGCACCGGCGACCCGGGATCCGCCAGGGGTGCGGGCTCCGGCGCGCCGAAGGTGGTCCAGGCGGTCCGGGAGGGCAGCGGCACCACGGTCCGCCCGGCCGCCGCGTTGAGGATCGTCGCCGCCCGCCACGCTCCCAGGGTCAGGTCCGGCGCGCCGACCCCGTGCGTGTGCAGCTCCGCGTTCTGGACGTACAGCGCCCCCGGCACCCTCGGGTCGAGCGCCACCCGGTAATCGCCGTCCACCTGGTAGCGGCCCCGCTCGTCCCAGTCGACCAGCTCGGCCATCGGCTCCAGGAACGCGGGCCGGGCCGCCGCGTAGCCGGTGGCCAGCACCACGGCCGACGTCCGCACCTCGAACGACGTGCCCTGCTCCGCGTGCCGGCAGCCGAGCACGTAGCCGCCGTCACGTTCGGACGCCTCGACCACCTCGACCCCCGGGTGGAGCGCCGCGCGGGGCTCGGCGCCGCCGATGGTCCGCTCGTACAGCTCGTCGTGGATGTCGCCGAGCGTCTCCGCGCTGACGCCCTTGTAGAGCTGCCACTGCTCGCGGACGAGCCGCTCGCGCTCCGCCTCGGGCAGGTGGCGGAAGTACCGCACGTAGTCGGGGGTGAAGTGCTCCAGACCCAGCTTCGAGTACTCCATGGGGGCGAACGCCGGGGTACGGGCCAGCCAGCGCACGTACGGCCCGCCGCGTCCCCGGCCGTCCTGGCGGCGCAGCAGGTCGAGCATGACCTCGGCGCCCGACTGCCCGGCGCCGACCACGGTGACGTCGGGCGCGGCGGCCAGCCGGGACCGGTGGGCCCGGTAGTCGGCGCTGTGCAGCACCCGCCCGGCGTGGGCCTCGTCCAGCAGCGGGCGCAGCGGCTCCGGCACGACCGGGGAGGTGCCCACGCCCAGCACCACCTGCCGGGCCAGGACGCGGGAGACCACTCCCGCGGCCGACCGGTACGTCAGCGCGAACGCCCCGGCCGTCCCGTCCCACTCCACGGCGGTGACCTCGGCATCGAACCGGCACGACGGCAGCCGCTCGGCCACCCACCGGCAGTAGTGGTCGTACTCGCGGCGTGGGATGTGGAAGCGCTCGGAGAAGAAGAACGGGAACATCCGGTCGTGCCGGCGCAGATAGTTCAGGAACGACCAGGGGCTCGTCGGGTCGGCCATGGTGACCAGGTCCGCCAGGAAGGGCACCTGCAGGACCGTGCCCTCCACCAGCAGGCCGGGGTGCCACGAGAAGGCCGGCTTGGCGTCGAGGAAGAGGGTCCGCATGCCGGGCACGCCGTCGCACAGGGCGGCCAGTGACAGGTTGAACGGGCCTATGCCGACACCGGCCAGGTCGTAGGGGGCGGTCACCGCTGCACCTCCGAGAGGGGGTTGGGAAGGTCGATGTAGACGGACTGGGAGTGGACGTCGCCGGTGAGCTCGTCCCGGCCGTCCACGCAGGTGAGGTGGTTGGCCTTGCAGCGCAGCGACGGCGCGTCGAGCAGCAGCCCGAGCAGGCCCTTGGCGCCGGGCTCGGCCGCGCGCAGCCGCTCCAGCGCCGCGCGCGCCACCCGCAGCAGGTCCTCCTCGGCGGCCAGGCCCAGCGCGCCGAACGCGCCGACCAGGCCCAGCAGGTTGCCGATGCCCAGGTAGTAGGCGACCCGCTCGTCCACGAACGCGTCGTCGAAGACCAGGTCCACGCCGTCGGCCAGGCCCGGCACCAGCCGCTCCAGCTCGCCGGCGCGGGAGGCGGCCACGTAGTAGCCCTGGCTGTCGCGGTACCAGCCGGCCCGGGGCAGGCCGTCGGCGTCGAGCGCCACCAGGGTGTTCTGGTGGTGCGGCTCCAGGGCAATGCCGTACCTGGCCTGGAGCCGGATGATCGGGACGGCCAGCACGTCGAGGTAGCGGGCCAGCCAGAGCGCGGACGCCTCGGCGGTGGACAGGCCGAGCGCGCGGGCGGCTCGGCCGACGGCGGCGGACAGCAGCGCGCGGTGGCGCGGTGGCGAGCCGTCGCCCGGCCCGGCGCGCTCGGCGATCAGCCCGGCCACGCACAGCGCCCGATCCGCGCCGGTCCGGAAGGGGTTGTCGCGGATCGCCGTCTCCAGCCCGCTCTCCGCGTCGGAGTCGTCCGTCCCCACCGACACCCAGGCGAAGTCGCGCAGGACGCCGAACGCGGGGTGCTCGGCGCGCAGCCACTCCGCCGGCCCGGCCGCCAGCAGGCGGGCGGCCCGGACGCCGAGACGCAGCTCGCCGCGCAGGTTCTCGCGGCGGGAGTTGGTGATCCGCATGCCGAGCGACAGCTTCAGCATCGCCTCCGCGTCCGCCCGGTACACGGTCCGGACCGAGGAGGTCGGATGCCAGGCCGGGCCGGCGGGCCCGAGCGGCCGCAGCAGCCCCGCCTCGACCAGGGCCGCGATCCGCGGGCGGCGCAGCACCTCGCGCGCCTGCCACGGGTGGGCGGGCACGGGCACCCAGCCCTCCGGCAGGTCGAGCCCGGCCGGGGCGATCCGCCGGCACAGCTCGGCCGGGGCGCCCCGGCTCTCGTCGATGCCGCCGCCCCCGCTCCCGCCGGTCACGACGCCGGGCGCGGCGGCGAACCAGTGCAGCGGGAACGAGCCGCGCAGCTCGGGCGAGTACTCGGCCAGGTCGCCGGTGGACGCCTCCTCACGGCTCTTGGGCGCGGGATGGAACGGGTGGCCCAGCAGCAGCGCCTGCTCGGCGTCGAGGAACCCGGCCGCCTCCGGCGCGTCCGGCCCCTCGGCGCGGCGCGCGGCCAGGTGGGCGGTGGCGCGGCGGGCGGAGTCCAGCACGCGGGCGGTGGCGTCGGACACCCGGTGCGCGGGGAGCCCCGCGCGGACGGCCGTCTCCCGCACCACGACGGCCGCCACCAGCGCCACCCCGGCCGGCGCCACCCCTGCCTGGGTCGCCCCGGCCCGGGCCGCCGTCGCCGGGGCCGCGGTCCCACTGGCCGCGGTCTCAGGGGTGCCGCCGGCCAGGAGCGGCTCGCCGAAGCGGTGCCAGCCGGTCGGGGAGCGGTGCCGCACGGGGACGCGCAGCCGTACCCCGGTCGCCGGGAAGTCCAGGATCAGCTCCTCCTCGGCGGCGGGCACCGGGATCGCCAGGTCGCGCACGTACGCCCGCAGCAGCGTCTCCGTCGCGGCCGCCTCCCCGGCCCGCGACGCGTCGGGGTGGTCGAGCGGGTCGGCGGCGCTCACAGCAGCCCCTCCTCGGCCTCGCCGGCCGCGGCCACCACGTGTACCAGCCGCTCCACCTCGGCGGCCGTCGTGTACGGGTTCAGCAGCGTCAGCTTCAGCCGGACACGCCCCGGCCCGTCGCCGGGCGGCCCATCGGCAGGCAGCTCGGTGCGGCCGATCACCGCGCGCCCCTCGCGCAGGAGCCGGCGGCGCAGGGCGGCGTTGACCTGGTCCGCCCGCGCCGGGTCCGCGGGCAGGTAGCGGAACAGGAAGGCGGTCAGCACCGGCTCGGCGTGCAGCTCCAGACGCGGATGGGCGCGCACCGCCGCCGCCCCGGCCAGGGCCAGGTCGTGGCAGGCGTCGACCAGCCGGCCCAGGCCGTCCCGCCCCAGGGTCCGCAACGTCACTGCGATCTTGAACGCGTCGGCCCGGCGCGTGGTGCGCAGCGACCGTCCCAGCAGGCTGGCGTACCCCGCGTCCTCGTCGTCGGCCGGGTTGAGGTAGGCGGCGCGCCGGGCCAGCGAGGCGTACGTCTCCTCCCGCCGTACCAGGAAGACGCCCGCGGCGGCGGGCTGCCAGCCCAGCTTGTGCCAGTCCAGGGACACCGAGTCGGCCAGCTCGACGCCCGCCAGCAGCGGCGCGAGCCGGTCCGACAGCAGCGCCCCGCCTCCGTAGGCGGCGTCCACGTGCAGCCACGCGCCGTGCTCGGCGGCCAGGGCGGCGCACTCGGGCAGCGGGTCGATCGCCCCGGTGTCGGTGGTGCCGGCCGTGGCCACCACCGCCACCGGCAGCTCGCCGCGCCCGGCCCGGTCCCGCAGGGCGCTCGCCAGCGCCTGGGGGTCCATCCGCAGCGCCCGGTCCACGGGGACGGCGACGACCGCGTCCTCGCCGAGCCCGAGCAGCGCGGCGGCCCGCCGGACGGAGAAGTGCGCGGCGGCCGAGGCGAAGATCCTCGGGCGCGGCCCGCTCCCGGGCACCCCGGCCAGCTCGATCCGGCCGCCGGTGGCGCGGCCCAGGACGCGGTCCCTGGCCAGCATCAGCCCCATGACGTTGGACTCGGTGCCGCCGGAGGTCAGCACGCCCGCGGCGGTGCCCGGGTAGCCGACGAGCCCGGCCAGCTCCCTCACCAGCAGCGTCTCCAGCTCGGTCGCCGCTGGAGCCTGGTCCCAGGAGTCGAGGGACGGGTTCAGCGCGGACACGGCCAGGTCGGCGGCCACGGCGACGGCCAGCGGCGGGCAGTGCAGGTGCGCGGCGCAGGCCGGGTCGGCGGGATCGGCCCCGCCGTACGCCAGCAGCTCGGTCAGGCGGCCCAGGGCCTCCTCGCCGCGCGTCCCGGCGAAGGCGCCGGCGACGTGCGCGGCCAGCTCCCGCGGCGGCCCGGCGGGTCCGGGCCCGCCGCGCCGCGCCGTCCCGGCGGCCAGTCCGTCCAGCACGACCCGCACCGCCCGCTCCAGCTCCTCGCCGCCCGCCCGCGACAGCAGTCGTGCGGGCGTGGCGGCGCCGGTCTGTGCGGGCGTGGTGGCGTCGGTTCGTGCGGGCGTGGCGGTGCCGGTCTGTGCGGGCGTGGCGGTGCCGGTTCGTGGGGGAGTGGCGGCGCCGTCCTGCCGAAGGGTGTCCGTCATGCGGGCCGCCCGGCCAGGCGGGGAGCCGTCACCGTGGCGATCGCGTCGGCCAGCCGGTCCACGACCGTCTCGGCCTGCTCGTCCGAGATGACCAGCGGCGGCAGCAGCCGCACCGTGGAGTCGTACCGCCCGCCGAGCTCCACGATGATCCCGCGTTCCAGGCACGCCGCGCGGACCGCGGCCGCCGTCCGCGGCGCCGCGGGGAAGGCGCCGCACGCGTCGGGCGTCCCCGCCGGGTCGACCAGCTCGACGCCGATCATCAGGCCGCGCCCGCGCACGTCGCCGACCACCGGCAGCTCCTCCCGCAGCGCGCCGAGCCGCTCCAGCATCCGGGCGCCGACCGCGGCGGCCCGCCCGGCGAGCCCCTCGCGGGCGACGTGCCGCAGCGTCGCCGTGCCGGCGGCCATGGCCAGGGTGTTGCCGCGGAACGTGCCGGTGTGCGCGCCCGGCAGCCAGCCGTCGTAGTCCTCGTGATAGACGATCACCGCCAGCGGCAGGCTGCCGCCGATCGCCTTGGACAGCACCATGGCGTCCGGCACGATCCCGCTGTGCTCCACCGCCCAGAACGCCCCGGTACGTCCGACGCCGGTCTGCACCTCGTCCACGATCAGCGGGATCTCGCGCTCGGCGGTGACGCGGCGCATCTCGCGCAGCCAGGAGTCCGGGGCCGGCACCGCGCCGCCCTCGCCCTGCACCGCCTCCACGATCATCGCCGCGGGCGGCACGACGCCGCCCGCCGGGTCGTCCAGCAGCCGCTCCGTGTACGCCGCCGACAGCTCCGCGCCCGCCTGCCCGCCCACGCCGAACGGGCAGCGGTACGGATACGGGTACGGCAGCCGCGTCACGTCGGCCGCGATGCCCGCCACCGGCTCCTTGACCGCGACGTTCGCGGTGGCGGCCAGCGCGCCGAGCGTCATGCCGTGGTATCCGCCGGTGAAGGCGAGCAGCCCGCGCCGGCCGGTCGCGGTCTGCATGAGCTTCAGGGCCGCCTCGACGGCGTCGGTGCCGGCGGGCCCGCAGAAGTGGATGCGCGCCCGGTCGGCGAACCCGCGGGGCAGCGTGGCGAACAGCTCCTCCACGAACGCGTCCTTCTCCGGTGTCGCCAGGTCGAGGACGTGCAGCGGGGCTCCGCTGTCGAGCGTGCGCCGGATGGCCTCCAGGACCACCGGGTGGTTGTGGCCGAGGGCGAGGGTGCCAGCGCCCGACAGGCAGTCGAGGTAGCGGCGGCCGTCGGCGCCCTCGATCACCATTCCCTCCGCCCGTACCGGGACGATCGGGAAGGACCGGGCGTAGGTGCGGGCGGACGACTCGCGGTCACGCTGCCGGCGCAGGACCGCACCGGAGAGGGGAGAGGGGTCGAGGGCGGAGTCCGGGGCCAGGTCGGCCGGATGCGCGGTCATGGGTCTCCAGGACATGGGGGGACAGGACACGTGGGACAGGCATGGGGCAGGGTTTCGAGGAAGGTTCAGAGCAGGTGGCGTTCGGCGACGGGGTGGCCGAGGAAGCGGTGCATGGCGAACTCCCAGCCGTAGGAGCCCGCGTACGGGAAGACGACGAGGTCGCCGGCGCGCACGCGGTCCACCCGCACGTCGCGCAGCAGCGTGTCCTCGGGGGTGCACAGCTCGCCGGTGACGGTCACCTCGGTCCCGGCGGCGGCCGGACGCGGGCAGTCCTCGGGCCAGCTCTCGACGGGCAGCACCGCCATGTTGTGCACGATGTCCCACGACGTGGGGAGCTGGAAGTGGTTGATGCCGCCGCGGATCAGCACGAACGTCGTCCCGTACGAGGTCTTCACGTCGATCGCCTCGGCGGCGTACCAGCCGCAGTCGGCGACCAGGTAGCGGCCGGGCTCCAGCAGCACCTTCACGCCGGGCGGCGGCTCCACCTGGGCTGCCAGCTCGCCGAAGCGGGCCACGTCGAACGGCTTCTCGCCCTCGAACGCGACGCCGATGCCGCCGCCGATGTCCACGAGCCGCAGGTCGACGCCGCAGGCCAGGGCGGTGCGCGTGCTCCATTCGACGCACCAGCGCAGGTAGGCGGCGTGGGCGTCGGCGTCGAGGTTTCCGGAGGCGGCGTGCACGTGGAAGCCGGCCACGTCCAGGCCGGGCAGCCGCAGCGCCTCGCGCAGCACGTCCGGCACGTCGGGCTCGGCCACCCCGAACTGGGACGCCACGCCGCCCATCCGCAGCGAGCCGGTCACCGGGATGGTCGCGGGGTTCACCCGCAGGGTGACCCGGGCGCGCAGGCCCTCGGCGACGGCGATGCGGCTGATCCGGTGCAGCTCCAGCAGGCTCTCGGCGTTGATCGCCTCGACCTGGGCCCGGATGAGCGCGGCCAGGAACGGTGGTGACTTGGCGGGTCCGGCGGCCACGACGGGAGCGGGCGCGCCCGTCGCGGGACGCGCGCCGAGGGCGAGGTCCAGCTCGGCCGGCGACGCCACCTCGAATCCGTCCACGTGCGGGGCGAGGGCGGCGACCACGCCGGGGAAGGAGTTGGCCTTGACGGCGTAGTGGACGGCCGCCCACTCCGGTAAGGAGGCCCGCACCTCGCGGGCCCGTTCGGCGGCCACCTCCCCGTCGTAGACGTAGGCCGAGACGGGGGTGCCGGAGCCGGCGAGGTGGAGGAGGAGACGGCGGAGCCGGGCGGGGAGCACATCCGCGGGGTAGGCGGAGCGCGGCGCGGCGGAGGGCGGGAACTGCACGGACATGAAGCTTCTGCCTCCGAAGTCTTAGGTAAGCCTAACCTAAACTCCGGATCATGCCCTGGCAAGGCGGCAGAAGCTCCCAATTATCTGATCTACGTTGTAAAGGCGTTCGCCTCGCCCGGCGGTCCGGCCAGAAAGGTGACCCTGTGGCCTGAGGAGGGGTGGCTCCTCAGGCCGGGGGCGTCACTCGCCGGTCATCGCCGCATGGAGACGCAGGTACGGCTCGGCGTCCTGCGGCCTGTTGCGGCGTTGCAGCGTACGGCCGAGCAGCAGGTACGCGTACCCCTCGGCGGGGTCGCGCTCCAGGACCAGCCGGAGCTCGGCCTCCGCCCGGCCGAGCTGGGCGGAGTGGTAGTAGGCGCGGGCCAGCAGCAGCCGGGCCGCCACGTTCTCCGGGGCGGCCGCGACCACCCCGGCCAGGATGCGCGCGGCCCCGATGTAGTCCTGCGAGTCGAAGAACAGGCGGGCCCGCTCGTACTCCTCGGCCGTCGTCTCGATCTGCATGGTCACTCCTGTCCCGGGACGGGCCCGTCGGTGTGCGGAAGGTGCTCGGCGGGGGCGACGCCCAGGCGGCCCGCCTGGTAGTCCTCCATCGCCTGGATGATCTCGGCGCGGTTGTTCATCACGAAGGGGCCGTAGTGCACGACCGGCTCGCGGATCGGCTGCCCGCCGAGCAGCAGCACCTCCAGGTTCGGCTCGGCCTGGGGCTGGGCCGGGCCGGCGGTGACGGTGAGCGCGCCGCCCGGGCCGAAGACGGCCAGTTGCCCCTTGCGCACCGGCGTGCGCTCCTCACCGGCGAAGCCGTTCCCGGCCAGCACGTACGCGAGGGCGTTGAAGCCGGGGTTCCACGGCAGCTCCAGCCGCGCGCCGGGGCTCACGGTCGCGTGCACCATCGTGATCGGGGTGAACGTGATGCCGGGACCGGCGTGCCCGTCCAGCTCACCGGCGATCACCCGCAGCAGCGCGCCGCCGTCGGCCGAGGCCAGCAGCGCCGCCTGCCGGCCGCGGATGTCCTGGTAGCGGGGCAGGTGGAACTTGTGGGCGCGAGGCAGGTTGACCCACAGCTGGACGCCGTGGAACAGCCCGCCCGAGACCACCAGGTGCTCCGGGGGCTTCTCGATGTGCAGCAGCCCCGCCCCCGCGGTCATCCACTGGGTGTCGCCGTCGGTGATCGTGCCACCGCCGCCGTTGGAGTCCTGGTGCTCGAAGATGCCGTCCATGATGTAGGTGACGGTCTCGAAGCCGCGGTGCGGATGCCAGGCGGTGCCCTTGGGCTCGCCGGGCGCGTACTCGACCTCGCCCATCTGGTCCATGTGGATGAACGGGTCCAGCAGCGACTGCGGCACCCCGGCGAACGCGCGCCGAACCGGGAAGCCCTCGCCCTCGAACCCGCTCGGCGCGGTCGTCACCGACCGCACGGGCCGCCGTGCGACGGCGGCCGGGTCGGGTACGGCGATGCGCGGCAGCGTCAGCGTGTCGGCGGTGATGGCGGGCATGATTCCCTCCGGTTCGTTGAAAGTTCAACTGATGCCGGGCTCAACACCCCACCCCCCTCGGACATTCCCGCCTCTCGCCGATCACCCGGACGCTAGGCTGGGATCATGACGCGTGAGGCGCTGTCCGCCTATCTGGCCATCGTCGGGATGATCACGATCACGCCTGGGCCCGACACCGCCCTGGTGGTGCGGAACGCGATGCGCCAGGGGTGGGGCGCCGGAGTCCGGACCGGCCTGGGCAGCGCGGCGGGCCTGCTGCTCTGGGGGTTGGCGGCCGGCGCCGGCATCTCCGCGGTCCTCGCCGCCTCCGCCATCGCGTTCACCGTGCTCAAGCTGGCCGGAGCCGCCTACCTCGGTTACCTGGGCGCCCGCATGCTCTGGCGGTCGTGGCGCTCGAAGGAGTCGAAGGAGCCGGCCGCGGATGCGGCGCCGGTGCCGGCGCCCGCTTCGTCCCCGGCGCTGTTCCGCCAGGGGCTGACCACCAACCTGCTCAATCCCAAGGCCGCGGCCTTCTTCACCGCGCTGCTGCCGCAGTTCGTCACCGCCCACGACGGCACGGCGATCCCCGTGATCATCGGCCTGACCCTCATCGCCGCCACGGCCAACCTGACCGGCCAGTTCGCCTTCGCGATCACCGCGCACCACACCGCCCGGCTGGTCGGCCATCGCCGCTTCGAGAAGATCCTGGACCGCCTGGTCGGGTCCGTTCTCCTGGGCCTCGGCCTCAAGATCGCCACCGGCGACCGTCCCTGACGGGCGTCCGGCTCGGGCGCGCCGGCGGTCCGGTCGGCCGTGCTGACGTCCCCGGCACGGACCCGCGACGCGGGGCCGTGGCGGACCGCCCTGGCCGCGCTCGTCCCCCGCGACGCTGCTGCGCGCCGCGCAGATCAGGCCGCGCCGAGCAGGATCTTGAGCAGCTCGTCCGGGGCGTCGCGCATGAGGTTGTGGCGGCCGTCCACCGCGTGGGCCGTCCAGGCCGGGTCCTGCCGCAGCCGCTCGTGGAAGACGGTGAACGGCGACTCGCCGTCCCATCCCGCCGCGTACACGTAGTCCCTGCGGCGCACGTGCGCGAGGTCGCCCGTGAGGCGGAGCGGCTGCAGGACCGAGGCGAGCGGGTGCGGCGTGGCCCGCGGGTCGAAGAAGGGCTGCGGGCGCACCCCGAACCCGGTCTCGTCCACGTCGGTGTACCACCGGCGCTCCTCGTCGCGGACGAGGGACCAGCAGGAGTCGCCGTCGGAGGGGACGACCGCGTCGATGTAGACGAGCGAGCCGGCCCGGCCGGGGGCGCGGTCGGCGGCCCCGGTGATGACCATGCCGCCGTAGCTGTGCGCGACGAGCACGGCGTCCTCGACCTGCTCGGCCTCCAGGAGGGCGGTCACGTCCTGGATGTGGGTGTCGAGGTTGACCCCGCCGGCCATCAGGTGGCGGCGCTCGCTGACACCGCTGAGCGTGACGGCGTGGACACGGTGGCCGAGGGCGCGCAGCCGCTCGGTGAGCGGCTCGAAGCTCCAGCCGCCGTGGCACATGCCGGGGACGAGGACGAAGGTGGCCATGATGGGTGCTCCCTGGCGAGATTCCGGTGGATCTGTGTCCAGGGTGCCCGGCGGGGAGTCAGAAGTCCAAGAGATGTTCGGGATGGCTACCAGAAGCTGTAGTTATGGAAGATCGGTCAGCGGCCCTCGACGGCGACGCGCAGGCCGAGGGCCACGAGTACGGTCCCGCTCACCGCGTCCAGGCGGCGGCGGACGACCGGGCGGCGGAACCACGCGCCCGCGCGGCCCACGACCGCCGCCAGCGAGAGGTAGAGGACCGTCTCCATGGCCACCTGGAGCAGGGCCAGCAGGGCGGTGGTGGTGAGGAGCGGCCGGTCGGCCGGGACGAACTGGGGATAGAAGGCGATCATGAAGGCTGCGGCCTTCGGGTTGGCCAGCATCACGACGGCGCCCTCCCCGAACGCCTTCCACCAGGCGCCGCGGCCGGACGCCGCCACGGGCTCCTCCTCCACCTCCGCCTCCTCCGTGGCGGCGCGGCCGCGCCAGGCCGACCGCCAGGACTTCACCCCGAGGTACAGCAGGAAAGCGGCGCCCACCACGCGCAGGACGACGAAGGCCACCTCGGAGGCGGCGACGAGGGCGGCCAGGCCGGCGGCGGCGCACAGCGCCCACACGTAGAGCCCTGCTTCGAGGCCGAGCACCGTGGGGACCGCGCCGGAGAGCCCCCGCACCGCGGCTCGGCGCAGGATGAGGGCCATCGCGGGGCCCGGCGAGGCCGAGATGAGCACGACGGCGACGGCGAAGGCGGGCAGGGAGGCGAGGAGATCCATGCCGGGATGATGCCGGGACGGGCGTTCCCCCCGCAATCAGGATTCTCCGCGACACGGCGGGCACGCGGGCGCACGCCCCGGCCCCGGAGGGGTAGGAGGGGACCGGCCATCCAGGACGATCCCGGGAGTCATCCATGAACGACGGCATCAGGAAGCTGTACGAACGCTGGCTGCTGGACATGTGGGCCGGGGACTTCGCGCTGGCCCACGACCTCGTCACTCCCGGCTTCGTCGGCCACTGGCCCGGGCACGACGTCCGGGGAGCGGCCGAGCTGGCCGACGTCCTCGCCCAGGGGCACGCCCCGTTCACGGACGTCACGGTCACCCTCGACGTCGGGCCGATCGTGGACGGCGACACGGTGGCCGCCCGCTGGACGTTCGCCGGGTCCTATCGGGGCGGCCTGGACGGGGCCACGGCGCCCGCGGGCACGCGGGTCGCGTTCAGCGGGCACGACATCCTGCGCGTCGAGGGCGGCAGGGTCGCCGAGTACTGGGTGATCTCCGACGTGCGGACCTTCGCCCGGAGCCTCGGCATGGGTTGACCGGCGAACGGCCGGCGGGCTCGCCGTCGATCACACGGCGAGCCCCTTCCGTGCCCGGCTACCTGCGGCCTTGCCAGTTGAGGTAGGCGACCGACAGCAGGGTGGAGCCGTACTGCGACTCGACGGCGTGGTCGGCGTAGACCGCCAGCGCGTGCGGGAACAGCGCTTCGTCCCACCGGGCGACCGGCATGAAGCGCGGCGCCTGGAGATATTGGCCGGCGGGGGCCAGGCCGCCGCTGCCGTCCACCCTCAGGAAGGTCGTGGCGACGCCGTTGTCGGTGGTGGCCATGTTCCTGGTGTAGGAGCGGGCGAAGCGGACCATGTCCTTGCCGGTGAAGCCGAGGCCCCACCGGTGCGCGGCGGCGGCGAACTCGATGTCGATCCCGCCGTGGCTGAGGTCCTCGCCCTGCTGCGCGCCCTTGGGCGGCGAGCCGTAGGACGGGGTCCACTCGGAGACGCCGTCGGCCTTGGTGTAGCCGCTGTAGAGCTTGCCGAAGCCGGGCCAGTACGGCCAGGTGTAGGCGTCCTTGTCGTTGACCTTGAGGTCGCGGGCGAACGTCGCGGCCAGACGGCGCGTGCGGTCGCGGAAGTGCGAGTCCCCGGTCGCCGCCGCCAGCTCCGCGTAGGTCTGGCCGAGGGCGACGCTCTGGTTGATGGGCTGCTCGACGCCGTCGTAGGGAACGGGCATGCCCTTGGGCCAGATGTAGTAGCCGCCCGCCATCCACTCGGGGTCGTGCGCGGCCGCGGCGGCCTGGCACGCCTCCAGGTACTCGGCGGCCTTGGCGCGGTAGCGGGCGTCGGCGAGCAGGCGCGGGTCGCGGCGGACGATCCGGACGAACGACGCGAGCGGGTAGGTGATCATGCCGGTGTGCACCGCGAAGATCACCGGCGCGGCGGCCAGCTTGAACGCCCCCTGCGCCGGCGTCGCGGCCCCCGCGGGCGAGGGCCGCAGGTCCTTGGCCGTCACCATGGCCGGCGACGGGTAGGCGTCGAGGATACGCTTCACGGCGTAGTCGGGGCTGCCGGGGTCCATCGTCAGGTCGGTGAAGGTGGACACCTTCGCCTTGACCGGATTGCGCACCTCCAGCGTGAAACGCCCCTCCGAGGAGCCCGCTCGTACGGTGGCCACGGCGTCGTTGACGTTGGCCAGCGCGCTGCGCACCTCCAGGAGCGGCTGCCCGGCGGCGTCGAGCAGGCTCACACCGCCGGCGCTGTAGACGATGCTGCGCCAGGCGGGCAGCGACAGGCCGCGGTAGTCGGTGACGCCCCGCTCGGAGTCGCGGCCCGCCAGCACCAGGTCGGCGTTGTGGATGAGCCGGTCCAGGTAGGCGGTGTCGCGGTAGGCCTCGTACATCCTGACGTAGGCGGCCAGCACGTAGGACGCGCCCCAGCCGAGGCCGCCGGCCTCGTTGGTGTCGGTGGGCTGACCGACGGCGCCGCTCTCGTGGAACAGCTTGTCGAACAGGTCGAACGTCTCGCGCGAGGTGTAGTCGTGGCCGGCCGCGGCGCGGGCCGTGCCGGGCAGTGCGGTCAGCGCCCCGAGGGAGAGCGCGCCGAGGCCGAATTGCCGGCGAGTGAGCATGTGTGACCCTTTCACGAGCGGCAGGCGGCGTCAGCTCTTGACCGCGCCGCGCATGCCTTCCAGGACGTGGCGTTGCATGATCATGAAGAAGACGACCACGGGCAGGATCGAGATGATCGTGCCCGCCGCCAGGCTGCGGACGTCCGTGCCGGTGATCCCGGCCAGGTAGGCGATGCCCAGCGAGATGGGATAGAGGGAGGAGTCCTTCAGCACCACCATCGGCCAGATGAAGCTGTTCCAGACCGAGATGAAGCCGAAGACGCCGAGGATGGCCAGGGTGGGGCGGGCGGCGGGCAGCATGACGTGCCAGAAGATGCGCAGCTCGTGGCAGCCGTCGGTCCTGGCGGCGTCCACGACCTCGCGCGGCACCCCGGCGAAGGTCTGCCGGAGCAGGAAGATCCCGAACGCCGACAGCAGCCCCGGCAGGATCACTCCCAGGTAGCTGTCGGCCATCCCGATCTGGGAGACCACCAGGAATCTCGGCAGCAGCATGACCTCGCCGGGCATGAACATGGTGGCGAGGATCGCGAAGAAGATCAGGCTCCGGCCGCGGAAGACCATCTGCGCCAGCGGGTACGCGCACAGGGCCGACACGAGGATGTAGACCGGCACCATCACGGCCACGAGGAGGATCGAGTTGAGGAGGTAGCGCGGGAACGGGATGGCCGTCCACGCCTCCTTGGCCCAGGTGGGCACGGGGGGCCGGGGGATGATGTCCGGCGGGAAGGAGAAGACGGCCTGGCCCGACGGCTTCAACGCCGCCGACAGCAGGATGAGGAACGGGCCGACGAACACCAGCGCGATCGCCGTGAGCAGCACGTACATGCCGACGCGCCGCGTCCACCAGCCGAGCCTCCGGGTCAACGCTCGTCCTTCTTTCCGCTGGTGAGCCGGTAGTTGAGGAGGGCCATCACGATCAGCAGCACCCACAGGACGAGGCCGACGGCGCTGGCGTAGCCCATGTCGTACTTCTCGAACGCCTCGGACCAGATGTAGTAGCCGAGCATCAGGGTGGCGTCCTGCGGGCCGCCCTTGGTCATCACGAAGACGGTGGTGAACGCCTGCATCGCGTCGAGCATGGCCATCGTGATGGTGACCGCGATGTAGGGGACCATGAGCGGGACGGTGATGCGCCGCATCCGGTGCCAGCCGTTGGCGCCGTCGATCTTGGCGGCCTCGTAGAGGTCCGACGGGATCGTCTGGAGGCCCGCCAGGTAGACCATCATGTAGACGCCCATGTTCTTCCAGCCCTCGACCAGGATCAGCGCGGGCAGCGCCCAGACGGGGTCGAGGAGGTACTGGATCGGCTCGTCCAGGACGCCGAAGCCGGTGAGCAGCCAGTTGACGACGCCCTGCTGGTGGAAGACGTAGTTCCAGGCCACCGCGACCGCGACCATCGAGGTCACGACCGGCAGGTAGTAGAGCATCCTGAACGTCCTGATGCCGGGCAGCTTCTGGTTGACCAGCACGGCCAGCGGCAGCGGGAGCACCACGAGCAGCGGGAAGAGCCCGGCGAGGAACACCAGCGAGTTGCGCAGGGCGGTCCAGAACCGGGCGTCGCCGAGGATCCTGCCGAAGTTGTCCAGTCCGGTCAGGACCGGCGGGCTGACCCCGTCGTAGTCGGTGAAGGAGAGCTGGAGGGCGGTGACGGCCGGCCAGGCGAAGAAGACCCCGAACAGGATCAGGGCCGGCAACGGGAAGAGGTACGGCGTGTACCAGCGCTGCCCCGGGATCCGGCTGGTGGCCACCGGCCTCACATCCTTCGCCGTTTAATAGTGACGTCCAGAGTCTCGATAAGAGTTGGCCGGAATTTGGACCGCAGCCTATATAGGCCCCTCTGGACCGTCAAGAGCGCACAAATGCCCCTCTTGACGTCCCAGCCCTCGGGTGACAAGGTGCCGAAAAGAATGATTAGGGACGGCCATAAGTTGTCAGGAGGGTCCCGGTGTCGAGGAGAAGAACCTTAGGGGCGGGCGCGCTGGCGCTGGCTCTCATGTCGTCCGGTTGCGTCGCCGGAACGTCGGGCGGCACGTCCACCGCGGTGGACGACCAGCCGTTCGAGGGCGAGGTCGAGTTCTGGACGATCAACCTGAAGAAGAACTTCGGCGCCTACGTCGACGGGCTGATCGCCCAGTACCAGAAGGACCACCCCAAGGTCACCGTCAAGTGGGTCGACGTGCCCGGCCAGGACATCGCCACCAAGCTGCTCGGGGCGGTCGCCAGCGGCGACGTCCCCGACGCGGTCAACCTCGCCTCGTCCGACCTCGGCAGGTTCGCCCCGTCGCTGGCCCCGCTCGACGGGCTGTTCAAGCCCGCCGACCTGGCCGACTTCCAGCCGAACCTGATCGAGCCGCTCCGCGTGTCGGGCAAGCTGTACGCCGTGCCCTGGTACAACGGCGGCACGCCCGTGGGCATCTACCGCAGGTCCGTCGTCAGCAAGGCCGGCTTCGACGAGCAGGCCCCGCCGAAGTCCTACGCCGAGGCCCTGGAGCTGGCCGACAAGGTCTACGCCGAGACCCAGGTCTACGGCAGCAACGACGTCCCCGGCCCCAACGCGGCCGCCGTGCTGCGCTACTACGGCGTCGAGCTGCTGAGCGCCGACAAGAAGAAGGCGGCGTTCAACACCCCCGAGGTCGCCGAGCTGCTGGAGACGTTCAAGAAGAGCTACGACAAGCACGGCCTCGCGCCGGGCACGGTCTCCAAGGACGTCAGGAACTACCCGCAGACCCTGGAGAACGGCCAGCTCGCGATGGGGGCGAGCGCGACGGCGGCGACGCTGGTCAACATCCAGAAGAACGCCCCCGACGTCTACGAGGACCTGGTCGTCACCGAGCCCGTCCAGACGAAGACCGGCGGATACCTGCTGCTCGCCCAGCAGACCGTGGCCATCCCCAAGGCGTCGAAGCACCAGCGGGCGGCGGCCGAGTTCGTCAAGTTCTTCACCAACGGCGCCAACCAGCTCGCCTTCTGCAAGCTGGTGCCGATCTACCCCTCGACGGTCTCCTCCACCAAGGACGCCTTCTTCGCCGGCACCGGCGGCGACGACCCGATGGCCGTGGCCCGGCGGGTGATCGTCGCGGGCCTGCCGAAGCTGGAGTACGTCCCGCTGGGCACCTCCAAGGACGGCGAGCTGGCGGAGTCGCTGGCCGAGGCGGTCAGGGCCTTCCTCCAGGGATCCAAGAGCGCCAAGGAGGCGCTCGACGCAGCAGAGAAGCAATGGGATGACGCACTTGCCTAAGCTCAGAGTCGGGATCGTCGGCGCCGGGATCATGGGGCGCGGCCACGCCGAGGTCCTGTCCGCCCACCCGGACGCCGAGATCACCGCCGTCGCCCGCCGCGCCCTCGACGCCGCTCCCCAGGCGGCCGTCTACCCCGGCTACCGGGAGTTGCTCGCCTCCGGCACGGTCGACGCCGTGTCGATCACCACCCCCGACCACCTGCACGCGGACGTGATGGTGGCGGCGGCGGAGGCCGGCGTGCACATCCTGGTCGAGAAGCCCTTCACGACCACGGTCGAGGACGCGGACCGCTCCGTGGCCGCGATCCGGCAGGCCGGCGTCACCGCGATGTGCCTGTTCAACCACCGCTGGGTGCCCGCGTACGCGCAGGCCAAGCAGCAGATGGAGCTGATCGGCGAGCCGGTCGTGGGCTACGCCCGCAAGAACGACACCATCCACGTGCCCACCGAGATGATCGGCTGGGCCGACCGGACGACCTGCGCCTGGTTCCTGTCGAGCCACGACATCGACCTGGTCACCTGGCTCTACGACGACCGCGTGGCGGAGGTGTTCGCCACCGCCCGCCACGGCAGGCTGCGCGGCATGGGCATCGACACCCCCGACGCGATGCAGATCCAGGCCCGCTTCAGCCGGGGCGCCGTCGCCACCTTCGAGTCGGCCTGGATCTACCCGAACACCTTCCCGACCATGGTCGACAGCTACGTCACCGTGGCCGGCGAGTCCGGCGTCATCCAGCTCGACCGGCAGAAGGAGAACATCCAGCTCGCCACCGAGAAGTCCTACTCCTACCCGCGCAACATGCTCCAGCGGGTCGTGCACGGCATCCCCGCGGGGGCCTACCGCGACGCCATCCACCACTTCGTGGACTGCGCCCGCACCGGCGCCGAGCCGCTGGTGAGCGTGGAGAGCTCACGGGACGTGACGGCCGTGCTCGCCGCGGCGCACGAATCAGCCCGTACCGGACGGCCGGTGCGGCTGTGATGTCGGTGGAGAAGGCGCCGCACGTGCATCCCACGCGCATGCGGCACATCACCGACGAGGCGCTCCTCGACACGCTCGGGACGGGCGGCGTCGCCGAGGCCAGGGCCTGGCGGTGGCGGCGGCCGGTCCCGGCGGCCCTCGGCGCGGAGGGGGCGGACGCCCTGCTCGGCGTCGAGGTCGACTTCCTGGACAGGGGCCACGGCCGCTCGCTGCTGTACGGCTTCCACTACCTGCGCTGGATGTCCCCGCTGATCACGGCCTACGCCGAGACCGGGGACCCCCGCTACGCCGCCGAGTGGGACCGGCTGTTCCGCCAGTGGTACGACGACCGCGACCGGGTCAAGGGCGACTGGCCGGGGCTCGACGTGATCTGGTACTCCCTCGGCGTCCGCGCCCGCGCCATGTACGTCACCGAGGCGCTGGCCGTCTTCGCGGGCGAGCCGGCGCTGAGCGACGGGTGCTGGCTGCGGATGATGAAGACGGTCGTCGGCGGCGCCAGGTGGACCGCGGAGGAGCACGACGCGTTCCGCCACGGCAACTGGCAGTTCGTCGCCGCGTGCGAGCTGCTGCACACCGCCAGGGTCTTCGCCGACCTCCCCGAGGCGGGGTGGTGGGCCGAGGTCGCCATGGCCCGCATCCTGGAGCACCTCGACCGGGACGTGCGCGCCGACGGCGGCCACCACGAGCGCTCGCCCAGCTACCACCTCATGTGCCTGGACAACCTGGAACGGGCCGTGGCCGTCGAGCCCTCGCTGGCCGCCCACCCGCGCCGCCGGGCCATGTACCACTGGCTGAGCGTCCTGACGACCTCCGGCGGCTGGGTGCCGCACCTGCAGGACAGCGGCCTGATCTGGCCCGAGGGTGTCGAGCCGGTCGAGGGCTCCCACAACCTGGAGGCCAGCGGCTACGCGACCTTCCGTCACGGCGACTTCCACACCGTCGTCAACTACGGCCCGTACGTCGGCCACGAGCTCGAACCGCACAGCCACCACGCGGCGCTCGACTTCGTGCTGACGGGCTGGGGCGTGCCGCTGGCCTGGGAAGGCGGCGGCCCGCCGTCCTACGACGACCCCGGCTACTACGACTGGTACCAGGCGACCAGGGCGCACAACACGTTGCTCGTGCCGGGCGAGGACTACACCGAGGACCGCCGCGCCGCCTGCGACCGGTTCTCCGTCTCCGCGCGGGCCGACGTCTTCGCCGGGCACCACCACGGCTACGGCGCGCGGCACGATCGCGAGATCGTCTTCGTCAAGGGCGACGCCCCGTACTGGGTCGTCACCGACCGGATCGACGCCGACGGGTTCGGCGCCGGTGCGGTCTGGCAGATCCACGGCCTGTCGCCGTGGACGGAGCGGGACGGCGGGTTCGCGGGCACCCGTGGCCCGGGAATCCTCGTGGTCCCCCTGGAGCCGCCCGACGAGGTGCTGTACGGGACGGGCCCGGCCAGGATCCCCGACCCCGCCACCAGGACCGCCGAGTACGGCGAGATCCACTCGCTCGGCCTGAGGCGCGCCGACGGCAGGTTCACCGTCGGCATCTTCCCCTACCGGGACGAGCCACCCTCTGTCCCCGACGATTGGACGGTTCATGCTGATCGACGCTGACGCGATGCTCGGCCGCCACCCCCGCAGGGACACGGGCACGGGCTCGATCACGGAGGCGCTGGACAGGATGGACCGCTTCGGCATCGCCGAGGCCGTGGTCAGCCACACCCTGTCGTGGCTGCACGACCCGGCGACGGGCAACAGGGAGCTGCTCGGCCTGGTCGCCGGGCAGCCCCGGCTGCGTCCCTGCTGGGTGATGCTGCCCGCCACCTGCGGGGAGACCGGCACCCCGGCCGAGTTCGTGAGCGCCGCGCTGGAGGGCGGGGTGTGCGCCGTCCGCGCCTACCCCGCCGACCACGGCTACGACCTCGCGGGCGCCGACTGCGCGACCATGCTCGGCGCGATCGCCGAGGCCGGGCTGCCGCTGCTCGTGGACGCGGCCCAGACCGCGTGGCCCGCCGTGGAGTCCGTCGCCGCCGCGCAC
This sequence comes from Nonomuraea sp. NPDC050383, assembly GCF_044459125.1. NCBI lineage: Bacteria > Bacillati > Actinomycetota > Actinomycetes > Streptosporangiales > Streptosporangiaceae > Nonomuraea > Nonomuraea sp. NPDC050383. Next base: position 258,051 of record NZ_JBITIP010000007.1, read on the forward strand.
CCGGAGCTGCGGATCGTGGTCGGCGCGCTCGGCTACCGCCAGCTCAGGCAGGTGGCGGGGGTGCTGTCGCGCACCGGCAACGTGTACCTGGGGCTGGCCAACCTGTCCTCGCACTGCGGCCTCGAATGGCTCGTCGAGAGGTACGGCGAGTGCCGCCTCGTCTTCGGCACCGGGGCGCCGCTCAGGGACCCCGCCGAGGCGGTCACCCGCCTGCTGTGGGCGGAGCTCGACGACGGGGCCGTGGCGGCGATCGCCGCCGGGACCCTGCTGGGGCTGCTGCCCGTGGGGGCGGCGTGAACGCGATCACCACCGCGCTGTGGCGGCGGCGCCCGCAGAGCGGCGTCCGGATCGTCGACGCGCACGCGCACACCGGCCCCTACAGCCTGTTCTTCATCCCCGAGCCGACCCCCGAGGCGATGGTCAGGGTGATGGACTGGTGCGGAGTGGCCCACGCGGTCCTCTCCAGCCACCTGGCGATCCAGCTCGACGCGGCGGCGGGGAACGCCGCGACCGCCGATGCGGTGGACCGCGCGCCCGGCCGTTTCACCGGCTACCTGACGGTCAACCCCTGGCAGGATCCCGCGGGCGAGCTGGCCAGGTGGGGCGACGACCCGCGCTTCGGCGGCATCAAGCTCCACCCCGACCTGCACGACTACCCGCTCACCGGCAGACGCTACGCCGGCGTGTGGGAGTTCGCGCAGCGCACCGGCTGCCCGGTGCTCACCCACACCTACGACGGCTCCCCGTACAACGACCTGGACCAGGTGGACGCCGTCGCGGCGGAGCACCCCGACGCGGTGATCATCGCGGGGCACGCGGGCGCCACCCCGCTCGGTTTCGAGCGGGCCATCGAGGTGGCGCAGCGGCGCCCAGGGGTGATCCTGGAGGTGTGCGGGTCCTACAACACCGGTCCCGACATCGCCAGGATGGTGCGGGAGGTCGGGACCGGCCGGGTGGTCTACGGGTCCGACTTCCCCTTCATCGATCTTCGGATATCGCTGGGGAGGGTAATCTTCAGTGGTCTTGCGGAGGGGGACCAGGCCGCGGTGCTCGGTACGACGATGACCCGCTTGCTGCAGTGGAGATCCGGACTGGGGTGATCAAGATCATGGATCGGCTGCGTTCCGAAACGCGGTCACGGGTGGCGATCGGGGTCGTGGGACCGCACGATCTCGTCGAGCAGATCATGATGATCGGCGCCGAGCTCCCGGCCGCGACCGACTGGCGGCTGGTCGGCGCCCCGCACGCCGAGGAGCAGGAGACCTTCGAGAAGTTCTCCAAGATCGCCGACAGCATCGACGTGGTGCTGTTCACCGGGCCGCTCCAGCACGACCTGGCCAGGAAGGCGGGCGAGCTGCCCATCCCCGCCACGTTCGTGCCGATGAGCGGCGCCAGCCTGTACGCCAGCCTGCTGCGCGGGGTGCTCACCCACGGCATCGACCCTGCCCGGGTGAGCATCGACTCGCTGCCCGCCGCGGACGTGGACGAGGCGTACGCCGAGATCGGGGTGAGCACCGGCGGCGTGCACCTGTCCGAGTACGACCGGCCGGAGTCGGCGCGCGGCTTCAGCGCCTTCCACGAGCAGCTCTACCGCCAGGGGGAGACCACTGCGGCGCTCACCACGATAAGGAGCGTCTCCAACCGGCTGACCGCCGCCGGGGTGCCCGTGCTGCGCCTGCTGCCGACCTCCCACACGTTGCGCCTCGCGCTCAACACCGCCGCCCTGCTCGGCACCGGCAGCAGGCTGGAGGACGCGCAGATCGCCATCGTGGTCGTCGAGCTGGCCGCCTCCGCCAAGCCCGCCTACTCCGGGCCGGGCAACTACTGGCAGCAGGAGCTGAAGCTGTCCCTGCACCGCTCGCTGCTCGCCGACGCGCGGCTGATGGGCGCCACCGTCGTGCCCCGGGACGAGAACGGCTACGTGGTCACCGCGACCGTCGGCGCCCTCGGCCAGGCCACCGACGGGTTCAGGGTGGCGCCGTTCATGGACCGGATCCACTCCGACGCCGGGGTGGCCGTCGAGGTGGGCATCGGGCTCGGCAGCACGGCCCGCGACGCCGACGCCAACGCGCTGGCGGCCGTCGAGAAGGCGCGCCAGGCGGGGGCCGCCGCCGCGTACCTGGTCGGGGCGGACGGCACCGTGCTGTCGCTGCCGGTACGCCGGCGCAGGCCGCAGGAGAGCGGGCCCGTCGTCGCCACCAAGGCGGCCAAACTGCTCGACCGCCTGGTGGAGAGCCTCGACGACGGCGACACGATGGTGGTCGACGCCGAGATCGTGGCCGACGTGCTGTCGCTGTCCCCGCGCAGCGCCCGCAGGGTCCTGCAGAGCCTCGCGGAGGAGGGGCTGGCCTGGCCGCTGCCCCCGGTCAAGGGCACCCAGGCCGGCCGGCCCCGCCAGCCGTACCGGCTCGTGCGGGGTTAGGCGTCGCCGAGGCGCACGCGGGAGCCGTACCTCTCCAGCAGCCGGTCGTTGTGCGCGTCCCCGCCCGGGGTGTTGGCCGACCGGAAGACGGGCGGCGGCTCCCCGGCGGCGACGAAGCGGCCGGCGACGTCGGCGACCAGGAGCTGCGCGGCCAGCACGCCGGTGAGGGTCGAGACGCCGCAGGCCGTGCCGCCGCCCGGCAGCGGCATCGCGGCGTCGCCGTACGGCGCGCCGTTGTCGATGACCACCTGGGCCAGGTCCGCCAGCCGCTCCTCGACGGCCACCTCGGCGGTGTGCGCGCGGGAGGTGATGGCGATCACCTGGTGCCCGTGCCGTACGGCGAGGCGGGCCATCTCGACGATCGCCGCGTTGCCGCCGGAGTTCGAGATGATCACGAAGATGTCCTCGGGCCGGATGTCGGCCAGCGCCCAGACGCGCGCGGCCAGGCCGGGCTCGCGCTCGATCCTCGGGTCGAGGATGTCCCGCGGTGAGGCGTCGCCGTAGTAGGCGAGGTCGCGGATGCCGAGCTGGTTGGCCGGCACCAGGCCGCCCGCCCGGCCGGTGAGTTCGAGGGCGACGGACCTCGAATGGCCGGTGCCGAACGCCTGGAGCACCCCGCCCGCCCGCAACGCGGCGTGGACGAGCGCGCCGGCCCGTTCGATCGCGTCGCGCTCCTCGGTGAGCAGCCGGTCCACGGCCGATCGGGCGATCAGCGCGTACGCGCCCTGGTCGATCACACGTCCTCCAGCAGGTGTCGTGCGGTGTCGGCGATGAGCTCGGCGCTGCCCGCGGCCACGTGGCTGGCCAGCACCTCGTACTCGGCGCGCCGGTAGGCGCCGGCGGTCGGCAGGTATCCGGGATAGCCGTTGACGTAGCCCAGGACCACGGCGGGCTCACCTGGACTGTCGGCGTCGCGCCCAGCGTCGCGCCCGGCGATGCGCTCGGCGACGGCGAGGAACGGCTCGCCGGGCAGCCCGGCGAGGGCGAGCCCGCCCAGGCGGGCGACGTTCACGTCCACGCCCGTGCGGGCGGGTGGCGAGGTGCGGGCGCGCACCCCTTCGAGCCGGCTGCGGGCCAGGCGCGTGGCGACCGGATCGCCCGACGCCACAGCCCGCTCGTACCCGGCGGTCAGCGCGCCCTCGTCGGCCGTCGTGGCGGCGGGTTCGAGCGTCAGGCGCCGCGTGGCCCAGGAGATCCGCCCGCCGGCCGGTCCGGCTCCCCAGAGCGGGGTCCCCGGACCGGCCAGCAGCTCGGCGCACCGGTCCGCGACGAGCGCGCCCAGGCGCTCCAGCTCCGCCGTGTCCTGGCCACGCCTGGTGTGGCGGGTGCTGATGTCGCCGGCCGCGCCGGTGGCGACCGTCACCCAGACGTTCCCGCCGAGCCGCTCCCGCAGACTCCTGCGTACGGCTCCGACCAGGTCGGCGCTGACCAGGCGGCTCGTCGCGGGCAGCACGGTGGGGTGCACGGGAAGCACCACCAGCACCCCGGCGAGCCCGCCGTCGCGCACGGCGACCAGATCGAGCGGCACCACGGCCGGCGCCCGTGGCCTGCTCCGGTCGGCGCCGACGCCGTGCAGCTCGCCGCGGTGCACCGTGCCCTCGCACGGCCTCTCCCCGTCGATCGCCCGCCGTACGGCCGTGCGGACCGCCTCGGTGATCCGGTCGAGCCACGGCTCGGGCGTCGGCCCGCCGCCCGGCACGCAGCCGGTCTCGGGCCCGGAGTGGGTGTGGCTCGCCGCCAGCCACACCTCACATCCGGCCGCCCGCCTGGCCCGCCTGGCCAGGTCCTCGTTGACGCAGATGACGTCGGCGGTGGCCAGCGCGAACCGCCGATCGCCGTCCGACCAGGTCACCGCGCTCACGGTCAGCGGATCGGCCAGGCCCGCTGACGGCCCTGGCCGGTCGAGGTAACCGCCCATCGGCGTGCCGTCCGGCACGGGCAGATCGGTGGTGCCGTGACCCACTCTCATCGTTCCGCCGTTCTGATCATCGTCTGGTAGTGGCCGGGTACGGCTGAGGCGGCCAGCAGGGCGGCGCCCGCGAGGCTGTCCCCCACGGGAGGCCGGAGCGCGGCGCGGGGAAGCAGCCGGGGCAGCTCCGCCTCGAAACCGGCGCGCAGCCCCGCGTCACGCAGCAGGCGGCCGGTCCACGCGACGGGCACCACCGTGCCCTCCGGGAAGCAGCGGGCCGCCGCCGCCACCGTCCCCGCCAGCTCGCGGGCCGCCTCCTCGGCGATGGCGCGGGCCGTACTGTCTTCCGCGAGCTCCAGGACGTGGACGGCGAAGCGCGCGATGCGCGCCACCGCGTCCGGGGCGAGGTAGAGGCGCTCGGGCAGTCCGGCCAGGTCGCCGAACACGTCCTGCGCGCGCTGGGTGAGCGGGCCGGGCTCCGCGCGACCGTCGAAGCCCCGGCAGGCGGCGTCGAGGCCACGCCGGCCGATCCAGAAGCCGCTGCCCGCGTCGCCGTAGAGGTAGCCCCAGCCGTCCACCTGCCGGATGTCGTCCCCCACGCCCAGGGCGATGGCTCCGGTGCCCGCGGCCAGCACCACGCCCTTGCCGCCCGCGAACGCGCCCGCGTGCGAGGTGACCACATCGGTGGTGATCAGCACGCGGCGGGCGATGCGGAGCAGGTGGCCGGCCAGCGCGTCGGCGTCGTCGAGGATCGTGGTCAGCCCGAGGCAGACGGTGCCGAGTTCGCCCCATCCCGTCCCGATGCGCTCCAGCACGGCCTTGACCGGGGGGCCCTCCGCGTACGACAGGCCGGGCAGCTCGCGAATCTCCTTGATCCTGCCCCGCTCGGCCAGGCCGAGCCGCAGGCCCGTCTGTCCGCCGTCTATCGCCAAGTCCATCAGCACCATCCTGGTCACGATCGGGCCTGGTCACGATCAGGCCCGGTCACGATCGGGCCTGGTCACGGTCGGGCCGGAACCCGGCCCTGCGGTATTCCGTGGGGGAGCAGCCGACGTGCCGCCGGAACGCGCCACGCAGTGCTTTCGCGGTCGGGTAGCCGGTGCGCGTGGCGATCACGTCCACCGGCAGGCCGGAGGTGGACAGCAGCCGGCGCGCGTGCCGCAGGCGCAGCCCCGTCAGGTGGCGCAGGAACGTCGTCCTGCGCTTCTCCGCGAACAGGTGCGAGATGTAGAACGGGCTCGCGCTGACCGCCTCCGCCACCGTCGCCAGGCGCAGCTCCGGATCGGTGTAGTGCTCGTCCATGTACGCCTCCGCCAGCGCGAGCACGTCCCTGCGCGGCGGCTCGGGCACCAGCCGCCCGAGCGTGTCACGCAGCCACATGTGCAGGTAGGAACGCTCGTGGATGTCGCCGACCGTGACGATGTCCTCGATGGGCAGCCGGGCGCACGTCATGACCCAGTCGGTCGAGCCGTCGGCCAGCGTGGCGCGGTTGGCCACGTCCACGACGAACAGCAACTGGCCGATCAGCCAGTTGCGCAGCGTCTCGGGGTCGGCGTCGCGGGCGCACCTGTCGACCCAGCTCGCCAGCAGCCCCGCCGCGCCGTTGTGGTCGCCCGCGCGCACACGCCTGGTCAGCTCCCGCTCTATCCGCACGGGAGGTGCGGCGGCCACCCGGCCGGCGGACGGCGGCTCGATCACCCGGTCGCCGCCGAGCACGAGCTTGTAGCCGTTGACCCGCAGGGCGTCCCGCTCGGCCGCGACCGAGCCCACGCTGGGGAAGCCCAGGCTGACGGTGGCGGTCCACTCGGTCTCCCGGACGATCGCGGCGCGGACGTCCTCCGCCAGCGCGGCCGCGTCGGACATCAGCGTGGCGGGATCGGCCCCGGTCAGCATGACGAGCCACTCCTCGGGCGGCCGCGGGTGGCAGGTCGCCCCCGGACGGCCCCGGGCGGCGGCGCGCACCGCCTGGTCGGCGTGCCGGAGCTGGCGCTGTGCCCATGGCCGCCCCCGGACCTGCTCCGAGACCATGAAGTCGTCGATGTCCACCAGGGCGGCCATAGCGTATGTCATGCCCCCATTTTAGGCTGACCGGAATTTGACCGTATTTACCAATGTGCCGATTCCCTCCACGGTGGCGCGCATGGTGTCGCCGTCCTTGAGCGGGGCGATCCCGGCGATGGTGCCGGTCGCGATGAGGTCGCCCGGCATCAGGGTCATCCCGTCGGACAGGTCGGCGATGAGCCGGGGCAGGCCGAAGACCATCTGCCTGGTGTTGGCCCGCTGCCTGACCTGGCCGTCCACCTCCAGGGTGAGCTCCAGCGCCTGCGGGTCGGGCACCTCGTCCACCGTCGCCAGGTACGGGCCCACGGGCGCGAAGGTGTCGAAGCCCTTGGACTGGTCCCAGGGCACGTTGCGGGCGATGTTGGCCAGTTGCAGGTCGCGCGCCGTCATGTCGTTGATCACCGTGTATCCGGCGACGGCCTCGTGCCACCGCTCGGCCGGCAGGTCCCTGGTCACCTTGCCGATGACCACGGCCAGCTCCACCTCGTGCTCCAGATGGCGGGTGCGGGCCGGGGGGAGCACCGGGCGGTTGTGGCCCACGAGCGCGGACGGCGGCTTGAAGAACAGCACCGGCTCCGGCGGAACCTCCAGGCCGCTCTCGTCCGCGTGCTCCTGGTAGTTCAGCGCCAGGCAGCAGATCTTCGTGCAGGTGGCCACGGGCGGCTCGAAGAGCACCGCGCTCTCGTCCAGGAGAGGGCCGCCGCGGCCGGCCGCCAGCTCGCTCAGGCGGTCGAGCCCGAACAAGTCCAGGGCGGCCACCGGGTCCGCTCCGAGCTCCCGGCCGAGCTCCCGGCCGGGCGCCGGGCCGGGCGCCGGGCCGAGCTCCGGCGCGAGGCCGGCCAGGCTCACCAGCTCGCCGGGCGCGCGCCGGGCCACCAGCTCGACCGGGCTGGAGGGGGTACGCCGAATGCGTCCAAGAAACATGTCCGTAAGCCCATCAAGGGCCCACGACCTCCACAAGCATCGAAATTTGCGCTTACGACCCGCTTCTTGCTGTCTTTCTTGTCGCCGGGCGATCTGTCACCGTTTGATGGTCGGCATGACCCGGATTCTGGACGTCAGCCGCGACCTCTACACCACTGCCCAGCACTACATCGCCGGCGGCGTCTCCAGCGACGCCCGCCGCACCGCGGGCGTGCCGCTCTACGTGGACAGGGCGTCGGGAGCCAGGCTCTGGGACGTCGACGGCAACGTCTACCTCGACTACGTGCTCGGCCAGGGCCCCGCGCTGCTCGGCCACTGCCCGCCCGCGGTGGTCGACGCCGTCACCGCGCAGGTGGCCCGCGGCATCGTGTACTCCGCCCAGCACGCGGCCGAGGCCCGCGTCGCCGAGCGGCTGTGCGCGATGGTGCCCTCGGCCGAGCGCGTCCGCTTCAACACCGTCGGCTCCGAGGCCGTACACGCCGCCTGGCGGCTGGCGCGGGGCTTCACGGGACGCCCCAAGATCCTCAAGTTCGAGGGCCACTACCACGGCTGGCTCGACCCGGTCCTCTACAGCGTGCACCCGCCCCTGGACGACGCCGGGCCGCACGACCGGCCCCGCGCCGTGCCCGGGACCGCGGGCCAGCCACCCGCCGCCGACCTGGTGATCTGTCCCTGGAACGACCTCGAGTCGCTGACCCGGCTCATGGACCTGCACGCGGGGCAGATCGCCGCCGTCGTCACCGAGCCGGTGCTCTGCAACACCGGCGCCATCGAGCCGGACCCCGGCTACCTCCAGGCGGTGCGCGAGCTGTGCGACCGTCACGGCAGCCTGCTGATCTTCGACGAGATCATCACCGGCTTCCGGCTCGCCCCCGGGGGCGCCCAGGAGTACCTCGGCGTCAGCCCCGACCTGTCGGTCTTCGGCAAGGCGATGGCGGGCGGCATGCAGGTCTCCGCGCTGGCCGGGCGGGCGTTCGTGATGGACGCCATCTCCTCGGGCAAGGTCGCGCACGCGGGGACGTTCAACTCGCAGCCCGTCGGCATCGCCGCCGCCGAGGCAACCCTGCGCATCCTGGACGAGCAGCGCGAGGAGGTCTACGGCACCCTGCACGCCCGGGGCCGGCAGCTCATGACGGGCCTGCGCGAGGCCGCCGCCAAGGTGGGGGTCCCGATGCTGGTGGACGGGCCGGGCCCGGTCTTCCAGACGTACTTCACGGACCGGCCCGCGGTGCGCGACTATCGCGACTTCGCCAGGACCGACCGCGCCATGATGGGCCGCCTGCACGCCGCGCTGCTCGACCGCGGGGTCAACATGGTGCCGCGGGGGCTGTGGTTCCTGTCCACCGCGCACACCGAGGCCGACGTCGCCGCCACCGTCGACGTCTTCGAGGACGCGCTCCGGTCGATCGCGCTCGGCTGAGTGCGTGCCCCTCCGGCTGAGGGTGCCGGACGGCGGCTTCGGCGCGGCGGCGACCTGAGTCGGGGCGGTCCCTTCGCCCAGCGCGTCAGCATGGCCGGCGCGGGGTGAGCGCGTCAGGCCAGGCCGGCGTCGTGCGCGAGCAGGGCGATCTGCGTGCGGTTGTCCAGGCCGAGCTTGGTGAGCATGCTGGAGACGTGGGCCTTCACCGTGGTGATGCCCATGAACAGCTCGGCGGCGATCTCCGCGTTCGTCCGGCCGTGTGCGATCGCGAGGGCCACCTCCAACTCGCGAGGAGTGAGCGCGGCCAGCGCGGCGTGGGCCTGCTCGTAGGCTCCGGCCTGCGTGATGGTGCGGTCCATCAGCCTGCGGGTGATCCGCGGGGACAGGATCGGATCGCCCCCGGCGACCCGCGTGACCGCCTCCACGATCTGCGCGGGCGGCGTGTCCTTGAGAAGGAAGCCGCTGGCGCCGGCGCGCAGCGCGTGCAGGATGTTCTCGTCGGTGTCGAAGGTGGTCAGCACGATCACCTCCGGCGGGCGGGGGCGCTCGCGTAAACGGCGGGTGGCGGTGATGCCGTTCACGTGCGGCATCCGCAGGTCCATCAGGACGACGTCGGGGGCGTGGGCGTCGGTCGCCGCGACGGCCTCCCGGCCGTCGGCGGCCTCGCCGACGACGGTGATGCCGGCGGCGCCGTCCAGCATCATGGACAGCCCGGCGCGGACCAGGGCGTCGTCGTCCACCAGGAGAACGCGGATCACGCAGGCCATGGTAACGAGGCCCGCAGCCGGAACCGCCCGTCGACGACCTGGTGGTCCAGCCGCCCCCCGGCCAGCCGTACGCGTTCGGTCAGCCCGACCAGACCCGTGCCGCTGCCCGGGGAGGTCGGCGCCGCACCGGCCTCGGGCATCGGGTTGTGAACGTCGATCAGCAACCGCGCCCCGGGACCGCCCCGCAGCAGCACCTCGACCGGCTGTCCGGCGGCGTGCTTGCGGGCGTTGGTCAGCGCTTCCTGCACGACGCGGTAGGCGGTCCGGCCGGTGGCGGCCGGGAGGGCGAGGGCATCGGCGACCTCGTCGCGCAGCCGGACCTGTTCTCCGGCCTCGCGTGCCTCGGTGACCAGGCGCGGCAGGTCGGCCAGCGTGGGCTGAGGCTCGGGGCCGCCGTCCTCCCCCTCGCCGTCCTCGCGCAGCAGGTTGATCACCTGGCGCAGCTCCTCCAGCGCCTGGTGGACTCCCGCCCGAACCACCCCGGCGGCACGGGCGAGCTGCTCCGGCGAGGAGTCCGGGCGGTACTCCAGCGCGCCGGCGTGGGTGGCCACCAGAGACAGTCGATGGGCCAGCACGTCGTGCATCTCCCCGGCGAGCTTGCGGCGCTCGGCCATCCGCGCCTCGGCCACCCGCCTGCCCTGCTCGGCCTCGGCACGGCGGGCTCGCTGGCGCAGCGAGATCAGCAACGCGCGGCGGGAACGGGCCAGGGCGCCCCAGCCGAGCATCGCGCCGTACGCGGCGGAGATCAGCAGCAGCCACCAGCCGAGGGAGATGCCGGTGTTCGGCCGCCACAGCCCCTGCGCCAGGTGCATCGCGACGCCGGCCGCCGCCACCGCGCCCGCGACGGGCAGGCGCCGGCATTGGGCCACCTGCAACGCCCCCAGGGTCGCCGCCGGGGTGGCCACCGGCGAGGCGACCGCGAGGAGGGTGGCGACCAGCGCGCCGGCCATCGGCCACCACAGCTGGGCGACCGCCGCGGCCACGCTCACGGCCGCGACCGCGATGTCCAGAACGTGCATGGCCGAGGACGTGCCGGCCTGCCCCCGGAGCGTCAAGGCCGCGAGTCCGCCGATCCCGGCGACCACGATCGCCGCAGTGACAATTCTGTGGAGCCGGCGCTCGGTCATCGGGTCAGGCTAGCCCCCGGTACGGCACCGCCGGCACCTACCAAAGGAGGAGGCGCTCCCCTCCGGAGAAGGACATGGCGCGACCGCGGGCCCGATGCGGCGGCACGGCACCCCCGGCCAGGCTGAACGGCGTGAACACCTCCACCAAGAGACTCCTTGTCACCGTGGTCGGCGCACCCGCCGCCGCCCTGGCCGTGTGGTGCCTGGCGGTACCTCTGGCCGGCGTCGTGCTGACGGTGCGGCAGGGCGGCGTCACCCAGACGGTCGGCCCGGTGACCATCGCCCTGGTGAGCCTGCTGGCCGGTCTGGCGGGCTGGGCGCTGCTGGCCGCCCTGGAGCGGTTCTCGGCCCGGCCCGGCCGCCTCTGGACGATCACGGCCCTGGTCGTGCTGATCGTCTCCCTTCTCGGGCCGCTCGGCGGCGCCGTGGGCGCGGCCGCGACACTGACGCTGGTCCTTCTGCACCTGGCCGTCGCCGCCGTGCTCTTCCCCGGGCTGAGGCGCCGATCAACCACTTCCCTGGGTACGTGACCGCGCCCCCGGGACCACCAGGCCCGTCTCGTACGCGGCGACCACCGCCTGCGTCCGGTCGCGCAGCCCGAGCTTGCCGAGGACCCGGCTCACGTGCGTCTTCACCGTCTCCTCCGTGACGGTCAGCCGGGCGGCGATCTCCGGGTTCGACAGGCCCTCGGCGATGAGCCGCAGCACCTGCGTCTCGCGCGGCGTGAGCGTGGCCAGCGCCGCCGCCGAACCGGCGTCGGGCCCCTGCTGGAGCCGGGCGAACTCGCCGATCAGCCGCCGGGTCACCGCCGGGGCCAGCAGCGCCTCGCCCGCGGCGATCACCCGGACCGCGTCGAACAGCCGCTCGGCGGTGACGTCCTTCAGCAGGAACCCGCTGGCCCCGGCGCGCAGCGCGTCGTAGACGTACTCGTCCAGGTCGAACGTCGTCAGGATCAGCACCCTCGGCCCTTCACCGGGGGCCGCGGCCAGGCGGCGGGTGGCCTCGATGCCGTCCATGCCGGGCATCCGGACGTCCATGAGAACCACGTCGGGGCGCAAATCACGGCACACCCGCACGGCCTGCGCACCGTCGGCGGCCGTCCCGACCACCTCGAAGTCCGGCTGGGTGGCGAGCAGTTCGGCGAACCCGGTGCGGACGACGAGATGGTCGTCGGCGACGACGACGCGCACGGCGGGGGAGAGGCCGGTTCCCGTCATCCGCCCCCACCCCCGTTCCCGACCACCACGCCGGCACCTGTCCCCGCCCGCCTGCCCACGTCTCCTCGAGGCTCGTCCGGGTCCGGGTCCGGGGCCGCGCCGGGGAGAGTGGCTTCGATGAGGAAGCCGCCGCCGGGCGCGGGCCCGGTCGTGAGCCGCCCGCCCACGGCCGCCGCCCGCTCCCGCATCCCGGCGAGCCCATGCCCGACGAGTCCATGCCCGGCCGGCCCGTGACGAGGCGGCCCATGCCCGCCGGGTCCGGGCCCGCTCGGTCCCTGGCCGGCCGGCGCGCCGTGCCGGACATTCGGCTGCGGGGGATGGTGTGACGGTCCGGGCCCGTTGTCGCGGACCCGGACCCGCAGCACCTCGCCCGTGTAGTGCAGCTCGACGTCCACGGCGGCCCCCGGCGCGTGCCGGCGGGCGTTGGTGAGCGCCTCCTGGACGATCCGGTACGCCGTCAGCTCCACACCCGGATCCAGCCGGACGGGACGGCCCCGCAGGATCAGGCGCGTCCCCGTTCCGGAGGCGTCGCGGGCCGCGTCGAGCAGCTCGTTCAGCTCGCCCAGCCCCAGGCCGGGCTGCGGACTGCGAGCCCCCGGGGCGGCGCCCGCGTCCTCCCGCAGCACGCCGAGCAGCCGCCTCATCTCGGTCAGCGCGGCGCGGGCGGTGTCGCCGATGGCCGTCAGCCGCTCCGCGCCCGCGGGAGGCATGCCGGGCGTGGCCAGCCGGGCCGTCTCGGCCTGCACGGCCACCATCGAGATGTGGTGGGCCACCACGTCGTGCAGGTCGCGGGCGATGCGGGCCCGCTCGCCCCGCGCCACGTGCTCCAGCAGCCCTTCGGTGGCGACCTGGCGGGCCGCCGCGCTCTCACGCGCCTCGCCGCGTGCCCGCCGCGCGATGCCGGCCAGCGCCGCGGCCGGTGCCAGAGAGGCCAGCACCAGCGTGAGCAGCCGCGCCTCGCCCTGGGCCTGGCCCATCAGCGCCAGCAGCGGGAACGGCACCGCCGGCGCGACCGCCACGAGCCGCGGCGCCGCCCGGCCGAGGCGGTAGCCGGTGAGGAGCTGGGCGACCGCGCCCGCGACGGTCATGGTCTGGAACGCCGTCAGGGACAGCACGCCCGCCGCCGAGACGGCCAGCCCGGCCGCCACCGGCTGCCCCCGCAGCGCCACCACCGGCAGCGTCGTGGCCAGGGCCAGCAGCCCGTACACGATGAGGAACAGCGGCCGGTCGGTGGTCAGCGCGAGCACCGGGCTCACCGCGTGTGCCGTCGACTCCACCAGCGCCCCGGCCATCAGGAACGCCCCCACCACGACCGGCCCGTACGGCCCGCTGAGACGCTCCCCCCACGACCGCCCTGCCCACGACCGCGCTACCCACGACCACCCTGCCCACGACCCCCGTGCCCCGGACCGGTCCTCGACCACGCGGCCACCGTCCGGTCGGTCCGCGTCCGGTCCGTTCACGGCGGGTGAGGCCGCGGCGTCCGGCGAGGCCGCGGCGTCCGGCGAGGCCGCGGCGTCCGGCGAGGCGGCGGCGCCCGGCGGGGCCGCGGCTCCCGGCCGGGGGAGTCGCTTCGGCTGGTCATGCGTTCCGTCCACCCTGGTCATTGTCCTGGTCGTCCAGGTTCGTGGCATCCCTCGATCGAGGGATGCCACACCGGTGATGATGGCTCCCCCGCGTGACGCGCCCGCCCTGCGCCGCCGCCTAGCCTGCGGTGCCATGGAAACCACCATCGAGGTCGCCGGCCTGCGCAAGCGGTACGGCCCGACCCTGGCCCTGGACGGCATGACGTTCACCGTGTCACCGGGACGGGTCACCGGGTTCGTCGGCCCCAACGGCGCGGGCAAGTCCACCACCATGCGGGTGGTGCTCGGTCTGGACGCCGCCGACGAGGGCAGCGCGCTGGTCGGCGGCCGGCCGTACCGGAGCCTGCGTGAGCCGCTGCGGCACGTCGGCGCGCTGCTGGACGCGGGCGCGTTGCAGCCGAGCCGCACCGGCCGCCACCACCTGCTGTGGCTGGCCCACTCGCAGGGGCTGGGCGCCCGGCGGGTGGACGAGGTGATCGACCTGGTCGGGCTGGGTCCGGCGGCGCGGCGCAGGGCCGGCGGGTACTCGCTCGGGATGCGCCAGCGGCTGGGCATCGCGGCGGCGCTGCTGGGCGACCCGCCGACGCTGATGCTGGACGAGCCGTTCAACGGGCTGGACCCCGAGGGCATGGTCTGGATCAGGGGGCTGCTGCGCTCGCTGGCCGGCGAGGGCCGGGCCGTGCTGGTGTCGAGCCATCTGATGAGCGAGCTGGAGGACACCGCCGGGCACGTGGTGGTGGTGGGCCGTGGCCGGGTGGTGGCGGACGCCGCCGTGGCCGATCTGGTCGGCGCCGCCTCCCGCGGCCGGGTCACGCTGCGCACCTCCGACCGGACCGCGGCGATGACGGTGCTGGCCGGGGCGGGCGCCGTCGTGGCCGTGTCCGGCCAGGACACGGTGACGGTCTCGGGGATGCCGGCCGAGCGGGTCGTGGGACTGCTCAACGCCGGCGGGGTGCCGTTCTCGGAGGTGTCGGCGCACCGGGCGACGCTGGAGGAGGCGTACATGGAGCTGACCCGCGACGCGGTCGAGTTCCGTGCGTCGGCCGGCGGAGCGGCGCGATGAGCGCGGGCACACACTCCCCGGCAGGTCGCGGAAGCGACGCGGTGAGCGCCGCGACAGGCTCTCCGGCAGGTCGCGGGAGCGGCGCGATGAGGGCGGGCAGAGACTCCGCTCGGGGTGGCGGGTTCGGGCGGGCGGTGCTGGCCGAGTGGACGAAGTTCCGCACGGTCCGCGGCTGGGTGGCCGGCATGGCCGCCGCCGCCCTGGTCACCGTGCTGCTCGGGCTGATGACGGCGACCGGCAGCCACACGTCGTGCGGCGGTCCCGACGACGCCTGCCCCGCCCCGCCGGTCGGACCGGGCGGCGAGGCGGTGACCGACCACTTCTTCTTCGCCCATCGGACGCTGACCGGCGACGGCTCCGTCACCGCCCGCCTCACGTCCATGACGGGCCAGGTACGGTTGCCGGACCTCGTCCAGGGCGTCCGGCGGGTCGAGAACCGGGTCGTGCCGTGGGCCAAGGCCGGGCTCATCATCAAGGACGGCGTCCGGCAGGGCTCGACGTACGCGGCCGTCATGGCGACGGGCGGTCACGGCGTGCGGATGCAGGACGACTTCACCCACGACACGGCCGGCCGGCCGGGCGGAGTGTCGGCGTCGTCGCCGCGCTGGCTGCGGCTGGTCCGCTCGGGCGAGGACATCACCGGGTACGAGTCCGCCGACGGCGAGCGGTGGACCAAGGTGGGGACGGCACGGCTCGCCGGGCTGCCGGCCACGGCCGAGATCGGGATGTTCGCCGCCTCGCCCGGCGACCTGACCGTGCAGCCCGCCGACTTCGGCGGCAGCATCGAGCAGGTCCGCTTCTCCGAGACCACCGCCGTCTTCGACCGGGTCGGCCTGTCGGGCCGCGTCGCGGGCGAGGCGTGGCGCGGCGACGACATCGGCGCCGTCAGGGAGCCCGGCGGGGCGATCCACCATCCGGGCGGCTTCCGGCAGTCCGGCGGCACGTACACCGTGGTCGGCGTCGGTGACATCGCGCCGGCCACCGACGGGCAGAGCGTCGAGAACACCCTGACCGGTGTGGTGACCGCCCTCATCGTGGTGATCGTCGTGGCGGTCATGTCCGTCACGTCGGAGTACCGGCGCGGGCTCATCCGGACCACGCTGCTGGCGGTCCCGCGGCGTGGACGGGCGCTGGCGGCCAAGGCCGTCGTGATCGCCGGGGTGACCTTCGCCGCCGGTCTGGCGGCCACCGCCGTCACGGTGCCGCTGGGCACGGGCATCCTGCGCGACAACGGCAACATCGTCCTGCCGGTGTCCTGGCTGACGCAGGTCCGGGTGGTGGCGGGTGTGGCGCTGCTGATGGCCGCCGCCGCGGTCCTGGCGCTCGCGCTGGGCGCGCTGTTCCGGCGCGGCACGGCGGCGATCACGGCGGCCGTCGTGGTCGTGGTGGTGCCGCATCTGCTGGCGACCGCGTCGATCCTGCCGGACGAGGCCGCGCGGTGGCTGCTGCGGCTGACTCCGGCGGCCGGGTTCGCGATCCAGCAGAGCATCCCGGCGTACCCGCAGGTCCTGGCCAACTACGTGCCGTCGGCGGGCTACTACCCGCTCGCGCCGTGGGCCGGCCTGGCGGTGCTGTGCGGTTACGCCGTGCTCGCGCTCGCCCTGGCCGCCCACCGCCTGAACAGGAGGGACGCATGAGCCGCGGGCCGGCGGGCCGAGGAGGGTGGATGAGGCGCGAACTGCGGGCCGAGTGGACGAAGCTGCGCACCGAGACGGGCGTCGGCCGGCTGCTGCCGGCGCTGGTCGCGCTGACGGCGGCGGCGGCCGCCGGGGTGAGCGCGAGCGTGACCTGCGGCGCCGCGGGCTGCGGCCACGACACGGTCAAGCTGGCGCTCGCCGGGGTGCAGGTGGGGCAGGCGGTCGTCGCCGTGCTGGCCGTCCTCGTCGTCGGGGGCGAGTACGGCACCGGCATGATCCGCACCACCCTCACCGCGATGCCGCGCCGGGGCGCCGTGCTGGCCGCCAAGGCGGCCGTGCTGATCGGGGTGACTGTGCCGGCCGGAGCCCTCGCCGTGCTGGCCTCGCTGCTGGCCGGGCGGCTCATCCTGCCCGGGCGCGGCTTCACCGCCGCCAACGGCCACCCGCCGCTGTCGCTCGCCGACGGGCCGACGCTGCGGGCCGCCGCCGGGTCGGTCCTGTACCTGGCGCTGGTCGCGCTGCTGAGCCTGGGGATCGCGCTCGCCGTGCGGGACTCGGCGGCGGCCATCGGGGTGGTGCTCGGGCTGTTGTACGTGTCGGCGATCCTGCCGCTCATGGTCGCCGACCCGGACTGGCAGCTGGCGCTGTGGCGGCTGTCGCCGTCCAACGCGGGCATGTCCATACAGGCCACCACGAACCTGGCGAGTCTGCCGCTCAGCCCGTGGGCGGGCCTCGGCGTGCTCGCCGCGTGGGCCGTCGCGGCGCTCGCGGGCGGCGGCGTGCTGCTGCGCGTACGAGACGCCTGACGCGCCCAGGGGGCCTCCGGCGGGGTGCGGCGCCGTCAGGCGAGACCGTCGATCCAGCGCTCCAGCCGGTCGCCCTCGGCCTTCATCAGCGCCGGGTCGCGCAGGGTGTTGGTGAGCAGCGAGATCCCCTGGTAGGAGGAGAGCAGGGCGACGGCCAGCTCGCGCGCGTCGGCGCGGCCCAGCGCGGCGAACTGGCGCTCCATCCAGTCCAGCAGCTCCCGCATCAGCGCGGCCACCGCCTGGTCCAGCCCGTCGGCCCGCTTGTCCAGCTCGGAGGCCAGCGTCCCGGTGGGGCAGCCGTAGCGGGCGGCGACCTCGCGCTGGTCCACCCAGCCGCGCACGAGCGCCTTGAGCCGCTCCGCCGCGCCGGGCATCCCGTCGAGCCGGTCGAGCAGGCCGCGCAGCGCCCCGGCGTGCGCGTCGATGGCGGCCTCGACGAGCTGGTCCTTGGTCTTGAAGTAGTAGTAGACGTTGCCGACGGGCACGTCCGCCTCGCGCGCGATGTCGGCCAGCGTCGTCTTCTCGACACCCTGCTCGTGCAGCACCTTGGCCGCCGCGGTCGCCAGGCGCTCCCGCTTGCCGCCCCGGGCGCCCTTAACTGAGTTGGTCACCTGACTTACTATAGTCGCCGCGCCGGCGGACCGTCGTCGCGCGGTCCCTCGTACACCCACTGCCCGTCGAGCCGGACGAACAGGCTGCGCTCCTCCATGGAGCCCTCGCGCCCGCGCTGCACGTAGTGGGCGCGGAAGCGGACGGCCCCCTCGGTGTGCAGGACCGTGCCCCGGACGGCCTCCAGGATCTCCAGCCGCACCCACCGAACCCCGCGGTCCAGGTCGAGGCGTGCCGGCCGGGTGGCCGGGTGCCAGGTGCGCAGCAGGTACGCCTCGTCGCCCACGGCGAACGCGGCGAACCGCGACCGCATGAGCAGCTCGGCCGTGGGCGCCGAGCCCTCCCCCCGGTGGAAGCGGCCGCAGCAGTCACGGTAGGGGGCCGGCAGGCCGCACGGGCAGCCGGCGGGTTCGCGACGGGACATGACCCCTATTGTGCCGGGGCGGCAGGGACGGTCGGAGCGGATGGAGCCTCATGGCCTCCTGAGGCGGCCATGCCGACGACCGCGCGCCCCGAAGGCTCACCCCGCTGGAGGTCCTTCGTCAGCTCCGTGAGCGTGGCGCCGAGCGGCGCGTCCAGCCGCAGCGCGGCCTCGGCGTCGCCGCGCGTCGGCCCCTGGTTGACGATGGCGATCGGGATGCCCAGCTCGGCGGCCCGGCCGACGAACCGCAGCCCCGACCGCACCGCCAGCGACGACCCCAGCACCAGCAGCGCCCGCGCCCCCGCCACCAGCGCGAAGCACTCGTCCACCCGCGGCTTCGGCACGTTCTCGCCGAAGAACACCACGTCCGGCTTGAGGAGCCCGCCGCAGGCCGTGCAGTCCACCACCTGGAAACCCGCGACCTGCTCGTCGGTGAGGTCGGCGTCGCCGTCGGGCTTGATCGCCGTCGCGGCGGCCGCCCAGCCGGGGTTGGCGCGGCGCAGGCGGCGGTCGAGCTCCATGCGGGGCGTGCGCTGCCGGCACGACAGGCACACCACCCGGTCGAGGCCGCCGTGCAGCTCGACGACCCGCCGTGCGCCGGCCGCCTGGTGCAGGCCGTCGACGTTCTGGGTGATGACGGCGTCGACCAGGCCGCGCCGTTCGAGGTCGGCCACGGCCCGGTGGCCGGAGTTGGGGGCGGCCTCACCGATCCGCCGCCAGCCGACGTGGCTGCGCGCCCAGTAGCGGCGCCGCGCCTCGGCGCTGCCCACGAACCGCTGGTACGTCATGGGGTCGGCCCGCTGAGCCCGTCCGGTCGGCCCACGGTAGTCGGGGATGCCCGACTCGGTCGAAAGCCCCGCCCCGCTCAGCACCACCAGGCCGCCCCCGGCGACGAGTTCGGCCAGGGCGGCGAGCGGCGTCGTCTCGCGGTCCTCTGCGCTCACAGTCACCGAATACCCTACAGACTGGAGGCCCCGTCCTTCAGAGCGGGCAGGAAAGTCGGAACGGTCGGACACTCTGATCTCCGGGTTTTGTCGGTGAGGGTCGGTAGGTTGATCGGCATGTCCCGCTACCGCCTGACGCCGACGCCTGCCCAGGAGCAGGCGCTGGCCGAGCATTGCGGGCACGCCCGGTACGTGTGGAATCTGGCGTGTGAGCAGCACGCGCACTGGCGGCCGGGACGCAAGAGCGCGCCCAGGTTCGCCGAGCAGTGCCGCCAGCTGACCGAGGCTCGAGTGGAATCCGAGTGGCTGCGGGCGGGGTCGATAATCGTGCAGCAGCAGGCACTCAAGGACTTCGCCCAAGCGCTGGCGAACTTCTTCGGCGGGACGCACCGCCGCCCGACGTGGCGTAAGCGCGGCCAGGGCGAGGGGTTCCGGATCGTCGCGGTCAAGGCGGGCGACGTACGCCGCCTGTCCGGCAATGTCGGCGCGGTGAAGGTTCCCAAGGTCGGCTGGGTCCGGTTTCGCTGGTCGCGTGCTGTCCCCGACGGCGTTAAGTCGTACCGCATCACCCGCGACCGGGCGGGACGCTGGCATGTGGCGTTCGCCGTGATCCCGGACCCGATCCCCGTACCCGGCACGGGCGAGGCTGTGGGCGTGGACAGGGGTGTGGCCGTGTCGGCCGCCCTGTCCACCGGGGAGATGCTGAACGCTCCCGGCCTGCGCGATCCCGAGAAGGTGCGCCTGCTGCGGCTCCTGCGCAAGCTGGCGCGGGCCAAGCGGGGGTCGAACCGGCGCGGCAAGGTCAAGCGGGCCATCGCCAAGCTGAAGGCGCGGGAGACCGACCGACGCAAGGACTGGGTGGAGAAGACCTCCACCGATCTGGCACGCCGGTTCGACGTGATCGCTGTCGAAGACCTGAAGATCCGCAACATGACCACGTCGGCCAAAGGCACCATCGAAGCGCGCGGCCGGAACGTCCGCCAGAAAGCGGGCCTCAATCGGTTGATCATGGCCGCCGCATGGGGCCAACTCGTCCAACGACTGGAAGACAAGGCACCTGAGCGGGTCGCCAAGGTCAACCCCGCGTTCACGAGCCAGCGGTGCTCGGCGTGCGGGATCGTGGATGCGAAGTCGCGCGAGAGCCAAGCCGACTTCCGTTGCCGGTCCTGCGGCTACGCCTGCAACGCTGATGTGAACGCGGCCAGGAACATCAAGCTGGCGGCAGGGCATGCCGTGTCTGCGCGGGAAGGGCCACGGGTTGCCGGGCCGGTGCACCGCGAACCTCAACGCGACCTCCTCCTCGTGGGGTAGCGGCCGTTGGAATCCCCCGCCTTCAGGCGAGGGAGGATGTCAACCGTCCATGGTGCCCGACGCGGGGGAGTGCCTCGACGGTGGCCATGCGCAGACGGCCGTTGGCTGTAAAGCTCCCTCAAAGGTGCTACGTTGGGGAGTGTAAGGGAGTTTGGGGGATCAGAGCGATGGCTGAGCGGTACTACTCGGTGGAGCAGGTGGCCGAGGTGCTCGGCCTGCACGTCAAGACCGTGCGCGGCTACGTCCGCGACGGACGGCTCAGGGCCACCCGGATCGGCCGGCAGTACCGGATCGCCGCGGAGGACCTGGAGGCGTTCACCGGGCGCCCGGCCACGACGCCCGCACGCGGCGGACCCCACGCCGAGACGTCCGCCATCGTGCGGATCGACGGCATCGGCCGCGAGGCGGTCATCCGGCTGGCCAACACCGTCATGGCGGCGGCCGGAAGCCGTCCCCGCGACGGCGGCACGCTGCGCGTCGAGACCGTCTACGACGAGGAACGGGCCAGCCTCAAGGTCATCGTCCTGGGCGACCTCGGCGGGACCGCCGAACTCCTCAAAATCATCGATCTGCTCGTGGACGAGGAGCCCTGATCCCGTTGCCTGACACCCTCCAGCATGTCGCCGGCACGCCCGTTCTCGTGTGCGCCGCCGACGGCGAGCCCCTGCGCGGCGAGCGCGAGGCGGTGGACCTCCTCGGGGAGGCGTTCTCCTGCCAGGCCGCCTGGGTGGCGATCCCGGCCGAGCGGCTCGGGGAGGGCTTCTTCCGGCTGCGCACCCGCGTCGCCGGGGAGATCCTGCAGAAGTTCGCGAACTACCGGCTGGGCGTGGCCGTCGTCGGCGACATCACCCGGCACGTCGAGGCCAGCACCGCGCTGCGCGACTTCGTGGTGGAGAGCAACCGCGGCAGGCACGTCTGGTTCGTCCCCGACCTGGAGGCCCTGCGCGAACGGCTCGTCCAGGCGTAGAGCCAGGCGCGGAGCCAGGCACGGAGCCGGTGCCGGTTGCGGGCGAAGCCGCCGGCGTCCGCGTGTGCTCGTGCCCCTTCTCATCGGCGGGAGCCGGGCCCGAGGTCGAGTGGGTCGGCAAGGGTGTGCACGCCCGCACGGATGCGCTCGGTGTCCATGTGTCGATGTCGGCGCAGGTAGTCGATGACGTCCGCGCGGAGCGCGGTGAACACGGCGTGGGCGAGGTATCCGGCGTCGACGGTGGGCCGCGCGGCGTGGATCCGGTCGGCGAGCTCGTCGATCCAGAACTGGCTGGCGGGATTGGCGTAGTAGGCGTGCGGCCCGTAGTGCTCCAGCGCGCGGATGAGCGTGTAGTTGTCGAGGACGAAGTCGAACAGCGCGTCGAGGTAGGCGTGGAGGCTCGCGGCAGCGTCTCCTCCGGGTCCGAGCGGGGGTTCTCCGGATCGCACGCGGCTCTGCAGGGCGGTGACGCGTGGCGCGATGAGCGCATCGACCAGTCCCAGCAGGTCGCCGAAGCGGCGCATGACCGTGGCCTTGCCGACACCGGCGGCCTGGGCGATGCGGGCGAGGCTGACATGGTCGAGGTCCTCGCGCTGGAACAGCGTTTCCGCCGCGGCCAGCACGGCGGCGCGGTTGCGGGCGGCATCGGCGCGTTCGGTCACAGCGGCACCTCCTTGCATAACTGGACCAGTGGACCGTATCGTACCGGACCAGCGGACCGGTTCATGTCCCGTCCCGCGTCCTTGCCGAGCCGGTGGCGGGGTGAGCCCCGACGTGGGGGGAGTGCGCGGTCGGGGCCTGTTGACGGGACGTCATCGATCGGACGCCGCGTCGAGAGAGGGAGCCATGGAACGGATCTGCCGGGCTGTCATGTTCGCTGAGTACGGTGACGCCGAGGTCTTGCGGGTGGCCGAGCGTGCGGTGCCTGAGCCCGGCCCGGGGCAGGTCCGGATCGCTGTCCGCGCCGCCGGCGTCAACCCGATCGACTGGAAGATCCGCAGCGGGGCCATGGCCGCCGTGATGCCGGTGGATCTTCCCGCCGTTCCCGGTGTCGATGTGGCCGGCGTCGTCGAATGCGTAGGGCCGGGCGTGACCGATGTCGCCGTCGGAGACGACGTGTTCGGCAAGGCGGTCTCCGGAAGTTACGCCGAGCTGGCGCTGGCGAACCTCGATGCCATCGCCGCCAAACCCGAAGCGGTGTCCTGGGAGGCGGCCGCCGCCCTCCCCGTGGCCGCCACCACGGCCTACCACGCCTTCGCCCTGCTCGGCCTGGCGCGGGGCGAGACGATCGTGATCGACGGCGCCGCCGGTGGGGTGGGAACCGTCGCCGTCCAGGTCGCCCGGCATCGCGGACTCACGGTGATCGGCACCGCCGGCCCGCGCAACCACGACTACCTGCGCTCCCTCGGCGCCATCCCCGTGGCCTACGGCGACGGCCTGGTCGAACGAGTCCGGGCCGTCGCCGCACACGGTGTGGACGCCGCCGTGGACGCGGCGGGGCGCGGCTCCCTCCCGGCACTGGTGGAGCTGACCGGAAATCCCCACCGCGTGGTCAGTCTCGCCGACGCGTCGGCGGAGTCGCTGGGCGCGCGGTTCGTCTACGGCGAGCCCGGCGACATGCGCGGGATCCTGGACGAAGTCGCAGCACTCGTGGCGGCCGGCACGATCACGGTCACCATCGCCCGCACCTACCCCCTGGCCGGCGCGGCCGCCGCCCACCGCGACAGCCAGACGGGGCACGTCCGCGGCAAGCTGGTCCTGACGCCGATCTGACGGCCGCGGCGTGGACCCCGGCGGAGCTAGGCGGCGGAGGGCGTGACCGGGGCGGCCAGCAGGCCGGTCAGCGCGTCCACCAGGGCGGTCGCCGTGTCCCGCCACACGGTCACCGGGTCGGCCGCCGGATCCTCGTGCAGGGCGCGCTCCCGCTCGGCCAGCATGTGGACGACCAGCACCCGGCACATGTCGGTCCGCTGCCGGTGGACGGCTTCCGGCACCCCCGGCACCAGCCGGAACAGGTGCTCCACGATCCGCCCCACCGACGGCGTGGCGACCGCCTCCTCGATGACCACCGCCCGCATCGTCGGCTCCGTGTCGGCCTGCGCCAGGAAGCGGGCGTACCAGGTGGGGGCCGGCAGCGAGGCCAGGTGGTCGGTGGCCGGCCGTACCAGGCAGGACGCCCACTCCCGCACGCCGGAGTCGTCGCCGACGGACTCCAGCATGCGCGCCCGCCGCTCCTCCATGCCGCCGTTGTGGCGACGCAGGACGGCCCGCACCAGGTCGGTCTTG
This sequence comes from Nonomuraea sp. NPDC050383, assembly GCF_044459125.1. Lineage (NCBI taxonomy): Bacteria > Bacillati > Actinomycetota > Actinomycetes > Streptosporangiales > Streptosporangiaceae > Nonomuraea > Nonomuraea sp. NPDC050383. Next base: position 281,528 of record NZ_JBITIP010000007.1, read on the forward strand.
GTGCCGAAGTGGTAGCCGACGGCGTAGTTGTTGGACTGGCCGGCGGCCTCGCCGATCTGCCGGTTGGAGACCGCCGCGATGCCGTGCTCGGCGAACAGCCGCTCGGCCGCCGCCAGGATCCGCTCGCGGGTGCCCGCCCCGCGCTCGGGCCTGCCGCGCGTACGGGCGGGGCCGCCGGTGCTCGCCGTGCTCACCACCGGACCGGGACCGCCCGCAACCCGCCGACCAGCAGCCCCTCGCGGGGCGCCAGCTCGGCCGCCGGGACCGCGAGCTCCAGGCCCGGCAGCCGCCGCAGCAGCACGTCGAGAACGGTCTGCAGCTCGGTGCGGGCCAGCGCCTGCCCGAGGCACGAGTGGGGGCCGACGCCGAAGGCGAGATGCGTGTTGGGGGAGCGGCGCAGGTCCATCTCGCCAGCGCGCTCGAAGGCCCGCTCGTCGCGGTTGGCCGAGGCCATGCTGCAGATCACCGTCGTGCCCGCGGGCAGCTTGCGGTCGGCCACCTCCACCTCCTCGGTCAGGTAGCGCGGCATCCCGAAGCCGGGGTTGGCGTCGAAGCGCAGTACCTCCTCCACCGCCGGGTGGACGAGCGACGGCTCGGCCAGCAGCGCCTCCCAGCGGGACCGGTCGGACAGGAGCATCGCGGCCATCTTGCCGATCATGTTCGCGGTGGTCTCGTGGCCGGCCACCAGCAGGCCGCGGGCGGTGCCCACGAGCAGCGGCTCGGTCAGCCGCCCGTCGGCCGCGTCCACGATCCCGATGAGCTCGCTGAGCAGGTCGCCGCCCGGCTCGGCCCGCTTGGCGGCGACGTGCGCCGACAGGTACGCGTCGAACTCCGCCTGCGCCGCGTCGATCTCCTCCTGCCCGTACCGGGTCATGCTGAGCATGGTGTCCGACCAGTACGAGAACCGGTCGCGGTCGGAGTCGGGCACGCCCAGCAGGTCGCAGATCACCCACACCGGCAGCGGGAACCCCAGCGCCGCGACCAGGTCGGCCGGCGACCCCTGCGCCACCATGGCGTCGACGAGGTGCTCCGCCATCTCCTCCATGCGCGGCCGCATCGCCAGCACGCGCTTGGCCGTGAACGCCCTGCCCACGAGGCGCCGCCACTGCATGTGCGCCTCGCCGCCGGCCGAGGAGGCCGTGTCGGAGCGGCCGAACACGCCGCCGGACTCGTTGGCCGTCACGCGGGCGGCGTCGTCGGCGTCGAGCTGCCGGGTGAAGCGCGGGTCGGACAGCACCTGGCGCACGTCGTCGTAGCGGGTCAGCAGCAGCGCCTGGTCGCCGCTGGCCAGCCGGATCGGCGCCACCGGGCAGCCGTCGCGCAGGCTCGCCCACTCGGGCGGCGGCTCCAGCGCGGAGGGGTTGCGGAAGGGGTAGTCCGGGACGACGTCACTCACGGGTTCTCCTCGCTCGGGCCGACCCCTTTATCTAAGCCATGTGACTTAACTCCGTCAACCGACATCGTCGGGCGCAGCATCATCCACGATCCGCGCGTGGCCGCACTGCGTGCCCGCCGCCTGCTCGCCCGAGGCGTCGTCGAAACTGTGGCCGCACCGGCCAACTGCCGTCTTGACCCCCTATGTGAGGAAGGCAGGTCCCCACGGGAGTGAGGAGACGCGGCCGTGGGCCCGGCGCCGACGGCCGCCGCATTCCCTACCGGCTATGTCGCGGCCACCCCCACCCCGAGCGGGCAGCAGCCACCCGGTGGAGGCATGCGGAAGATCCGCGCGCTTCAGCCGGACTGCTCGCGCAGTTCCCTGGTCGCCGAGCGGTAGGCCCGGGCGACGCCGGTGAGGATGCCCAGCATCAACGGCACCTGCTCCGGCGTGTAGTGCTCGCGGATCTCCGCCAGGTGCCGCTCGGAAGTGATGCGGGTGGCGTGGTAGTCGGCCATGCCATCTTGTATCAGCTCCACGGTGACCATGCGCCGGTCGCGCTCGCCGCGTACCCGCCGCGCATAGCCGGCCTTCTCCAGGCGGTCGATGAGCCGGGTCGCGGAGGCGGACGGCAGCCCCAGCTCCTCGGAGATGGCCCCCACGGGGAGCGGGCCGCGCATCTCCAGCAGGATGAGGGCGGCCACGTCCACATGGTGCACGCCGAGCCGGTCGGCGATCGCCTCGATGTGCAGCATGACCGCGATCAGGAACTCGCGGTAGACGTCCTCTGGGTGCTTGTCGGTCACTCGACCCAATGTATTTCATATCGATGTATCTTCGAATCGAAGTTACTTCGATATGGAGATGAAATGGACGTTCTTGTCATCGGCGCCGGGGTGGGCGGCCTGGCCGTCGCGCGGAGCCTGCTGGCCGCCGGGCACCGGGTGCGGATCTTCGAGCAGGCGCCGGCCCCGCGGACGGGCGGCGCGGGGCTGAGCATCTTCAGCAACGGCGCGGCCGTGCTGCACGACCTCGGTGTCAGCCTCGACGGCGTCGGTGGCCGGTTCGACCGGATCGACGCGTTGACAGCCGACGGCCGCTTGCGGCTCCGCTCCGACATGGCCCATGCGGCCACGCTCTACGGTTTCCCGAACAAGTCGGTCTCCCGCCGTCTGCTGCTGGAGCGGCTGTCCGAGGGCCTACCCGGCGACCTGATCAACTACAGCAGGGGCTGCCGAGAAGTGACCCAGGACGGCGATGGGGTCATGGCGACCTTCGACGACGGCTCGACGATCACAGGGGACCTGCTCATCGGAGCCGACGGTCACCACTCGGTCGTCCGGCGCGAGCTGTGGGGCGACGTCCCCATCCGGACGGCCACCTTCGGCACCTGGCAGGCCTTGAGCCGGATCGACATCGACCTCACCCGTACGCACCTCCACCTCATGATCACCGGAAAGGAGGGGGCGTGCGGAATGATCCCCGCCGGGGACGGCAAGCTCCAGTGGTGGTTCGACGTGCGCCGGTCCTCCGGCGAACCGCGCCCCGCCGCGCCTCTGGACGAGCTGAGGCGCCGCTTCGGCCGCTGGGCGTCCCCCGTCCCCGAGTTGCTCGCCCAGGCGAACGAGGACGACCTCGACTTCTTCGGCCACCACTGGCAGAAGGTACGCCGGGAGTGGGGCAAGGGCCGCGTCACCCTGGTCGGCGACGCCGCCCACCTCATGCCGCCCACCCTCGGGCAGGGCGCCAACCAGACCCTTGAGGACGTGTGGGTGCTCGGGCGCGAGCTCGCCAAGGGCGGCGACCCGGCGCAACGGCTGCGCGCCTACGAGCGGGCCCGCTACCCGCACGTCAATCTGGTGTCCAGGCTGGCCAGGCGCAGCCCCGCCAACTGGCGGATCCCGCCGTTCATCGGCCGGATGTTCTCCGAGACCTCCCAGAGCGGGATGCTCGCCCGCTTCAGCAACCGCCTCACCGCCCTTTCCCACTGAGAGCGGGCGTCAGCAGGCGGCTGGACGATCCGCCGGTATGACGCCGTACCGGCGGTGATGTCGACGACGATCTCACAGCGGGCCGTCTCACGACGGGCCGCCGAACCAGGTGCGCAGGGCCGCCTCCAGGAGGGCGATGTCGGACGGCCTGCCGGGGACGCGGGCCCAGGCCACGGCTCCGTCGGGACGGACCAGCGCGGCCGCCAGCGAGGGATGACCGACGGAGGCGACCTCGGCCACCTCCACCCGGTCCCGCCAGCGGGCCGCCACGCCGACCGCCGGGTCGCCCGCTGGAGCGGCCAGCAGTGGCCTCCCGCCGGTGGTCAGCCCGCTGAGGGACACCTCCCGTCCGACGTCCGTCTCCAAAGTGAGCAGGAGGTCCGGGACGTGCGTGCCGGTCAGCGGGTGGGCGTCCGGCGTCGCGTACGGGAAGGCGTACCGCGTCGCCAGTCCCGACAGCAGCAGGCCGAAGTAGCGGTTGACGTCCGGGATGTCCATCAGGTCCGCGACGATGTCGCGCAACGCGTCCGTGTGCGGCCCGGGCAGCATCAGCGCCGATTGCGCGCGCGTGTTGTGCAGCACGGCGGCCCCGGCGGGATGCCGCTCGGAGGTGTAACTGTCGAGCAGCCCCTCCGGAGCGGTCCCGCGCACCTGGGCGGCCAGCTTCCAGCCGAGGTTGACCGCGTCCATGAGGCCGAGGTTCAGCCCCTGGCCGCCGTTCGGGCTGTGGACGTGGGCGGCGTCGCCGGCCAGCAGGACCCGGCCCAGCCGGTACGTCTCCGCCTGGCGGGCCTGGTCGGTGAAGCGCAGGGCGCCGTCCATCCGGGTGATGGTCACCTCCGCGCCGGCCACGCGCCGGACACTGGCCCGCAGCTCCTCCACCGTCACCGGCCCCTCGTGACGCTCGTGGGTGTCGCCGAAGTCGAACGTGCCGATGCCGCCCGGGCCGTGGAGGAGCATGCCGCCCGGCAGGCGGCCCGGGGGCGGCAGCGCGCCGGGGTCGGCGACCTCGGCGTGCGCCTGGCGGGCCGTCATGAGCGGCGGCGTGCCGGGGAAGGCGAACCCGGCCAGCTTGCGCACGGTGCTGCGCCCGCCGTCGCATCCCACCACGTAGGCCGCCCTGAGCCGCCGCCCGCCGTCAGGGGTGGCGACGGTGACGGTCACGCCGTCCTCGTCCTGGTCGAGCCCGGTCACGGTGTGCCCCCGGCGCACGGGCACGCCGAGCCCCGCGGCGTGATCACCGAGGACGGCCTCCAGGTCCGGCTGCCAGATCAGGATGCCGCGCCGGCCGGGCTCCTCCTGGAGCGACGGGTCGATCTTGTGGATCCATGCAAAGTGGTCCTTCTCGCTGCCGTGCTCGCGCTCCTTCTGGGCGCCGCGCTCGGGCTGGTGCGCGCTCAGCCGCTCGCCCAGCCCGCGCCGCCGCAGGGCCTCCGCGGCCAGCGGCCCGATCCCCCGCGACTTGCGCTGCCCCGACGGCTCGGCCAGCCGCTCCAGCACCAGCGGCTCGACGCCGGCCAGGCGCAGCTCGGCCGCCAGGCTCAGGCCGACCGGCCCGGCTCCCACCACGATCACCTGGGCGTCCACGACGCCACCTCCTTAACTTGTTAAAGAGTCACCGTGCCTTTAACTTGTTAAAGTGTCAAGCCGGACGACGGGAGGGAGGCCGGCGCGCGTGCCGATCGACAAGGACACCGCGGCCCGGGCCGCGCTGCGGCTGCTGGACGAGGACGGGCTGGAGAAGCTGACCGTGCGGCGGGTCGCGTCGGTGCTCGACGTGCGTGCCCCGGCGCTGTATTGGCACTTCGCCGACAAGCGGGCGCTGCTCGACCAGATCGTGGACGTCATGCTCGCTCCCGCCGCAGCCGGGCTCGGCCGTCCGGGCCCCGGCGAGCCCTGGTGGCGGTGGCTGGAGGAGTCCCTGGGAGCGCTGCGCCAGGCGCTGCTCGCCCACCGCGACGGCGCGCGCGTGGCGGCCGGCGCGGTGGTCACGCGCGCCGTCGCGCTGGGGACGTTCGTCGAGCGGATCACCGAGGTGCTGCACGAGGCCGGCTTCGGGCTGGCGGACGCCTCCCGGGCCGCGGGGGCGCTCGTCCACTTCGTCGTCGGGCGGGCCCTGGAGGAGCAGTCGCGGCCGGAGCCCGCGGACGAGGCGCGGGCGGTGACGAGTGAGAGCTTCCCCTTCCCCGTGCTGGCCCGGGCCCTGCGCGAGCGCCACACGGCCGGCGCCACCCCGGACGAGGACTTCGGCTACAGCCTGACCATCATGCTGACCGGCCTGCGCACGCTGCATTCCGCGAAATCCCGCGATGGCGCGGGGGAGGGGTGACACCTGTCACGGGCGAACCCTGACAGGTGGCACAGGGAGTACGGCGCGTCACCGGCCAGGCTGGCCGCATGACATCCATTCCCCACGCGGTGGCCGCGTCCGGCCTCCGCAAGTCCTACGCCGGACGGCCGGCCGTCGCCGGGGTCGACCTGCTCGTGGCGCCCGGCGAGATGGTCGCCCTTCTCGGCCCGAACGGCGCCGGCAAGTCCACGACCGTCGACATGATGCTCGGCCTCACCACCCCCGACGCGGGCGAGGTCTCCCTGTTCGGCCGGTCGCCGCGCGAGGCCGTCGCCGGCGGCGCCGTCGGCGTGATGCTCCAGGAGGCGGCGCTGCCGGACGACGCCACCGTCCACGAGACGGTGGCGATGATCTGCTCGCTGCACCGCGCCCCCATGCCGGTGGAGCGGGCGCTGCGGCTCGCCAGGGTCGAGGACCTGGCCGGGCGGCGCGCGGCGGCGCTGTCCGGCGGGCAGCGGCAGCGGGTGCGGCTCGCCATGGCGCTGGCCCCCGACCCCGGCCTGCTCGTGCTCGACGAGCCCACCTCCGCGATGGACGTGTCCGCCCGGCGCGGGTTCTGGCACTCCATGCGGGAGTACGCGCGGACCGGGCGCACCGTGCTGTTCGCCACCCACTACCTGGAAGAGGCCGAGGCGCACGCGGACCGCGTCGTGCTCATGCGCGCGGGCGCGATCGTGGCCGACGGGCCGGTGACCGCGGTCATGGCACGCGTCGGCGGGCGCATCCTGCGCGCCACAGTCCCTGCTATCGGGCCCGCCACCGTCCCCGCCACTGGGCGGCAGGACCTGGCCGGCTTGCTGTCCGATCTGCCGGGCGTCGCCTCCGCCGAGCTGGACGGCGAACGCGCCACGCTGAGCTGCTCCGACTCCGACGCGGCGCTGCGGGCGCTGCTGGCCCGCTTCCCCGCCGCCCGCGACATCGAGGTGCGCGCCCCGGGCCTGGAGGAGGCGTTCGTCCTGCTGACCGAGGAACCGGCGCGGCCGCAGCGGGCGCGCGTGAGAGGAGCGGTGTGATGAAGGCGGGATACCTGCGTTTCGAGGCCAGGCGCGTCCTGCGCGACCCCCGGTTCCTGGCCTTCTCGGTCGGGCTGCCGGTCGGCCTGTTCCTCCTCCTCTCGTACGTCTACCGGTCCCAGCAGATCCCGGCGGCGTACCTGATGGGCGGGCTGACCGCGTTCGGCGCGTTCAAGGCGGCGCTGGACACCGGCGCCCGCACCGCCGTCGAGCGCGGCGCCGGCTGGCAGCGCCAGCTCCGGCTGACCCCGCTGTCGGGCGTCGGCTACCTCCTGGCGAAGGGGACCGTGGCCATGCTGGTGGCGTTGCCGCCCGTGGCCGGGGTCTCGCTGGCGGCGGCGCTGACCGCCGGGGTGAGGCTGTCAGCCGCGGGCTGGGCGCTGGCCGTGCTCGGCGTGTGGTTGGGCACCGTGCCGTTCGCGCTGCTCGGGCTGCTCGTCGGACAGCTGTCCACGCCGCGCGGCCTGCAGGCCTACCAGGGCGGCGTCCTGCTGCTGCTCAGCTTCGTCGGCGGGCTGCTGGTGCCGGTGAGCTCCTTCCCCGAGAGCCTGGCGGCCGTGGCCAGGGTGCTGCCGAGCTACTGGCTGGCCGAGATCAGTCACGGGGCGGCCCTGTCCGGCGGCGGCCGGGTGGGGGAGGCGGCGGCCGTCCTGGCGGCGTACACGGTGGTGCTGGGCGTCGCCGTGGCGGCCCGGTACCGTCGCGACAGCGCACGCTCCTGACGAACTCCGGCGAGGTGGACATCATGCTCCGGCAGCGACCTTTCGGGCTCGCGGCGTGGCCCGCGTGGTCGCCGCGCCACCCCGGCCGGGGGTGGAGAGAGGCGCGCGGCCTGCTCGTGCTGGTCGCGTTCCTGGCCTGGCCGTTGTGGGACCTGCTGCGCGGGCGTGGGCACGGCGGGCCGCTCGCGATCGCCCTCATGCTGGTGTACGGGGCGAGCTGGGTGACGACCATGGCGTACGGCGTCGGCCGGCCGCCCAGGGAGCGGGTCGCGGTGCTCGCCTGGCTGCTGGCCCTCGCCGTCGCCCTGACACTCGTCCGGCAGGACCCGGCCGGTCACGCCCCGCTCGGCGCGCTCGCGTACGCGCTGGCGGCGGCGGTGTGGCTGCTGCCCGCCCTCTGGGGGCTGCTGCTGGCGGTGGCCGCCGCGGCGGCGCGGCTGCTGATCCTGTACGCCACGGCGGGCGAGGCGGTGTGGGGTGCCGTGCCGTCCGTGCTCGCCGACACGCTCGCGCCCGTGGCCGTGGTGCTGCTCGTCCGGCTGCTCGTGCAGCTCCGCCAGGCGAACGAGGAGATCGAGGCGCTGGCGACCGCCGCCGAGCGGGCCCGGCTGGCCCGCGACCTGCACGACGTGCTGGGCCACAGCCTCACCGCGATCACCGCCAAGGCGGGGCTGGCCCGCCGCCTGCTGGAGCGCGGCGCCGAGCCGGATCAGGCGCTGGCCGAGCTGCGCGACGTCGAGCGGCTCTCCCGGCAGGCGCACGCGGAGATCCGCGCCACCGTGTCGGGCGTGCGCAGGCCCTCGTTGATGGCGGAGCTGAGCGGGGTGCGGGTGGCGCTGCGCGCCGCGGACATCGCGGCCGTCCTGCCGTCGAGCGTGGAGGAGGTGGCCGAGGACCTCCGGGAGCCGTTCGCGTACGTGCTGCGGGAGGGCGTCACCAACGTCATCCGGCACAGCGGCGCGACCCGCTGCGAGGTGCGCCTGGACGCCTCCAGCCTGGAGATCCGCGACGACGGCCACGGCGGCGGCACCGAGGCGGGGACGGCGGGCAGCGGCCTGGCCGGGCTCGGCGAGCGGCTGCGGGCCGTCGGTGGGAGCCTGGAGGCGGGCCCGCTGCCGCAGGGCGGCTTCCGGCTGCGGGCGAGCCGTCCGTGAGCGGGTTTCCCGGGCATGGTCAGGGGCCGGCGGGAGGAGCGGGCGTGATCAGGGTGGTGCTGGCCGACGACCAGGCGCTGGTGCGCGGCGCGCTGGCCTCGATGCTCGGCCTGGAGCCGGACATCGAGGTGGTGGCGCAGGCCGGCTCGGGCGAGGAGGCGCTGGAGGCGGTCGCGCGCATCCGCCCCGACGTCGCGCTGATCGACGTGCAGATGCCCGGCATGGACGGCCTGGACGTCACCGAGCGGGTGCGCGCGCTGGTGCCGTCGTGCCGGGTGGTGATCTGCACGACCTTCGGGCGGCCCGGCTACTTCGCCCGCGCCATGCGCAACGGCGCGTCGGGCTTCGTGGTGAAGGACTCCTCACCGGAGCACCTGGTGGACACCGTCCGCCGGGTCCACGCGGGACTGCGCGTGGTCGATCCGGCGCTGGCCGCCGAGTCGCTGGCCAGCGGCGCCAGCCCGCTGACCGCCCGGGAACGCGACGTGCTGCGCGAGGCCAGGCAGGGCGGCACGGTGTCGGAGATCGCCAGGGCGCTGCACCTGTCCAACGGGACCGTGCGCAACCACCTGTCGGCGGCCATCGGCAAGACCGGCGCCGCCACCAGGGCGGAGGCGGCGCTGATCGCCGAGGAGCGCGGCTGGCTCTGACGCGCGCCGGGCTTCCCGGCGGCTACGTCGCGGGGTCGGGGATCCAGCTTCCGTGGAAGCCGGCCGGGACGCGGCGCGGCAGCCGTACCGAGGCCGTACGGGACAGGTCGGCGGCGTCCAGGACCAGCAGCTCGGAGCCGTGCCCGGCGCGGTCGGACACGATCGACAGCAGCCAGCCCTCGTCCTCCGCGCGGGCGCCCTCGGCCGGCACGAACACCGCCTCCCCCGGCGCCAGGTCCGCGCCCAGATCGAGCGCGGCCGAGGAGCCGGAGCGCAGGTCGTGCTTGACGATCGCGTCCCGGGCGACGGTGTAGAGGTAGCGGTGGGGGCGGCCGGTGCGGGTCTCGTCGTGGGTGGGGAACTCCACGGCCCGGTCGTCGATCGGCTCCTCCTTGACGGCGCCGGTGGCCGGGTCGAGGGTCCAGCGGTGCAGCCGGGCATGCCCCGTGGCCGCCGCCGAGACCGGGGCGCCTCCGGTGGCCGGCGTGCCGGCAGAGGGCCCGCCGATGCTCGGCCAGAACGCGGTGAACTCCTCCGGCCGGTAACGGACCCCGTCCACGACGACCCGCCCCGCGTCGTCCTCGTACGCGTTGCCCACGTGGAAGACGTAACAGGGGTCCACCTCGAACCAGCGCGCCGGGCCGCCGGCGCGCGGCATCACGCCGAGCCGCGCCCCATAGCCGTCGTCCCAGCGGAACGGCATGCCCCCGCCCCGGCGCGCCAGCGCCATGTCGAAGACCACCGGCAGGTCCAGCCAGACCACGTGGTTCGCGGTGATGGCGAAGTCGTGCATCATCGTCGGGCCGGGCACCTCGACCTCGCGGCTCTCCACCAGCCGGCCGTCCGCCGACAGCCGGTGGTAGGTGAGGTACGGCGGGACGAGCCCGTAGCCGAAGAACAGCAGCTCCCCGGTGACCGGGTCCTCCTTGGGGTGGGCGGTCATCCCGCCGGTCAGCAGCCCGCCGAAGTCGCACGGGCCGACCGTGTCCAGCTCGGGCGTCAGCTCGTACGGCAGGCCGGTCTCGACCAGTGCGAGGATCCGCCCGGCGTGCGGGACGACGTGGGTGTTGGCCGGGACGGCCGCGTGGTCGAAGCTGCCGTCGGCGCGCACGAACGGCGCGCCGTCCGTCAGCTCGGTGGTGCGCACCCAGCGGTTGCGGTACCACTCGGCGCGGCCGTCGCGCAGCCGCACGCCGTGGACCATGCCGGCCCCGGTGAACCAGTGGGCCGACGGCGTGCCCGGCAGCGGGTTCGGGCCGTTGCGGAAGTAGCGGCCGGTCAGCTCGGGCGGCAGCGCGCCCTCGACCGGCAGCCCGGCCGCGTCGATCTCGTCGGGGACGGGGGCCAGGTGGCCGTCCAGCCACGCGGACGGAGAGGTTTCGTTCGACTGGGACATCTCGGTGCTCCTCACAGGCTCGGCCGGGCGGCGGCGGTGGTGGTGGCCGCGGCCGTGGCGCGCTCGCGGGCCTTGGCGGAGTAGCGCGCGGTGAACACGGCGGGCAGGGTGAAGCCGGCGATCTTGCAGGCCACCAGCACGGCGGTGGAGTGCGGCGCCCAGTGCTGCACGCAGGCCAGCGCGATCGCGGTGACGGTGAAGCCGGCGGCCCAGGCCGTGGTGATGACCACGTTGACCCGGCGGAACCCCTCCATGGCGGCGATCTCGGGGGCGACCTGGCGGCGGGCGATGCCCGCGGTGAACGGGCGGCCGGCGGCCAGGGTGCCCCACGCGGTGACGGCGAGCCACGCGATGGCCAGCGACGCCCCGTAGCCCAGCACCGCCGAGCCGGGGGCCGCGAAGGAGAGCGCGGTCAGCAGCGCCATGTAGACGGTGGTCGAAGTCTCCAGGATGAGCGCGTCCCAGGCGATCCCGGAGCGCAGCCGGTCGAGGGCGAGCAGGACGACCGCGGCGACGAGGCCCGTGATCGCGCCCGCGAGGGCGCCGAACTCGCTCACGATCGCCAGGGCGATCCAGGGCAGGAAGGTCCGGCCGTAGTACTTCAGCATGACGCCGCCTCTCGGTGACATTCCAACTTCGACATGTCGAACTTAGACCTTCCACTTTTGACATGTCAATCCAGAAGGATATGGTTCGAGGTATGAGTCTGCGGCATGCGGTGCTGGGCCTGATCGTGGAGCTTGACGGCGCGAGCGGGTACGACCTGATGAAGCTCTTCGAGCTCTCGCTCGCCAACGTGTGGTCGGCGACCCAGAGCCAGTTGTACGGCGAGCTGGCCAAGCTCACGGCCGACGGCCTGATCGAGGTCGCCGCCGAGGGGCCCCGCGGCCGCAAGGAGTACCGGGCGACCGCCGCCGGCCGCGAGGAGTTGCGCCGATGGCTGGTCGAGGAGACGCCCAAGCCGGCGCAGCGTGACGGCACGCTTCTGCGCGTGTTCTTCCTCGGTCAGCTCGAACCCGAGCAGGCCCGCGCGTACCTGCGCGACCGCGCCGCCCTGATGGAGGAGCGGCGCGACGAGCTGGCCGTGCTCCAGGAGCAGGTGACATGGGGCGAGGACAACCTGTCGTTCTACGGGCGGCTGACCATGGAGTACGGCCGGCGCTTCTTCGCCATGCGCAAGGAGTGGGCCGAGTGGGCCGAGGCCGAGCTGGCCCGCCGGTCTTCCCCCGCCGCGGCGCCCGGCGGGGACGAGGGCGACGACGGGGGCGACGACGGGGGCCGCGCCTGAGGCCGCGTCAGACGGCCTTGGTCCGGGCCTCGATCGCGTGGAGCACCGCCACCATGTCGGCCCCGCCGTGTCCCAGGTCCACGGTCTCGCCGAACAGGGCGTGGCACACGTCCAGCAGCGGCGAGGCCAGGCCCGCCGCCCGGGCCGCCTCGGCGATCAGCCGGTTGTTCTTCAGCACGTCCAGCGCCGCCGCCTGCACCCCGAAGTCCCGGGCCAGCAGCTTGGGCGCCTTCATCCGGGACACGGCGCTGGCCATGGGACCGGCGTCCAGGATGTCGGCGAACCGCCGCCGGTCCAGCCCGTGCCGGTCGGCGAAGTGGAACGCCTCCGTGAGGCCGGTGACCATGGTGATGAGGAAGAGGTTCACCGCCAGCTTCGTCAGCAGCGCGTTCGGCACCGGCCCGCAGGCGAACGTCTCCCGGCACATCGGCCCCAGCAGCGGCGCCACCTCCTCTACGTCGGCGCGCTCCCCGCTGAGCATGGCCACCAGCCGCCCGGCCGCGGCGGGCTCGCGGGAGCCGGAGACCGGCGCCTCGACGTAGCCGCCGCCCGCCGCCCGCACGTCCCCCTCCAGGTCGCGGGAGTAGCCGGGCGACGTCGTCCCCATGTGGACGACGACGCGTCCCGCGACCCGGGCGGCGAAGTCCGGCGTGCCCCGGCACAGCACCGCGTCCACGGCGGCCTCGTCCGACAGCATGAGGATCACGGCCCGCGCCCGTCCGAACACCTCGGCGGCCCCTGACGCGACGTCCGCGCCGGCCGCGCGCAGCGGCTCGGCCCTGGCCGGGGTGCGGTTCCACACCACGAGGGGAGTCCCGGCGCGGGCCAGGTTGAGCGCCATGGGCTGCCCCATGACCCCGAGGCCGATGAACCCGACGTCCACGCAGCACCACCGCCTGACCTCTCGGTATATGACAGTCGTCATAATAGACCGCCCTATGACAAGCGTCATAGGGCGGGACCGGTAGGCTGTGCTCCCAGGGGCTGCCCAGAGGTGGGCCGGTCGCGGGGACGCTTGGCCGAGGCGGGAGGCCGGGATGGCGCGTGCGGAGCGGGGGCCGCGGGAGCGGATGGTGTTCAGCGCGGCGCAGCTCATCCGCCGTGACGGGGTGGCCGCCACCGGAATGCGGGACGTGGCCGCCCACGCGCGGGCGCCCCGGGGCTCGCTCCGCCACTACTTCCCGGGCGGCAAGGAGCAGCTCGTCAACGAGGCCGTGGACTGGGCGGGCCGCTACGCCGCCGGCCGCGTCGCCCGGTTCCTCGCCGCCATGCCGGAGCCGTCGCCGAGCCGGCTGTTCGCCGCGATGGCCGCCCAGTGGATCGACGAGTACGGCTCCGCCGGGTTCGAGGCGGGCGGCTGCCCCGTCGCCGCGGCCACCGTGGACTGCGCGGACGCGGCCGAGTCGACCCGGGCCGCCGCCGCGGCCGCGTTCGCCCGCTGGACCGGGCCGGTGGCGCGGGCCCTGGCCGGCATGGGCGTGCCGGAGGAGCGGGCCGAGCCGCTCGCCACCCTGATGATCAGCGCCCTGGAGGGGGCGATCCTCATCGCGCGGGCGGAGCGGGACGTGCGCGCCCTGACGACCGTGACCCGCGAGCTGGCCCCTCTCCTGGACGCCGCCACGATCCCGCCACGCGCCTGACCTGCCGGGCCGGCTCAGCCCCCGAGGGCGCGCTCGTAGTCCGGCAGGACGATGGCGGTGTGCGCGGCGCCGCCCGCGGCGCCGGACGGCAGCGCCGTCCGGCCGCGCAACATCGCGTTGCGCTCGTCGAGGCGCTGCCGGGTGCGCGGGGCGACCACGCCGCCGCCCTCCGTCGCGAGGGCCTGGTTCCGCTCCACGAAGTCGCGGACCGTCTTCTCGTACGTGGCGAAGGCGGCGACGTGGTCACTCTGGGTGGCCAGCTCGCCGGCCAGGACGTAGGCGCCCACGAGCGACACGCTCGACCCCTGACCCGACATGAACGACGTCGCGTGGGCGGCGTCGCCGACGAGGGCCACACGGCCGGTGGACCAGGCGGGCATGTGGATCTGGCTGACGACGTCGAAGAACAGGTCGTCGGCCGCGCGCATCGCCGCCACCATCCGCGGAATCTCCCACACCGTGTCGGGGAACGTCGCAGCCACGAGGTCGCGCTGCGCCTGCGGGGTGCGGAAGGCCGTGAAGGGCGGCTCGTCCCGAGCGAAGGTCAGGAAGCCGTGCATCGGCTCTCCGGGTTCGTGCGCGTAGAGGGCGGCGGCCCGGCCCGGAACGTTCCACAGCACTCCTTCACGCTCGAGACCGAAGTCGTCGGGCATGGTGAAACCGGCGAAGCAGAAGCCGAGGTAGCGGTGGTAGCGCTCCTCCGGGCCGAAGGCCAGGCCGCGGGTGTTGGAATGCAGCCCGTCGGCGCCGATCACCAGGTCGAACGTGCGCCGGAGGCCGCTGTCGAAGGTGACCTCCACGTGGCCGCCGCGGTCGTCGAGGGTGGCGACGGAGTCGCCGAACAGGAACTCGACCTTGTCCCTGACCAGGCCGTAGAGGCAGTCGGCCAGGTCCCCCCTGCGTACTTCCAGGTCGAGGCCCTCGGCGCCGCCGGTGAGCGCCTCCGGGCGCAGGCTGGCGAGGACGGCGCCGCCGGGGTCGAGGAAGGTGATCTGGCGGGTGTTCACGTGCAGCGGGCGCAGACGTGGCAGCAGGCCCATGCGCTCGACGACGTCGCGGGCGGTCCCGCGGATGTCGATGGCGTACCCGCCACCGCGCAGGTGGGAGGCCTTCTCCACGACGGTGACCTCGAAGCCGTAGCGGTCCAGCCAGTACGCGAGCGACGGGCCGGCGATGCTGGCCCCGGAGATGAGGATCTTGCGCTTCATGGGGGATCCTTCCTGTTCGGCCTGCGGCAGCGATAGATGCATGCTTTAGGTATCCTTGTTGCGAGCGCGGTGCGGCCGTGAGCACCACCACGGACCACCATATAGATACATGTTTTAAGTATGCAACTGGGAGCTGCGATGAACGCCGGACTCGAAGACCCCGTCGGCGGGGACGACGACCAGGTGCTGGCCGTGATGCCCCGCCTCGCGCAGCTCAGCACCGCCATCAGCCGCGGCCGCCTGACCGAGCACGCCATGGACGCGGCCGGGATCGAGGCCGATCGGCCGGCCTTCTCCGTCCTCGTCTCCGTGCACCTGGCCGGCGCTCCGCTGCGGATCAGCGAGATCGCGGAGAAGATGCAGCTCGTCCAGCCGCACGTCACGCGGCAGGTCCAGCAGCTGGAGCGGCGCGGCCTGGTCCGCCGCATCGGCGACCCGCATGACCGCCGGGTCAGCTTCATCGAGCCGACCGACGAGGGCAGGGCGGCCGCCGACCGCTACGCGCGCACGCTCATCGGCTGGTTCACCGGCGCCATCGCCCACTGGCCCGAGCAGGACCGCAAGGACCTCGGCCGCCTGCTGGCCCGCTTCGCCGACGACGTCACGGCCCACCTGGCCACCCTTGACGACACCTGAGCCGTCACCCTGGGGAGGGCGTCTCCTGGCCGGGGACGACGAGGCCGGACTCGTAGGCCAGGGCCACGGCCTGGGCGCGGCTGCCGAGGCCGAGCTTGGCCATGGCGCGGTTGAGGTGCGTCTTGACGGTGGCCTCGCTGACGCTCAGGAGGGCGGCGATCTCGGCGTTGGACAGAGCGTGCCCGACCAGTTTGAGCACCTCGCTCTCGCGGGCGGTGAGCAGGTCCAGCGCGGGAGAGGGCGGGGCGGCGGCCGGGACGGTCCGATGGGTGTAGGCCTCGATGAGGCGCCGGGTGACGCTGGGCGAGAAGAGCATGTCGCCGGAGGCGATCGTCTGGATGGCGGCGATGAGCCGTTCCGGCGGGGTGTCCTTGAGCAGGAAGCCCGAGGCGCCGACGCGCAGGGCGTTGTAGACGTACTTGTCGAGGTCGAACGTGGTCAGGATGAGCACCCGCGGCCGGTGGTCGCCGTCCGCGGACAGGATGCGCTCGGTCGCCGTGACGCCGTTCATGCCCGGCATCCTGATGTCCATGAGGATCACGTCGGGGCGGGTCTCCGCCGCCAGGGAGATGGCTTCCTCGCCGCCGGCCGCCTCGCCGACGACGTCGAGCTCGGGCACGGCACGCAGCAGGGCCGTCAGTCCGGCACGGACGAGAATCTGATCGTCGACGACCATTACCTTGATCATGTGTCCGGTTCCGTGGAGGACAGGGGCAGGGTGACCACGACCTCGAATCCGCCTGACGGCCCGGCTCCGGCTGTGATCGTTCCCTTGTAGAGCTTGACGCGTTCGCGCATGCCGATCAAGCCGTGACCGCCCTCCTTGGCGGGGACGGCCGCCCCGCCCCCGTCGTCGGAGACTCGTAACTCCAGCTCGGCGCCGTACGTCAGTGAGACCCGCGCCGTCGCGGGGCCCGCGTGTTTGAGCACGTTGGTGAGGCATTCCTGAACGACCCGGTACGCGCACAGGTCGATGCCGGACGGCAGCGGGCGCACGGCGCCGGTGATCGAGACCTGGACCGGCACACCGGCCGAGCGCACCCGTTCGACCAGAGGCCCGAGCCGTTGCAGGCCGGGTGCCGGGTCGTAGCCGTCGGCCTCGTCGTCGGGGTCGATGCGCAGGACGGACAGCAGCCGTCTCATCTCGCCCATGACCTCGCTGCCGGTGTCGGCGATGGTGGTGAGCGCGCCACGCGCGGTCGCGGGGTCGGAGGCGAAGACGTAGCGGGCGAGCCCCGCCTGGATGACGATGACCGACATGTGGTGGGCGACCACGTCGTGCAGCTCGCGGGCGATGTGCACCCGTTCCTCGGTGACGGCGCGGCGCGCCTTCTCGTCCTGCTCGTGATGCAGCCGTTCGGTGAGGTAGCCGAGCCGCCTGTTGCGCTCGACCAGCATCCTGGTGCTGTTGCCGAACGTCCAGGCGACGGCGATGAGGAGGCTCGCCTGCGCGATGTTCATTCCCGTGAACGCGGGCGGGGCGAGGAACGCCGCGTGCCACCAGGAGACGGCCACGGGCAGCGTGCACGGGATCGACACGAGCGGGCGCGACCGGCTGGCCACGGTGTAGAGGGCCAGCAGCGGCGGCGCCTCGTTCAGCCTGGAATCGTAACCGGCCGCGTGCAGGACGATCGCCGTGGCGCAGCAGATCCCCAGCACCGTGAGAGGCGTGCGCCGTCGCCACGCCAGCGCGAGGTTGGTCACCAGCGTCAACCCGACGCCGACGGCGTCCAGCGGGCGCTGCGCGTAGCCCAGCTCGGCCGCGTCCCCGGACAGGACGAACCCGAACGCCACAGTGATGCCTGCCACGATGACGCTGAAGATCAGGTCGGTGAGGAAGGGGTTCGCCATGGCGAGCCGTCTGAGGGACGACACCACCTTTGCGCGCATCAGCGCATGGTAGCCGCCGTCGACCGGGTTCCTCATCAGTCGCCCGGCTGACAGCCGCTACAACCTGGGCGGTAGACGAGCGGGCGCCGTACCGCAGCCGGTTGACCTTTCCGGCCTGGCCGTACAGCGGACGTTTCAGTGATCTTCATGTCTCAGGTTGACGCTCTCAAATCCGAAATTTCCTTAGATGGTGCGAGCCGAGATCATCACCGGACGCAGATTCTCAGGAGACTTCATGCGCCGCCGCACCCCCCGCGCGCTCCTCGCCGTGGTCATGTCGTTGTGGGCCGGCGGCCTGGCCGCCGGCGGCGTCCTGCACGCCGCACCCGCCGCGCTGGCCGCGACGGCGGACCCGCCGCCACGGACCGAGGCGGAGGCCCGGGACCAGGCACGCAGCAGCAAGCAGCGGGTGGAGGTGCTGTCGCTGCGCACGGAGAACCGTCAGGTGTTCGCCAACCCCGACGGCTCCTTCACCTCACAGACCTCGGCACTGCCCGAGCGGGTACGGCGGGGAGGCGGCTGGGCCGACGTCGACACGACACTGGTCTTCGCGGCGGACGGAACCGTCCACACCACGGCGACCCCGCTGGATCTCACCTTCTCCGGTGGCGGGACGGCCGCCCTGGCCTCCATCGGCGAGGGCGGCCGTTCGGTGGCGATGACATGGCCGGGAAGCCTGCCGAAGCCGGCGCTGGACGGCGACACGGCGACGTACGGCGAGGTCCTTCCGGGCGTCGACCTGAAGGTGACCGCGTCGGTGCTCGGCTTCTCCGAGGTGCTCGTGGTCAAGAACCGGGACGCCGCCGCCAACCCCGCGCTGGACAGGCTCGACTTCGGCATGCGCGCGAACGGGCTGACGGTGCGCAGGACGGCGACCGGCGGCCTGAGCGCCGTGACGCCGGCGGGATCGGAGCTCTTCCACTCGCCGCCGCCGCGCATGTGGGACTCCTCCGGGACGGCGGCCGCGCCGTCGTCGCTGGTGGCGGGGCCGCGTCGCGAGGGCAGGCAGGCGGTCATGGGCCTCGACGTGGCGCAGGACCGTATCGCGCTCACGCCGGACAAGAAGCTGCTGACCGCTCCCGACACCACCTTCCCGGTGTACATCGACCCGCAGTGGTCGGGCTCCAAGCTGGCCTGGACGTACGTGGACCAGGCCTACCCGTCCCAGGAGTACTGGAACTCCAGCCACATGCCGGAGGCGGGCAACTACGGCAGCGGCCTGAAGCGGTCGTTCTTCCGGATGGACTCCGACAACGTCAACGGCAAGCACATCCTCAAGGCCACGTTCCGCATCACGCAGGTCAAGTCCTGGGGCTGCACCTCCAGCCCGCAGGCCGTGCAGCTCTGGCTCACCGGCGGCATCTCCAGCTCGACGAACTGGAGCCATCAGCCGTCCTGGATCGACCACCAGGACAGCGTGGCCTCCGACGCCGGCTACAGCTCCTCCTGCCCGGACAAGGGCATCGAGTTCAACGTGACCGGCGCGATCGTCAAGGCCGCCAAGGCCGGCTGGTCGAACACGACGTTCGGGCTGAGGGACTCCAACGACACCAGCAGCGGCGTGTGGGGGTGGAAGGGCTTCAGCACCTCTCCCAAGCTCGTCATCGACTACAACACCCCGCCGGCCGCGCCCTCGGGCATCGGCACCTACCCGGCCACCCCCTGTGCCACCGGAGCCGCCCGCCCGGCGGTCAACGCCGGCGACGCCGCCAACCCGCTCCAGCTCAAAGCCAAGATCTACGACCCGGACAAGGCCAACGACGGCGTACGGGCCGAGTTCGTCCTGCACCACTACAACACCGCGACCGGCGTGTGGGACGACATCACCTCGACCATGCCCGGCGACGGCAGGACCGCCTACAAGTACACCACCTCGGCCACCGACCACTCGGTCAAGCTGGCCGGGCTCACCACCGGCCACACCTACGGCTACAAGGTCAGGGCCTACGACGGCACGGACTCCAGCGCGTGGAGCAAGTGGTGCGAGTTCACCGTGGACACGATCGACCCGGCCACCCTGCCCAAGGTCAGCTCCCTCGACTACCCGGCCGACACCCCGGACGCCTGGCAGGGCAGCGTGGGCTGGGCGGGCGGATTCACGCTGGCCCCCGGCGACGGTGAGAGCGACGTGACCGCCTTCCGATGGGCGCTCGACGACCCGGCACTGGCCACCGCCGCCACCCAGATCGCGATCCCCGCCGGGCAGACGAGCGTCAACGTGCGGCTCGCGCCCCGCCACGACTGGCTCAACGCCCTGTACGTCTACCCGGTCGACCGGGCGGGCAACGTCGGCAAGACCCCCGCCGTCTACAGCTTCTACGTCAACGCCGGGTTCGGCCCCGAGGGACACTGGCGGCTGGACGAGACCGCGGGCTCCACGGCGGCCGACTCCGGAGCGACGACACACCCCGCGACGCTGGCCGGCGGCACGAACTGGGCCGGTGGGCGGGTGGCCGGAGGCCTGCACCTGGACGGCGGCACCGGCTACGGCAGCACGGACGGCCCGGTGGTGCACACCGACCGGAGCATGAGCGTCTCGGCCTGGGTGCTGCTGAACGACAAGAGCAAGAACTCCACGGTGGTCAGCCAGGACGCCGTGCGCGGCACGGGCTTCCAGCTCTACTACTCCTCCGGCTCCAAGCGGTGGATCTTCAGCAAGTTCGACGCCGACGTCGACGACAAGACCATCGTGCGGGCGATCGGCGACACCGAGCCGACGACCGGGATCTGGACGCATCTGACCGGGGTGTGGGACGCGCCGGAGCGGCAGCTGCGCCTGTACGTCAACGGCATCCCGCAGACGACGACGGGCGCCTTCCCGTACAAGCCCTGGGACGCGACCGGCCCGCTGCAACTCGGCCGGGTGAAGTCGCGCGGCGCCTACATCGAGAACTTCGCCGGCGACATCGACGAGGTGAAGATCTGGAAGCGGGAGCTGTCCGACGACCCGCGCACCGTCAACGACCCCGCCCTCGGCAACGAGATCGCCGCGATGGCCAAGCAGCCGCCCATCCAGCGCGGCTGGTGGAAGCTCGACGAGACCACCGGCACCACCGCGGTCAACACCACCGACAGCCGCTGGCCCGCGACGCTCACCGGCGGCGCCACCTGGACCGGCGACGGCTTCGACGGCGGCGGCGCGCTCAGCCTGAACGGCACCACCGGCTACGCCGCCACCCCGTCGGCGCCGCTGCGCACCGACCACAGCTACGCGGTCACGGCCTGGGTGCGGCTGGCCGGCGACGACACCTGCGCGCTGCCGAGCCGCGCGATGACCGTCCTCGCCCAGGACGGAGCCGCCTACAGCTCCTTCTACCTCGGCTACCGGCTCATCCCCGAGAACGGCGTCGCGGTGCCGCGCTGGTCGTTCGCGACGGGCTCCAGCGCCTCCAGCGGCACCCTGACGCGCGCCAGCTCGGCCGAGCCCGTCGACTGCTCGGTGCTCAACACCTGGACCCATCTGGCCGGCGTGTACGACGAGCAGGCCCAGCAGATCCGCCTCTACGTCAACGGTCAGCTCAACGACCAGCGCCCCGTCACCGGCGGCTGGGCGGCGGGCGCGCTGCAGATCGGCCGCGCCAGGTACAACAGCGCCGCCGTGGACTACTTCGGCGGCGACATCGACGACGTCCGCGTCTACACCGGCACCCTGACCGACCGGCAGGTCGTCAACATCGCGATGAACCTGCCCATCGACGGCTGACCACGTTCCCATGATCACAAACCGGAGGAAAGCCGTGCTCGCTTCGAGGCGAGGCTGGACCCAGATCGCCGCACTCCTGGCTGTCGTGGTGCCCGCCACGCTGCTCAGCCCGATCGCCGCCCAGGCGAGCGACGACGACCCGGCATGGCACCAGGTCCAGGAGCAGCATGCCGTACCCGGTCACGCCGTCAAGGCACAGGGGCTCTTGACGGATCCGGGCGCCGCGTACGACCTCAAGGGCGCGCCCGCGGTGACCTGGCCGCGGCCGGGTACGGCGGTGACCGCGGCCGGTGGTGGCTCCGCGAAGGCGCGGGCGGGGCAGCTCCCGATCTGGCTGGGACCGGCCGCCGTCCAGAAGAACGGCAAGGCGCCGGCCACCGCCGGCGCCGCCCCCGCCGTCGAGGTACGGACCCTGGACGCGCCCACCGCGGCCAGGTCCCGCATCGACGGTCTCGGCCTCCGGCTGAGGCCGTCCGCTCCGGCCCGGATGGCGGTCGAGGTGGACTACTCCGGCTTCCGGTACGCCTACGGCGGCGACTGGGCCTCGCGGTTACGCCTGGTCGAGCTGCCCGCGTGCGCGGCCACCACGCCGGAGCGGCCCGAGTGCCAGACCCGGACGCCGCTGCCCACGCGCAACGACGTCAAGACGGGCCGGCTGGCGGCCGACGTCGACCTCGCGGCGGGCGCGACCACGCTGGCGGCGGAGGCCGCGCCGTCCGGCTCCGCGGGCACGTACGAGGCGACGTCGCTGTCGCCGTCGGCGACGTGGAACGTGAGCAACCAGAGCGGCGCGTTCTCCTGGTCCTATCCGCTGCGCCTGCCCCCGACGCCGGGCGGGCCGACCCCGAACGTCGGCTTCGTCTACTCCTCCGGCGGCATCGACGGCCGTACGGTCGCCACCAACAACCAGGCGTCCTGGATCGGCGAGGGCTTCGACTACTGGCCCGGTTTCGTCGAGCGCCGGTACAAGGCCTGCGCCGACGACGGCGTGACCCCCAAGCGCAACGACCAGTGCTGGGGCAACGACAACGCCACCCTGTCACTGAACGGCCAGGCCACCGAGCTGGTGCTGGACGACGCCACCGGCACCTGGCAGCCGAAGGACGACGACGGCTCCAAGATCGAGAAGCTGTCGGGCGCCGACAACGGCGACAAGGACGGCGAGTACTGGCGCGTCACCACCCCCGACGGCACCCAGTACTACTTCGGCCGCAACCACCTGCCGGGCTGGGCCGAGGGCCGCGCCGAGACCCAGTCCACGTGGACCGTCCCGGTGTTCGGCGACGACGACGGCGAGCCCTGCCACCAGGACTCCTTCTCCGACTCCTGGTGCAAGCAGGCGTGGCGGTGGAACCTCGACTACGTCGTCGACCCGCACGGCACGGTCAGCACCTTCTGGTACGGCCGCGAGACGAACTACTACCGCCGCGACGTCACCACCCTGACCGACGGCGTCCCGAACGGCACCCCCACCGCCTACGACCGCAGTGGCTACCTCAAGCGCATCGACTACGGGCAGCGCTCGGACGCGATCTTCTCCTCCTCGGCCCCGGCCCGGGTGGTCTTCGACGCCAAGGAGCGGTGCATCGCGACGTCGAGCTTCGACTGCGCGGAGAGCAAGTTCACCAAGGACAACGCCAAGTACTGGCCCGACGTCCCCTACGACCAGAACTGCGACTCCGGCGACAAGTGCCTCGACCGGTACTCGCCCACGTTCTGGACCCGCAAGCGGCTGGCCGCCGTCACCACGCAGGTGCTGTCCGGGAGCGCGTACAAGGACGTCGACACCTGGACCCTCGACCAGCAGATGCGCGCGCCCGGCGACGGCACGGCGCCGGCGCTGTGGCTGGCCGGGATCCAGCACACCGGCAAGGTCGGCGGGACCGCGTCCCTGCCGCCGGTGAGGTTCGCCGGCGTGCAGCGGCCCAACCGGGTCGACGCGCTCGAAGGACGCCCGCCGCTGACCAAGTGGCGGATCTCGGCGATCGACAACGAGACCGGCGGCGCCCTGTCCGTCACCTACTCCGACGCGGACTGCAAGGCCGGCGACACCCCCGACCCGGACTCCAACACCCGCCGCTGCTACCCGCAGTACTGGTCGCCCGAGGGCGCCACCTCGCCCAAGCTCGACTGGTTCCACAAGTACGTCGTCACCCAGGTCCAGCAGATCGACCGCACCGGCGGCGCCCCCGACACGCTGGAGACGTACGAGTACCTGGGCGGCGGCGCCTGGCACCACGACGACGACGACGGACTGACCAAGGAGAAGTACAAGACCTGGTCGCAGTGGCGCGGCTACGGCAAGGTGCGGGTGCTGCGCGGCGCGGCGGGGGAGCAGCGCTCCAAGGCCGAGTTCACCTACTTCCGCGGCATGGACGGCGACGAGCAGTCCGGCGGCGGCAAACGGGACGTAAAGGTCACCGACTCCACGGGAACAGCCGTCGACGACGCCGACCCGCTGCAGGGCCGCGTCCGCGAGGAGATCCGCTACGACGGCCCCACCGGGCCCGCCATGACGGGCACGATCACCGGCTACTGGACGAAGCAGACCGCCAAGCGGGTGCGTTCGTGGGGGACCACCACGGCGAGCATGGTGCGCGAGGACAAGGAGCGCACCCGCACCGCGCTGGCGTCGGGTGGCTGGCGGTACAACACGACCGACACCGACTACAACGGTGACGGCCTGCCCACCCAGGTCAACGACCTCGGTGACCAGGCCACCGCCGACGACGACAGCTGCGTCCGCACCACCTACGCCCGCGACGCCGCCCGCTGGATGATCTCCTACGCCGTCCGCGTCGAGACCGTCACCAAGGCGTGCACCGTCACCCCCGACCGGCCGGCCGACGTGACCTCCGACGTCCGCAAGTACTACGACGGCGGGACCTTCGGCGCGGCACCGTCCAAGGGCGACGTCACCAGGACCGAGAAGCTCGGCTCCTGGAACGGCGGCCCCCAGTACGTCACCGCCGGCTCGACCACCTTCGACGTCTACGGCCGCCCCCTGGTGGTCACCGACCCCAACGGCACCACCACGAAGACCTCCTACACCCCGGCCACCGGCCTGGTCACCGCCAAGCAGGAGACCAACGCCCTCGGCCACGTCACCACCACCGAGATCGAGCCCGCCTGGGGCCTGGCCACCGCGACCACCGACGCCAACGGCAAGCGCGCCGACCTGGCCTACGACCCGCTCGGCCGGCTGACCGGCGTCTGGCTGCCCGGCCACGCCAAGACCGGCTACGCCTCGACCCCGAACATGAAGTTCGGCTACCAGATCCGCGCCGACGGCCCCACCACCGTCTCCACCTCGACGCTGCGCGCCGACGGCGCCACCTACACCACCGGATACGCCCTTTACGACGGACTCCTGCGCCCCAGGCAGAAGCAGGAGCCCGCGCCGGGCGGCGGCCGGCTGATCAACGACACCCTCTACGACACCCGTGGCCTGGTCTACAAGACCAACGCCGACTACTACACCGAAGGCGATCCCGGCAGCACGCTGTGGGTCCCGGGCAGCGACGACGACGTGCCCGGCCAGAGCGTCACCGTCTACAACGGCATGGAGTGGCCGACCGCGCAGATCTTCCGCAAGCGCGGCACCGAGCAGTGGCGCACCACCACCACGTACGGCGGCGACCGCATCAGCGTCGACCCGCCCGCCGGCTCCACCCCCATCACGAAGATCATGAATGGGCAGGGCGAGACGACCGAGGTCCGCCAGTACAAGGGCGACGCCCCGACCGGCGACTACGACGCCACCAAGTACACCTACACCCGCGCCGGACAGCCCGCCACCGTCACCGACACCGCGGGCAACGTCTGGACCTACCACTACGACCTGCGCGGCCGGATGGTCCAGGTCGACGACCCCGACAAGGGCACCGCCAAGCTCACCTACGACGACAAGAACGACCTGCTCACGACGGTCACCGACGCCCGCGGCTCCAGTCTGTTCCTCACCTACGACGCCCTCGGCCGCAAGACCGCCGAATACGCCGGCACCTCCGCCGCGGGCACCAAGCTCGCCGAGTGGACGTTCGACAAGCTGCCCGACGGCACCGTGGTCAAGGGCCAGCCGACCGGCTCCACCCGCTATGTCAAGAACGCGGCCACCGGTGCCATGGACGCCTACACCAGCTCGGTCACCGGCTACGACAACGCCTACCGGCCCACCGGCACCCAGACCGTCATACCCGCCGCCGAAGGCGGGTTGGCCGACACGTACAAGACCACGACCGACTACAACCCCGACGGCACCGTCCACCGCACGGTGCTGCCCGCCGCGGGCGGCCTGCTCGGCGAGACGATCCTGTACGACTACGACCAGCTCGGCAACCCGACCACGATGCGGGGCCTGACCAACTACGTCACCTCGACGACCTACGGCAAGCTCGGCCAGGTCCTCGACATGACGATGAGCACCGGCCTGAAGCGGGTCAAGCAGACCAACTTCTACGAGGAGGGCACCAACCGGCTCGCGCGTTCGGTGTTCGAGCGGGAGACCGCTCCGATCTCGGTGGCCGACACGCACTACACCTACGACCCGTCCGGCAACATCACCAAGATCGCCGACACGCCCTCCGGCCAGACACCAGACGTGCAGTGCTTCCGTCAGGACTGGCTGCAACGCCTCACCGACGCCTGGACCTCCACCGACGACTGCGCCACCGGACCCTCGCAGAGCATCGTCGGGGGACCCGCGCCGTACTGGCAGTCCTTCGCCTACGACAGCGTCGGCAACCGCACCAAGGAGATCGACCACCAGGCGACCGGGGACATCACCAAGACCTACACCTACGCCGGACCCGGCAAACCGCAACCGCACACGCTGAGCTCCGTCGCGTACGACGGCGGCCCGCGCGACGGCCAGATCGACACCTACACCTACGACAAGTCCGGCAACACCACCGAACGCGGCTCGGGCCGCCTGCTGGAATGGGACGTCGAAGGCCACCTCGCGAAGTCGACCGACCCCTCCGGCGTCAGCACCTTCGTCTACGACGCCGGCGGTGAACGGCTCATCCGCCGCGATCCCACCTCCACCACCCTGTACGTCGCCGGCATGGAGATCCGGCTCGACACCAAGACCGGTGCCAAGAGCGCGACCCGCTACTACGACTTCGCCGGCCAGACCGTCGCCACCCGTACCAGCAAGGGCGTCACCTGGCTCGGCGCCGACCACCACGGCACCGCCGACTCCTCCGTCGACGACACCGCCACGCAGGCGACGACCCGCCGCCGCTTCACCCCGTTCGGGCAGCAACGCGGCGTCGCACCGGCGTCCTGGCCCGGCCAGAAGGGCTTCGTGGGCGGCGTCATCGACGAGGCCACCGCCCTGACCCACCTCGGCGCCCGCGAGTACGACGCCGAGACGGGCCGCTTCATCTCCGTCGACCCCGTCTTCGACGCCTCGGACCCGCAGAGCTGGAACGGCTACGCCTACGCCGACAACAACCCGGTCACCGGCTCCGACCCCACCGGCCTGATGTACGACGGCGGCACCCAGTGCGGGATCATCGCCTCCAACCCGTGCAACCGGCCCTCCGGCGGTGGCGGTGGCGGTGGCGGCGGCGGTGGTGGCGGAGGGTCCTACTCGCCACCTCCCCCGCCGAGCAACCCGCCCCACTGCGGCCGGTGGAGCTTCGGCTGCAAGGCCAAGAAGATCTGGCACGAGCACAAGGCCACCATCGTCAACGTCACCGTCGCGGTCGTCGTCACGGTCGGCTGCGAGGCGGCCACGATGGGTGCCGGCAGCATCGGCTGCGCCGCCGCGGGCGGAGCGGCAGGCAACCTGGCCGGCTACCTGGTCTCGACACCGCGCGACGAATGGACCGCCGGAGGAGCGTTCAAGTCGGCAGCGGTCGGCGCCATCACAGGCGCGGCAGGCGGCGTCGTCGGCAAGGGCGTGAGTGCAGCCCTCGGCAAACTTGCCACCACCGCGACCGGCAGGGCGGTCGCCGGAGCGGCGGGCAAGGCGGCCGGCAAGGTCAGGAGCGCACTGGGCCGCGGCGGCGGGGCGGCGGCCGGAGGCGGCGAATCCGCGGGCGCCGCGGCGGGCAGAGCCGGAAGCAAGCTCTCGGGAGGCAAGCCCAAGGCGGCCTCGGCAGGCCCCAGGGGTTGTCTCACCCCCAACAGCTTCGTCGCCGGCACCAAGGTCAAACTCGCAGACGGCACCAGCAAGGCGATCGAGCGGATCAGGCCCGGCGACAAGGTCCTGGCCACCGACCCGCTGACGGGCAAGACCGTGCCGAAGCCGGTTCTCGCCGCCTTCTCGGGCGTCGCCTACCTCAACCTCGTCCAGATCACCGTCGACACCGATGGCAAGAAGGGCGACAAGACCGGCGTCATCCTCGCCACCGAACACCACCTGTTCTGGGTCGCAAAGGATCGCCAGTGGGTCCGCGCCGACCATCTGACGGGTGCTGACCACCTCCGCACCCCGACCGGCATCACCGTCCAGGTGGTCAGCACCACAAAGCGGCAGAACCACCCGACGGTCTACGACCTGACGGTCGCTGACGTTCACACATTCTACGTAGAAGCGGGTACCGCGCTGGTACTCGTCCATAACTGCGGTAATGCTGACGATGATCTGCTCGATTTTGCCGATGCGGCGCTGAGTGTCGATCCGCAGGTCCGCCCCAACGTGGCTTCTAAGATTACTTCCGCAGACGGAGAGCAGGTTAGGTTCGCCTATGCTACGGATACGCGTACTGGCACGATGCCTGGACGGGTAGCAAGAGCCGTTGCCGATTCTCGGCATCATGGCGGCTGCGGAGAAGTGGGATGCGCGATTCTATTCGAAGAGGCTGGCATCCCGTTGGATGGTGCTACGTATCAATCGGTAAGAATCGGTGGAGGCGCAAGGGGTAACCCATACCCTCTTGAAGAGCATGGTACGTTGATCGCGCCATGCCCGGCCTGTCAGAGGTTTCTTCCCCTAATTGGTGGAAGGGGGTGAGCTGATGTGGATATTTCTCCGGAATTGCGCGCCGCGCTCCAGAAGTTGAGGGCGGTGCGCTCGGAGAAGCCGCCCGGTGAGAGAAGTACGGAAGCTTTTGCGGCATGGCGCGAGAAAATAGCGGAAGCACTGGATGTGTTGGCACTAGTCCTGATCTTCGCTTCCGATCGCGATAAGGCTGTTGTCGAAGCGAAAGCAGCGCGCGCAGAGGCGGCTCATATTCGTCGAGAGCTTAATAAGCCTCCACCGTCGATCGGTGAACCGTAAAGATGAATCCCAGCGGCAGCAGGGAGGGAGGGAGAGGGACCCGATGGGTTTCATCCAGACCCTCCCCGCTCAGCATGCCAGCAGCCGCTACGCCTTCGTCCCAGGTGTGCAGGGAGGGCGGGGGCCTGTTTGAATCCGACGGCGTGCAGTCGCCGGTCACCGCATACAGCCGAGCTACTCATGACCGTGGGGTTCGAGCACGGTGGCGCGTACCTGGCTCTCGACGATCCTCGCCAGGGCCGCGCGGGCTTCCGGCTGTCTGCTCGTGGGCGCGGCCGGCCGTATGGGGGCGAAGAGCGTGACCTCCACGGCCAGGCGCCGGGTCGCGGCCACCCGGACGATGGAGGGGAGCAGCGAGTCGTCCCCGACGTAGCAGGCACGGGTCGAGGTCGCCGTTCCTTCGCGGTAGTGCAGCACGGCCAGGTGGACCGGGGCGTCCGCGTCCACGGCCGCCTGGAAGACGGCCGGGCGGAACCGGCCCATCCCGCGATCGCACCACGTTGTGCCCTCGGGGAAGGCGACCACGGTGTCGCCCGCTCTGAGGGCGTCGGCGACCGCGGCGACGGCCGACGGCAGCGCGGACAGGCGCTCCCTGTCGATGAACAGCGCGCCCGAGGCGGCGGCCAGCGTGCGGATGAAAGGCCGCTCGCCGATCTCGCGTATGGCGAGCGGCCGCGACGGCACCGTGGCCGCGAGGACGAGCGGGTCGAGCCAGGACACGTGGTTCGCCACGGCCAGAGCCTCCCTCCTCGCCCCCGCACCGCCACCCGGCCCAGCCATCCGGAGCCGCCTCGGCTCCCGACACCGCGCCCGCCTCCGACACCGCGCCCGCCTCCGACACCGCACCGGCGTCCGGCGCCGTGCCATTTCCCGACGAGCGTGACGGCCGCCACCATGCGCGCGGGTCGGAAGAAGCGGCGCGACAACGGACGAGTTGCGGTGATCATGTGGTCCTGTCCTGGAGAAGGTGTCCTGTCATGGAGAAGGTGGGTCAGCGGCCGGTCGCGCCGTCGATCAGTTCGCGCAGGATGTCCGCGTGGCCCGCGTGACGGCCGGTCTCCTCGATCATGTGGGTGAGGGCCCAGCGGAGGCTGGGAGCGGGGCGTCCCGGCCGTGGCCGAGGGATCGGCGCGCCCGGATCGGGGCACCCGTCGAGCAGTTCGTTCGCGCGCTCGACCGTTTCCCGGTAGCGGGCGACGACGTCGGCCACGCTGTCCGCCGGCGCGGCATGGAACGTCGCCTGCCAGTCGGTGACGTCGTCCCCGAGGAACATCGAGCGTTCCACGAAAGTCAGGTGGTTGAGCAGGCCGAGCAGGTTCGTGCCCGACGGCACCGCGGCTGTTCGCGCCTGGGGTTCGGGGGCACCCTCGACCTTCGCGGCGATCGAGGTCCGGAGGTAGTCGAGGAACGCGCGCAGGACCGCGGTCTCGTCGCTTCCGGTCCGGGGCGGCGGGGTGTCGCCGCGGTGGTCGCGGCGCGTGGTGCTGGGCACAGCGGTTTCCTTCCTTCGTCGGGAGCGGTGCTGGTCGCCGTGTCAGGCGGTGCGCCGGATGAGGAGGACGTGGTCGGTGATCTCGGCGGTGCGACCGCCCGGTCCGGTCGCGTTCCGGCGGGGTGTGTCGGCCCGCTCGACCGTCCAGGTCGCCGGGTCAAGGTCGACTTGCGCGGCGACCTCCCGGGGGCTCGGATACCGGACGCCGGGGTCCTGGTTCCACGACCACGGCGCGGCCGAGCCGTGGTCGACGACCAGCAGCCGCCCGCCCAGGCGCAGTGCGCGCGCGGCCGAGCGCAGGACGGCTGCCCTGTCCAGGTCGTGGGGGGTGTGCAGGTAGTCGGCACAGATCAGGTCGAAGTCGCCCTGCGGGAAGGACTCGTGCAAGTCGTGGCGTACGGTGACGACGCGGTCGTCCAGGCCGCGTGAACGGGCGAGGGCGGCGAGCCGCCCGACCGCCACGGCCGAGATGTCGACGGCGGTGACGTGCCACCCCTGGCCGGCGAGCCACAGCGCGTCGCCGCCGTCGCCGCATCCGAGGTCCAACGCGTCGCCGGGCGGCAGGCTCGTCACCGTCTCGGTGAGGCGCGCGTTCGGCCGCGGGTCGACGGCCGCCGGTCGGGCCGCGTAGACGTCGTCCCAGAACGTGACCGCATCGGTGGTGCTCATCGGGGCTCCTTCTGTCGATGTGCGCTCAGTCTTGCCAGGAGCACCACGATCTGGCACGAAATCTTGCCGTTCTGGCAAGATGGCCTCGTGGATCGAGAAACGGACGACGTGCTTGGCGCGGTGGGGCCACGACTTCGCGCGCTGCGCCGTGACCGCGGCATCACCCTCGCCGCCCTCGCGGAGACGACCGGCGTGTCGGAGAGCACCCTGTCCCGGCTGGAGAGCGGGCAGCGCCGGGCGACCATCGAGTTGCTGCTGCCGCTGGCCCGCACCTACGACGTTCCGCTGGACGATCTCGTCGGCGCCCCGCGCACCGGCGACCCCCGGATCCACCTCAGGCCGATCAGACGGTTCGGGATGACGTTCATACCCCTGTCCCGGCGGCCGGGCCAGGTGCACGCATTCAAGATGATCATCCCCGCCCCGCCGCGACCGCTCGAACCGACCCCGCAGACTCACGAAGGCTTCGAATGGCTGTACGTGCTCAACGGTCGTCTGCGGCTCGTACTCGGTGAGCGTGACCTGACGTTGCCGCCCGGTGAGGCGGCCGAGTTCGACACGTCCTTGCCGCACTGGCTGGGCAGCGCCGATGGCGGAGTGGTGGAGCTTCTCATCCTGTTCGGCCCGCAAGGGGAGCGTTTGCACGTACGCCCCGACGCTCATCGGTCGGCTCGCAGCGGGAGCCGGCGGTGAACTCAGCGGCCCTCGGCGGCCTGGATCCAACGCCCTCCGCCCCAGCCGTCCGGTGTTCACGCATGGCTCCTTCACCCGCCGGAACGGATCTTCGAGATCGTCGCAGGGACGGCACAGGACTGGTCGATCGTGTGACGAGGGGGGCCGTTGATAGCGGTTCCTGAGTCGTTCCGCGCCTGGGGGCGATGGCAGCGTGAGGGGGAGGCCGGGCGGCAGTGGCTGGCCGCGCTGCCCGACATCGTCTCGGAACACTGCGCTCGGTGGGGTCTGCGGGTCGATGGCGACCCCATGCATGGGGACAACGGTCTGGCGGTGCCGGTCAGCCGCGGTGACGAACCGCTGGTGCTCAAGGTGAGCCGGCCGGACGAGTCTGTCGCCGATCAGGTCGCGGCGCTGCGGGTGTGGAGCGGGCGAGGCATGGTTCTGCTGGTTGATGCGGACCTGTCCAGCGGTGTGTTGCTGTTGGAGCGGCTTGACCACAGGCGGTCCCTGCGTGACCTCCCGCTGGAGGAGGCCGTTCCGCTCATCGGACAGCAATTGCGTCGGCTGGCTGTACCGGCGGAAGGCGGCTTCCACTCCACATGGGAGGCGGCTGCGGGACTGCGTGAGTCGTTGCGCGAGCGGTGGGAGGCGGTGGGCCGGCCCTTCCCCGCCCGCGTGCTGGACATCGCGCTTGGACTGGCGGGGGAGATGGCGGCCGAGCGATCCTCCGAGATGGTGAACCGGGATCTGCACTACCTGCAGGTGCTGCGGGGAAGCCGCGAACCGTGGCTGGCCGTGGATCCGCTGCCCCTGGTGGGCGCAAGCGAGTACCAGACGGGTCAGCTGCTCTGGACGCGCTATGACGAGATGGCCGGCACTCATCGGTTTCGCTGGTGCCTCGACGCGCTGATCGATGCGGCCGAGATGGATCGGCTCCGGGCCCGCGCGTGGGCTGTGCTGCGCGCGGTGGACTACTGGCTGTGGGGTCTGGGCGCCGGCTTCACCGAAGACCCCGTGCGCTGCGCAGGCATGGTTCAGGAACTTACTTGATCAACTGTCGCCGGGGAGTTCGGGCCAGGCTGATGGTTCGGTGTTCAAGGTCAGCCCGGCGATCTCCTGTTCTCGGGCGGTCAGGATCATCATGAATGGTCCTCCTCCGCCAGTGAGCGCAGGGTCGCGATGAGGGAGTCGCGGTCGGGTGCCGCCGTGAAGAAGGCCGCGTCGGTCCTCTCCACCTCGGCGACGGCCCGCTCCACCAGGCCGCGGCCCCGGTCGGTCACCCGCAGCAGCTTGGCCCGGCTGTCGGCCGGGTCGGTCTCGCGGACGAGGAAGCCCTTGTCCTCCAGTTTGCGCAGGACCTGCGAGGCCATCTTCACGTCGGCGCCGGCCTGCCTGGCCACGGCGAGCTGGTTGGGCAGCTCGCCCTGCCGGTTCAGCCACCACGCGCACGTCAGCAGGACGAACTGGACGTGCGTCAGGTCGAAGGGCTCCAGAGCCGCCGTGACGGCGCGCTGCCAGCGCAGTGTCGTCCGCCACAGCAGGAACCCGGGACTGTCGTCGGGGGCGAGGCTCACTGCGTCTCCGCGAGCTTGACCAGGGCCGCCACCGCGTCGGGCAGGTCGGCGGCGACGGCCGGGCCGATGTGCTCGGCTCCGGGGCCGGTCACCTCCACGCGGTGGGTCACCCGGGTGCCTCCGGCGACGGGTTCGAGGGTGTGCGCGAAGCGCAGCGTCACCTCGCCGAACGGCGTCTCGTCGGCGAATGCCGCGTTCTCGTCGGCCTTGGTGATGCGGGCGCGGACCTCGCCCTGGCCCTGGGGCGTCATGGAGATCTCGGACCCGGCCGCGAACGGGCCGTGCAGTTCGGCCCGCTCCAGGCCGGCGTCCCAGCGCACCCATCCGGGGACGTCCGCGTACAGGGCCCACACCGCCTCGGCCGGAGCTGTCGTCTCGACGCTGTGCTCGTAAGCCCACATGGTCTTCTCCTTAAAGTCTCCGCGCAGATTGTCTACGCGGAGACTATATCGGGACGGGTATGCCTTCCGCCAGTGGGCACCAGGGGGTACGCGACGAAGACCCCGGCCGCATCGGCGGCCGGGGTCTCCTGGTGGTCTTTCGCCGCGCCCGTGGCGCGGGCCGGTCGGTGGGAGGCTACCGGGCTGCTGAAACGGTCTCCGCGGGCGTCGACCGGTGGGAGCCTGCCGTGGTCTGGGCGGGCTTGTCGTGCTCGGGGGCCTGCGTGGCGTCGGAGCAGTCGCCTCGGCAGTAACCATTGGTGACGATCAGCCGTCCGCGAGCGGGCGTGTAGGAGGCGGATTGCGCGGCGACGACCACGCCCTGGCAGCTAGGGCAGGTGAGCGACTGGTCGGCTGTCATGGGAGCCCTTTCAAGATCTTGGCGCGAGCGGTGATGCACGCGCTGTGAGCCGGGATGACCTACCCGGGAAGACGGTCCTCATGCGCCTGGCCGGACAGTACTGAGGAACATCTCGGTCCGGGAGCCATGATGCCGGACGCCACCGACAATTCCCGGCCGGGTCCTCAGACCTTCAGGCTCTCCAGGCCGGCCGCGGCCAGCAGGGGCGTGAACTCCACGACACCGTGGGTCGCGACGTCGTTGACGACATAGGGATCGGTGGCGAGGATGCGGTCGAGTTCTTCGGCGGGCATGTCCGGGACGAGATAGACGCCGCCCGTCAGCGGAACCCGGCGCCCGGCCACGAGAAGCAGCCGTCGGGCGATGAGGTCCTTCAGCCAGTCGCCGTGGGCTGGCCGCCACTGGTCCACTTCAGCCAGGGGCGCGGTGTAGGTCACTGTGACAACGAACATGATCAAAGTGTGACAGACGGGAGACCTCGGAAGATCATGACTCCGCCGGCAGGTGGGTCCTGCGGCGGCGGTCGCGGATGGGGGCGGCGTACCGGTGGCCGCCGCTCCTGACGGTGCGGCGCCGGGTCGCGTGGCCGGCGTGGAGGAGGCCGTCACATCCGGGAGGCCGTCACATCCGGGCGGCCGTCACATCCGGGCGGCCGTCACGGGGATCCGCCGCGGCCCGGACGTCGACAGCCACGAGCCCAGCAGGATGAGCGGCAGGCCCATCGCCATCCCGGCGCCTGGCTGCTCGCCGAGGACGACCACGCCGAGCACCACCGCCACGACCGGGTTCACGTACGTGATGACCAGGGCCCGCGCCGGGCCCGCCTCGGCGACCAGGACGCCGTACCAGACCATGCCCACCGCCGTGCACAGCACGCCGAGGACCACCACGGCGGCGATCACCGGCCCGGACGGCATCGCCCGCGGCGGGTCCAGGACCGCCACCGGGGCGAGGAGCACCGACGACAGCACCAGCACCGCGGCCATCGACGCGCGCGGGTCCAGGTCGGACAGCCGGCGCTTGAAGATCATCGGTCCAGCGGCGTAGCTGAACGCCGCGCCCAGGAGCGCCGCGGCGCCCAGCAACTCGTCCGGACGTCCCGTGACATCCACCCCCACCAGGGCCGCGACCCCGCCCAGCCCCGCGAGCAGCCCGGCCAGCCGCCGCCCGCCCACCCGCTCGGCCGCGTCGAAGCGCAGGGCGAGCAGTGCCACGAACAGCGGCGCCGCCGCGATCAGCGTCGCGGCGAGCGAGGAGGAGACGTGCCGCTCGCCCACCGCGATCAGCGGGTACGGCACCACGACCTCCGCCAGGGCGAACGCGGCCAGCCATCGCAGCCGCCCGCGGAACGCCGCCCGCACCTCCTTCACCGGCACCAGCACCAGCAGCGTCACCGCGCCCAGCACCACCCGAGCCCACGCGAGGAACCCCGGCGGCATCCCGCCGTCCATCCCCACCTTCAGCAGCAGGTACGGCATGCCCCACAGGAGCGACACGGCCGCGAAGGCCACCCACGCACGTGCGTTCACGCGACACCACCTCACGTCAGTCAGCGGAGGGCCTTCCGAACCCGGCCTCCAGCCGAACGCTAGGGGGGCAACCGGTACGCGGATAAGCTCCAGTTCCATGTCTGTGGAGTGGACCGGTTCGGGACCCGAACTACTCCTGCGCCTTGACCGGGACAGCGCCGAGCCGCTGCGCGCCCAGCTCGAACGCGAGCTGCGCGAGGCGATCCGCGCGGGCCGGCTGGCGGCGGGGGAGCGGCTGCCCTCCTCCCGCCTCCTGGCTCGCGGGCTCGGCGTCTCGCGCGGGCTCGTCGTGGACTGCTTCGCCCAGCTCCAGGCCGAGGGGTACCTGGTCACGCGGGCCGGCTCGGCCACGCGGGTGGCCGCGTGCGCCCCGATCCCGCCCCCGGCGGCGAAGGGACCGGAATCCGCTCCGGGACCACCGCCGCGGCCGGCCGTCGACTTCCGTCCCGGCGTGCCGGACCTGGCGAGCTTCCCCCGGCAGGACTGGCTGTGGGCGCTGCGCGAGGCCACCCGGATCATGCCGGACTCCCTGCTCGGCTACGGCGCGCCCTATGGAGCGGCATCCGCGGAGGCGTCCGGGGAGACGCCCGTGGCCTCCTACGGCGACGCGGACCTGCGGGCCGTGCTGGCGGCGTACCTGGGCCGGGTGCGCGGCGCGGTCGCCGCGCCGGAGCGGCTGGTGATCTGCTCCGGGTTCGCGCAGGGCTACGGCCTCGTGCTGCGCGTGCTGGCGGACCGGGGGGTGCGGCTCGTCGCCGTCGAGGACCCGGGCGACCCCGACCAGCGGATCCTCGCCGCGCGGGCGGGCCTGGAGACCGTGGCCGTGCCGGTCGACGAGGACGGCGTGGACGTCCGGGCACTGGCCGCGACGGGCGCCCGCGCGGTGGTGCTCACCCCCGCGCACCAGTGCCCCACCGGCGTCGCCCTGGCCCCGGCCCGGCGCCTGGAGCTGGTCGCGTGGGCCAGGGAGCGCGAGGCGACGATCATCGAGGACGACTACGACGCCGAGTTCCGCTACGACCGGGATCCCGTGGGGTCCCTGCAGGGGCTGGCCCCCGGCCACGTGGTCGCGCTCGGCTCGGTCAGCAAGGCGCTGGTGCCCGTGCTGCGGCTCGGCTGGATCCTGTGCCCGCCGCACCTGGCTCCCGCGGTCGCCGCCGAGAAGCACCTCGCCGACCGCGGGTCTCCCGGCCTCGACCAGCTCGCCCTCGCCCTCCTCATGCGCTCGGGCCGCTACGACCGGCACCTGCGCCGCGTGCGCGCGGTCTACGCCCGCCGCCGTGACGCGCTGGTGGCGGCGCTCGCCCGCCACGCCCCGGGCGTCGAGCTGCGGGGGCTGGCGGCCGGGTTCCACGCGGTGGCGCGGCTGCCGGAGACGGTGACGGAGGAGGCGGTCGTCTGCGCGGCGCGGGAGCGCTCGGTCGGCCTGTACGGGATGAGCGGCTACCGGGCGGCTCCGGCGCCTTCTCCGCGGGCCGGGCGTCCCGAGCTGGTCATCGGCTTCGGCAACGTCCGCGAGGACGCCATCGGGCGGGGCGTCGCCGCGATCGCCGACCTCCTCACCGGCCGCTGAGACAAGCCGCGACGAGCCGCGACGAGCCGCGACAAGCCGCGACGAGCCGCGACGAGCCGCGACGAGCTGCGGCAAGTCGCGACAAGGGGGACGCCCTCGCCTCCGGCGGTCAGGCCGGGGCGACCACCTCGCCGCCCTGGACGACGTACCGAAGGTGCTTCGGCTCGGCGAGGACGCCCAGGTCGCGCAGCGGGTCGCCGTCCAGGACCAGCAGGTCCGCGTGCGCGCCCACGGAGAGGGTGCCGATCTCGCCGGCCATGCCCACCAGCTCCGCCGCCCCGGCCGTGGCGGCCCGCAGCACGTCGAGGGGCCGCTGCACCTCGCCCCGCAGCCGGAACTCGTGGCTCTGGTGCCGGTGCATGCCGCCCAGCAGGTCCGTGCCGAACGCCAGCCGGACCCCGCCGCGGGCGGCCCGCTCGAGAGCTCGCAGGCCCGCGTCCAGCACCTCGTCCACCTTGCGCCAGCTCCCCTCCGACAGCCCGAACGCCCTGCCCTCCTGCTTGAGCGCCCAGTACGTGACCAGCGTCGGCACGAGGAAGGCGTCGTGCCGCAGGAACAGCTCGACGCTGCGGTCGTCGATCAGGTTGCCGTGCTCGACGGAGCGCACCCCGGCCTCCAGGGCCCGGTTGACGGCGCGGGCGGTGTAGGCGTGCGCGGCGACGTAGCGGTTGGCGGCCTCGGCCTCCTCGACGATCGCGCGCAGCTCGTCCATGGAGTACTGCGTGGAGTCGATCCGGTCGGTGGGGGAGGCGACGCCGCCGGAGGCCATGACCTTGATGTGGTGGGCGCCCTTGCGCAGCTCGTCGCGCGCGGCGGCGCGGACGGCGTCCACGCCGTCGGCGATCCGGCCGACGCCCGCGCAACACGGCTGGTCGTCCCGGTCGTTGCGGCCGCGGCCGCGCAGGTCGCCGTGGCCGCCGGTCTGGCTCAGCGCCCGGCCGCAGAACAGCAGCCGCGGCCCCCGGATCAGCCCCTCGGCCTGCGCGTCGGCCAGGCCGTAGTCGGCGCCGGAGGCGTCGCGGACCGTGGTGAAGCCGCGGTCGAGCATCCCGCCCATGATGCGGGCGCTGTGCGCGGCCACGTACGACGGGGCCATGGACGGCAGCGCCCCGAGGTCGGCGGTGGAGGCGGTGACATGGACGTGCGCGTCGATGAGGCCGGGCACGACCGGCGCGCCGGCGAGGTCGACGACCCGCGTGCCGTCGGGCACCCGCAGGCCCCGCCCGGTCTCGGCGATCCGGCCGTCCTCGCAGCGCAGGTCGCCTTCGGCGTACTCGCCGGTGGCCACGTCGAGGAGGAGCGCGTCGCGCAGCAGCAGGCTCACGCGGCACCTCCGGCGGGCCCGCCGGCTCCGGCGACGGCGCGCAGGGCGGGCACGGCCAGCGGCGCGAGAGACTCGGCCGCCGCGACCGACTCCTCGTCGTAGCTGCCCTCGGCGTCGAGGATGTTCAGCACTCCCAGAACCCTTCCCCCGTCCACGACGGGCACGTTGATGACGGAGCCGCAGCCGAGGCTCTCGATCAGCTCGTGGTCGGCGAAGATCTCCCGCACCGCGGCCCGGTCCGGGCCGAGGTAGGGCAGCCGCGCCTCGACGCACCGGGCCAGCCAGCCCCGCGCGACCTCGACGGTCTTCTCGCCGCCCACCGGATACTCCTCCGGGTGGCTGCTGTGGACGCGGCGCAGCGCGCTTCGCTCGGGGATCCAGGCCAGCACGGTGAACAGCCGCACGCCCACCTCCTTACGCACCCGGTCCTCCACGTCCCGCAGGTCCGTCATGACCGCACCTCCTTGGCGGTTTCGGCGGGTTCGCCCCGCTCGGTCAGGTCTTCGAGGGAACGGCCGGCGGTGGCCAGGCCGAAGACGACCACGCAGACGACCCCGACCACCAGCACGGCGGTGGTGAGTCCGAACACGCCCGCGAAGCCGAGGCTCGCCGCCGACAGGCCGATGATCGTGGGCGCCAGGATGCTGCCCACGCGGCCGAACGCGCTGGACAGGCCGGTGCCGGTGGCGCGGATCCAGGTGGGGAAGACCTCGGGGGTGTAGGAGTAGACGCCCGCGTACGTCCCGTTCAGGAAGAACGACAGGACCGCGCCGGCCAGCGTGATGGTGGCCGGGCTGTCCATCTGCGACAGCCAGAACGCGCTGACCGCGGAGCCGGCCAGGTAGATCGCGATGGTGTTCTTGCGGTCGAGCCGCTCCGACAGCCAGGCGGCGGAGAAGTAGCCGGGGATCTGCGCCAGGTAGATGATGATCGAGAATTCGAAGCTCTTGGTGACGGTGATGCCGCGCTGGACGAGCAGCGTCGGGATCCAGGAGAAGAACCCGTAGTACGAGAACGTGATCACGAACCAGATCAGCCAGATCACGGCGGTCCGCCGGGCCATGGCCGGGCTCCACAGGAAGCGCAGGGCGCTGATCAGGTTGACCTTCGGCGTCTCGGACACCGGCGGCGTGCCGTCGTCCTCGGGCACCGGCGGGAGCGGCCGGCCGGTGGCCCGCTCGACGCGCCGTTCGAGGTCGGCGACCACCGTCTCGGCCTCGTCGTGGCGGCCCTGCTGGAGGAGGAAGCGCGGTGACTCGGGCAGCGAGCGCCGCCACCACAGCAGCATCAGGATCGGCACCGCGGTGAGCACCTGGGCGATCCGCCAGCCGCTGTCCATCGTGGGCACCACGAACCGGCCGATCAGCGCCGCCATCACGAACCCGAACGAGAAGAAGCCGGCCAGGGCCCCGATGAACCAGCCGCGCCGCTTGGCGGGCACGAACTCGGACAGGAACGGCGCGATGATCGCGCTCTCGGCCCCAGCCCCCGCGCCGGCCAGCACCCTGGCCCCCAGGAACACCTCGTAGCTGGGCGAGGCGGCGGCGATCACGGAGAAGACCGCGTAGAAGGCCAGCGCGTACATCATGACCTTCTTGCGGCCGATGCGGTCGCCGAGCAGCCCCGCCACGGTCGCGCCGAACAGGAACCCGAACGGCGTGGCCGATCCGATGAGGCCGAGGTGGCCGTTGTCGAGGCCCCACTCCTGCTGCGCGCTGGGCAGCAGGAACGCCACCACCGCGGAGTCCATGCCGTCGAAGGTGTAGCCGAGGCCGCCTATCAGCAGCAGGAGATAGTGGGGACGGCTCAGCGGGAGCCGGTCCAGCCGGGTGAGCAGGGTCATGGCACCTTCCCTGGTCGGTGGTTTATGGCAACGTATAGTGCAAATCTCCATGTATGCAATGTCTGTTGCATTTTTTCGCTGTTACGAACGCGTACCATGACTCCCGGCCGAGGGAGGATCATGTGACGGACCCCAGCACCGACACCTACGACGAGTGGCTGCGCGCCCGGGTGCCGGGGCGCGGCCTGCGGCCCAAGGCGGCGGCGGTGCTCGACGTGCTCGTGTCGCAGCCGCGCCGCGCCTCCTACGGCTCGGCGGCCGAGCTGGCCCAGCTCGCCGGGGTCAACGTGGCGACCGTGACCCGCACGGCGCAGGCGCTCGGCTTCGCCGGCTGGCCCGCGCTCCAGCAGGAGCTGCGCGCCCGCTACCTGTCGTCGCTGAGCGCCGGCCAGGTCGCCGCCGAGCACGCCGGCGCCGGCTCGCCCAGCTCCCGCTCGCTGCGCCGCGACCTCGACGGGCTGGCCCTGCTCGCCCGGCGGCTGGACGAGAGGGTGCTGCTGACGATCGCCGAGGCCGTCGCCGCCGCCCGCCGCACCGTCGTGGTGGCCGACGGCAGCTACGCGGCCGTGGGCCTGGCGCTCGCGCACAACGCCCGGCTGGCCGGCTACCCCGTCGCGGCCGTCACGGCGGGAGACGC
This sequence comes from Nonomuraea sp. NPDC050383, assembly GCF_044459125.1. Taxonomy (NCBI): domain Bacteria; kingdom Bacillati; phylum Actinomycetota; class Actinomycetes; order Streptosporangiales; family Streptosporangiaceae; genus Nonomuraea; species Nonomuraea sp. NPDC050383. Next base: position 321,892 of record NZ_JBITIP010000007.1, read on the forward strand.
CGAGCTGGCCAACGCCGTGGCGGCCCTCGGCCCGGAGGACGTGCTGATCGCCATCAGCTTCTGGCGGCTGTACGAGAGCACCGTGCTGGCGGCCCACGAGGCCCGCTCGCGCGGGACGCGGGTCTTCGCGCTGACCGACGCGGCGAGCCCGGCCCTGGCGGCGGCGGCCGAGGAGGTGGTGATGGTGCCGGCGGAGGGCGAGGCGTTCTTCCCGTCGCTGACCGCGGGCATCGCGGTGGCGCAGGCGCTGGTCACGCAGCTCGCCGCCGTGGACCCGGCGCACACGGGCGCCTCCATCGAGGCGGCCGAGGCCATGTGGTCGAGGTTCGGGCTGCTGCATCGCCGGCCTGCCCCACCACCAACTGACAAAAATTGAAATCTGTCATCTGTAATGCCATAGTGGGTAGGGACTGACGACAGCAGCACATCCGCAAGGAGTCCTCATGCTCACTCGTACACTCGGATCGACCGGACCACGTGTCTCCGCCCTCGGGCTCGGCTGCATGGGCATGTCCGCCCTGTACGGCGAGGCCGACCGCGGCGAGTCCATCGCCACGATCCACGCCGCCCTCGACGCCGGGGTCACCCTGCTCGACACCGGCGACTTCTACGGCATGGGCCACAACGAGATGCTGATCGGCGAGGCGCTGCGCACGGCTCCGGCCGGGCTGCGCGATCAGGCCCTGATCAGCGTCAAGTTCGGCGCGCTGCGCGCCCCGGACGGCGCGTGGCTCGGCTACGACGGCCGCCCCGCCGCGGTGCGGAACTTCGCCGCGTACTCGCTCCAGCGGCTCGGCGTGGACCACATCGACGTCTACCGGATCGCGCGCGTCGACCCGGACGTCCCCATCGAGGAGACCGTCGGGGCCATCGCCGAGCTCGTCCAGGCCGGGTACGTCCGCCACATCGGGCTGTCGGAGGCCGGCGCCGACACCGTCCGCCGGGCCGCCGCCACCGCGCCCATCGCCGACCTGCAGATCGAGTACTCGCTCATCTCCCGCGGCATCGAGGAGCGGATCCTGCCCACCACGCGCGAGCTGGGCATCGGCGTCACCGCGTACGGCGTGCTGTCGCGGGGGCTGATCTCCGGCCACTTCACGCCGGACCGGACGCTGTCCGCCGGGGACTTCCGGGCGCACTCGCCCCGCTTCCAGGGCGAGAACCTGCGCCACAACCTCGGCCTCGTCGAGGCCCTGCGCGAGATCGCCGAGCGCAAGGGCGTCACGGTCGCGCAGATCGTCATCGCCTGGGTGCTCTCGCGCGGCGCGGACATCGTGCCGCTCGTCGGCTCCCGCACCCGCGAGCGGCTGGCCGAGGCGCTCGGCGCGCTGGACATCACGCTGGAGGAGGCCGACCTCGCCGCCGTCGAGCGGGCCGTGCCCGCCGACGCCGCCGCCGGCGAGCGCTACCCGGAGACGCAGATGGCCTTCCTCGACAGCGAGCGCTGACGCCGGCACCCGGTACGGTCGTCACCATGGCCACGATCGACGTCCTCACCGCCGAGCGCATCCTCGAAGCCACCGAGGAGGTGCTGCGCCGCCACGGCCCCGCCAAGGCGACCGTGGTCGACGTGGCCCGCGCGCTCGGGGTCAGCCACGGCAGCGTCTACCGCCATTTCCGCACCAAGACGGCGCTGCGCGAGGCCGTCACCCAGCGCTGGCTCGACCGGACGTCCGCGTCGCTGTCGGGCGTCGTGGCCGGCTCCGGGGCCCCGGAGGAGCGGCTGCGGCGCTGGCTGGCCGAGCTGTTCTCGGCCAAGCGCCGCAAGGTGGGTGACGATCCCGAGCTGTTCGCGACGTACATGGTGCTGGTGGGGGAGAGCAGCGCGGTGGTGGACCGCCACTGCGCCGACCTCACGGGACAGCTCGCGGAGATCATCCGCGAGGGGCTCGACCGGGGGGACTTCGCGGCGGCGGGCGCGACCCCGGAGGTGCTGGCACGCGCCGTCTTCGACGCCTCGGGCCGCTTCCACGACCCGGCCTACGCCCGCGAGTGGGACCAGCCCGGCATCGACGCCGAGTTCACGGCCCTGGTCGACCTGGTGATCCGCGGCCTGCGGGCCCCCTGACCCCAGGGCGGGGCTCAGGGGCGGCGGCGGGCCACGAGGACGGCGTCGTGGAGGGTGATGTCACGTCCCTCCGGGTCCACCGCGGGGCGCGGGCGGGCCTCGGCGGCCAGCACCTCCCACGCGGCCGGGTCCAGCGACGACGCCACCTCCTCGGCCGTGAACATCATGTCCGGGAAGTGCATGCGGTTCGCCGTGGTCCGCAGGTCTCTCGGGTGGTGCCCGACGATCAGCAGCGTCCCGCCCGGCGCGACCGCGGCGGCCAGCCGGGCGAACAGCCGCCGCCGCGTCTCGCCCGGCAGGTGCATGAACTGCGACGACACCAGGTCGTACGCCCCCTCGGCGGGCTCGTGCTCGCGCAGGTCCGCCTGGACCCATTCGACGCGGTCGGCGACGCCCGCCGCGGCGGCGTGGCCGGCGCCCCGCTCCAGTGCCGTGACCGAGATGTCGGCCGCCGTCACCCGCCAGCCGCGCTCGGCCAGCCACACCGCGTCCGCGCCCTCGCCGCTGCCCACGTCCAGCGCCCGTCCCGGGGCCAGCCCGGTGGCCTCGGTCACGAGCTGCGGATTCGGCCGGCCGCTCCACACGGCGGGCCGGGAGCGGTAGCGCTCCTCCCAGGCGGCCTCCTCGAACAGCGTGCCGATCTGCTGCCGGTACGCCTCGACGGCGACGCGGCCGTCCTCGGCGACGAGGTCGGCGTTGATCGCCGCCCCCGCGCTGAGCCCCGCCGCGGCGGAGGTGATGACCTGGGCGCGCGGGTCGGCCACGTTGCCCGCCACCCAGACCCCGGGCTCGGCCGTGGCCCCGGTGGGGTCCGCGGGGATGCGGTCGCCGATGGTCTGGCCGCCCATCTCGACCTCCACGGGCTTCAGCCCGAGCGACTCCAGCACCCCCGCGCGGGCGGTGAGCCGGGGCGAGACGATCAGAGCGTCGATCCCGACGACCTCGCCCGAGGCCAGCCGCACGCCGGTGAGCCGGTCGCCCGACACCTCCACGGCCGCGACCGGGCCCTCCACGACGGTGATGCCGCGCGCCGCGAGCCGCTCGGCCTCCTCCGCGCCGGGAGCCGGCGCCTGGTGCAGCAGCAGCATCACGTGCGGGCTCCACTGCCGCCACAGATGCGCCTGGTGGGTCGAGATCGGCCCGGCGGCCAGGATCCCGATCCGCTGGTCGCGTACCTCCCAGCCATGGCAGTACGGGCAGGTCAGCACCTCGCGGCCCCACCGCCCGGCCAGTCCGGGCACGTCGGGCAGCTCGTCGGTGAGCCCGGTGGTCACCAGCAGCCGCCGTGCCCGCACCTCCCGGCCGTCGTCGAGCGTCACGAGGAAACCGCCGTCCTGGCGCGCCGCGGTGACGGCTCGGCCGGTGACGACCTCGCCGCCGTAGCGGGCCACCTCCTCGCGGCCGTCGGCCAGCAGGTCGGCGGGCGGGGTGCCGTCCCGGCCCAGGTAGTTGTGCATGTGGGCGGCGGGGGCGTTGCGTGGCTCGCCGGAGTCCACCACCAGCACGGATCTGCGCGCCCGCGCCAGCGCCAGCGCCCCGTTCAGCCCGGCCGGGCCGCCGCCCACCACCACCACGTCGTACATCCCGTCCGTCATGCGGCTCTCCTTGCCGTTGGTCCGTTGCGGCAAAGGTGCCGTGCGGGTGGCGAGTTCGACAAGTATTGTTGCCGTTATGGCAAACGACGAGGATGCGGTGCTGGCTGCCGTGGGCCCCCGCCTGCGCGCGCTGCGCACGCAGCGGGGAACCACGCTGCACCAGCTCGCCGAGGCGACCGGCATCTCGGTGAGCACGCTGTCGCGCCTGGAGTCGGGCGGGCGCAGGCCCACGCTGGAGCTGCTGCTGCCGCTGGCCAAGGCCCACCAGGTGTCGCTGGACGACCTGGTCGGAGCGCCGGCCACGGGAGACCCCCGCGTGCGCCCGCAGCCGATCGTCCGCCACGGCGTGACGTTCCTGCCGCTGACCCGCCGCTCGGGCGGCCTCCAGGCGTTCAAGCAGATCTTCCCGCCCGGCACGCCCACCGGCGACACCACGCCGAAGACGCACGAGGGCTACGAGTGGCTGTACGTGCTGTCGGGCCGGCTGCGGCTGCGACTGGCCGAGCACGACCTCGTCCTCACGGCGGGCGAGGCGGCCGAGTTCGACACCCACCTCCCGCACCGCATCTCCAACCCCGGCCCGGAGCCGGCGGAGGTCCTCAGCCTGTTCGGCCCGCAGGGCGAGCGCCTGCACGTCCGCGCCCGCCCGCGGGCGAGCTGACTCCCGGAGCCGGCTCAGCCGCCGTGGCGGCGGAAGGGCGGGCGGCTGCCCCAGGTCGCCCAGCGCCAGAGCCACTCCATCGGCCCCTGCCGGTAGCGGCGCAGCCACAGGGCAGACGCCAGCCACTGGGCCGGCAGGACGACGCCGGCGGTGACGTACACCGCGGTCCACGACGAGGCGTACTCCACGTGCAGCAGCCGGCTCGCCGCGAGGACGAGGAGCGTGGCCGTGAGGTAGTTCGTCAACGCCATCCGGCCCAGCGGCGCGAACACCGCCCGCAACGCCGGCCGGAGCGGCGTCCTCAGCAGGACCAGCAGCGCGCACACGTACACCCCGGCCAGGAGCAACCCGGCCAGGGGGAACCAGACGGCGACCGGGCCGGGCCCGTGGCTCTCCTGCGCCCACAACGCGGGGACCGCCCCCGCGAGCAGGACCAGGCCGACCGCCGCGGGCCCCTTGGTCGACGACTCGATCCGGTCCACCACCCCGTACCGGACGAGTGCCGAGCCCAGCAGGAACAGGCCCGGCACCAGCGCGGGGCCGCCGTTGCCGAGGAGCGCCGCCACCAGGAGCACCGGGGACAGCCCGGCCACGGCCCACCGGGGCAGCCACGTGGAGGGCAGCAGCACCACGAGTCCCACGGCGGCGTAGATGGACAGGATGTCGCCGCGCCACAGCAGGAACATGTGGACGAGCCCGATGGCGAGCAGCGTCAGCAGGCGGCGCAGCAGGAGCAGCCGCGGCCGTTCGACGCGCTCCCCGGCGGAGCGCAGCAGCAGCGAGAACCCGACGCCGAACAGCAGCGAGAAGATCGGGAAGAAGCGCTGCTCCACGAACAGGCCCATCCACGCGCTCATCGGGACGGCCGTGGGGTTCCCGAGGGCGGGGCCGGTGTTGGCGATCGGCTGGACGTTGGCGAGCAGGATCCCGCACAGCGCGAACCCGCGCACGACGTCGAGCGCCGCGATCCGCGGCCTGCCCGCAGCCGGGGAGGGGGCTTCAGGTGACATCTCAGGTGACATCTCAGGTGGCATGGGGCGATCCTCCGGGTGGGGACCTCGGGCGGGGCACCGGTCGAAAGCAGGGTTCGGCCGGACGGGACCGTACTTTCGGCCGGTTCACCGGAGGCGCGCGGGCCTCTAACCTGAACGGCGTGATCTTCGCGCGCCTCGCCGGCCCCGCCACGGACCTGGCCGCAGTGCGCGGGCGGGTGGTGGAGGCCGGGCTGGGCGGTCTGTTCGCGGGGACGATCGTCTTCGTGGCGTACCGGATCGCGGTGAGCTGGGGCGGCGCGTCGTGGTGGTTCGGGGCCGCCGCCGGGGCGGTGGTGTGCGGGCTCGCGCTGCTGCGGCGCCGTCACCGCGCCCGGGCGGCGGTCGCGGGCCTGGCGGTGGCGGCGGCGGCCGTCCTGACCGCCCGCCTCGCCCACCTGCCCGCCGAGCCGGGCCCCGCCATGGCGCTGGCCCTGGCCGTGCTCACCGGCTCCGCCGTACGGGCGCTGCCGTGGCGGCAGGCGGGGGCCGTCGCGGCGGGCGGGCTGGCGGTGGCCACGGGCGCGCTGGCCTCCTTCTCCGGGCGCCCCACCGTGGCCGTGCTCAACGGCGCGGCGTGGCTCGCCGCCGTCGGCCTCGGCCTGGGGGCGCGCCTGCTGCACGCCCGCCGTCAGGCCGCGGTCGAGCGGGTACGCCGGGACGAGCGGCTGCGGCTGGCCCGGGAGCTGCACGACGTCGTCGCCCACCATGTCACCAGCGTGGTGCTCCAGACCCAGGCCGCCCGGGTCGTCGCCCGCAGGCACCCGGAGAGGGTGGAGGACTGCCTGGCCGACATCGAGGCCGCCGGCTCCGACGCGCTGGCGGGGGCGCGCCGCGCCGTCGGACTGCTGCGCGACGACGCGCCTCCTCCGGACCCGCCCGCGCGGCTGGGGGAGCTGGTGGAGCGGTTCGCCGGTCCCCCGGTGCGCCTGACCCTGCCCGAGGAGGAGCCGGTGTGGCCGCCCGAGGTGGCCCGTACCGTCTACCGGATCGTGCAGGAGTCCCTGACGAACGTCTCCCGCCACGCCTCCCACGCCCGCACCGTGACGGTCGGCGTCACCCAGGACCAGGGCACCCTCACCGTCGAGGTCACCGACGACGCCCCGCCCGCACCGGCCCGTTTCCTGCACCGCGGCGGGTACGGCCTGGCCGGGATGCGGGAGCGTCTCGACGCCCTCGGCGGCACGTTCACCGCCGGCCCGCGCCCGGACGCCGCCGGCTGGGCCGTGCGGGCCACGCTGCCCCTCCCTCCCCGGGAGCGCGGATGACCATCAGGGTGCTGCTGGCCGATGACCAGGCGATGGTCCGCGCCAGCCTGCGGATCATCCTGGAGGACGAGCCCGGCATCAGCGTGGTCGCCGAGGCCGCCGACGGCGAGCGGGCCGTCGCGCTGGCCCGCGAGCTGCGCCCGGACGTGTGCCTCGTGGACGTCCAGATGCCCCGCCTCGACGGCGTCGCGGTGACCCGCGCCCTGGCGGGCCCCGGTGTGGCGGACCCGCTGCGGGTGGTCGTGGTCACCACGTTCGATCTCGACGCGTACGTCCAGGGCGCGCTGCGCGGCGGCGCGGCCGGGTTCGTGCTGAAGGACGCCGGCCCCGCCCTGCTCGTGGAGGCCGTCCGGGCCGCGCACGCCGGTGACGCGCTGATCTCGCCGTCGCTCACCCTGCGCCTGCTGCGCCGCCTCGCGGACGCCCGCAGCGCCGCCCGCCCGCCCTCGCGGCCGCTGTCGGAGCGTGAGGCCGAGGTCGTACGGGCCGTCGCCCGGGGACGCACCAACCAGGAGATCGCCGCCGAGCTGTCGATCTCGCTGAGCACGGTCAAGGGCCACATCGCCGGGGTCCAGGCCAAGCTCGGCGCCCGCAACAGGGTCGAGATCGCCGCCTGGGCCTGGGAGGGCCGCGCCGTCTGACCCGCCACGGCGGCGCGCCGCAGCCGGCGCGGAGGCATCATGAAGGTGGGGAGACGTCGAACCACCGCGTCGTCACGCGGCCACGGGGCGCCGCGGTCACCGCACGCAGCATCGCAACCACCTCCCGGCCGCCACCACGGCGGTCTTGATGAGATGAGAGGCATCTTGACCGTCACACCCGCGCAACTGCGCGATCTCGCGAGCCGCGCCGAGGCCCTCGCCGCCGAGGTCCGGTCGCTGTGCGACAGCGAACCCGCCGGCTCACCCGAAAGCGACCGGCTCCGGGCGGCGAGGCACGCCGCCGACTGGCTGGCAAGGGGCGGCGAGGACCTTCAGCGCGCGGCCGGAGACCTGGCCAGGCTGCGGTCCCAGCCGGAGCAGCCCTGCGGCATCCCGTGGGGCGTCTGCCCCGAGCACGGCAACACCCTCTCCGCCGGCGCGGGCGTCACCACCTGCCGGGTGTGCCGCCGTACCTGGAACGACGATCGGGCCGGTCGGCCATGCCCTGAGCCGGTGACCTGGAAGGTGACCGACTCGTCCGGGACGGAGACCAAGGTGTGCAACGGGCACGTCCTCGCCGCCCGCGCGGCCGTCCGGGCCGCCACCTTCACCCGCCTCGACACCGAGGGGGAGCGGCTCTGACCGAAAACATGCATATCAAGTAGGAAATGTTGACAATCACCCGCGGTCCGCGTAGTTTCATGATCATGAAACAGGGCTACGCGGAACGGGGGAGGCCGCGGCCGGCCGCGGTCGTGGTGGTCGGCGCCGGGCCCGCGGGCACGTGCGTGCTCGAACGGATCTGCGCCGACGCCCCGGACCTGATCGGCGACGGCGGCCTGGACGTGCACATGGTGGACCCGTACCCGCACGGCGCGGGCCGCGTGTGGAGCGCCGGACAGCCGGAGCGGCTCCTCGCCACCTCGGCGGCCGGCGACGTGACCGTCTCCGCGGACGCGTTCGAGCGGGCCGTGCGCGGGGCGCCGCGCGGCGTCCGGGTGCACCTGCACCGGGAACGGGCGGTCGGGCTCACCGGAGCCGCGGGCCGGGAGCGGGTGGAGCTGTCCGGCGGGACCCGGCTGGACGCCGACGCGGTCATCCTGGCGCAGGGACATCACGGCGTGCGGCCGTCGCCGGACGAGGCCGGGCAGGCCGCCTTCGCCGCCCGCCACGGGCTCCTGTACCTGCCCTCGGGGGACGCGGCCGGCCCCGGTCCGGAGCAGCTCCCGGCGGGCGAGCCGGTGCTGGTGCGCGGCGCCGGGCAGGCGTTCGCGGGGCTCGTGGCGCTGCTCGCCTCGCAGCGGGGCGGCCGGTTCACGAGCGGGCGCGGGGGCGAGCTCGTCTACCTGCCCGGCGGCGCCGAGCCGCTGCTGTACGTGGGCTCGCGGCGCGGCGTGCCGTACCAGGCCGCGCCGGGCCGCCTGCGCACCGGTCCGCCGCCCGTCCTGCCCAGGTTCCTCACCTCCGCCACCCCGCCGGAGGAGCTGCGGCAGGCCGTCGCCAAGGAGCTGGCGTACACGTACTACCACGAGCTGTTCGCCGCGCACCCGGGGCGGACCCGGATGGGCTGGGACGCCTTCGAGGCCGTCTTCGAACGGGCCGAGTGGGGCGGCAAGGAGATGCGGGCGCTGGTCACCAGGTCCGTGTCCCGCGTCGCGGACCGGCTGAACCTGGACCGGCTGGAACGGCCGCTGCACGGCATGCGCTTCGGCGACCTGGCCGGGCTGCAACGCTGGATGCACGGCTACCTGGCCGCCGGACTGGAGCGGCGGTCGGACCCGGCGAACAGCGCGGACCTGGCCATGATCCACGGCCTTCTCTCCGCCCGCGCCGTCCTGGCGGACAGGGCGCCCGATCCGTGGTTCGAGCGGCTGTTCCGCTTCCTGGCCGGCGGTCCCCCCGTGTCCCGGCTGGCCGAGCTGCGGGCGCTGGCCAGGGCGGGGGTCGTCAGGTTCCTCGGCGGTGGCCTCCGCGTGGAGCAGGACGAGCGGCTCGCCGGCTGGCGCGCGTCCGGCACCGCCGTGCCGGGCTCGGTGAGCGCGCGGGTCCTGGTCGAGGCGCGGCTGCCCGAGCCGGACGTGAGCCGCGCCGCCGACCCGCTGATCGCCGGTCTGTACGCCCGGGGCGAATGCCGGGACACCCGGGGACTGCTGGACGTGCGCCTGACGGACCGCCGGATGGTCGGCCGGGCGGGCGACGTTCATCCCCGCCGTTTCGCCCTGGGGCCGTGGACGGCGGGAGGCGCCGCCGGGTTCGCCCGCCCGGGAGACGACGCCGCCATGCTCCGCCAGGCGGACGCGGTGGCACGCGCCGTGCTGACGCAGACGACCGAGGCCCGCCTGACCGCCGCCGCCTGACCCGCCGGGCACCTTCCGCCTGCCGCACGATAGGGGAGCCTGGTCCTCGCCGGGACGCCGACGCCGTGCTCATGGTCAGGCCGCGCCGGAGACTAGTGAGACGTGACAGCCCTCCTGCCGACCGAGCCGCGGACCACGATGTGCGTGCCCAGGACGACATGCTGCGGCTGGCTCAGGTCCAGCGCCAGCCGTACGGCCGTGCGGCCCAGCTCCTCGGTGGGGATGTGCACCGTGGTGAGTCCGGGCACCAGGTCGGCGGCGAGCGGGATGTCGTCGTAGCCCGCGACCGACACGTCCTCGGGCACCCGCACACCCGCCTCGCGCAGCGCGGCCAGCACCCCGGCGGCCACCATGTCGGTACCCGCGAAGATCGCGGTGAACTCGGTCCCGGCCGCCAGCAGGCGCCTGGTCGCCTCGTAGCCGGCGCTGCGGGAGAAGGAGCAGGGCAGGACGAGGTCCGGGTCGTGGGGCACGCCGTGGTCCTCGTGCGCGCGGCGGAAACCCCGCACGCGGATGATCTTGGTGGTGTTCTGGTCGTCGGCGGTGGCGGCGCCGAGGTAGACGATCCGGCGGTGGCCGTGGGAGAGCAGGTGGCTGGTCATGGCGTAGGCGCCGGCCTCGTTGTCGTACTCGACCACGGTGGTCGGCACGTCGTCACCGAGCGGCGGACGACCGCAGAGCACGAGCCGGGAGCCGGCCTTGTCCAGGGCGTGCGCGAAGTGCGTCATGCGCCGGCGGTAGGCGTCGTCGGCCGAGCCGCCGCCGACCAGGATCACCGCGTCGGCGCGCTGCTCGCGCATGGCCTCCACCACCCGCAGCTCCCGCTCCGGATCGCCGTGCGTGGTGCAGACCATGCACAGCCGGCCCTCGGCGGTGGCCTGCTGCTCGACGCCCTTGGCGACGTAGGCGAAGGAGGGGCCGGTGACGTCGTCGAGCACGAAGGCGACCATCTGGGTGCTGGCTCCGGACAGGGCGCGGGCGTGCACGTTGAGGACGTAGTCCAGCTCGCGCATGGCGCGGAGCACACGGGTGCGGGTGGCCTGCGCGACCGGGTAGTCGCCCTTGATCACCCGGGAGACGGTGGAGGCGGAGACCCCGGCCCGGGCGGCGACGTCACGGATGGTGGCGCGCTCGTCGTCGTCCACGGCAGCCTTCCGCGGCGTGGGCGCGGCGTGCTGTGGATTTCCCGGCTTTCGTGGCAAGGCGCACCTTTCCTCAGTCGTCAGGCGAAGCGGTGGTGCTGAGCACGGCTCGCGCAGCACCACGCGAAGCGTGGCCGGGCCGGTCTCGGCAGCGGACGGGAAGACCGGCGGACACGGCGCGTCGAAGCAGCTCGATTGTCGCGGACGACGCGCTCCCGCGCCACACGGAGCCGCGACCCCCGGCGATCCGGAAGGCCGCGCCGTCCCATTCAGGCCACTCGGTCCAGGTCGGCGTGGTTCACCCGGTGCGCCAGCGGCAGCCCGGCGCTCAGCCGTTCCAGCTCGGCCACGACGGCGGCGCCCATCCGTGACAGCTCGTTGCCGTGCGAGCCGGCGATGTGCGGGGTGAGGAAGGCGTTGGGCAGGTCGAACAGGGGCGAGTCGGACGGCAGCGGTTCCGGTTCGGTGACGTCGAGCATCGCGGACAGCCGCCCGGACCTGAGCTCGGTGACCAGCGCGTCGGTGTCGACCAGCGACCCGCGCGCGGTGTTGATGAGCACCGCGCCGTCCGGCATCAGCGCCAGCCGCTCGCGGTCGAGCATGTGCCAGGTCTCGGGGGTGGCGGGGGCATGCAGGCTGACGATGTCGCTGCGGCGCAGCAGCTCCTCCAGCGACGCCTGCGGCACGCCCGGAATCCGCGTGTACGGGTCGTACAGGCACAGATCCAGGTCGTACGGCGCCAGCAGTTCGAGGACCTTGCGGCCGATGCGGGAGGCGCCCACGATGCCCACCCGGCGACCGTTGTTGCCGATGCCCTGCTCGATCTTGGCCAGGGTGAAGGCGCGTTCGCGCCGGTAGCGCTCGTTGAGGGCGAAGACGCCCTTGCCGGCCAGCAGGATCGCGCCGACGGTGTACTCGGCCACCGGGACGGCGTTGGCCGCGGCGGCCGAGGAGACCAGCAGGCCGCGTTCCCAGCAGGCGGGGGTGACCAGGCTCTTCACCGAGCCGGCCGCGTGCAGCACGGCGCGCAGGCGCGGGGCGGCGGCCAGCAGCGCCTCGTCGAGCGGCGGGCAGCCCCAGCCGGTGAGGAGGACCTCGATGTCGGCCAGCGGCAGGCGCGGATCGTCGAAGCGCTCGGCCACCAGGGAGACGTCGATGTCGGCCAGCGTGTCCAGCCGCCGCAGCAGGGGCGCGGGGAAGAGCAGGGCGAGATGTTCCTCGCTCATGGCGAACAGCGCCTTGGGGCGTGGGGACACAGGGAAAGCCCTCCATTCGGATAGAGACCGGTTTCTAATCTAGGAGCACGGCTGCACATGGTCAACGGTCCGCCGTGATGGATCAAGCAAGCCCCGTACCAGGATGCTCAGGTCCTTTGAGGTCGTTATGTAACGTCTCCGTAACGCAACCTTGAACGTGCCCGCCGCTCGGACGTAGCGTTCGCAGCTACCGGTTTCTATCAACGTCGAAACCATCTGCTGCCGCCTCGCGACGGGACTTCGGTGATGAGCACGCTACAGACGAGGCCAGAGCCTCAGACGAGACCGCCTTCCGGGCCGCCGGGCAGGCGCCGTGTCCGGCTCGGAGCGGCCCGCACCAACGGGATCATCGGGCTGCTCGCGCTGCCGGCGGTCGTCTACTTCCTGGTCTTCAACTACCTGCCGATGGCCGGTCTGGTGGTGGCGTTCAAGCAGTTCGACGTCAATCTGGGGATCTTCGACAGCCCGTGGAACGGCTGGGAGAACTTCGCCTACTTCCTGGAGTCCGGGGACGCGGCGCGGATCCTGTTCAACACCCTCTTCCTCAACATCCTCTTCCTGACCGCGACGCTGGCCGCCGGCATCATCCTGGCGATCATGCTGAACGAGATCCGCAGCACCTTCTTCAAGCGGGTCTCCCAGTCCGTCGTCTTCTTCCCCTACTTCGTCTCCCCGGTCGTGATCAGCATCATCCTGCAGGTGCTGCTGGCCGGGACCACCGGCGGGGGCGGGGCCGTCAACGACGCCCTCGGGGGCCTCGGCTTCCCCTCGGTCGACTGGTACACGGAGCCGGGACCGTGGCCGTGGATCCTCACCGTGGTGAAGATCTGGCAGCTCGGCGGCTACCTGAGCGTCATCTTCCTGGCCGCGATCACCGGCATCCCCGAGGAGGTCTACGAGGCCGGGATGATCGACGGAGCCTCGCGGGCCCAGATGGCCTGGCGCATCACCCTCCCGCTGCTGAAGCCCACCACGGCGGTCCTGCTGGTGCTGGGGGTCGGCCGCATCTTCTACGGCGACTTCGGGACCATCTACGCGATCGTCGGGGACCAGGGCACCCTGTTCGACAGCACGGACGTCATCGACACCTACGTCTTCCGCGCCCTGCGCCAGCTCGGCGACTTCGGCACCACCGCCGCGGTCGGCCTGTTCCAGTCGGTGGTGGGTTTCGTCCTCGTGGTGATCGCGGTGCTGATCCAGCGCAAGTACTCCAAGGAGACCAGCATCCTGTGAGCGCCAAGAAGCTGGAACCGTTCACCGTCGTCAGCGTCATCGGCGTGGCCTTCGCCGTGTTCGCCTGCGCGATCCCGTTCTGGATGATCATCTCGGGCTCGTTCACCAGCGAGTCGCAGCTGGCCACGACCGGGTACAGCCTGTTCCCCGCCGCCTTCGACCTCACCGCCTACAAGATGATCTTCACAGGTCCGGCGGTGCTGGACGCCTACGTCGCCAGCGTCTTCATCACGGTCGTGGGGACGGCCCTGTCCCTGGCGGTGACCTCGGGGCTGAGCTGGGTGATCGCCCGCCGGTTGCCCGGCATCAGCCGGCCGCTGACCGTCTTCGCGTACCTGCCGATGTTGTTCTCCGGCGGCCTGGTGCCCCTCTACCTGCTGGTCACGCAGTACCTGAAGCTGCAGAACAGCTACTTCGCGGTGATCCTGCCGCTGCTGGTCATGCCGTTCCTGGTGTTCGTCCAGGTCAACGCCTTCCGCCAGCTCCCCGAGTCGATCTTCGAATCGGCCAAGATCGACGGCGCGGGGGAGCTGCGCATCTTCTTCACGATCGCGTTGCCCCTGTCCAAGCCGATCCTGGCCGTCATCGGCCTCTTCTACGCCGTGCACTACTGGAACGACTGGTTCATGGCGTTGCTGTTCATCGACGACGTGCACAAGTTCCCGCTCCCCCTCGTGCTGCAGAACCTCATCTCCAACGTCTCGTTCACGCAGATGCTGCCGCAGCTCGCCGAGGCGGCCACCCCCGTCTACCAGCTCCGGCTGGCCCTCACCGCCGTCACCATCGGCCCGATCCTGCTCGCCTACCCCTTCGCCCAGCGCTACTTCGTGAAGGGCATCACCCTCGGCGCCACCAAGGGCTGATTCCGCTCCCCGCATCTCAGGAGTAACCGTGTCCCACCCCATCATGTCGCGGCGCCGCCTGCTGGCCACCGGCGGCGGCCTGTCCCTCGCCGCCCTCCTCGCCGCCTGCTCGGACCAGAAGCCGCAGGCCGGCGGCGGCGCGCAGAGCGGCGGAGCGCTCGCGCTGAGCCTGTTGCTTCCCGGCGACGTGCCGGCCGGCTGGGACGCCGTCCTGGCCGAGGTCAACAAGAAGCTCCAGGCCGATCTGGGCTTCACCGTCAAGCCGCAGTTCATCCCGTGGGCCAACTACGGTCAGCAGGCGCTGCTGAAGTTCACCGCGGGGGAGAGGTTCGACACCGCGCTGCAGGCGCGCTGGCTCAACATGTCCCAGCTCGCGGCCAGCGGCTCGATCGTCGAGCTGAGCGGCCTGCTGTCCAGCGGCAAGTACCCCAACCTGACCGCCACGATCGACCCGAAGATCATCGAGCTGAACCGCTGGGGCGGCAAGCTGTACGGCCTCCCGCAGATCAACTCGGTCGCTCGCTTCCACCACTTCGCCATTCGCCAGGATCTTGCCGACAAGTACGGAATGAGCGAGATTACGGACTTCTCCGGACTGGAGAGGTTTTGGTACACCGTCAAGCAGAAGAACAAGGACATCATCCCCATCGGGGTGAACTCCCGCATGCCCAAGCTGCTCGTCGCGTGGAACCCGGTCGGCTGGCTCAACCCCTCCATGTGGGAGAACCCCCGAACGAGCATCGTCTCCTTCACCGGCGAGTCCCTCGCCTTCGTCCTCGCCGCCGACGGCAGGCAGACCGGCTCGTCCCACCCGGTGCCGTTCTGGGAGGCGCCGGGCATGGTCGACGCGCTGCGCCTGGTCCGCAAGTACTACCAGGACGGGCTGATCAACAAGAACGCGCTCACCCTCGACTCCAAGGCGCTCGAATCCCAGCTCAAGGCCGGCCGCTTCGCCACCGCCTGGGCCATGACCGACGGCCTCACCTCGCAGCTGCTCCCCGAGCTGGCCAAGAACGTCCCCGGGGCGACGCTGGCCAACGTGATGCCGCTCAAGGGCGGCAAGGACGCCAAGCCGTACCAGACCTTCCAGGCCGACAACTTCCTCGTGCTCAACGCCAAGGGGCAGAACAACGAGAAGGCCATGCAACTGGAGGACTGGCTGTCCATCAAGGACAACCACGACCTGATCACCTACGGCGTCCAGGGCAAGGACTGGAACCCCATCGGGGACGACAAGTACGAGATGCTGTCCACCTACACGTTCCCGGGCTTCGGGCTCTCCTGGCGGGCCAAGCTGGAGCGCCGGGTCAAGGGCATGACCGCGTCCGAGGCGACCTGGTTCGACTGGGCGCAGGACATCGACAACTTCACCGTCGATCCGTATGCCAGTTTTGTCCCCGACCCCGAGCCGGTGAAGCGCGAGAACACCCAGATCACCGCGGCCATGACGCAGTTCGCCAACCCGCTGTTCATCGGCGCCGTCGATGTCGACCAGGGGCTGGACAAGCTGAAGAAGGCCCTGGACCGGGCCGGCCTGGCCAAGGTCCAGGCGGAGCTGGCCAAGCAGGCCGACGCCTACCTGAAGGGTCAGTGACCCATGGCACACCACCTCAGCCGGAGAGCCGTGCTGGCGTCCTCCGGCGCGCTGGCCGCCGCCACCTGGTTATGGAACGGCGAGGCCGCAGCCGCCGCGCCGCGCCGTGACGAGCCGCTGGACGTGGTGGTCTTCGGGGACAAGGCCTCCGAAGCCGCCCACGCGGTGACCGCCGACCGCTCGGAGGTCGTATCGGGCGGACTCGGCCGGTCCGCCCGCGTGCTCCACCCCCAGGAGCCCGCCGGGGTCTGGGGCGGCACGATCTCCTTCGCCGTCAGGTGCGCGCCGCGCGGCACCACGTACGTCACGATCAAGCTCTGGGGCGACGACCACGCCGCGAGCGAGGCCGACCAGTCCCGGCTGCAGCTCTTCTGCGAGGGCAGGCAGGTCGGCCACTATCACCTGGGCGCGGTCGACCCGCTGGACATCCTCAGCCTGGACGCCCACGCGCCGGGCCGCTTCCACTACCACACGCTCCCGCTGCCGGAGGCGATGACGCGTGACCGCGAGCGGGTCACGCTGGAGATCAGGTCGATGGGCCGGATCTGGGGCTACGGGCAGAACGCGGCCGAGTTCTACCGGTCGATGGACAAGCCCAGCCGCCCCTTCTACCGGATCTACACCCATGCCGAGCCGTACTTCCCCGGCGACGGCGTCCAGGGTCCCGTGCCGAACGCGCCCGTCCGGCCCGCACCCGGCCGCGAGGTGCTGGAGCAGATCAAGGCGAGGGTGCTGACCGAGCACCGCAACTGGCTCGACGGCAACCCCGCCTCGCTCGACTCCTGGGCCTTCCAGGGGCTGGCCGAGGGCTATCACTGGCCCGAGAGCCCGGCCCACCGGAACCCGGACGCGATCGACCAGGTGCTGGCCGCCGTCGACGCCCGCTACACCAAGTGGCTCACCGACCCGACCGTGCTGACCGGCTCCGACCAGCAGTGGGAGGGCTTCGCCAAGGTCGGCATGGCGCTGCTGCTGCTCCGTGACGTCCTAGGCGACCGGCTGGAACGCCCGGTCGGCGGGCGGGCCGTGGGCGCGCCCAACCCGGGCTTCGAGCGCGGCGGCACGGCCCCCGCCTCCTGGAACACCGCCATCTGGCGGGGCACGGCCACCTGGCTCTGGGACGACGCGGTCAAGCGCGGCGGCTCCCGCTCGGTCAAGGTCACGGCCGCCGCCGGCGCCGCCGCGGGCTGGAACACCGCGCAGAACCGCACCCTCGTCGGCCAGGGCAGGCATCGCTACAGCGTCTGGGTCAGGACCCAGGACGTCGTGGCCCCGGGCGCGTACCTCGACGTGCTCTTCTACGACGCAGCCGGAAAGGTCGTCGGCACCGACAACAAGTTCCACGCACCCGTCGGCACCCAGGACTGGACGCGGATCACCGCGGAGCTGACCACCCCGGCCGCCGCCGTCGAGCTCCGGCTGGACCTCCGGGTCGAGGGCGGCGGCACCGCCTGGTTCGACGACGTCGAGGTCACGCCGCTGGACGGAGCCACCCAGCCCGACCAGGGTGACCTGCCGGTACGGCGGGACGCCTACACCAGGATGCTGGCCGAGTCCATCTCGTACTGGCGTCAGCACATGCCGCACTACAGCAACCAGGTGCAGATCTGCGCACTCGGCATCTACCGCTGCAACCGCGCCCTGATGCTGATGAATCCGGAGAAGGCGCCGCTCGCCGAGGAGAAGGCCCGCGACTACATCCACCAGGCCGTCGGCCTGAAGCCGTTCCTCGGCCATGAGGACGCCGCCGGCAACCCCAGCAAGATCCTCGGCGAGCACTTCTACCAGGTCACCAGGAAGGGCCTGACCAGGGAGCTGGGGTACGTCGGGAACTACGGTGAGGTGACCGACTGGCTGGTCCTGCTCCACGAGGCCGTCACTCGCTTCGACGGGGTCGAGGACCCGGAGCTGACGGCCCAGCTGGTCAAGATGATCAACGCGCGGGCCGTCTTCCGCTATCCCGAGGTCGACAACGACGGCTACCGCACCATGCGCATGGAGGCCGCCGTCGGCTGGCGCGACGACCACTATCCGGGCGACGTCGTCTACGCCCAGCGGCTGGCCTGGGACGGCAATCCCGTCATGGCCGCGGCCGTGCTCGGCGACCCCTCGATCGCCGGGCACGCCCAGCGCATGGTCGCCGACAACCAGCTCTTCGGCCACCTCGGCCTGCTGCTCACCAACACCTGGTCACGGGTCGGGCTGAGCGCCCTACGCCTCCTCCAGCGCGACTGGCCCGGCTTCCAGGCGCTTCCCCCGGCCAGTACCCGCTTCCCCATGGACTGGGACGCCCCCGGCTTCGTCTTCTCGGACGAGGAGAACGGCGTCGTCGCGATCAAGAACGGCGCGGAGATCCTCTACGTCTCCCTCTACTGGCGCGCCCGGCAGGCCGTCAACGACCTGGCCCGCGTCCACCACATCACCCCGGACACCCACCGGGTCGCCACCATCCGCCAGCAGTGCCAGGTCACGCCCACCGGCGACACCTGGACCGAGGCCGACTGGGTCTGCTTCAACTTCGCCATCAACGACCCCGCCGCCTCCCACATCCCGCCCGGCGGCTTCCCGCCGCCCGGCCCCCAGCTGCACCAGGGCTTCGCCGGTGAGGTCCTCAAGGTCGGCCCGCACCCCGCCGATGTGCCCGACCCGGCGCTCGGCGTGGACTTCCCCGGGGTCGAGAAGCTCTTCGTCGGCAAGGCCCAGTTCTACCGATGCTCCTACGGTTCATACCTCATCGGCATGAACACCTCGGAAGACCGCCCTCGCACCATGCACGTGACCGGCTCCGGCCACGCCCGTGATCTCGTCACCGGCCGCCGCGTTCCCCTCGGCCGCCCGATCGAGGTAGGACCACTCAGCACCGTGGTGCTCCACCTGGAGAACTGAGCTCGCATGATCCGCAATCCCGTCCTGCCCGGTTTCCACCCCGACCCGTCGATCGTCCGGGTGGGGGAGGACTACTACCTGGCCACGTCGACCTTCGAGTGGTACCCGGGCGTACGCGTCCACCACTCCCGCGACCTGGTGAACTGGCGTCCGCTGGGCGGCATCCTGACCGGGCGCGGGCAGCTCGACCTGTCCGGCGTGCCCGACTCCGGCGGCGTCTGGGCGCCGGACCTGACCTACCACGACGGGCTGTTCCACCTCGTCTACGGCGTGATGGACAACTACGCCCTCGGATACAAGGACATCGCCAACTACCTGATCACCGCCCCTTCGATCGAGGGGCCGTGGTCGGACCCGGTACGGCTGCCCGGCCGCGGCTTCGACGCCGCCCTCTACCACGAGGACGGCCGGAGCCGGCTGCTCACCATGGTCTTCGACTCCCGGCCGGGACGCGGGTTCGCCGGGATCGAGCTGCAACCCCTCGACGGCGGCGAGCCCGAGCTGATCCTGCCCAACCGCAACGTCACCGAGGGCCCGCATCTCTACCGGATCGACGGCTGGTACTACTTGATGGTGGCCGAGGGAGGCACCGGTTTCGAGCACGGGATCACCGTGCTGCGGTCCCGCTCGCTCGCCGGGCCGTACGAGGAGGATCCGGCGGGGCCGATGCTCACCTCGCGGCACGACCCGAGCCTGGAGCTGCAGAAGGCGGGGCACGGCTGCCTGGTGCGGACGCAGACGGGGGAGTGGTACGTCGCCCACCTCATGGCCCGGCCGTACCACAACCGCAGGTGCGTGCTCGGGCGTGAGACCGCGCTGCAGCGCGTGGTCTGGGAGGACGGCTGGCCGCGCGTGGCGGGCGGTGTGCCCGCCGTCGAGGTGGTCCCGCCGGCGCTGCCCGCCCATCCGTGGCCGGTGACCGAGGACTCCCCGGGCGGGCTCGGACCGGAGTGGAGCACGCTGCGGCGGCCCGCCTCACCGGACTGGCTGGTCGCCGGCCCCGGCGGCCTCACCGTTCAGGGCGGCCAGTCTCCGTACGGCCTGCGCAGCCCGAGCCTGGTCGCCCGCCCGGTCACGGCGCACAGGTGCTCCCTTGAGACGGTCATGCGGTTCGAGCCGGGCAGCGTCCATCAATCGGCGGGCATCACCGCGTACTACAACTCACGCAACTGGCACTACCTCGCACTGACCACCGACGGCCTGGTGCTGACCAGCAGCGACCGGGGCACCCGCACCGAGCACCTGCTCGGGCCGGCGGGGCCCGAGGTCAGGCTGCGGGTGGAGTTCGACGGGCCGGTCGTGCGGTTCAACGACGGCCCCGAGCTGGACGCGACGATCCTGTCGGACGAGCACGCCGACGAGTTCGTCGACGGTCACGTGCGCTCGTTCGGCTTCACCGGCGCGTTCGTCGGACTCTGGGTGCAGGACCTGGCGGGCGAGGGCTGCGCCGCGCGGTTCGAGCACATCCGGTACGACGCGTGAACGTGTACGCGGAGACCCGGGGGCGTGAAGGACCTCCGCTGCTCCTGGTGCACGGCTGGGGCGGTGACCACCGGGTGTGGCACGCGCTGGACTTCGGCGAGCGCCGGGTGATCGCCCCCGACCTGCGCGGCCATGGCAGGTCCCCGGCTCCGGCGACCGGATACCGGCCCGTTGACCTGGCCCGTGACCTGCTGCCGCTGCTGGACGAGCCGGTGCTGGCCATCGGGCACTCCATGGGCGCCCAGGTGGTCACCGCGCTGGCCGTCGAGCATCCGGAGCTGGTGAGCGCGCTGGTGGTCATCGCCCCCGCCTACGGCGCGGACGAGGCGGAGGAGCGGCTCATCCCCGGCCGGCTGGCGGCGTTGCGCGCCGACGGCGCGGCCGCGGCGTCGCGGCAGCTCGGGCCGCTTCCCCCGCCGATCGCCGAGCGGCTGCTGGCCACACCCGGTCACGTGCTGGCCGAGTGCTACGCCGGGATGTACACCCTGCCGGGCGCGTTCGGGGTGCGCCGGGAATCCGAGCGTTACCTGGCCGGGCGGACGTGCCCGGTGCTCGCCGTCCACAATGTCCCGGAAGCGGCGCGGTGGGAGGCGGGACTGCCCGGGCACCACCGATCCACGACCGTGGTGTGGCCGGACGCCGGCCACTTCCTCCACCTGGACCATCCCGCTGCTTTCGTGGACCTGGCGTTGTCCGAGTGGGGCACGTTGTCCGAGTGGGGCACAGGGTGAGCGCGGGGGAGAGACACAGGCCCCACGCGGTGACGCACGTCAGAAGACGTTCCTCAGGAAGGGCGGCGTGGGGCCACGCGCAGCGCGTTCCTACGACAGGCGCTGCCGGCCGATCAGCACGGCGACCCCGTCGAGCAGGAGCTGCAGGCCGCTCTCGAAGAACCCGGTCAGGTCGAAGGCCGACTGATCGCCCGGGGACGCCGGCCGCGTGGGGAGGGCGCCGGAAGGCATGCCGGCGCGGAACCTCGGCAGGTGGGCGGAGTACCACTCCCCGGTGGACAGGCCCGTGTGCCGCTCCGACTCGGCCTGCGGCTCCAGGTTCGTGGCCGTCCCCCGGACGTAGTTGCACACCGCCCACCACACGAACCTGCCGGCATCCGGCTCGATCGCCAGCTCCCGCAGGGCACCCATCCCCCAGTCCCCGTATCTGAGCATGTTGGGCATGGGCTGGGGGTGGGTGAGCGAGACGAGCCGGGGCAGCCAGGGATGCCGCAGGTAGAGCCGCCACTGCAGGCGGGCCGCGAGTTCCAGCCGCGCCCGCCAGCCCGCCGGGGGCATCGCCGGAAGCTCCAGCTCGCCGAACGCGGTGTCGGCCATGAGCGCGGCCAGCTCCTCCTTGGCGCGCACGTGCCCGTACAGCGACATGGTGGGGATGCCGAGCGCGGCCGCGACGCTGCGGATGGACACCGCGTCGAACCCCTGGGCGTCGGCGATGGCGATCGCCGTGCGGACCATCCGCTCCCGCTTGCCGTCGGCGGCGGCCGAAGGGGCGGGCTGCCGCCGTTCCCTGCGGCGCGGGGCGCCCGGCACGCGGGGTGGCGGGAACGAGCGGGGCGCGGACTCGGCCACGACGGTGCCGACCCGGGAAATGGCCACCACCACGCCCTCCTGCCGCAACGTGTTCAGCGCCTTGGCGGCGGTCGCGGGGGCCACTCCCCACTGCTCGGCGACCTGCCTGGTGGAGGGAACACGGTCGCCGGCCCGCAGCTCGCCGGCCTCGACGCGCCGCTTGATCTCACCGACGATCCGCAGGTACGGCGGCGCGGCCCCGGACCGGTCCATGGTCGATCGTCTCCTCACGCCGCAAGTGACTGCTGTCCTAGGACAGAGGGTACGGCCGCCTCCCGCGAAGGATGCCATCGCCTGCCTGGTGGAGGCCGTGACAGCGCCGAATCGTGCCCTAGCACAGGAGCGATCGCGACTCGCTGAACCGCTGGTCACCCCCTGTGCGCAGGGTACCGTTCCGGTCGTACACCGTACCGAACGAGGAGAACGCCATGCAGAACGCCGCCGAGGACCGGCGCAACCGCTACGTCGAAGGCCACTTCGCCCCGGTCAAGGAGGAGGTCACCGCCTACGACCTGCCCGTGACGGGCCGCCTGCCCGCGGACCTGACGGGCCGCTACCTCCGGATGGGACCCAACCCGCTGGGCGTGGAGGATCCCGCCACCCACTTCTACGCCTTCGGAGCCGGCATGGTGCACGGCGTCCGCATCCGGGACGGCCACGCCGAGTGGTACCGCAACCGCTGGGTCCGCTCGACGGAGGTCGCCGACGCCCTGGACAGGATGCAGCGCGGGGAGCAGCCGCCCGCGTTCCTGCCGCCGTCCCCGAACGTCCACGTGCTCGGCCACGCCGGCCGCACGCTCGCCCTCGTCGAGGCCGGCGGGCTCCCTCACGAGCTCGGCTACGAGCTGGACACGATCGGCGCGTGCCCGATGGCCGCCACGCCCGAGGGCTCCAGCGCCAACGCGCACTCCAAGGTGGATCCGCGCACCGGCGACCTGCACTCCCTGGCCTATGCGCTCGGGCGGCCGTTCGCGCAGTACATCGTCACCGACCCCGCCGGCACGGTGACCCGTGTGACGGACATCCCGCTGTCCGGTGACACCCCGTTCCTGCACGACTTCGCGCTGTCGGAGAACTACGTCATCGTCTTCGACATCCCGCTGACGTTCAGCATGACGGCGATGCTGTTCCGGTGGGATCCCGGTCACCAGGCACGCGTCGGCGTCCTGCGCCGGGCGGGCGGTGACATCCGCTGGCTGCCGGTCGAGTCCTTCTACGTCAGCCACATACTCAACGCCTACGACGACGGCGCCACGATCACGGTCGACCTGATCAGGTCCGAAGGGCCGGTCGACGTCGCCGACCCGGGCGCGATCTCGCCCACGCTCGACCGCTGGACCATCGACCCGGCGAGCGGCAGGGTGGACCAGCGCCGCATCGACGACCGGGCTCAGGACTTCCCCCGCGTGAACGACGCGTTCGCCTCGCGCCCGCACCGCTACGGCTACTCCGCGGTGAGCCCGGTGTACGGCGTGCCGTTCACCCCCGACGGCCCGCACCCCGACGAGGCGTTCGCCAACGCCCTGGTCAAGCACGACCTGCGACGTGGCACGACGGAGGTGCACGGTTTCGCACGTGACGCCGCCGTCGGGGAGGCGGCGTTCGTCGCCGACCCGTCCGGCGGCGGCGAGGAGGACGACGGGTACCTGATGGCCTACGTCGCCGACCCCGACCGGGGCGCCTCCGACCTGGTGATCCTTTCGGCCCAGGACTTCACGGGACCGCCCGTGGCCCGCGTCCACCTGCCCGTGCGCGTCCCGCTCGGCTTCCACGGCAACTGGATCCCCGACGCCTGAAGCCGCCGACCCCCCAACCACAGCCGAGGACCATGACCAGGCCCAGTCCGGTCGGGCATCGGGCGGCCGATCGTCACGTGTTCTCCTCGGCGGGGGAGCAGCAGCCGTCCCCGCACGTCCCGGGCTCGCCGGCGTCAGCGGACGGGGCGCCGCCGGTGGGTACGGGGACGGCGCAGCAGGCGTCGCCGCGCCAGGCTTCGCGGCCCTCCTTCACCGCGACGGCGGCGATGACCAGCGCGGCGACGGGATCGGCCCAGCTCCAGCCGAAGAGGCTGTTGAACGCCAGCCCGGCCAGCAGCACCCCGGACAGGTACGTGCACAGCAGGGTCTGCTTGGAGTCGGCCACCGCCGAGGCCGAGCCGAGCTCGCGGCCGGCGCGGCGCTGCGCGTACGACAGGAACGGCATGACGGCCAGGGAGAGCGCGGCCAGGATCAGGCCGGGCGTGGAGTGCTCGGCCTCGCCGGTGCCGAGCAGGGCGCGGACGGCGTCGAAGGTCACGTACGCGGCCAGGGCGAAGAAGGAGAGGGCGATGACGCGCAACGCCGCCCGCTCCCGGCGCTCGTGGTCGGCGGCGGAGAACTGCCAGGCCACGGCGGCGGCCGAGGCCACCTCGACGACGGAGTCGAGTCCGAAGCCGATCAGCGCGGCTGAGGAGGCGATCGTGCCGGCGGTGATGGCCACCGCGGCCTCGATCACGTTGTAGGTGATGGTCGCCGCGACCAGCAGCCGGATCCGGCGCCGCAGCGCGTCACGCCGGGCCCGGCCGGGGCCGACGCCGGGCAGGTCGAGCGCGCTCATGACACCGGCTTCGCTCCGGCCACCAGCTCGGCGGGTCCGTCGTCGGAGACTTCGCGGACCGGGCACAGCGTTACCGTGTGCCCGGTGGCGGACAGCAGGAGCTCGGCCGCGGCCAGCATGTCCAGCAGTTCGGGACGCGTCAGGGAGTAGAACGACTGGCGTCCTTCGGCGCGGAAGTCGATCAGCCCGCAGTCGCGCAGGCAGGCCAGGTGCTTGGACACGGTGGACTGCGCGAGGCCGAGCTGGGTGGTCAGGTCGACCACGCGCGCCTCGCCGCGGGCCAGCCGCTGCACGATCCGCAGCCTGGTCTCGTCGGCCAGGGAGTGGAACAGCGCCGCCGCCGGGGAGATCCCGGCGGCGATGTCCGTGCTGACACAACGGCCGCCATCCGAATCAATCGCCATACTACGATTATAACTCGATTTGAGCATGTATTGGCAAGGAGTTGACCGATCTCCCGCGCACCGGCCTGCCCTGAGTGCGGCACGAGCGTGCGGCGTGGTTGACTGCTGCGGATGGATCGCGACCGAGAAATCCTCTCTTTCCCCTCGGCTGAGGCATTCGAAGAATGGCTCAGCGCTCACCACGCCTCACAGCCGGGGATCTGGCTCAAGCTCGCCAGGAAGGTGGCGGGCGTCGATGCGCTGGACTACCTCCAGGCGCTCGATGTGGCCCTTTGCTACGGCTGGATCGACGGGCAGAAGGACGGATTCGACGACGGGCACTGGCTGCAGCGCTTCACCCCGCGCAGGCCGAGGAGCAAGTGGTCGAAGGTCAACCGCGACAAGGTGGCCAGGCTGATCGAGCAGGGCCGGATGAAGCCGCCGGGCCTGCTCGAGATCGAGCGCGCGAAGGCGGACGGCCGCTGGGACGCCGCGTATGACGGATCGCGCAGCGCCACCGTGCCGGAAGACCTCGCCCATGCCCTGGCGGCCAATCCCGCGGCGGAGGCGTTCTTCGCGACGCTGGACAGCCGCAACCGGTTCGCGGTGCTGTATCGCGTCCAGGACGCCAAGAAGCCGGAGACGCGGGCGCGTCGCATCGAGCAGTACGTCACGATGCTGGCCGAGCACCGGAAGATCTATCCCTGAACCAGGCCCTCGTGGGTGCCTTCCACGAGGGGCTCATGCCGAAGGAACGGTGGCGCGGCCGAGGGTCAGCGGGTGAAGGCGGTGGAGGCGCGTTCGATGAGGTCGGGCTGGAAGATGACCTGGCGGTGCTCGTGGAAGTCCGGCTGGTTGGCCTCCTCCAGGAGCATGAGCGCGCCGGTGTGGCCGAGCTGCTCGCGCGGCTGCCTGATCGACGACAGCGGCACCGCGGCCGCGGCCGCGAAGTCGATGTCGTCGTAGCCCAGGATCGCGACGTCGTCCGGCACCCGCAGGCCGTACTGCGTCAGCTCCTGCAGCACCCCGAGCGCGACCAGGTCGTTGCCGCAGAACACGGCCGTCGGCCGGTCCCCGGGGGGCCGGGCGGCGATCTCCCTGCCGGCCGTGCGGCCGGTGCCCACGGTGAGGTCCGGCAGCGGGATGACGGTCAGCTCGTCCGCCGGTGACAGCACGCCGGCCAGGCCGCGGCGGCGCTCCTCCACCTGGCGGACGGTGAACGGCCCGCCCGCGAACGCGATGTGGCGATGCCCCCGCTCCAGCAGGTGCAGGCCGGCCAGCCGGCCGCCGAGCACGTCGTCGGAGGCGACGGCGCACCCCCGGCCGTGCCGCGACGAGCTGTCGAACAGCACCACCGGGATGCCGCGGGACACGAGCCTGCCCAGCCGCTGCTCCTGGCCCTCGGCGTTCACCGGGGTGATCAGCACCCCGAAGGGGCGCTCCTCCTCGAACATCTCCAGCAGCCGCGCCTCGCGGGTGGCGTCCTTGCTGCTGTTGACCACCATCACGTTGAGGTCCGCGGTCTCGGCCGCGCTCTCGATGCCGCGCAGCACGTCGATGACGAACGGGTTCGACAGGTCGAGCGCGACCACGCCGATGGTCCTGCTGCGCCCGGCCCGCAGGTGACGCGCCGAGCCGTTGCGGACGTAGCCGAGCTGGGTGACCGCCGTCTGAACCCGCAGTCGTGTCTCGGGAGCCACCAGCTCGGGGCGGTTGAGCACGTTGCTCACGGTGCCGACGGAGACGCCGGCGAGGCGCGCGACCTCTTTGATGCTCGACATCGTTCCTCGTCTGGTGGGCGTTCCTCGTGCGGTGAGCCGCGTGCCGGATGGGCGGGTGAGCGGGCGGGCGTCGGCGGGCCGTGCGGGTCGGGCGCGTCGTGCGGGATGGAGGTCGGCGGAGGCCGGCGCCGGATCGTGCCGGCTCTGGCGCGCACAGGGCCCGCATGATCATAGCGCAAGCCCGGCAGTCCTATCGAAACGATTTTACCGCGTTAAGGCGATTGTCTTATTAAGGCGGCTGCCTTAACGTCGAACATGATCAGACATCGACATGAGGGGGCGTCATGACCGAGTCCGTGCCGACCTATCCCTTCGACCGGAAGGAGACTCTGGAGCCGCCGCGCGAGTGGAGCGAGCTGCAGGAGCGGTGTCCCGTGGCGCACGTGCGGCTGCCCAGCGGCGACACCGCCCAGCTCGTCACCCGTTACGACGACGTGCGCGCGCTGCTCACCGACCCGCGCTTCCGGCGCGGCGGGCAGGACGCCGCGCGGGTGGCGACCACGCCGGACGGCGGCCTGTTCGCCCGCAACACCATGAGCATCACCGAGGGCGAGGGCCACCGGCGGTGGCGGCGGCTGCTCACCCGCTCCTTCACCATCAAGAAGATCGAGGCGTGGCGGCCCCGCGTGCAGCGGATGGCCGACGACCTGGTCGACGCCATGCTGGAGGCCGGGCCGCCGGCCGACCTGTCGGCCCGGCTGGGCCTGCCGCTGCCGGTCCAGGTCATCTGCGCCCTGGTGGGCGCCCCGGCCGAGGACCAGGACAGGTTCGCGCACTGGTCGCAGGTCATGCTGACCCTGACGCGCCACACCCAGGAGGAGGTGCAGCGGGCGTACGAGGAGTTCGACGCGTACGTGTCCGCCCTGGTCGACGCCAGACGCGCCGACCCCGGCGACGACCTGCTCAGCGAGCTGACCCAGGTCTTCGACAGCGAGGACGGCCGGCTCAGCCACGAGGAGCTGATCGCGACCGTGCGGGCGCTGCTGCTGGCCGGGCACGAGACCACGTCCAACATGATCGTCATCATGACCGCGATGCTCCTGTCGGAGCGCGAGCGCTACCAGGCGGTGATCGACGACCCGGGCCTCATCCCCGGCACGGTCGAGGAGGTGCTGCGCCTGGACAGCACGCTCAGCGTGGTCGGCTTCCCGAGGGTCGCCGGCGAGGACCTCGAGGTCGGCGGCGTCCCGGTGCCGGCGGGCAGCACCCTCATCCCGTGCCGTCCAGCCGCGAACCGGGACCCGCGCAAGTTCGACGACCCCGACCGCTTCGACCCGCACCGGACCAACGCCAACCAGCACCTCACCTTCGGCGCGGGCCCGCACTTCTGCCTCGGCCAGCCGCTGGCCCGCCTGGAGCTGCAGGTGGTGCTGGACACGCTGACCCGCCGGCTGCCCACGCTCGCGCTGCGCGACGGCGCCGAGGCGCTGCGCCTGCGCACCGGGCTGCTGTCGGGCGGCCTGGAGAACGTCTGGGTGACCTGGTGAGCGGGTCACGACGACCGTGACGGTCTCGGCATGCAGCACAAGCACGACGCGAAGAGCATGAGCAACACGTACGACGTGAGCGTCGTCGCGGACCGGAACGGGGCGCTTCCGCCCGCTCCGGCGAGCGCGTCCTCGCCGCGCTCCGCCGCCGCGAGGAGCCTCATCATGCGCGCCGCCGAGCGGCTCTACGCCACCCGGGGCCTCGCCGGTGTGTCGATCCGGCAGATCGGCGAGGCCGCCGGGCAGCGCAACAAGTCAGCGGTGCAGTACCACTTCACCGGGCGCGACGCGCTCATCAAGGCCGTCCTCGCCGAGCACGCCGACGCGATCGAGCGGCACCGGCTGGCCATGATGAGCGCGCTCGGCGACCCGGCCGGCATGTCGCTGCGCGACCAGCTCCGCTGCGCCGTGCTGCCTCGCATCGAGCACCAGATCGATCTCGGCACCCCGTCCTGGTACGCCCGGTTCCTCGCCCAGATCGTCGTCGAGCCCGCCCTGCGGGACCACGCCGTCCGCGCGCACCTGGACACCCCGTCCCTGCGCCGCCTGTACGACGCCATCCACGCCGCGCGGGCGGCCGTACGCGCCGGGAACGCCGGAGGAGCGGCCGAATCCGCCGGAAACGCCGGGGGAGTGGCCGTACGCGCCGGGAACGCGGGAAGGGCGGAGCGCGACCCCGGCGCGACCGCGCGCCGGGAGGCCATGACCCGCCAGCTGATCGTGCACATGTGCGCCGAGCTGGAGACGGACCTGGCGGCCGGCCGCGCCCGCGCCGAGGCGGCGGCCGGGGCCTGGCGCCGCCTCGGCGAGGACCTGG
The DNA here is from genome assembly GCF_044459125.1 of Nonomuraea sp. NPDC050383. NCBI lineage: Bacteria > Bacillati > Actinomycetota > Actinomycetes > Streptosporangiales > Streptosporangiaceae > Nonomuraea > Nonomuraea sp. NPDC050383. The sequence continues at coordinate 350,612 of NZ_JBITIP010000007.1, forward strand.
TCACGGCCCTGTGCGGCATGGTCGGCGCCCTGGACGCGGACGATCCGGCCAGGGCCGATCCAGCCAGGGCCGATCCGGCCGTGGGCGCCCCGGCCGTGGGCGCCTCCGGCGAGCGTCTCCCGGGGAGCCGCCCGCCGGAACGGTGACGGGCGGCCGGTCCCGTGGCACGGTCACCTCACGGGAAGGACGTTCTGCGCGTAGCGTCCCGACACGTTGCCCGGCGCCTGGTAGGCGCAGGCGATGTACGTCTCGTACCCCCGGGTGCCCGGCCCCGCGGCCCGGGCGCAGCCGAGCCGGGTCGTGCCCTTCCAGACCACCTGGGTGAAGAAGCCCGTGCGGGAGGAGAACCCCGGCGCCCGGAAGTCGTAGGACCCGACGCCGGCGTACCACTTCTTCACCGCGTCCGCGCAGGTCGCCGCCCGGCCGGAGGAGGTCAGGAACCAGTGGACGTTCTGGCCGTACCCCGGATCCCCGCCGGCCTGTTGGAGGCCCTCGTACCGGCTGAGTTCGGTCACGCGCCGGCTGGCGTGGTCGACGAGTCTCTGGTCGGTCGTGAGGTCGGGCGCGCCGTGGCGCGCGCGGAAGGCGTTGTGGGTGGCGAGGCATTCGCTCTGGAAGGCCGCGTCCGTGCGGAGCGGCAGGGGCGGGCGGGCCCGCGTCGCCTCGGCGGGCCCCGCCGCGGCCGTGAGCGCGGTCACGAGCGCGACACCGGCGCCCACCGTCGTAGCGGCCTTGATCGTCCGTCCTGCGAGTCGGGACATCTCATCTCCAATCTGCCCACGCCTCGGTCAGGCGGTTCTGCCTGGTGAGAGGCGAGGCGAGGGACAGATCGAAAGTCTCACCACGATGACGGCCGGCGCGATGTCGGCTGGAGATACTCGTTGGCCTGCGGATTTGCGGCGTGTCCCCCGTAACGGCCGCGGGGGATCCCGCAGAGCTCGGGCACAAGACGCGTAAGGTGAGAATCTGCCACGCGAACGGAATTCGCGGCGCTCCGAAGGCGGACTGGTGCGTCATTTGTGGTGAAATGCCCGGTCGCCGGGAAATATGACCACGCGGTCCGGCGGCGTGGCAGGATGGTCCGGTCGGGCCGCCGCGATTTGCTGATTTGGAGCGTTATGCCGTCCGCTCACGACAGGGGGAACGTGGCCGGAACTCCCCACACCGGAGTGCCGGAAAGCGCGACCGGCAGAGAGGCCCGTCGCTCCGGGCCCACGGCGCTGCGGATTCTGGTCGGCGCGCACCTGCGCCGGCTCCGCGAGGCGCGGGGGATCTCCCGCGAGGAGGCCGGGTACCTCATCCGGGGCTCCCACTCCAAGATCAGCCGCCTGGAGCTCGGCCGCACCGGCTTCAAGCTGCGCGACGTGGCGGACCTGCTCACCCTGTACGGCGCGGACGAGGCCGAGCGCTCGGCGCTGCTCACCATGGCCGAGCAGGCCAACGCGCCCGCCTGGTGGCACGACTACCGCGATGTCGTGCCCGAGTGGTTCGAGGACTACCTGGGGCTGGAGCGCGACGCGTCGCTGATCCGCACCTACGAGATCCAGTACGTGCCCGGCCTGCTGCAGACCGAGGAGTACGCCCGCGCGGTCATCAGGCAGGGACACGAGGGCAGCCCCGCCGAGGAGATCGAGCGCCGGGTCGGGGTGCGCATGCGCCGCCGGCAGATCCTCCTCTCAGCCGCCCCGCCCAAGCTGTGGGCGGTGATCGACGAGGGCGCCCTGCGCCGGCAGGTGGCCGACTCCGCGACGATGCGAGCCCAGCTGGAGCACCTCGCGACGCTGGCCGAGCTGCCCCACATCACGATCCAGGTGCTCACGTTCGCCTCCGGCGGCCACGTCGGCGGCACCGGGCCCGTCACCATCCTGCGCTTCGCCCCGGCGGAGCTGGACGACGTCGTCTACCTGGAGCACATCGCCGGCGCGCAGTACCTGAGCCGCAGGCAGGACGTCCTGCCGTACCAGCACCTGCTGGACCAGCTGGTCGTGCACGCGCGGCCCTCGGCCGCCACCCCGTCGATCCTGCGGTTGCTCGCCGCCGGGGTCTAGCGCCCGCGTCCGCACGACCGGCGTCACGGCTTGCGGCCGACGCCGCAGAAGGCGTCCACCTCGTCCGGCACGCCGAACACGCCCGCCTCCACCCGCCAGCGCGACACCGACACGACGCCCGGCTCCACCAGCTCCAGCCCGTCGAAGAACCGGGAAATCTCCTCCGGGGTCCGCAGCCGGTACGAGTAGACCTTCCCCTCGTCGCGCAGGCGCTCGGCCTCGGCGGCGGCGTCCGGGTTGACCGTCTTCGTGCCGTCCTCGAACACCAGGTGACTGCCCGGCGCGAGCGCGTCCAGCAGCCCCTCGACCAGCGCGTACGCCTGGTCGTCGTCGAAGACGGTGCCCATCACGCCCAGGAGGATGAGCGCGGTGGGGCGGCTGAGGTCCAGGGTCTTGGCCGCGAAGTCCAGGACGGTGCCGGGGTCGCGGACGTCGGCCTCGATGTAGTCGCAGGCGCCGAGGGGATGGCTCGTGAGCAGCGCCTGAGCGTGGACCAGCACCAGGGGGTCGTTGTCCACGTACACGATGCGGCAGGTCGGATCGACCCGCTGGGCGACCTCGTGAGTGTTGTCCACGGTGGGCAGCCCGGTGCCGATGTCCAGGAATTGCCGGATTCCGGCCTCTTCGGCGAGATATCGCACTGCGCGTCCCAGAAAGGCACGGGTATGGCGGGCGATATCCTCCATGCCGGGATATACCTGGCGGAGCTGCTCGGCGAGTTCGCGGTCGACCGGGTAGTTGTCCTTTCCGCCCAGCCAGTAATTCCACACCCGAGCCTGATGGGGTCTGGTGATGTCGATCCTGGGGAGAGGCGTTTCGTCGGCCACGCAAATTCTCCTCTTGTGTCGCATCTGTAGTGATTCAAACCTAATGCCGCGCCCTTTTCCGCGCCACCGGTGATCGCCGGCCGGACGGGACCACCAGGAGGATCAGCGGTGGCGGCGCGTGGCGGCCAGGTAGGCGAGGGCCGCCACCGTGAGGGCGGCGTGGACGGCGAACGCGACGGCGGGACCCGAGGGCAGCAGGACGCCGCCGAGTGCGGTGCCCAGGGCGATGCCCGCGTACATGGCGGAGGCGTTGAGGCCCACGACCACGGCGGTCTCGGCCGGGGCCGCGGAGATCAGCCGTACCTGCTGGGCCGGAGTCTGGGACCAGGTGCTCGCGCCCCAGGCCGCCACCAGGAGCGCGGTGAGCGGGAGCCAGTGCACCCCGGCATGGGCGGTCCACGCCAGCGCGGCCAGCGCGACCGCGATCCCCGCGTACCCGGTGGCCAGCACCCGGATCGGGCCGCGCCGGTCGACCGCCGCGCCCGCCACGGCGTTCCCGGCCACCGCCCCGGCCCCGTACAGGAACAGCAGCCACGTCTCCGCCGACGGCCCGGCGCCGAGGGTGCGCAGCAGCGGGACGGTGTACGCGTACAGGCCGTAGCTCGCGGCCAGGCCGAGCACGGTCAGCGGCAGCACGGCGACGACGCCGGGCTGACGCAGGGCGGCCAGGCGCTCGCGCAGCGGCACCCGCGGGTTTCCGGGCAGCGGCGGCAGGGCGGCGCGCACGCCCGCCGCGCCAACCGCGCACATGGCCGCCACCAGTGCGAGGGCGGCCCGCCAGTCCAGCAGCCTGCCCGCGAGGTTCCCCAGGGGGACGCCGACGGCGGTGGCGACGGTCAGGCCGCCGACCACCACGGCCAGGGCGCGGGCCCGCTGCCGCGGCGCGACCAGCGCGGCGGCCACGGCCCCGGCGTTCGGCGTGAAGACGGACGCGCCGGCGGCGGCCACGACGCGGGTGACCATCAGCGCCGGGTAGTTCGGCGCCAGCGCCGAGCCCAGATTGGCCAGCGCGAGCACGACCAGCGCGCCTGCCAGGAGCGGGCGGCGCGGGAGCCGGGACGTGAGGGTGGCCAGGACGGGGGAGAGCAGGGCGTAGGTGACGGCGAAGACGGTGGCGGACTGCCCGGCGGCGCTCTCGGAGACGCCGAGGGAGCGGGCCATGGCCGGGAGGAACCCGGCCACCACGTAGGCGTCCGTGCCGACGGCGAACGTGCCGAGCGCCAGGATCAGGGTCCGGCGGAGCCCGTGCGGGCGCGGCGTAACCAGGACATCGGACATCCCGATTTCCTTTCGTGAACGGGCCGGGCCCGGCGGATGGACCCGGCCTCGGGGGACGGTGGAGGGAAGGTGGAGGGAAGGGGTCAGCCGGTCATGCGGCTGTAGTTGCGCCGGGTGCGCTCGGCGCTCTCCGGGGCGAGGGCCATGAGGTCGGCGATCGTCTGCGCGGCCAGCTCACGCCGCCAGGCCAGCTCGGCGCGGCGCATCGCCGTCGAGATGCCGCACGGCCGGCTGACATCGTGCCCGGAGCCCTGGCCGCCCACGCCCCGCTGCCGGATCTCGGCGCAGCGGAACAGCTCCGAGGGCCCCTGGAGGGCGGTGACGACGTCCATGAGGGTGATCCGCTCCGGCGGCCGGGCCAGGGAGAAGCCGCCTCTGGCCCCCGGGGTGGAGGCCAGGATGCCGGCCCGGGTCAGCGCCTGGAGGCGCTTCTTCAGGTACTCCTGCGGCAGGTCGAACCACGCGGCCAGCCTGCGGATGGACACCGGCCCCTCGTCGCGCAGCCAGGCCAGGGTCACGCAGCAGTGCAGACCCCACTCGACTCCCTCGCCCATGTGCATAAGGGGACTATAGATGTCCCGATTGCGCGGCCGGAAACCGGGGGGAGGGGAGCAGGGCGGGCGTCAGGAGCGGCCGCGGCCGGTGAGGGCGTCCCTCAGGCGGTCGATCAGCCCCGCACCGGGCGCCAGCAGCTTGTCGGCGGGCGGCTTGTCGGGCGCGGACGGGTGCGGTCGGGTCGGGGCCAGCTTCTTCGCCCGCTCCACCTTGGCTCCGAGCTCGGTGAGCGCCTCGGGCGGGCAGGCCGCGCGCAGCCGGGGGAACAGGTCGCCCTCCTCGTCCTGGATGTGATGGCGGATCTCCCTCATCAGCTCCTCCAGGACGGGCCAGAAGTCGTCGTCGCCCGGCTCCAGGCGCTCCAGCCGCTTCATGGTCTCCTCGGCCTCGGCGTGCTCGGCGATCTCCTTGTCGGCCAGCTCGTCGCCGCCCGGCACGTGCTCGCGGACCGCCGGGTACAGGTACGCCTCCTCCGCCACCGAGTGGCGGACCAGCTCGATGACGACCTGTTCGGCCAGGGTCTGCGGCCGCTCCCCGATGGCGCCGATCATCGTCTCCAGCTCCGCGAACACCTGCTCGACCTCGCGATGGTCCGTCACGAGCACGGTGATCACGTCCCGCTGCTCGCCCCCGCCCTGCTGATCGTTCATGTCGATTCCTCCCCTGTCACCCCTGTCCGCGCTATGACCTGGCCAAACGCACCCCGTCGGCGGGGAGGTGGCCGGCCGCCTTGAGGGTGGCGAGGACGGGGGCGGTCTCCAGCGTGCGGACGCCGTCGAGGGCACCGAGCCGGTGGACGAGGTAGCGGTGCAGGTCGGCGGGGCCGGAACAGAGCGCGTGGGCGAGCAGGTTCGTGGTCCCGGTCGTGGCGATGACCACGGCCAGTTCGTGATGGCCGGCCAGGGCGGTGGCCACCCGCTCCAGGTCGGCGGGCGCGACCGCCATCCAGAGCAGCGCCTGGGTGGTGACCCCGTAGGCGGCGGCGTCGATCTCCACGTCGAAGAACAGGACGTCGCGGGCGCGCAGGTCGGCCAGGCGGCGGGCCACCGTCGCCTGGGACCAGCCGGTGGCGGCGGCCAGGTCCGCGTGGCCGGCGCGCCCGTCGTGGCGCAGCGCGTCGATCAGCGCGCGGTCCGCCTGTGTGAGGGGGGCGTTGCCGGACGGGGCGGGCAGGGCCGGGCGCAGCCGCTCCTGCTGCGCGTCGTCGAGGTTCTGGAGCCGGCCGCGCCAGGCCGCGGGGCCGCCCAGGTACGTGTGCAGCAGGCAGTGCGCCGAGACGCCGGTGATCCCGCTCCTGCGGGGGACGTCGTGGAGCAGCGGCGGGCGGGTGGCGTCCGGCGCGTCGACGATGGTGAAGATCTCCGTGCCGCCGGAGGTCAGCTTGACCCAGGAGGTGTCGGCGCGGCGGGCCAGCGAGTGCGCCAGCGTCCGGGCGGCGGACGGGGTCGTGGTGAGGCGGACCACCCACTGGGTGTGGCCGGACCGGCCGTGGTCGGCCAGGCCCACCACGCGCAGCCCCGCCTCGCGGCGGAGCCGTTCGTAGCGGCGCGTCACCGTCTGCGGGGACACGCCCAGCACCTCGGCGACGCGGCTGAACGGGGCCCGGCCGTCGATGTGCAGGGCGTGGACCAGTGCACGGTCGAGCTCATCCATGGTGGCCATATTTCCTCAAAAATGGGTCCTAGATGGAGAAAATCACCATCTCAGGCCGCCTGGCTGGAAGGCCGCCGCCCTCCGCCCGACCCTGTTCCCCGGAACGACTCCGAGGAAGAGGGAACCCGATGCTGCTCCATCACCACGTCGCCCACCGGTGGCGATGGGCCGGGCTGGCCGCCCTGCTCGTCGCCGAGGCGATGAACCTGCTCGACGCGACGATCGTGACGGTCGCCGCGCCGGTCATCCACGCCGATCTCGGCGGCGACGCCTCGGCCATCCCGTGGTTCAACGCCGCGTACACGCTGCCGTTCGCGGTGCTGCTGATCACCGGCGGCCGGCTGGGCGACCTGGCCGGGCGGCGGCGGGTGTTCGCCGCCGGCGTGGCCGCGTTCGCACTCGCCTCGGCCGCCTGCGCGCTCGCGCCGGAGGCCGGGACGCTGATCGGCCTGCGCGCGGTCCAGGGCGCCGCCGCCGCGCTGGTCATCCCGCAGACCATCGGGCTGATCCGGACCATGTTCGACGGCGCCGAGCTGGCCAGGGCCATGGGGAGCATCGGGCCGGTGATGGGGCTGGCCGCCGTCGCCGGGCCGGTCCTGGGCGCCGTGCTCACGCACGCCGACCTGCTCGGCTCGTCATGGCGATCGGTCTTCCTGGTCAACGTGCCCCTGGCCGCCGCCGTGCTGGCCGTCGTCCCCCTGATGCCGGCCGGAGAGCCCCGTACGGCGGGCGGCCCGGGCCGGCCGCGTCTCGACGGGACGGGGACCGTGCTCGCGGCGCTCGGCACCGGCCTGCTGGTGTACCCGCTCATCCGGGGCGAGGCCGCCGGAGGGCCGGCGGCGGGCTGGGCCATGGCGGCGGCAGGGGTGGTCCTGTCCGTGGTGTTCGGCCTGCACCAGCGCCGCCGGGCCCGGGCGGGTCGTGACGGGCTGGTCGAGGTGAGCCTGTTCCGGGACCGCGGCTTCCCGGCCGCGCTGGCGACCTCGGCCCTGTTCTTCGCGGCGATGAACGGCCTGACGCTCGTGGTCGTCCTGGAGGTGCAGCTCGGCCTGGGCCGCGACGTGGTGACCGCCGGGCTCTCGCTGCTGCCCTGGTCGGCGGCCATGGGGGTGGCCTCCTTGGTCGCGGGCGCCCGCCTGGTGCCCCGGTACGGGCCGCGGCTGATGTTCGCCGGGCTCGCCGTCACGCTCGCCGGACTGGCGATCACCCTCATCGCCCACCACAAGTCCGCCGGGGGCCTCGGGTGGCTCGTGGCCGCGGGACTGGCCGTCGCCGGCGCCGGGAACGGGCTGTTCACCACTCCCTTCTTCACCGCCGCGCTGTCCCGCGTCCGCCCGCACGAGACCGGCTCGGCCGCCGGGCTGCTCAACGCCGTCCAGCAACTGGGCGCGACGCTCGGCACCGCGGTCCTCGGCGGCGCCTTCCTGCGCGGCCTGGCGCAGGGCGCCGGGCACGTGTCCGCCGCCCGGTCGGCCGGCCTGCTCGCCGCCGCGCTGCTGGCCGCCACCGCCGTCGCCGCCGCCCTCATGCGCACGGATCGATCAGGCGCTGCCAGGTAGGGGAGCCGCGGTGAGGATCGCCGTGCCGCGGCAACACCATGGAGCCCGTTCTGGCGCCGTCAGTCGAAGAGCACCACCTGGCGGATCACGTCCCCGCCCTTGTCCAGGGTCTTGACGGCGTCGGCCAGGTCCTCGAAGCGGATGCGGCGGGTGATGAGGCTCTCCAGGTCCAGCCGGCCGGCCCGCCACAGGTCCACGAACCGCTTGGCGTCGCGGCGCAGGTCGGAGCAGCCGTAGATGGAGCTGAGGATGTTCTTGCCGTCGAACAGCAGGGAGAAGGCGTCGATCTCGACCTGGTCGTCCGCGGCGCCCGCGCCCACGACCACGACGTTCCCGCCGCGCCTGGCGGCCTGCCAGGCGGCCTTCACGGTGCTCGACCGGCCGACGGCCTCGAAGGCGTGGTCGAAGCCGCGCCCGCCGGTGAGCAGTCCCTTGACCGCCTCCATCTGGTCCGGCGTGGTGGCGTGGGTGGCGCCGAAGCCCTTGGCGAGCTCGTGCTTGGCCACGACCGGGTCCACGGCCAGGATGGTCGCCGCGCCGGCCAGCCGCGCCCCCTCGATGACCGACAGCCCGATGCCGCCCGCGCCGATGACGACGACGGAGGCGCCCTCCTCGACCCCGGCCGTGTTGATGACCGCGCCCACACCGGTGGCGACCGCGCAGCTCAGCAGCGCGGCCAGCTCGAACGGCACGTCCGGGTCGATTCTGATCGCGGCCTGGGCGGGGACGACGAGCTCCTCGGCCCAGGCGCCGACGCCGCCGAAACCGAAGCACGGGGTGTCGCCGGCCAGGCGGAAGCGCGGCTTGGTGAAGCCTTCCAGGACGTACGTGATGCACAGGTACGGCTGGCCGCCCAGGCAGTCGGGGCAGGTCCCGCAGGCCGGGATGAACGACAGCACCACGTGGTCGCCCGGCGCCAGCCCGGTCACCCGGGAGCCGATCTCGACCACCTCGCCCGCGGCCTCGTGCCCGAGCACGGCCGGCAAGGAGGTGGGCAGCACGCCCTTGAGCGCGGAGACGTCGGAGTGGCAGACGCCGGTCGCCCGGACGCGGATCCTGACCTCGCCGGGGTCGGGCCCGGCGACCGTGACGTCGTCGCGCAGTTCGAGGGCGGCACCGGGCTCGTGGACTATTGCGGCGCGCATGGTCGGTTCCTCCCGGACGGGTCTTCCTTGTTAGAACCTGTTTCACAACGGATGCATTGTCGCCTCGTAGCCGCATTCCGAGCAAGCGTTTGGTCGAATAAGGCGGCGGCCGCCGCGCAACTGAAACGTTCCCCAAGATTGACGGGACGCGGGCACGCACGAGCCCCGGCCGCGTCCCCGCGCCGATGAGCATGGCTGCGAAGGCACCACCACGGGGGACGCGCATGGCCATCGAACCAGGGACACCCGACCGCCTGCTGGAGCTCGCCGCCGCGCGCCGGACCGCGCCCGGTGAGGCGCTGGCCCGCGACGCCGGACGGATCGTCCGCGCGGCCGGGGACATGGCGGAGCGCTTCCGGCGCGGGGGACGGCTCATCACCTTCGGCGACGGCGCGGCGGCGGCCGACGCGGGGCACGTGGCCGTCGAGTTCACCCACCCCGTGATCGTGGGCAAGCGGGCGCTGCCGGCGATCTCGCTGGCCGGCGACGCCGCGGCGCTCGGCGGCCTCGCCGCGTCCGGCGGGCCGGAGGCCGTGTTCGCCCGGCAGGTCGAGACGTTCGGGCGGCCGGAGGACATCGCGCTCGGCGTTCCTGCCGGCGAGCGGGACCGGCGCGTCCTGGCCGGGCTGGCGGCGGCCCGCGAGCTGGGCATGCTCACCATCGCCCTGACGACCGCCCCACCGGGCTCGGTCTGTGGCGAGGACCGCCCGCCCGGGTACGGCGACGGCTCGCTCGGCGGTGTCGTGGCGGATCACGTGATCGCCGCCCGGTGCGACGACCCGCTGATCGCCCGGGAGGTCCACGTGACGGCCTACCACCTGCTCTGGGAGCTGGTCCACGTGCTGCTCGACGACCCCGGGCTCGCGCCGCCCGCCCGGCCCGCCGACACCATCACCGGCGGCACCACCGGCACCTGCGTCACGTGCGCCGACACGGCCGTGCCGGTGCACGTCACCGAGCTGCGGCCGGGTGGCCTCGCCCTCGTCGAGACCGGCTGCGGCACCGAGGAGGTCAGCGTCGCCCTCGTCGAGGCACGGGTCGGCGACGTGGTCCTCGTCCACGCCAAGGAGGCCATCGTGGTGCTCGGCGGTGACGGCTCATGAGCGGGATCTACCCCTTCCTGACGCCGGCCGGCGACGCGGCCCGGGACGCCCGGGAGAACGCCGCCCGGGAGCTCGTCCGCTCCACCGCGGCCAAGGCCGCCGAGAGCCTGGAGCTGCGCCTGCGGGTCCTGGGCACGCTGGGTCCGGCGCTGGCCGTCTGCGCCGCGGCCATGGCGACGGCCTTCCGGGCCGGGGGCACGCTGTTCGCGTTCGGCAACGGCGGCAGCAGCACCGACGCCCAGGCCGTCGCCCAGGTGTTCCGCACCCCGGACCGGGACGGCGGCCGGCCCTGGCCCGCCCTGCCGGCGATCTCGCTGACCGCCGACGCGGCGCTGCTGACGGCGCTGGCCAACGACGTCGCGTTCGACGTGGTCTTCGCCCGGCAGCTCGCCGCGCTCGGCCGCCCCGGCGACGTGGCGATGGCCCTGTCCACCAGCGGCGGGTCCGTCAACGTGCTGCGCGGCCTGGAGCAGGCGCGCCGCACCGGCATGGTGACGGTGGGCTTCGCCGGGTCGGGCGGCGGCCGGATGGCCGAGGAGCGCCTGGCCGACCACCTGTTCGTCGTCCCGTCGTCGTCGGTGCACCGCGTCCAGGAGGCGCAGACCACGGCCTGCCACGTGCTGCGCGAGCTCGTGCGGGCGGAGCCGGCGGAGGCGTGAGCGGGCGGGTGCGCTCGCTGATCCGGGTCGAGGGCATCGTGCAGGGGGTCGGTTTCCGGCCGTTCGTGCACGGCCTCGCCGCCCGGTACGGGCTGGCGGGGCTGGTCGGCAACGACGGCGGCGGCGTGTTCATCGAGGCGGAGGGCCCGCCCTCCGCGGTCGCCGCGCTGGTGGAGGCGGTGCGCGAGCGGGCGCCCGCGCTGGCCGTCGTCGACCGGGTCAGCGTCACCCCCGTGCCGCCGACCGGCGCGGGCGGGTTCCGGATCGTGCCCAGCGTCGCCGGCGACCCCGGCGCCCCCGGCCGGGCGCTCGTCCCGCCGGACGTGGCCACCTGTGACGACTGCCTGGCCGAGCTGTTCGACCCGGCCGACCGGCGCTTCCGGTACCCGTTCGTCAACTGCACCGCCTGCGGCCCGCGCTTCACGATCATCACGGCGGTGCCGTACGACCGGGCGGTGACCACGATGGCGGGCTTCGCCCTGTGCGCCGACTGCGCCCGTGAGTACCACGACCCGGCCGACCGCCGCTTCCACGCCCAGCCCACGTGCTGCCCCGCCTGCGGCCCCCGGCTCGCGCTGCGCGCGCCCGACGGATCGACGCTCCCCGGCGACCCCCTCACGCGGGCGGCCGCCCTGGTCGCGGACGGCGCCGTGCTGGCCGTCAAGGGGCTCGGCGGCTACCACCTCGCCGTGGACGCCGCCGACGAGGCCGCGGTCGCGCGGCTGCGGGCCCGCAAGCGGCGGCCGGACAAGGCGTTCGCGGTCATGGCGGCGGATCTGCCCGCCGTGCGGGAGCTGTGCGAGGCCGGCGAGGCCGCCGCGGCCATGCTCACGGGGCCGCGCCGGCCGATCGTGCTGCTGCCCCGGCGGCCCGGCGCGCCTGTCGCGCCCTCGGTGGCGCCCGACGGCCTCGACCTGGGCGTGCTGCTGCCGTACACGCCGCTGCACCACCTGCTCTGCCGCGAGCTGGCCCGGCCGTACGTGCTGACCAGCGGGAACCTGGCCGACGAGCCGATCGCGCACGACGACGGGGACGCGCTGCGGCGCCTGGGCGGCGTCGCCGACGCGTTCCTGTGCCACGACCGGCCGATCCACGCGCCCGCCGACGACTCCGTGCTGCGGGTGTTCCGCGGCGCGCCGATGCCCGTACGACGGTCACGCGGGTACGCCCCGGAGCCGCTCACCCTGCCGTGGCCGTTCCGCCGGCCCGTCCTGGCCTGCGGCGCCGAGCAGAAGAGCACCTTCTGTCTCGGGCGGGAGCGGCACGCGGTGCTGTCGCAGCACCTCGGCGACCTGGAGAGCCATCTGGCCCTGCGCGCCTTCACCGCCGAGGTCGTGCGCTTCCGGCGGCTGCTCGGCGTCGATCCCGAGGTCGTCGCCCACGACCTGCACCCCGGCTACCTGTCCACCACGTACGCCCAGGACCTGGACGGCGTGGAGACGGTCGCCGTGCAGCACCACCATGCCCACATCGCCTCGTGCCTGGCCGACAACGGCGAGGCCGGCCCGGTCATCGGGGTGGCGTTCGACGGCACCGGGTACGGGCCCGACGGCACCGTCTGGGGCGGCGAGCTGCTGGTGGCGAGCCTGGCGGCGTACGAGCGGGCCGGGCACCTGGAGGCGGTGCCGCTGCCGGGCGGCGTCACGGCGATCCGCCAGCCGTGGCGGATGGCGGCGGCCTTCCTGGGGGCCGCGGGGGAGCCGTCCGGCGGGCTCGCGGTGGCCCGCCGCAACGCGCGGCACTGGCCGGCCGTGGCCGCGCTGGCCGCCTTCGGCGGCCCCGCCGCGCCGCTCACCTCCAGCGCCGGGCGGCTGTTCGACGCGGTGGCGGCGCTGGTGGGCGTCCGCGACACCGTCACCTACGAGGGGCAGGCGGCGATCGGCCTGGAGCAGCGGGCCGATCCGGACGTGCGCGACGGCTACCCGGTGGCGGTGACCGGGACCGCGCCCGTGGTGATCAGGAGCACCGACCTGGTGCGGGCCGTCGCCGGCGACCTGCGGCGCGGGGTGCCGGCCGGGGTGATCGCGGCACGCTTCCACCACGGGCTGGCCCACGCGGTGGTGACGGCCGTCGGCGTGGTCGCCGGGGCCACGGGGATCGGCACGGTGGCGCTGTCGGGCGGCGTGTTCGCCAACGGGCTGCTGCTCGGCGGCGTGGCCGACGGGCTGCGCGCCCGCGGGTTGCGGGTGCTGACGCACCGGCGGGTGCCCTGCAACGACGGCGGGATCAGCCTCGGCCAGGCGGTCGTGGCCGCCGCCCGCCCCTGATCAGCTCGGGGGCGGGCGGTCCTCAGCAGATGCGGGGGAGCGGGTCGCCCACGAGCAGGTCCACGATCCGGGTGCCGCCGAACGCCGTACGCAGCAGGACCAGCCCCGGCGGGTCGTCCCGCACCGTGCCGATCACCGCCGCCCCCGCCCCGAGCGGGTGCCCGCGCAGCACCTCGACCGCTCGCTCCGCGTGCCCGCCGTCCACCACGGCCACGAACCTGCCCTCGCACGCCACGTACAGCGGGTCGATGCCCAGCAGTTCGCACACGCCGGTCACCTCGGGCCGCACCGGCAGCGCCTCCTCCTCGGCCACCACGGACACGCCGGAGGCGGAGGCCACCTCGTTGAGGATGGTGGCCACCCCGCCGCGCGTGGCGTCGCGCAGCGCCCGTACCCGGCCGGGCAGGGCGTCCAGCAGCGCGGCCACGATCCCGTGCAGCGGAGCCGTGTCGGAGACGATCGGCGCCTCGATGCCGAACTCGCCGCGCGCCAGCATGATCGCGGCGCCGTGCTCCCCGATCGGCCCGGACACGATGACCGCGTCGCCCGGCCGGGCGTGCGCGACCGACAGCTCCGCGGGCCGCTCCAGCAGGCCGACGCCGGTGGTGGTGACGTAGCAGCCGTCGGCCTTGCCCCGCTGGACGACCTTGGTGTCGCCGGTGACGATCTCCACCCCGGCCACGGTCGCCGCCGCCGCCATGGACGCGGCGATCCGCCGCAGGTCCGCGACGGGGAATCCCTCCTCCAGGATGAACCCGGCGGCCAGGTACGCCGGCCGCGCCCCGCACATCGCGAGGTCGTTGACGGTGCCGTTGACCGCGAGGTCGCCGATGTCGCCGCCGGGGAAGAACAGCGGGGACACCACGAACGAGTCGGTGGTGAACGCCACCCGCGCGTCGCCCGTCCGCAGCGTCGCCCCGTCCTCCAGAGGAGCCAGGAGCGGGTTGCGGAACGCCTCCAGGAAGACCGCCTGGATCAGCGTCTGCGTGGCCTTGCCGCCCGCGCCGTGGGCCAGCGTGATCCGCTCCTCCCTGACCACCGGCTTGCGCCGCCTGGCCCGGGCGATCCGGTCGAGGACCTGCTGCTCGCGATCGCGGTGCGGGGTGCCGGGAGCGGGGAGCGGGTCCTCGTCGGACGCCGGCGCGCGCACCGGGTCCGGGAGGTCCTCGTGCAGCGCGCCCCGCGGGGTGCCGGTCATGACCGCGTCGCCTCCCTCACGCGCTCGCGGCTGAAGCGGCCGAAGTTGTAGTACGCCGCGCAGGCGCCCTCGGAGGACACCATGCAGGTGCCGATGGGCGTCTCCGGCGTGCACGCCGTCCCGAACACCTTGCACTCCCACGGCTTGAGCACGCCCTTGAGCACCTCGCCGCACTGGCAGGACTTGGGGTCGGCCACGCGGAGCCCGGGCAGCTCGAAGATCCGTTCGGCGTCGAAGGCCGCGTACGCGTCGGACAGGCCGAGCGCCGAGTGGGAGATGAAGCCGAGCCCGCGCCACTCGAAGTGCGCCCGCATCCGCATCACCCGGCCGATGACGTCCATGGCCGTGCGATTGCCCTCCCAGGGCACCACGCGCGCGTACTGGTTGGCCACCTCGCGGCGGCCCGCCGCGATCTGCCCGAGCAGCATGTGCACGGACTGCAGGATGTCCAGCGGCTCGAACCCGGCGACGACCAGCGGCTTGCCGTAGTCGCGGGCGATGAAGTCGTACGGCCGGCAGCCGATCACGGCCGAGACGTGGCCGGGCCCGATGAAGCCGTCCAGGCGCAGGTCCGGAGAGTCGAGGATGGCCTTGATCGCCGGAATGATCAGGACGTGGTTGCAGAAGACCGAGAAGTTGCGCACGTTCTCGGCGGCGGCCCGCAGCACGGTCATCGCCGTGGACGGCGCGGTCGTCTCGAACCCGATCGCCATGAACACCACCCGCCGCTCCGGGTTCTCCTTGGCGATCTTGAGGGCGTCGAGCGGGGAGTACACCATGCGGATGTCGGCGCCGGCGGCCTTGGCCTCCAGGAAGGAGCCGGTTCCGCCCGGCACCCGCATCATGTCGCCGAACGACGTCATGATCACGTCGGGCTGGGAGGCGATGTGGATGGCGTCGTCCACCCGGCCCATCGGGATCACGCACACCGGGCAGCCGGGGCCGTGCACGAGCACGACCTCCTCCGGCAGCAGGTCTTCCAGCCCGTGCTTGTAGATCGTGTGGGTGTGCCCGCCGCACACCTCCATGAACGTGTACCGGCGGCCCGGCTCGCACCGGGCGGCGATGTCCGCGGCCAGTGTCCGTGCCCTGTCCGCGTCGCGGTACTCATCGACGAACCGCACGCGCCCTCCTCACGTGATGTCCGACTGGCGCAGCGCGTCCAGCTCGTCGTCGTAGGCCTGCCCGAGGCCCTCCAGGTAGTCGAGCACCGCCTGCGCCTCCGACTCGGAGATCCTCGACAGCGCGAACCCCACGTGCACCAGCACCCAGTCGCCGACCTTCAGGTCCTCCTCCACGAGGAGGCCGACGTTGATCCGGCGGCGTACCCCGGCGACGTCCACCACGGCGAGGTCGGCGTTGTCCGGGTCGGCGGCGACGAGCTCACCGGGGATGCCCAGGCACATCGGCCGGCTCCTCCCCGAAGGTGATGGACTCCAGCACCAGCTCGTCGCCGCCGGAGACGTCCACGTCGGCGCTGCCGCACGGCGGGCAGACCGCCAGCACGTCCAGCGACTCGCAGCGCGCGCCGCAGGCCCGGCACGTGACGGTGACCGGCATGACGACGAGATCGACGGCGGCGTCCTCCGCGGCGGTGCCCGCCGCGGCGAGCGTGAAGGCCTGGCCGAACGCGTCGTCGACGACGGCGTGGCGGACGCCCACGCGCACCCGCGCGCCGGTGATCCGTCTGCCTCCGGCTCGCTGCTCCAGCAGCTCGACCAGGCCCTCGCACATTCCGATCTCGTGCATACGGCGCTACATCCGTTTCATCGTCAGATAACGCTTGATCTCCGGCCATTGGCGGGCAATCGCCGCGGTCACCACGGCTGTGGCGATCAATGCCGCTACTCGTGTCCTTCTCATGTCATGTCACCTCCTTCCGGATGCGGAGGCCGGGAGGCGGGCCCGGCGTTTTCCGCAATCATGTCCATCACCAGACGGACGGCTTGGGCGGCCGCCTGCCGCACGGGCTCGCTCAGCTCCACGAGCACGTCCTCGTCCGGCCCCCCGGCCGGCGCCACGGCGGGCTCGCAGCACACGACGACCACCCGGCCGGGCAGCCGGCCGAGCTCCCCGGCCAGCCGCAGCACCTGGACCGGGTCCATGCCGTGGCCCTCGACCTGCGCCCCCGAGGGCACGCCCGCCGGGTCCGGCTCCAGCACCGTCAGCGTGCCGGGCGCCTCACCGCGCGGCGCGGCGTCCACGAGGATCGCGAGGTCGTAGTCCCGCTGGAGCGCGTAGACCAGGTCCATGCCGCGGATGCCGAAGTCGACCACGTCCACGCCGGCCGGCTGCGGCAGCGCGGCCATCCGGCGGGCCACCTCGACGCCGAACCCGTCGTCGCCGAGGAAGACGTTGCCGATGCCCGCGACGAGGATCCGCGTGCCCGGAGCCTGCGCGGCCGGCGAGTCCAGCGGCTCGACCTCGTCGGCCCCGTAGAAGAACCGGTGGCCCGGCATCCGGGCCTCACCGAGGTCACGGCCCGGGTCGTCGTCGAGCGTCACCGCGAGGTGGAAGGCGCCCTCGTCGTCCTGCTCGATCGACTCGACGACGGCGACGCGGCCGTCCAGGACCAGGTCCATGATGTCGGTCCGCCCCAGCGCGGAGGGGCGCAGCCGGACCCGGGAGCCGGACCGTACGGGCCGCCCGGCGATGGTCACCACGTCGGGGCCACGCCGCTCCATCCGCGCCCAGAACCCCATCCCCACCATGCGATCGGCCCCGTCCCCCGAACCGTCGTTCATGTCGGCTCCGTGCGCAGAACGCCGTGCAGCCGCATGAGCCGCTCGGGCGTGAGGGCGTCGCACCGCTCCAGGATCTCCCTGCCCCGCGGGTCGCCCTCGCGGATCTCCCGCTTCTCCTCGTCGCTCAGCGCCAGCACGCTCAGCGTCAGCAGCTGGTCGATCTCCGTCGCGTCGAACAGGTCGCCCGGGCTCTCCGGCGAGATCCGCGGGTGGTCGTACAGGATGATCGGCGCCGACAGCATCGTGTGCCGCTCGCCCTCCTCGCCGACGAGGACCGGCCAGGTGCCGACGTTGCCGCAGCCCTCCGCGTGGGCGCGCAGCTCCTCGGGCGGGTCCATCAGCGAGACGAACCGGCCGTCCGGCGCGTGCAGCACGCTGTGCGCCGAGACCAGGGTGCGCCGCATCGCGCCGGTACGGGTGCCGCCCTCCCACGCAGTGGTGTTGACCACGGTGACCGTCAGCCGGAACAGGCCGGGCTCCACCTGCTCGGCGCCCACCTCGACGTGCCCGCGCAGCTCCTCCCAGGACCGGAGCGCCGCGCCGGCCCCGTCGGCGAGGACCTCGTACTCCCGCCCCGCGGGCACGTCGATCGCGACGCGGGCGGGCCGCCGCAGCAGGCCCTCCAGGGCCAGGCCGCACGCCGCCACCTCCCGCTCCACCGCCTCCTCCCGGACCAGCACGCGCCCGCCGCCGGGCTCCGGCACGGTCTCGGGCACCCCGCCGGAGCCTGTGCCGGAGACCGGCTCCGGCACAGGCTCCGGTACGCCGTCCCGGAGCAGGGCCGGCTCCCGGACGACGACGTGCAGGAAGCGCACCCGCACGTCCACGGCCGCGCCGGGGTCCGCCTCTCGGAGGCACTGGGTCCGCATCAGCCACGGGTTGCCGTCGTGCGCCCGGCCGTACGGCTCGGGGTGCACGCCGCCGATCGTCCAGCGGTGCCGGTTCTTCAGCGCCGACTGCCGGTACGGCCACAACAGGTAGCCCTCGTACAGCACGGCCCGCGCGATCTGCCCGACCTGGTCCATCAGCGGCTCCCCGCCTTCAGCGTCCATCAACGGCTCCCGCCTTCAGCAGCGACTCCACGACCTCGTCCCAGCCCGGCAGGGCGTTGCGGGTCCGGTAGGCGTGCAGCCGGTCGAACATGTCACGGCCCAGCCGCAGCCAGGCGCCTCCGGGGAAGTAGTGGTCCATGAGCTCCCGCCAGGTGGCGGCCGGCATGCGGAACCGGGCCTCGGTGTCCCACGGGAGGCGCGCGGCCCGCAGCGAGCCGCCGTCGAGGTGGAACGTCGTGCCGCTGAAGAGGAACTCCAGCGGGATCTCGCCGTCGCGCACGGCGTGGAGGTACTTGGCGGCGGCCACGTCGAAGTCGTAGGTGCAGGGCACCCGTACCAGCGCGGCCGTCTGGCCGGTGAAGGCGGGCAGGTGCGTGACGGTCTGCGCCCACATCAGGCTGCCCAGGCTCCTGCCCCACAGCTCGGACGGCCCGAACACCTCCGCGAGCCGCTCGCGGCTCGCCTCGTCGTAGCCGCGGCGGGCGGCGGCGATGCGCAGCTGCGTCTCCAGGATGACCGACCGCACCTCGCAGCCGCTCGCGTCGGTGATCCGCAGCGCGAACTCCAGCGCCGGCACGGCCGCGAACTCGGCGGCCCGGGCGTCCTCGACCGTGATGCGCAGGGCCGGAACGCCGCCGGCCGTCGTCGTGTCGGACACGGGATCAGGCGGGGGAGAGGTTGGGCATGCCGGGGTCGATGACGTCGCGGTCCGCGGCGTTGACGCCGGTGGAGCGCGCGGCGGTGGAGCGGCCGTCGATGAGGTGCCCCACCTGGCGCTCGTAGTGGCCCACGGCGTTGCCCTCGTTGACCCCCTTGACGTGCGAGGGCGTGTCGGGGCGCACCTGGCGCCGTCCCGTCCTGATGTGCGATTCACTCTTGCGGGTCATCGCGTTCTCCCCTCAACTGTCGGGTTCCGGGCTGCGGGCACGGTGGTCGACCTCTCGCGCAGCTCGCCGAAGAAGTCACTGATCGCGTCCCAGACCCGCGATCCTCCGGCGAGCCCCTTCCAGTGGGTACGGAGCAGGCCGACCAGGGCGTAGCAGTCGTCCACGGGCACGATCCAGTGCTCCCCGGCGGCGCCGGTCCGGTTGACGAGCAGGGCCTCGACGTCCGGTGCCACCCGCCGCAGCACCGGGTTGGCCTCCTCCAGCCGCCGCCACAGGGACGGCTCCAGCGGGGACTCGACGGCGCCGGCGGGGCTCGGGTAGAACAGCGCCGTACGCCCCGCCGCCGCGTCGTGGAGGAGGAACGCCATCCGGACCGGGATGCTCAGCCCGGCCCACGTCTCGTCGTCCAGCTCGAACCCGTCCAGCAGCCACCGGCGGTCGGGAACCAGCCGGTAGGGGCCGCCCACGGCCCCCGTGCCACTCGCGTCCTCCGAGTGCGGCGGGCCATCCGGATGGTCGAACAGCACGGAGCACGGCCGGCAGGCGCAGCGCAGCTCGCGGGCCTTGAGATCGAGCAGGTGCCGGTGCGCCTCGGGAAGGGGAGCGGCGCACAGCTCGCACCACTCCTCGGCCTCGCCCCCGGGCCCGGCCACCCGCTGTCCCGGCGCCGCGCCCGGACGGGCGATGAGCCTGCGCAGCGCCCTCCCCGTCATCGCCGCCGCCTCACGCCCGCGTCCTCGGGGCTCTGAGCAGGCTCTCCACGGGGATCACCACGGGAGCCGGTACGGCGGCCGGCTCCTCCACCACGACCCGTTCGAACTCCGGCGCCGCGTCGCGCACCGCCTGCT
Source organism: Nonomuraea sp. NPDC050383 (assembly GCF_044459125.1). Classification (NCBI taxonomy): domain Bacteria; kingdom Bacillati; phylum Actinomycetota; class Actinomycetes; order Streptosporangiales; family Streptosporangiaceae; genus Nonomuraea; species Nonomuraea sp. NPDC050383. The sequence continues at coordinate 370,435 of NZ_JBITIP010000007.1, forward strand.
CCACGGCCGAGCGCACCCGCGCCGCCGAGGACCGGCAGCCCCCGCCCGGCCGGCGCAGCCGCAGCCGCACCAGGTCGTCCTCGACCGCCACGACCTCCGCCTCCGCCCCGCCCAGCCGGTCCCGCGCCGCCTCCAGCGCGTGGCCGATGCGGGTGGTCGCGTCCAGCGGGTGCAGGCCGTGCAGCAGCAGCAGGTGCGCCACCAGGCCGTCGGCCGCGATCCGCTCCGGCAGGCCGCCGCCGGCCGCGGCGGCCACGGCCATGACCCGCCCCAGCGCCTCGCCGTACAGGTCGAGCAGCGCCTCGGCGAGCTCCACGGCCCGCGGGTCCGCCCCGTCTTCGAGCAGCGCCTCGACGCGGCGCACCCGCTCGGTCACCTCCTGGTCGTCCATCGCGGATCAGCCCGGGACGCTCGTGCCGAGGGTGGGGGAGTGGACCTGCCGCAGCACCTTGCCGTCGCCGAGGTACATGTGCACGCCGCACGGCAGGCACGGATCGAAGCTGCGGACGGTCCGCATGATGTCGATGCCCTTGAAGTTCTCCGGCCCGTTCTCCTCGAAGATGGGCAGGTCCTGCACCGCGTCCTCGTACGGGCCCGGCGTCCCGTAGATGTCGCGCGGGCTGGCGTTCCACGGCGTGGGCGGGTACGGGTGATAGTTGGCGATCTTCCCGTCGCGGATGACCATGTGGTGCGACAGGACGCCCCGCACCGCCTCGTGGAAGCCGCAGCCGATCGCCTCGTCCGGCACGTCGAAGTCGGTGAAGACCTTGGTGCGCCCGGCCCTGACCTCGCTGAGCGCCTGCTCGACGAAGTGGAAGGCCAGCGCGGCGGCGTAGGCGACGAAGTACATCCGGGCCCGGTTGCGCTCGATCGTGTTGGCCCACTTCGGCACGTGCCACTCCAGCCGCGTCTCCGGCAGGGAGCCGGACTTCGGCAGGTTGATCTCCACGCTGTGCCCGGTGGCGCGGACGCCGCCGACGTCGACCAGCCCGGCCAGCGCCGTGCTCCACAGCCGGGCCAGCGGCCCGCCGCCGGTGTCCAGGGCCAGGTGGTCGCCGGTGCGCCGGTCGTACCAGCGGGGGCTCATGACCCAGCTGTAGTTGCCGTTCTCCAGGTCGCGCCGCTGCGGCTTGGGCAGCGTCGTCTGGTTCCACGGGTGGCGCTGGTCGACGGGGTTGCCGAGCGGGTCCTGGGTGACGAACGTCTCCTCGCCCTGCCAGTCGTCGTAGTACGAGCTGCCGAGCAGGATGCGGATGCCGAGGTTGATGTCGACGAGGTTGGTGGTCAGCAGCTCGCCGTCCAGCACGATGCCGGGCGTCACGAACATGGCCCGGCCCCACTCCTCCATGTGCCGGTAGTCGTAGTCGACCACGTTCGGGTCCTGGAACGCCCCCCAGCAGCCCAGCATGATCCGCCGCCGGCCGACCTCCTCGTAGCCGGGCAGCGCCTGGTAGAAGAAGTCGAAGACGTCGTCGTTCATGGGGACGGCCCGCTTGATGAAGTCGAGCGCCCGGACCAGCCGCACCAGGTAGTCGGTGAACACCTGCGGCGTGGCGACCGTGCCGACGCCGCCCGGGTAGACGGTCGACGGGTGCACGTGCCGGCCCTCCATGAGGCAGCACATCTCCCGGGTGAGCCGGCTGATCTGCAGCGCCTCGCGGTACACGTCGCCGGTGAACGGGTTGAAGGCCCGCATGATGTCGGCGATGGTCCGGTAGCCGTGGATGTCCCCCCGGGGCGCCTCCGTGGTCTCGGCGCGGCGCAGCATGCTGGGGTTGGTCTCCTTGACCATCTGCTCGCAGTAGTCGACGAAGACCAGGTTGTCCTGGAACAGCGTGTGGTCGAACATGTACTCGGCGGCCTCGCCGAGGTTGAGGATCCAGTCGGCCAGCGGCGGGGGCTTGATCCCGTACGCCATGTTCTGTGCGTAGACCGAGCAGACCGCGTGGTTGTCACCGCAGATGCCGCAGATGCGGCTGGTGATGAAGTGCGCGTCGCGCGGGTCCTTGCCCTTCATGAACACGCTGTAGCCGCGGAACAGGGACGAGGTGCTCTTGCACTCCGCGACCTGCCTGTTGTTGAAGTCGATCTTGGTGTAGATGCCCAGGTTGCCGATGATCCTGGTGATCGGGTCCCAGGACATCTCCACGAGCTGCCGCGTCTCCTGCGCCGGCACGGATCGGGTCGTCACCTCGACGCTCCCCCTTCTAGCCCTGCCAGCGGGGGTCGTACCCGCTGGTCAGCTTGCGTTCGTTGTGACGCCACTTCGGTTCGGTGTTGACGGTCTTGTTGGTGATGGCCCGCAGTCCGCGCACGAGCCCCCCGTAGACGCCCGCCATGCCCGCGGACACGGACGCCCCCGGCGGCTGGTCCATGAACGGCATGAACTTGTCCGGGAAGCCGGGCATCGTGCAGCCGATGCAGATGCCGCCCACGTTGGGGCAGCCGCCGATGCCGGCCATCCAGCCGCGCTTGGTGACGTTGCAGTTGACGACCGGGCCCCAGCAGCCCACCTTGACCTGGCACTTGGGCGAGTTGTAGTCGAGGGCGAAGTCGCCCTGCTCGTAATAACCCGCCCGGTCGCAGCCCTCGTGGACCGTCTTGCCGAACAGCCAGGTCGGCCGGAGCTGCCGGTCGAGCGGGATCATCGGAGCCAGCCCGGCCGCCTGGTACAGCAGCCAGGTCAGGGTCTCCATGAAGTTGTCCGGCTGCACCGGGCAGCCCGGCACGTTGACGATGGGCAGGCCGCCCGCGGAGCGGAAGTCCGGCCCCAGGTAGTCGGCCAGTCCCATCGAGCCCGTCGGGTTGCCCGCCATGGCGTGGATGCCCCCGTACGCCGCGCAGGTGCCGATCGCGACCACGGCCCACGCCCGCGGCGCGAGCCGGTCGATCCACTCGTTGACCGTGATGGGCTGCCCGGTCGCCGGGTCGTTGCCCATCGAGGTCCAGTAGCCGTCCCCGTTGATGTTCTCGTTCGGGATGGAGCCCTCCACCACGAAGATGAACGGGCCGAGCCGGTCCTCGGCCGCCTGGTGGAACGCGGCCATGAACGCGCCGCCGACCTCCGGGGCGAGCACCTTGTTGTGCAGGTGGACCTTGGGCAGGCCCGGCACGAGCCCGAGGAGGACGTCCTCGATGCTCGGCAGTGAGGCGGCCGTGATCGAGACGGTGTCCCCGTCGCAGCTCATGCCTTCGGACGTCCACAGGATGTGCACCTCATCCAGGGCGGTATCCGGCTTGGCTGTGCTCATGGCCCCGAGCCCCCTTTGTCGGCCTGGCATCGCCGTACAGTGTCCATTCGGTCACTGTGTGTAGTGCTTTACCGCGTCTCGGAGGGTTGCAAACCATGACACCGATCGCGAAACCGCAATCGCCTGCCACGCTGTGTCAGCGCGCGCCGGATCGTGCGCGGGGCGCGCGGGTCACGGGGGCGCCGGTCGAGCGGGCCGCCCAGAGCGCGATCGTGATGTACAGCACCTGCTCCGGGATCCGCACCCACAGCGGTGTGGCGGGGGCGCCCTGGAGGGGCACGCCGGCGAGCGCCGCGTACACGTTGGCCGGGAGCAGCAGCACGAAGAGGATCGCCAGGGCGACGCCGGCGACCCGGCGGGTCGCCGTCACGACCAGCCCGGCGGCGCCGAGCAGCTCCAGCACCCCGGTCACGTACACCATGAGGGCGGGGAACGGCACGAAGGGCGGCACCATCGCCACCATGTCGGCGTGGTTCGGCATGAAGGCGACGCCGGCCGGCACGAAGTGCGCGCTCGCGGTGACGACGAGCAGCAGTGCCAGCGCGTGGGCCGCACTGATCGGCCAGCTCGCGAACCGGCGGACGCCGAGCCTGCCCAGCAGGCGCAGGCCGAGTGTCGTGGCCAGGAGAAGGACGATGAGGGAGAACACGGGACTCCTTTAGATAGTTGAGCTATCCGATCAATGGATAGCGTAGCTATCTAATGCGGTCGTGTCCACGGCCGGGTGCGCCCGTGTGGCCGGACGTCGGGGTATCCGGGCATGTCGCCAAATCACCGGACGAATATCACTATTGACGACATCCGAAACCGGCGCCTACGTTCGACCGGACCGGTCTGAACAGGCCGGGCTGAACAGGTAGGTCTGATGGACGACACGCAGGACACACGCGCCGGCGGGCGGCTCAAGGTGGAGACGCACGGGCTCGACGTGATCGGGGACGCCGATCGGAAAGGGCGCCCCCGCCAGCTGTTCTGGCCCTGGTTCGCGGCCAACGTCTCGGTCCTCGGGCTGAGCTACGGCTCGTTCGCCCTCGGCTTCGGGATCTCGTTCTGGCAGGCGCTGGTCGCCGGGGCCGTCGGGATCGTCTTCTCCTTCCTGCTGTGCGGGTTCGTCGCCGTGGCCGGCAAGCGGGGCTCGGCCCCGACGATGGTGCTGAGCCGGGCGGCGTTCGGCGTGCGCGGCAACCGGCTCCCGTCCGCGATCTCGTGGATGCTCACCCTCGGCTGGGAGACCGCCCTGACGGCGCTCGCCACGCTGGCCGCCGCGACCGTCCTCGACCGCCTCGGCTGGGGCGGCGGCACCTCCACCAAGGCGATCGCGCTCCTCGTGGTGACCGCGCTGATCGTCGCCGGCGGCGTCATGGGCTTCGACGTCATCATGCGCATGCAGACCGTCATCACGGTGGTGACCGGGGTGCTGACCGTGGCGTACATCGTCCTGGTCCTGCCGCACATCCACTGGGACGCCGTGCAGTCGGTGGCGCCGGGCTCGGCCCAGCAGTTCATCGGCGCCCTGGTGTTCATGGTGACCGGGTTCGGGCTGGGCTGGGTCAACGCGGCCGCCGACTACTCGCGCTACCTGCCGCGCCGGTCGTCGAGCAAGGGGGTGGTGGGCTGGACGACCTTCGGGGCGTCGCTGGCGCCGCTGGTCCTGCTGGTGTTCGGCCTGCTGCTGGCGGGCTCGTCCCCGGGGCTGAACAAGGCGGTCGCCGCGGACCCGATCGGGGCGCTGACCACGGTCCTGCCCACGTGGTTCCTCATCCCGTTCGCGGCGGTGGCGGTGCTCGGCCTGGTCGGCGGGGCGGTGCTCGACATCTACTCCTCCGGGCTCGCGCTGCTGGCGGCCGGGTTGCGGGCGCCGCGCTACGTCGCCGCGCTGATCGACGGGGCGCTGATGGTGGCGGGCACCGTGTACATCGTGTTCGTCGCCGACGACTTCCTCGGCCCGTTCATGGGGTTCCTCACCACGCTCGGCGTCCCGATCGCCGCCTGGTGCGGCGTCATGCTGGCCGACCTCGCGCTGCGCCGCCGCGACTACGACGAGGCCGACCTCTACCGCCCGCGGGGCCGCTACGGGGACGTGCCGCTGCTGCCGGTCGCGGTCGTGGGCGCCGGCGCCGTCCTCGGCTGGGGCCTGGTCACCAACAGCGGCGCGAGCTGGCTGGCCTGGCAGGGCTACCTGCTCGGCCCGCTCGGGCTGGGTGGCAAGGAGGGCGACTGGGCCTTCGCCAACCTGGGCGTCCTGGTCGCGCTGGCCGTCGGCTTCGTCGCCATGCTCGTGCTCGGCCGGTCGCGGGTCCGCGCCCAGGAGAGCGCCCCGTCCTCCACCGAGACCGCCGAGGAGGCGCGGGCATGACGTCGCGCGCGGGCTGGCTGTCGGTCATCGACATGCAGCGGGTCTTCGGCGAGCCGGACAGCCCCTGGTTCGCCCCCCGCTTCGCAGAGACCGTCGAGCCGGTCAGGAAGCTGGTCGGCGCCTTCGGCCCCCGGGTCACGTTCACCCGCTTCGTCGCCCCCGAGGCGCCCGCCGGGGCCTGGGCGGACTACTACGAACGCTGGCCGTTCGCCCTGCAGGCACCCGACTCCCGCGCGTACGGGCTGGTGGACGACCTCGCCGGCCTCGCCGCCGATGCCGGCCCGACGCTGGACGCCCCGACGTTCGGCAAGTGGACGCCGGAGCTGGCCGGCCGGGTCGGCCCGGACGGCCGCCTGGTGCTGGCGGGTGTGTCCACCGACTGCTGCGTGCTGTCCACGGCCCTGGCCGCGGCCGACGCCGGCGTCGAGGTGCTCGTCGCCGCCGACGCGTGCGCGGGCGCGGACGACGCGAGCCACCAGCGGGCGCTGGAGGTCATGCGGCTGTACGAGCCGCTGATCCGTGTCGTCACCGTGGCCGACATCCTGGCCCCGCCCGCCTGACCGAGGCCACGCCTCTCACTGCCCCGGAGCGCGACCCCGGGCTCCCCGCGCGCCCGCCCGTCCGCCACCATGGCTTCATGGGTGCCTGGGTCTACATACGCGGCTGGCTGGAGCTCCACGGGCAGCGGCCGGAGGCGGAGCAGGTCATCCGTGCGAGCGGCGGTGCGGGCTGGGCCTTTCCCGAGGGCGGCTGGCTGGACGCGGCCTGCTACGCCCGGGCCGTCCGGGAGGCCGGTGCCGCCGACGTCCTGGAGCAGGTCCGCGCGATCGCCGCCCTCCCGGCGGCCGACGAGGACGGCGACCGCGTCTGCGGGCTCTTCCTGGCCTTCCACGAGGTGGACGGCCAGTTCGAGTGGCAGGTCCGGGACGGCGGCGTCTTCGTCGGCCCCGCCGCGCCGCGCCACGACTACCTGTGGAGGTAGCCGGCGTCTCATCATGAGGTGCCGCCGAGTGTCCAGCAGGGCAAGGACACGCGCTTATGGCGTCCCGGCGGTGCTGGCCGGCGCGGTTTCGCGTGTTCGGCGCTCTGCGATCAGTACGGAGTCGAGCAGACCGGGGAACAATGCGTCGAGGTCGTCTCGGCGCAGCCGTACCAGGCGGGATCGGCCCTGCACGGTCGTCCACGTCACGCCGGCCTCCCGCAGCACCCGGTAGTGGTGCGACAGCGTTGTCTGGTGCACGTCGATCTCCCCGCCGATCGCGTTGCAGGCGTCCTCGCCCATCTGGTCGAGCCGCCGGACGATTTCCAGCCGCACTGGATCGGCCAGTGCGCGCAGCACCTCGACCAGCCGGATGGCCTCGGTCGCCGGCTGTGACACCTCACGCATCGCCGCCCCTTGTGTTCCGCATTCCCGCACCCTAGCAACATATTGATATATGGACAAGTATCCATATAACGTTTAGGCTCCCGCCCAGTTGCTTCCGCGGCTTCTCTGAAAGGCGGGATCCACCCGGTGTTGAAACGACTTCTCCCCCTGGCCCTGGCGACCTTCGCCGTCGGCACTGACGGCTACGTCATTGCGGGCCTGCTCCCCGCCATCGCCACCGATCTGCGGGTCTCCACTCCCGCCGCCGGGCAGCTGGTGACGGTGTTCGCTCTGGTGCTCGCTCTGTCCGCGCCGGTCATGGGGGCGCTCACCAGCGGGCTGGACAGACGGTCTGCACTGCTCATCGCGTTGAGCGTCTTCGTGGTGGGCAACGCCATCACGGCCCTGGGCACCAGCTACGAGGTGGTGGTGATCGCCCGCGTCGTCACCGCGATCGGGGCCGGGATCATCACCTCCGCCGCCTCCAGCACCGCGGCGGCCATCGCACCCCCCGACCGCCGAGGCAGGGCACTCGCTCTCGTCCTGGGCGGCCTCACGTTGGCGACAGCGTTGGGCCTTCCCCTCGGCACACTGATCGGCCGCACGGACTGGCACATCACCCTGTGGGCCGTCGCCGGGACCGGTCTCGTCGCGGCCCTTGGAGTCGTCGTCGGCCTACCCAGCGTGAGGCTCCCCGCCGCCTCGTTGAGCGACCGGCTGCGCCCGCTCAAGCAGGGCCGTGTCCTCGGGCTTCTGGCTGTCACCACGCTGGTCTTCCTCGGGGTCTACACCCTCTACACCTACATCGGCCCGGCCCTCCAGGGGGCGACCGGGAGCTCCGAGTTGCTGCTCACGGTCGTTCTGCTGGCCTGGGGAATCGGCACGCTGGCCGGGAACATCGTCGCCGGACGGCTGGTCGACCGGCACAACCCCGCGCAGGTGTTGACCGGGACCCTCGTCATCGCCGCCGTTGCCCTGGCCCTCACCCCCGTGGCGACCGGCGCCCTGGTGTCCACCCTGGTGTGGGCTGCGATCTGGGGTGCGACCGTGGGCGTCATCGTCGTACCCCAGCAGCACCGGCTCATCGCCCTCAGCCCGGCCGCGGCCCCCGTTCTGCTCGGCCTCAACTCCTCGGCCATCTACATCGGGGTCGCCCTCGGCGGCGGCCTCGGTGGACTGGCGCAGGAGTGGCTCGCCCTCGCGCCCGCCATACTGGGGCTGCCCGCCGCCGGCATCACCATCCTGGCCCTGCTCTACCACGTGACCACCGCGCGCCGCCGCACACCCGCGGCGCCTCTGCCGACCCCGTCCACCCCGGACAGCGCCAGGGCATAACGCCCTGCGGGGGCCCGTCATGCGCGCCCCGGAGTCCCAGCGTCCTCGCCGAACCGGCCCGCCGGTTGCCGAATACGGCGAGCCCGGGTAGTCACGGCCGCTACCTGGCGGCTGGGGACATGTCCGGGAGCGGAGGGCCTCATCGGTTACGGCGTGACCGGGAGGTGGCGGAGGTCGGCCGCCATGCGGGCGGCGGTCTCGGAGAGTGCGGGCAGGACGTCGCGCAGCAGGTCGTCGGGCGTGGCGCGGCTGGCGTGGGTGGCGACGTTGACGGCCGCCACGACCCGTCCGTCCCGGCCGCGTACGGGCACCGCGATCGACCGCACCCCCTCCTCCAGCTCCTGGTCCACCAGGGCGTAGCCGTCCTCGCCGGCCCGGCGGACCGCCCGTGCGAACGCGGCGGGGGACATGACGGTGTGGCGGGTCAGCGGCCGGAGCGTGATGGCGGCCAGCCGCTCCTCGGGCTGGTCCGCGAGCAGGACCCGGCCCATGGAGGTGGCGTACGCGGGAAAGCGTGTGCCGACCCTGATGTCGACGGTCATGATGCTCGCGGTCGGCACCCGAGCCACGTACAGGACGTCGTCGCCGGACAGCACCGCGACGGAGGCCGAATGGCGCAGCCGCGCCACCAGGTCCGCCAGGTGCGGCTGGACGACCTCGCCGAACGAGAGCTCCGACAGGTGGGCGTAGCCCAGCTCCATCACCCGGGGCAGCGGCGTGAAGCGGGAGCCGTCGGCCGCGGCGTACCCGAGGCGTTCCAGGGTCAGCAGCGACCGCCGCACCGTGGCCCGGGGGAGCCCCGTGGCCCTGGCGACGTCGGCCAGGGTGGAGCCGCCGGGCGTCGAGCCGAGCGCCACCAGCACGGCCAGCCCACGCGCCAGCGACCGCAGGCCGCCTTCCGAGCTTTCCGGGCTTTCCGAGCCGTCCGAGCCGTCCGAGCCGTCCGAGCCGTCCGCTGGAGCGTTCGCGGCGGCCGATCGGCGGATGTCCACGGGGGCGGGCAGGGCGGACCCCCGGGCGGGGCGGGGGGCGGCGAGGGTCGCTTCCATCTCCGTCACCGTCCTGAGCAGGCTGGGCATGGCGTGCTCGCGCAGCCCGGCGGCGGTGTGCCTGCTGGTGTGGCTGACCACGCTCACCGCGCAGACCGGCGTGCCGTCCGGGTCCCGTACGGGCATCGCGACCGCGACCAGGCCCGGCTCGACGAGCTGGTCGTCCTCGGCCCACGGCGCGCCGGGCCCGAGGAGGACGAGGCCCGCCGCGCAGCGGGCGGCGGGCAGCAGGTCGCCGACCCGGAAGGCCACCGACATGGTGCGCCGCCGCGTGAACTGGCCGACGAAGCGGACCCCGTCACCGTCGAGGACGGCCAGCGACACCGACTCGTCCAGCTCCCGGGCCAGCCCCTCCGCGAGCGGCGCCAGCCAGTCGCGCAGGCCGCCGCAGGCCAGGTACGCCTCGCCCAGCTCCATCAGGCGCGGGGCGAGCCGCACGTCGCGCCCGTCGAAGCGCACGTAGTCCAGACGGGCGTACGTGGCCAGGACGCGGTCGATCGTGGACCTGGCCAGCCCGGTCGCGCGCACCAGGTCCGTCGCGCGCATCCGCTGCGCGGGCTCGGCGGTCAGCGCCCGCAGGACGGCGAGCCCGCGCTCCAGGGTTCCGGCCGGCTCCATCCGCCCCTCCTCCGACAGCTCATGACGTACGGCCCGGGACGCCCGCCGGATGGCTGAGGCGGCCCGCCCGCCAGGTCGGCGTGCCGCCTCAGGACAGTTTGACAGCGGCGTCGCGGCGTCCGCATACTCGTCCGACAATAGTGAACTGAAGTTCGCTGTGCGAACACATCCGGTGAGCGGAGGGAGCTTCGTGCGGGGAGACAAGGTGGTCGCCACCGCCGGTGAGGCGCTGGCCGGCGTGCGTGACGGCGCGTCGTTCGCGGTCGGCGGCTTCGGCCTCAGCGGCATCCCGAGCGTGCTGATCCGGGCCCTGCACGCCACCGGGGTGAGCGGCATCTCCGTGGTGTCGAACAACTGCGGAGTCGACGGCGGCGGTCTGGGCGTCCTGCTGGCGGCCGGGCGCATCGCCCGCGTGACCGCCTCCTACATCGGCGACAACAAGGAGTTCGCCCGCCAGTACCTGACGGGGAGGCTGGAGGTCGAGCTGACCCCGCAGGGCAGCCTGGCCGAGCGGCTGCGCGCGGGCGGCGCCGGGATCCCCGCCTTCTACACCCCGGCCGGCGTGGGCACGCCCGTCGCCGAGGGCGGCCTGCCGCTGCGCCACCACCCCGACGGCTCGATCGACGTCGCCTCGCCGCCCC
>NZ_JBITIP010000007.1:381149-414317 GCF_044459125.1 Nonomuraea sp. NPDC050383
TCTACACCCCGGCCGGCGTGGGCACGCCCGTCGCCGAGGGCGGCCTGCCGCTGCGCCACCACCCCGACGGCTCGATCGACGTCGCCTCGCCGCCCAAGGAGATCCGCGAGTTCGACGGCCGGCCGTACGTGCTGGAGCACGGCATCACGACGGACTTCGCGCTCGTCCGCGCGGCCAAGGGGGACCGGCACGGCAACCTGGTCTTCGGCAAGTCCGCCCGCAACTTCAACCCGCTGGCCGCGATGGCCGGGCGGGTCACGATCGCCGAGGTCGAGGAGCTGACCGAGCTGGACCCCGACGAGGTTCACCTGCCCGGCGTGTTCGTCCAGCGCGTGCTGGTGCTCACGCCCGAGCAGGCCGCCGACAAGGCCGTCGAGAAGCGGACGGTGGCCCGGTGAGCTGGACCCGGGACGAGATGGTCGCGCGGGCGGCGGCGGAGCTGCGCGACGGCGACTACGTCAACCTCGGCATCGGCCTGCCCACCCGGATCCCGTCGTTCCTGCCTCAGGACGTGGACGTGGTCCTGCACTCGGAGAACGGCATCCTCGGCGTCGGCCCCTATCCCGCCGAGCACGAGCTGGACCCCGACCTGATCAACGCGGGAAAGGAGACGGTGACCGTCCGGCCGGGCGCGTCGTTCTTCGACTCGGCGCTGTCGTTCGGGATGATCCGCGGCGGGCACATCGACGTGGCGGTGCTCGGCGGGATGCAGGTGTCGGCGCGCGGGGACCTGGCGAACTGGATGGTTCCCGGCAGGCTGGTCAAGGGTATGGGCGGGGCGATGGACCTGGTCCACGGCGCGCGCCGGGTCATCGTGATCATGGAGCACACCGCCAGGGACGGCACGCCGAAGATCGTCGAGGAGTGCACGCTGCCGCTCACCGGCCGGGCGTGCGTGCACCGGATCATCACCGACCTCGGCGTGCTGGACGTCGCCGGCGACGGGCTGAGACTGGTCGAGACCGCGCCCGGCGTCACCCCGGCCGAGCTGCGCGACCGCACGGCCGCGGAGGTCCACGCATGAGGGCCCGCCGCCGCCGAGGCGGCCGTCGTGGCCGAGCCGTCTTAGCAGCCGTCGCAGTCGAGCCGTCGTAGTCGAAAGGTAGCCGCTCATGATGCCACCCCTCACCCAGGCCGACATCGACAAGGAGATGGCCGAGATCCGTGCCGCGCGCGCCGGCCGGCAGGCCGACCATCCCGACCGGGACTACGCCCCCTACCGCAGCACCGCGCTGCGCCACCCGAAACAGCCCCTGGTGGCGCTGAAGGACCCCGAGGCGACGGAGCTGACCGGCCCGGTCTTCGGCGTCACGGACGTCACCGCGCTCGACGCCGACCTGACCCGGCAGCACCTCGGCGAGCCGCTGGGCGAGCGGATCACCGTGCAGGGCCGCGTCCTCGACAGGGACGGGCGGCCGGTGCGCGGCCAGCTCGTGGAGATCTGGCAGGCCAACGCCTCCGGGCGCTACCCGCATCAGCGCGACGACCATCCCGCGCCGCTCGACCCCAACTTCACCGGCGTCGGCCGCTGCCTCACCGACGACGAGGGCCGGTACACGTTCACCACGATCAAGCCCGGCGCCTACCCGTGGCGCAACCACGTCAACGCCTGGCGGCCGGCCCACATCCACTTCTCGGTGTTCGGCACGGCCTTCACCCAGCGGCTGGTCACGCAGATGTACTTCCCGAACGACCCGCTCTTCCCGTACGACCCGATCCTGAACTCCGTCACCGACGAGCGGGCCAGGCAGCGGCTGGTGTCCGCCTACGACCACGAACTGTCCCGGCCCGAGTGGTCGCTCGGCTACCGCTGGGACATCGTCCTCGACGGCCCCGCCGCGACCTGGATGGAGGAAGGCCGATGAACCCCACCCCCTCGCAGACCGTCGGCCCCTTCTACGGCTACGCGCTGCCGTTCCCCGGCGGCGGTGACCTCGCCGCCGGCGGGATCACCGTGCACGGGTACGTCCACGACGGCGCGGGCGCGCCGGTGCCGGACGCGCTGCTGGAGTTCTGGCAGGCCGACCCCGCCGGTGACCTGCGGGGCGCTCCGGGCACGCTGCGCCGCGACCCGGTGAACGGGTCGATCATCGGCAGGCACGGCGTCGACTTCACGGGATTCGGCCGGGTGCCGACCGACGCCGACGGCCGCTGGACCCTGCGCACCCTGGTGCCCGGCACCGGGTACATCAGCGTCTGCGTGTTCGCCCGCGGCCTGCTGCACCACCTCTACACCCGCATCTACCTGGCCGAGCACCCCTTCCTCGACACGCTGCCGTCCGAGCGGGCGCGCACGCTCCTGGCCACGCGCGAGCGCGAGGACGTCTACCGGTTCGACGTCCACCTGCAGGGCGAGAAGGAGACGGTGTTCTTTGACTTCGGCTGACCGGCCCGCGGACCTCGGGCTGTTGTCGCCCATGCGGGCCGCGACCGAGGCCACCGGTGACGCCGCCGTCCTGCGGGCGATGCTGGAGGCGGAGGCCGCGCTCGCCCGCGCGCAGGCTGCCCTGGGCCTGGTTCCGGCGGAGGCGGCCGACGCCGTCACCGCCGCCGCCCGGGAGGTCGTCCTCGACGTGGCCGGACTGGCGGAACGCGCCCGCTCCGGCGGCAATCCGGTCATCCCGCTGGTGGAGGACCTGCGCGCGGCAGCGGAGCCGTACGGGGCGTACGTCCACCTGGGCGCCACCAGCCAGGACGTTCTCGACACCGCCCTCATGCTCGTCGCCCACCGCGCCCTCGGCGCCGTGACGGACCACCTGGACCAGGTGATCGACCGGCTGTCCGGGCTGGCGGCCGAGCACCGCGACACGGTCATGGCCGCCCGCACGCTCACCCAGCAGGCGGTGCCGACCACGTTCGGGCTGAAGGCGGCTGGCTGGCGCAAGCTGGCTGTGGACGCCCGGTCCCGGCTGCTCGCCGCCCGGCGGGCGCTGCCGGTGCAGCTCGGCGGTCCGGCCGGCACCCTCGCCCCGGCCGGCACCCTGGCCCCGGCCCGCTCCGCGCCCGCCCAAGGGGCCGATGGCGCGCCGGGTGGTGAGGCAGTACTGGGCCTGCTGGCCGCCTTCGCCGCCGAGACGGGGCTGGCCGAGCCCCTGTTGCCGTGGCATGTGCTGCGCACCCCCGTCGCCGACCTGGCCGGGGCGCTCGCGTTCACCGCCGGAGCGCTGGGCAAGGTCGCGGCCGACGTGCTGGTGCTCTCCCGTACCGAGATCGGCGAGGTGGCGGAGGGCGTCGGCGGCGGCTCGTCCTCCATGCCGCACAAGCACAACCCGGTGCGCGCCACGATGATCGCCGCCGCCGCCCGCCAGGTGCCCGCGCTCGCCGCGATCCTCTACGGCTCGCTGGCCGCCGAGGACGAGCGGCCCGCCGGGGCCTGGCACGCCGAGTGGCAGCCGCTGCGCGAGGCGCTGCGGCTGGTCGCCGGTGCCGCCCGCGACGCCGCCGAGCTGCTCGCCGACCTGCGGGTGGACCCCGCCAGGATGCGCGCCAACCTGGAGGTGGACGGCACGCCCGGTTGCGCGGCGGCCCTCGTCGACCGGGCGCTGGAGGAGAGATGACGTCGCTGCGGTACCGGCTGGACGGGCCCGAAGGCGGGCAGCCGCTCGTGCTGGGGCCGTCGCTCGGCACGTCCATGCGCGTGTGGGAGCCGCAGCTCGCCGCGCTGACCCGGACGTTCCGGGTGCTCAGGTTCGACCTGCCCGGCCACGGCGGCTCACCGGGGCCCGCAGGCCCCCTCACCGTCGACGCCCTCGCGGAGCGGGTGCTGGAGCTGGCCGAAGCGGTCGGCATGGGCGGCCCGGGCGGCTTCCACTACGCGGGTGTCTCGATCGGCGGGGCGATCGGCGCGACCCTGGCGGCGCGCCACCCCGGCCGCGTGCGCTCGCTGGCGATGATCTGCTCCTCCGCCCGGTTCGGCGAGCCGCGGGCCTGGCGGGAGCGGGCGCGGCTGGTCCGGGAGCAGGGCACCGCGGTGCTGCTGGAGGCCACCGCCGGGCGGTGGTTCGCCGGCCCCGCCGACCGGGCGCTGCTGGACGACCTCGCGGCCACGGACCCGGAGGGGTACGCCGCCTGCTGTGACGCCCTGGCCGGCTACGACCTGCGGGGCGACCTCGGCGCCATCGCCGTTCCCACGCTGGTGCTGGCCGGGCGGGACGACCCGGCGACGCCGCCCGCCCATGCGCGGGAGCTGGCCGACGGCATCGCCGGCGCCACGCTCGTGGAGCTGCCGGGCGCCGCCCACCTGGCCAACGTCGACCAGCCGGAGAAGGTCACGTCCGCGCTGCTCGCGCACCTGCCTGCCGGGTCCGGCATGCGGGTGCGGCGCGAGGTGCTGGGCGACGAGCACGTGGACCGGGCGATCGCCCGCACCTCCGGCTTCACCAGGGACTTCCAGGACTTCATCACCCGCTACGCCTGGGGCGAGATCTGGACCCGGCCGGGCCTGGACCGCCGCACCCGCAGCTGTGTCACCCTGACCGCGCTCGTCGCCCGCGGCCACCTCGACGAGCTGGCCATGCACGTCCGCGCCGCCCTCCGCAACGGCCTCACCCCGGACGAGATCGGCGAGGTGCTGCTCCAGAGCGCCGTCTACTGCGGCGTGCCCGCCGCCAACGCCGCCTTCGCCGTGGCGCAGCGCGTCCTGTCCGAGGACCCGGGCACGCCGGCCTGAGGGCTCACTCCTCCACGTGGATGGCCAGGGCGGGGCAGACCGCCGCGGCCTGCCGGACGTCGTCGGCCAGCTCGGCGGGCGGCGTGGGGTCGAGCAGGATCGCGATGCCGTCCTCGTCGCGCTGGTCGAACACGTCCATGGCGGACATCACGCACTGCCCGGAGGCGACGCACTTGTCCTGATCGATGGTGATCTTCACGGTTCCTCTTGCTCTTGGTGGGTTACCAGGTGACGGGAAGTTCGTAGACGCCGTAGACCTGGCCGTCGTGCTTGAACGGGATCGCGTCCAGGTCCGTGGCCAGGCGCAGGGTGGGGACGCGCCGGTAGAGGGTGCTGTAGACCACCTGGAGCTCCATGCGGGCCAGGGGCTGGCCCAGGCACTGGTGGACGCCGAAGCCGAAGGCCACGTGGCGGCGGGCGTCGCGGCGGATGTCCAGGTCGTCGGGCTCGGGGAAGGCGCCGGGGTCGCGGTTGGCGATGTCGTTGGCCATGATCATGCCCTCGCCGGCGCGGATCACCTGGCCGGCGATCTCGATGTCCTCCAGGGCGACCCGGCGGCGGCCGCTGTGGGTGATGTTCAGGTAGCGCAGCAGCTCCTCCACGGCTCCGGCGACCAGCTTCGGGTCGTCGCCGTCGCGCAGGAGCGCGAGCTGGTCCGGGTTCTGCAGCAGGGCCAGCGTGCCGAGCGCGATCATGTTGGCGGTGGTCTCGTGCCCGGCGATGAGCAGGAGCACGCCCATCTGGGCGGCGCCCTCCCGGGTCAGCTCGCCGGCCGTGACCCGCCCGGCCAGCTGCGACAGCAGGTCGTCCGCGGGCTCGGCGAGCTTGCGTCCCACCAGGTCGTCCAGGTACGCGGTCAGCCGGCCGCCGGCCGCGGCCCGCTCCTCGGGGGGCGCGTCGCGCCTGATGATGGTCTTGCTGTTGTCCTGGAAGAAGTCGTGGTCGGCGTACGGGACGCCGAGGAGCTCGCAGATCACCAGCGAGGGCACCGGCAGCGCGAAGGCCTCGACCAGGTCCACCGGCCTCGGGCCGGCCAGCAGGTCGTCGATCAGGTCGTCGACGATCTTCTGCACGGCCGGGCGCATGGCCTCCACCCGCTTGACGGTGAACGGCGCCTGCACCATGCGGCGCAGCCGGTGGTGCTCGGGGTCGTCCATCAGGATGAAGCTGGCGAACGAGCCCTTGGGGAGGGGGGCCGGAGCCGGATATCCGGGGCGCGTGATGTCGGCGCTGACCCTGGGGTCCGCCATCAACGCCCGCTGCTCGGCGTAACGGGTCACCACCCACGGCGTGCTGCCGTCCCACAGCCGGACCCGCGCGATCGGGCCCTCCTCCTGCAGGGACCGCAGGCCCGGCGGCGGGTCGAACGGGCATCCGGCCGCCCTGGCCATCGGGAACTCCGGGACGACGGCCGGGTCCGCGCCGGCCGCGCTCAGTATGTCGGTCATCGCGTGCTCTTCTCCTTGTCGGGACGTCGCCACGACGCGCCTGGGGCCGTCGTGGCGAGGCGGCTTCAGGCCGTCACGGCTCGCGCGTGACGGGGGCCAGCCACATACCGGTGATCGCGTCGATCAGCCCGGTCGCGGTGTCGTGCCAGGTGGAGCGTGGGGTGGGGGCGCCTTCGGCCAGGGCGTTCTCCCGTACGGCGCACATGTGCACCATGAGCTGGCCGCCCATCTCGGCGCGCTCGGCGCGCACGTCCTCCGGAAGGCCGGGCAGGGCGCGGCGCAGCCCGTCGATGATCTGCCGCAGCGAGGGCGAGGTGAGGGACTCGTCGATCATGATCTCGCGCAGCGCCGGGTCGGTCATGACCTGGGCGCCGAACCGGGCGAACCAGGTGGGGTTGCCCAGGGCGGCCAGGTGGTCGGTGACCGGGCGCACCAGGCAGGCCACCCAGTCCCGTACCTCGGTGGCGTCGCCCATCTCGGCCAGCATCCGCCGGCGGGCGCGCTCGATCGGCTGGGCGTGCTTGCGCGCGATGGCTCGCACCAGGTCGGCCTTCGCGCCGAAGTGGTAGCCGACCGCGGCGTTGTTGCCCTGCCCCGCGGCCTCGCTGACCTGGCGGTTGGACACGGCGTACACGCCGTGCTCGGCGAACAGCCGCTCCGCCGCCGTCAGGATCTGCTCCCGCGTCTCGCTGACCCGCACGGCCCGCAGGCTCCCGCCGGTCGTCCGGCCGGTCACGCCGGCCCGCCGTCGCCTCGGCCCATGAGCGCCCCCATCCGAACAGGTTCCGGTCAAGCTCAGTCAATCGGCACAGTCACCTTAAGTCAAGCGACTGCTTTAAAAATCAGTGTGCGCCGTGCACAAGGTGTGCCGTATGCACGGATTGTGTAGGTTGCACATACGGTGTGATAGATATGCTGGCGCGCACTGACGGCACAAAGGACTGGCATGGACAAGCCCACGGACCTCATCGAGTACGAGACCATGCTGCTCGGACGGCACCGTCACATCGACCGCATGGCGTACATCCTGCTCAGCCGCGTCCGGCTGGAAGGCATGATGTCGATCGGGCAGCTCAGCGACGCGTTCGGCCTGGACGTCTCCACCCTGAACCGGCACACCTCGGCCCTGCTGCGCTCCGGCCTGGTCGAGCGCATCCCCGATCCCGACGGCGGGATGGCCCGCAAGTTCCGCCTGACGAGGGCCGGGGAGCGGTACCTCGACGACGAGCGGGCCAAGAACGTCAACGGCCTGGAGAAGGTCCTGGTGAACTGGACGCCCGAGGAGGTCGCCACGTTCGCCGCCTACCTCAGGCGGTTCAACACCGACGTCGAGCGCCTCGCCGGACGGCCCTGGCCCCGCCCCTGACCCGCGCCCCGGCCCGCCCCTGACTACGACACGGTGACCGCGCCGCCCGCCGCGGCCTCGGCGCCGGGCCGGGAGCCGGTCATGGCGTCGGTCATGGCGTCGGCCACGTGCCGGCGGTGCAGGCGGGCCGCCTTGGCCATGTTCCAGCCGAGCACACCGGTGACCGTGCCGCCCTCCCGGTACAGCGCGACGAAGCGGCCCTCCTCCGGGTCGCCCTCGACCACCTCCACCTCGGCGCCCGCCGTGGGCAGGCCGTGGGCCTGGAGCTTGACGTCGTACTGGTCGGTCCAGAAGTACGGGACCGGCGTGTACGCCCAGTCCTCGCCGAGGATGTTGGCGGCCACGACCTGGGCCTGCTCGACGGCGTTCGTCCGGTTCTCCAGCCGCAGCCGCCTGCCGAGCCCCTCGTGGTGCCAGGAGGCGACGTCGCCCACCGCGTAGACGCCGGGGGCCGCGCGGCAGCCGGCGTCGCAGGCCACCCCGTCGCCCACCGTCAGGCCGCTGCCGGCCAGCCAGCCGGTCGCCGGCCGGGAGCCGATCGCGACCACGACCGCGTCGGCGGGCAGCAGCTCGCCGGAGGCCAGCCGTACCCCCGTGACGTGGCCGCCGGAGCCGGTGAGCTCGCGGACGGCGACGCCGAGCCGCAGCCGGACGCCGCGGTCGGCGTGCAGCCGTGTGAGCGCCCCGCCGATCCGCTCGCCGAGCTGGTCGGCGAGCACGGCCCGGCCCAGGCCCGCGAGCGTGACGTCGAGGCCCATGCCGCGCGCGGTGGCGGCCACCTCGGCGCCCAGCACGCCCTCGCCCACCACGACGAGACGCGGACCGGCCAGCAGGTGCTCGCGCAGCGCGAGCGCGTCGTCCAGGGTGCGCAGCACGTGCACGCCCGCCAGGCCGTCCTGGCCGGGAAGCCGGGCCGGAGTCAGGCCCGTGGCCAGGACGACCGCCTCCGCGCGCAGTGTCCGGCCGGAGGCGGTCAGCACCTCGCGCGCGGCGGCGTCGAACCGGACCGCGCGGTCGCCGAGGACGAAATCGGCGTCCAGCCCGGCGAGCTGGTCCGCCGACCGCAGGTGCGCCCGCTCGCCCTCCCAGACGCCGGAGAGCACCTGCTTGGACAGCGGCGGCCGGTCGTAGGGCGGGTGCCGCTCGGCGCCCAGGACGGTCAGGCCGCCCTGGTGGCCGTGGCGCCGCAGCGCTTCCACGACGCCGAGGCCGCCCGCGGAGGCGCCGACGACGAGCACGTCGGCCGGGACCGTCAAGACCGCTCCTCCACGCTGATCGCGGCGGCCGGGCACACGCCGGCCGCCTCGCGGACGACGGCGTGCAGCGCCTCGGGCGGCGTGGCGTCCAGCAGGATCACGATGCCGTCGTCCTCCCCCTGGTCGAAGACGTCGGGAGCGAGCAGCACGCACGTTCCCGCGCCGCAGCACTTGTCGGTGTCGACGGTGATGTTCACGTTCGTCCTTCCTTCCGGTTCAGTCGTGGGTGCCAGGTGATGGAGCCGTCACCACCGCACCGGGACCTGCTCCAGGCCGCCGACGATCAGTCCCTCGCGGCGGGCCAGGACGTCGGCGGGCACGGCCAGCTCCAGCGTGGGCAGCCGGTCGATCAGCACCTTGAGCACGGTCTGCAGCTCGGTGCGGGCCAGGGACTGGCCGAGGCACGCGTACGGCCCGGCGCCGAAGATCAGGTGCGGGTTGGGGGAGCGGGTCAGGTCCATGTCCGCGGCGTCCTCGAAGGCGCTCTCGTCGCGGTTGGCCGAGGACAGGCTGCACACGACCGTGGCGCCCTTCGGCAGGGTCGTGCCGCCGATCTCGACCTCCTCGCTGATGTAGCGGGGGATGCCGAAGCCGAAGTTGGCGTCGTAGCGCAGGCACTCCTCGACCGCGGTGCGGATGAGCGAGGGGTCGGCGACGAGCCGCTCCCAGCGGGCGCGGTCGGCCAGCAGCATCGCCACCATCTTGCCGATCATGTTGGCGGTGGTCTCGTGGCCCGCGACCAGCAGTCCCTGGGCCGTCATCACCGTCATCTCCTCGGTGACCCGGCCGTCGAGCGCGCCGACCAGCGTGATCAGCTCGCTGATCAGGTCGTCGCCCGGCTCGGCCCGCTTGGCCACGGCGTGCGCGCGCATGTACGCGGCGAAGTCGGCCTGCGCGGCGTCGATCTCCTCCTGGGTGTACTTCGTCAGGCTCAGCAGCGTGTCCGACCAGTGGGCGAACCGGTCACGGTCGGAGTCGGGCACCCCGAGCAGCTCGCAGATCACCCACACCGGCAGCGGGAACCCCAGCGCGGCCACGAGGTCGGCGGGCGAGCCCTGCTCGACCATCTCGTCCACCAGGCGGTGGGCCGCCGCCTCGATGCCGGGCTGCATGGCCGAGACGCGCTTGGCGGTGAACGCCTTGCCGATCAGCTTGCGCCAGTCCCGGTGGGCGTCGCCCCTGACCGTGGTGCCGCCGCTGGCGAACACGCCTCCACCCTCGTTCGCCGTGATGTTCGCCGCGTCGTCGGCGACGAGGTGGTGGGTGAAGCGCGGGTCCGACAGCAGGTCCTTCACGTCGGAGTACCGGGTCAGCAGCAGCGCCTCGTCCCCGCTGGCCAGCCGGATGGGCGCCACGGGGCAGCGGCCGCGCAGCTCGGCCCACTCCTCCGGCGGCTCCAGGGCGCCGGGGGCGGGGAACGGGTAGTCCTGGATGTCCGTCACATGTCCTCCTGGATGGCCGGTCGCGGAGACCGGCCCGCTGATGGGATGCCGCCGCGGCCACCGGACAATGTTGTCCGGTTGTCACCGTAGCCGCACCTCGGGCGTGTGTCGAGCGGGGAAGGCCGAACAACCGGACAAACTTGTCCGGTTGCTACGCTGGCCGCCATGTCAGATACGCGTCGCCCCAACAGGGGACCGAGTGCCGCGGCGGAGAACCGGGCCGCGCTCATCGCGGCGGCCCGCGACGTCTTCGCCGGCTCCGGGTACGACGCGCCGCTCAGCGCGATCGCGCGGGCCGCCGGGGTCGGCCAGGGCAGCCTGTACCGGCACTTCCCCGACCGTGTCAGCCTCGCGCTGGCCGTCTTCGAGGAAGGCGTGAGCTCGCTGGAGGCCCTGGCCGCCGAGCCGGGCGCCACCCTCGACGACGTGCTGGCCCTGATGACCGAGCAGACCATCACCTCGACGGCGTTCATCGACATGGTGAGCGTGCCGCCGGCCGACCCCCGCATGATCGAGGTACGCGACCGGGTGGCCGGCCTGCTGGACGACCTGCTCGGCCGGGCCCGCCGCGCCGGCGCGGTCCGGGCGGACCTGACGGCCGATGACCTGGTCATGGCCGTCGGGATGCTCGCCGGGGTGCTGCGCAGGACCCCCGCGCCCGCCCGGCGGCACGCGGCCGATCGGGTGTGGCGGCTGCTCCGCCACGGCATCGACACCCCGGCCCGGCCTTGAGCACACGACCCGTCCACGAACCGGAGGCACCCGGCATGCTCCCCTCACTCACCGGCCTCGAGGCCGAGGCAGCGGACCGCGTCGGCGCGCTGCTGCGCACGTCCGGGCGGCTCGGCGTCGCCTTCTCCGGGGGCGTCGACTCCTCCGTGCTGCTGGCGCTCGCCGTACGGGAGCTGGGGGCGGACCGGGTGATCGCGGTGCTGGGCGTCTCGCCGAGCCTCGGCGCCGCCGAGCGGGCGGCGGCCCACGAGGTCGCCGCGTACGTCGGCGCGCGGCTGGTCGAGGTCGCCACCCACGAGGGGGACCTGCCCGCGTACCGCGCCAACGGCCCCGACCGCTGTTTCCACTGCAAGAACGAGCTGTTCGTCCGCATCTCCGACGAGGTCGCCGCCGCGCACGGCATCACCGCCGTGGCCTACGGGGAGAACGCCGACGACGTCCGCCGCCCCGACCGGCCCGGCAGCCGGGCCGCCGCCCGGCACCGGGTGCTGCGGCCGCTGGCCGACGCGGGCGTGGACAAGGCGGAGGTCCGCCGCATCGCCGCCGCCCTCGGCCTGCCGAGCGCCGCCAGACCGGCCGCTCCCTGCCTGGCCTCCCGCATCCCGCACTTCTCCGAGGTCACGCCCGGGAAGCTGGCCCAGGTGGAGCGGGCCGAGGCGGCGCTGCGGGAGCTGGGCTTCACGGACTGCCGGGTGCGCCACCACGGCGACATCGCCAGGATCGAGGTGCCCGTCGCCGAGATCGCGCGGCTCGCGGGCGACCTGCGCGAGCCGGCGCTGTCGGCGGTGCGGGAGGCCGGGTTCCGCATGGTGGCCGTCGATCTGGCCGGCATCCAGTCGGGCGCCTTCACCCTGCCCCTGGTGCAGGGACCGGGCGCGGGGGCGCGGCATGGCTGACGGCTGGAGCGCGCCGGAGTCGTTCGCCCGGCTGGATCACGACAGGGCGGCCCGCCGGGGCTACCCGGAGGCGGTGTACTGCGCGGGCAAGACGCCGGACCAGGTCCGCGCGATCGCCGCCGAGCTGCGCGAACGCGCCCGGACGGCGCTCCACCCGACAGGGGCGACGTTGTTCACGCGGGCCGAGCCCGAGCACGCGCGGGCCGTGCTGGCCGAGCTGCCCGACGCCCGCCACGATCCGGACTCCCGGCTGCTCGTGTGGCCGCCCGAACCCCCGCCGCCCTCCGGCGGGCAGGTGGTCGTCCTGGCGGCGGGCACCTCCGACCTGCCGGTGGCGCGCGAGGCCGAGCTGACCGCCCGCTACCTGGGCCGGCCCTGCGAGCTGGTCGTGGACGTGGGCGTGGCCGGCCTGCACCGCGTGCTCGGCGTGCTCGATCTGCTGCGCTCCGCCCGCGTCGTGGTCGTGGCGGCGGGCATGGACGGGGCGCTGCCGAGCGTGGTGGCCGGGCTGATCTCCGCGCCGGTGGTGGCCGTGCCGACCTCGGTCGGGTACGGGGCGGCGTTCGGCGGGCTGGCGCCCCTGCTGACCATGCTCAACGCGTGCGCGCCCGGCGTCGCGGTCGTGAACATCGACAACGGCTACGGCGCCGGCCACCTCGCGGCCCAGATCGCCGCCCCGCTGTGAGAGCCGCGATCCGGGGCCGCGCTCAGGCGCGCAGCAGGGTGACGATGCCGGCGGCGACCAGCGCGGCGGCCCACATGCGGTCCACGTTGAACCACGCGCGGCGCAGGACGGCCAGCCCGGCCACCTCGTAGACGAGCACCGCCACCACGCCGGCGACCGTGAACATCCCGAGCGTGTGCCACAGCGCCACACCCAGGCCGCCGGCGACGGCGTGGCCCGCGTGACCGGCGCCGGCCGGGCCGCCCCCCTCAGCCGCCAGGCCGGCGAAGACGGGGACCAGCATCAGGCCGGCGCCGTGCGCCGACGACATGAGGAACGACCAGGCGGCGAGCTGCGGCAGGGACAGCCGCATCCCCACCCAGCGGAAGTGCCGCTTCGACAGCAGCCGCCACAGGCCGAAGGCGACCAGCGTCACGCCGCCGGCGACCGACAGCACCGTGGCGGTCGTGAGCGAGCCGGTCACGCCGACCACCACCGCGACCAGCGCGACGGAGGCCAGGTGACCGGCGGCGATCGCCGGCAGCGAGGCCAGCAGCATGTCCCTGCTGCGCTCCTGCAGGCCGCGGGCCACCGCGAACAGCCACCCCATGGCCGGGTTCAGGCCGTGGAAGGCGCCCAGCAGGAGAACGGCGGCGATGGTCATGGGCGGCCGGTCACGGGTAGCAGTAGGAGTCGGACGAGGCGTCGCCGCCCTGCAGCCGCACCTGGTGCGGGCGCAGGCCGCGGAAGGCGTCGCCGTGCGGCAGGAACCGCTCGTCGAAGGTGAACGAGTCGGTGTCGATCTTGGCCAGCCAGGCGCCGACGCCGTCCGGGTAGAACTGGTCGTCCCAGGAGCCGTACAGGGAGTTGGTCAGGTAGACGCGCCTGCCGTCCCTGCTGACCTCGACCATCTGGGGGCCGCCGCTCAGCGGGCCGTCGGCGGCCGGGTGCGACTCGCGCCGGACGATGCCGCCGATCCGCAGAGAGCCCAGCTCGACGGGCTTGAACGGGTCGCTCACGTCGTACTGCTTGAGCTCCCCGGTGCCCCAGCAGGAGACGTACAGGCGCTGGTCGTCCACCGACAGGTCGATGTCCGTGACCAGCGGCGGCACCGCGCCGAACGGCTTGAGGACGTCCGGCAGGTCCTTCTCGTCGGCGGGCTCGGCCGGGATGTCGATCACCTTGCGCGCCTGCCAGCGGCCGCCCTCCTGGAACCACGTCCACACCGAGGCCGACAGGTCCTCGACGCTGACGACGACGCCGGCGAAGCCGTACGTCCTGGTCGGGTCGTGTGCCGGGCGCAGCTCCAGCGTCATCTGGTACTGGTCGCCCAGGTCCACCTCCTGGAGGTGGCGGCGCTTGCGCAGGTCCCAGAAGTGCAGCCGGTGCCCGTACTTGCGGCCGAGGAGCAGCTCGCCCACCACCCCGTCCTCGATCATGGACGGCGTGCCCCACTCCGAGGTGACGAGCACGTCGTGGTTGATGTGCCACCAGAAGTCGTAGGAGAGGTACTGCGGGCCCCGGTCCACCTCCCAGCGGCCGAGCACCTCGAACGACTGGTGGTCGAGGATCGCGATCCCGCCCGGCCCGTCCTCGCCGTTGGCGCCGCCGAGCGCCGAGACGTAGAGGCCCTCGGGGCCGCAGTGGACGGTGTGCGGCCGCGAGTACCCGGCGCGCCGGGCCAGCTCCTCGGGCTCGATCACCTTGACGATCTCCGGGCTGATCCGGTCCTTGGTGTCGAGGATGTGGATGCGGGAGGAGCGCAGGCCCGGCACGACCAGGTAGCGGCGCTCGACATGGGGGTGCGGGGCGTAGGGGCACAGGGCGCTGCTGCAGGCGTTCCAGCCGAAGTGGTGCAGCTCGTCACCCGTGTTGGGCAGATCGGTCCAGCCGGCCACCTGACCGTAGCCGGGCGAGGACGGGTCGGTGTCGACGACGGCGATCGCGTCGGGCCGGGCCGCCCGGCGGTCGAACGCGGCTACGTAGGCCAGCCGCTCGGCCGGCGCGGCGGCGGCGTCGCGCGGCGAGGGGTAGAACGTGGGGTCCGGAGTCCAGAGTGCCATGACCCCCATGATTCATGCATTACCTACCCGGTCAATAGACAAGCTGCCAAGATCTATGCCGCGTCAGTGCGAAATATTGCCCGATGCGGGCGTAACCCCGCCCCGGACGGCTCATATTCTCCGGGCTACTCCCGGCGTGGTAGACCGGCCCCGGGCGCCTGCGCCCGGTGTCGTAGCCGCGGCAGCTTCGCCGGCGGGACGACCGCCCCGCCTTCCGTGGTGGACGATCACAGGCCATGGAAACCTCTCCCCGAGTCCGGTACGTCCAGGGGCTCGCGCTGCTGGCCACCGGGCTGCTCGCCGGCGCGTTCGGATACGGCGCGGCCAATGTCGTGCCCACGTTCGACGTGGTGCCGCTGGACGTGCGCCTGACCTTCCACACCGCGATGATGAAGGTCAACGAGCCGGTCATGCAGAGCGCGATGGCGCTGTCGATCCTGTCCTGTGTCGCGTCGGCGGTGCTGGCCCGCGGCGTGTCGCGGCGGCTGGCGGCCGCGGCCGGCGGGCTGACGCTGACCTCCCTGCTCGTGACGGTGTTCGGCAACGTCCCCCTGCACGCGTACTTCCGCACGTGGGCCGCCACGGGGGCTCCGGCCGGCCACGCGGAGATCCTGCGGCGCTGGGAGCTGTTCCACACCGTCCGCACCCTGACCGCGCTGGCCGCTTTCGCAGTGCTGATCGTCGCTGCCGTCGTCGTCCGGCCCGCCCACCGGTGAGGGCGCGTCGGTGCCGACGACGGCGATCGCGTCGGGCCGGGCCGCCCGGCGGTCGAACGCGGCTACGTAGGCCAGCCGCTCGGCCCCGCCAGGCCCTACGGCGTCAGGACGACCTTGTTGCACTCGTCCTGCTTGTTCTTGAACAGGTCGAACCCGCGCGGCGCCTCGCTCAGCGGCATCCGGTGCGAGATGACGAAGCTCGGGTCGATCTCCCCGTTGCGGATCCGGTCCAGGAGCGGGCGCAGGTAGCGCTGCACGTGGCACTGGCCGGTGCGGATGGTCAGCGAGCGGTTCATCAGCGCGCCCATCGGGAACTTGTCCAGCAGCCCGCCGTAGACGCCGATGACCGACACCACCCCGCCGTTGCGGCAGGACAGGATCGCCTCCCGCAGCGCGTACGGCCGCTCGGTCTCCATCCTGGCGGCCTGCTTGGTGCGGTCGTAGGCGTACATGGCCGGGGTGGGGTGGTGCGCCTCCATGCCGACGGCGTCGATGCAGGCGTCCGGCCCGCGCCCGCCCGTCATGTCGCGCAGCGCCTCCAGCACGTCCACGCGCTCGTAGTCGAGCACCTCCGCTCCGGCGCGCTCGGCGTACCGCAGCCGGTACGGGAACCGGTCGATGCAGATCACCCGGTCCGCGCCGAGCAGGAATGCGCTGGCCACGGCGAACTGCCCGACCGGCCCCGCGCCCCAGACGGCGACCGTCTGGCCGGGCTTGATGTCGCACATCTCCGCGCCCATGTACCCGGTCGGCAGGATGTCCGACAGGAACAGCACCTTCTCGTCCGGCAGGTCGTCCTCGATCTTGATGGGCCCGACGTCCGCGAACGGCACGCGCGCGTACTCGGCCTGCCCGCCCGCGAAGCCGCCCAGCATGTGGGAGTAGCCGAAGATGCCCGCGGGCGAGTGGCCCATGAACTTCTCCGCCAGCCCGGCGTTGGGGTTGGAGTTCTCGCAGATGGAGTACAGGCCCTCCTCGCAGGCGAAGCAGTTGCCGCAGGCGATCGGGAACGGCACGACCACCCGGTCGCCGGCGCGCAGGTTGTGCACCCCCGGGCCGACCTCCACCACCTCGCCCATGAACTCGTGGCCGAGGACGTCGCCCTTCTTCACGGTCGGGATGTAGCCGTCGACCAGGTGCAGGTCGGAGCCGCAGATGGCGGTCGAGGTGATGCGCACGATCGCGTCGCGGGAGTTGAGCAGCCGCGGCTCCGGAACGTCGTGCACCTCGACGGTGTTGCGGCCCATCCAGCAGTTCGCCTTCATGACCGTCCTCCCACGGGTTGTGCGGGGCGCTGCCTGAGCTGCCGCAGCGCACGGGTTCCTTCGGGGCTGGCGTCCGAGCGGACGACCTCGCCGGTCTCCATGACCTGCTTGAAGCGGCGCAGGTCGTCGCGGACCTGCTGCTCCGGGTGCTCGCCGAGCAGCTTGGCGAACGCGGCGCCCAGGGCACGGCCGGGCACGGTGTACTCCATGGCGACGTCCACCACGGTGCCCCGCCCGCCCGGACCGTCGGTGAAGGCGACCCTGCCGCCGGTGGTCACGGTGGCGCCGCGCACCGAGCCCCAGGCGATGAGCTCGCCGGCCCGGTCGTCGATGATCTCGGCCTCCCACCGGAGGTCCGTCACCGGCCCCCTCGCCTTCCACAGGGAGCGGCCCTCGCCGACCTCCCGCACCGACTCCAGGTGGGCCATGAAGGTCGGCAGGTTCTCCAGGTCGCGCCAGAACCGGTACACCTCCTCGCGCGGCCGGTTGATCGTGATCGAGGCGTGCAGCCTCAGCGGGCCCCGGCCGGGACCCGCGCCGCGTACCGCGCACAGCAGGTCGAGGGCCGTGATGCCGGCGATCGCGGCGGTCGCGGCGGTCACGCGGCGCCGCCGCTCACCCGTGCGCCGGGCCAGCGCCGCGCCCAGCACGGCCAGGTCGATCGCGTCGCCGGCCACTCTGGTCCACGCCCACCGCGCCGGGGTACGGCCGCCCAGCAGCATGCCCGCGTGCAGGAGCTCCCGCCCGCCGACGAGTCTCGTGACGCCCTTGGCCGCCGGGGAGTCGTCGACGCCGGCCAGACGCGTGACGGCGTCGGTCGCCGCCAGTTGCGCCGTGCCCAGCGCCAGACTGACCCATCCCAGGGTCCGGGCGAGTCTGTCGGTCGTCGTGCTCATGTGTGTCGTCACCGCCAGTCCATCTCCCTTCCGAACGGTCCCTCCCCGAACGGCGCCCGTGACTCCGGGCCTTCTCCGCCCCGTACCCGGATGCCCAGGGGTGACACGGTGCGGGAGGATCGGGCCGACCGCCCGTGAGGCGGGACTGCTCAGAGGGCGTCAGCCGCGCAGGAGGGCGGCTCAGAGGGTGGCCCAGGAGGAGGGCGGCGTGCGCCGCGACATCACCCCGCAGGACGTGCTCGACCTGCTCGACGTGGCGATCTGCCGTCCCGGCGCCCGGCCTGACGACCCGCTCACGACCGTCCTGCTCGACGGGCTCAGGGCCACCCGTCCCTGAGGCGGCGCGACCGGAGGCCGGACGTTCACCCGGCCTTCACCCGGCGGTCCGGATGCCCCGGTCAGGCGGGGTAGGGGGGTGGGCATGCGCTACCACGCACTGGCCTGCGACTACGACGGGACCCTCGCCAGGAACGGCCGGGTCGAGCCGGAGACGGTCGAGGCGCTGGAGCGGCTCTCCCGGGCCGGGGTCAAGCTGCTCATGGTGATCGGGCGCGAGCTGGAGGACCTGCTGGAGGTCTTCCCGGACGCCGGGGTGTTCGACCTCGTGGTCGCCGAGAACGGCGGCCTGCTGTACGACCCCGCGCAGCGGCACGCCGAGCCGCTGGCCGACGCGCCGCCGCCCGAACTCGCCGAGCGGCTGCGCGCCGAGGGGGTCAGCCCGCTCGGCGTCGGACGGGTGCTGGTCGCCACGAGGACCCCGTACGACGTCCAGGTCCTCGCCGCGATCCGTGACCTGGGCCTGGAGCTACAGGTGATCTACAACAAGGGCGCGGTCATGGTGCTGCCCCCAGGAGTGAACAAGGCGAGCGGCTTGGCCGCCGCTGCCGAGCGCCTGGAGCTGTCGCCGCGCAGCGTCGTCGCGGTCGGCGACGCGGAGAACGACCACGCCTTCCTCACCGCCGCCGAGTGCGGGGCCGCCGTCGCCAACGCCCTGCCCTCGCTCAAGGACACCTGCGACGTGCGCCTGGCGGGCGAGGCCGGCGCCGGGGTGAGGGAGCTGGCCGGGCTGATGCTGTCGGGTGAGCTGGACGCCGTGGAGGTGCCCCGCAGGCACATCCTCCTCGGCGACGCCGACGCCGATGATGGCGATGGCGGCGGTGAGGTGCGGCTGCCCCCGTACGGGGTGGGGATGATGGTGGCCGGCCCGTCCGGGAGCGGCAAGTCCACGGTGACCACGGCGCTGCTGGAGCGGCTGGTCGGCGCCGGCTACCAGTGCGTGATCGTCGACCCGGAGGGCGACTACGCCGACTACCCCGGCGTGATCGTCCTCGGCGACCCGGAGCGGGTGCCCGCCGTCGAGGAGGTGCTGCACGCGCTGCGGCTGCCGGATCACAGCGTCGTGGTCAACCTGATCGGGCTGCGGCTGCGGGACCGGCCCGCGTACTTCGCCGAGCTGCTGCCCCGCCTCGCCTCCCTGCGGGCCGGGCTCGGTCACCCGCACTGGGTCGTGGTCGACGAGGTCCACCACGTGATGCCCGCCGAGCTGAGGCACGTGCCGTTGCACGCGGCCGGGGACGTCGGCTCGCTGCTGATGATCACCGTTCATCCCGACGCG
This sequence comes from Nonomuraea sp. NPDC050383, assembly GCF_044459125.1. Lineage (NCBI taxonomy): Bacteria > Bacillati > Actinomycetota > Actinomycetes > Streptosporangiales > Streptosporangiaceae > Nonomuraea > Nonomuraea sp. NPDC050383. The sequence continues at coordinate 400,178 of NZ_JBITIP010000007.1, forward strand.
GTGAGCCCGGCCGCCCTGCGGCTCATGACCTCCGTCCTGGCCGTGGGCCGGGACCCCGCGGCCACGCTGGCGGCCTTCGCCACCGCCGCCGGGTACGACCCGCCGCGCGCGGGGTCGCCGCGGGACGGCGACCCCGCGCTGTGGCGGGTCGGCACGGAACGGGCGCGGCGCGTCACGCCGGCGCCCGGCGAGGTGGAGCGGACGCGGCACCGGCGCAAGTACGCGACTGGCACCATGTCCAAGGACAAGAGCTTCTACTTCACCGGCCCCGAGGGACGGCTGCGGCTGCGGGCGCGCAACCTGCACACGTTCGTCGAGCTGGCCGCGGGCGTGGACGACGAGACGTGGCTGCACCACCTGCGGCGGGGCGACTACTCCACCTGGATCCGCGAGAGCCTGGGCGACGCGGACCTGGCGGAGGAGGTGGCGGAGGCGGAGCGGGACTGCCGTGAGGAGCCGGAGTCCGGGCGGCGGCGGATCGCCGGCCTCATCGCCGACCGCTACACGCTGCCCGCCGAGCCCACCGACTACGACCCCGACCACGACGACACCTGAGAACGGCACGCCCAGGCGTTCAGGCCATGGCGGCCAGGCGGGCCCGTACCCGGGCGATGACCTCCTGCGGCATCGGGGCGTAGCCGAGCAGCGACAGGTACGACTGGCCCGCGTTGCCCGCCGCGTACCGCAGGAAGCTCCGGGTGAGCGGCGCCGCCCCCCGCGCGCAGACGATCTCGTAGGTGACCAGGGCGATCGGGTACGCCCCCCGCCTCCTGCCCGTGTAGTCGAGGGTCATCATCAGGCCGCCGCCTCCGTCGTCGATCCGGGCGTTCTCCAGCCCCTGGGTCGCGCCCTCGGGCGACAGCGCGACGAACTCGCCCGCGCCGTTGCGGACCTTCGCCGTGGCCAGCCCCGCGCGGCCCGCGAATCCGTACTCCACGTACCCGATCGTCCCCCAGCCGTCCCGGATGGCCCTGGCCATGCCGTCGGAGCCCTGGACGCCGCGTCCCGCCACCGGCCACGTTCCCCGTGACCGGTGTGACGGGGAGCCGCCCGCGGCCAGGTAGGCGGCGAAGCCGTGGCTCGTGCCCGAGTCGTCGGAGCGGTGGAGGACCTCGATGCCCCCCTGGGGGAGGTCCGCGCCGGGGTTCTCCGCGGCGATCGACGGGTCGTCCCAGGTGGTGATCCGCCCGCCGAACACCCCGGCGAGGGTGCCGGGCGACAGCCTCAGGCCCGGCACGGACGGCAGGTTGTAGGCCACTGCGATCGGGCCCGCCACCATCGGCAGGTGCAGCGCCCGGCCGCGGCACCTGCCGTCGGCCGCCGCCTGCTCCTGAGGGTTCATCACGCGGTCCGAGCCCGCGAACGCGGTGGCGCCCCCGATGAAGTCGCGCACCCCGGCGCCGGAGCCGTTGGCCCGGTAGTCGATCCTCGTGCCGGGATGGATCGCCTGGAAGTCCGCCCGCCAGGCGTTCATCGCCGTGAGCTGCGCCGTCGAGCCCGACGCGACGATCATGTCCGTACGGTCCGAGGCGGTCGTGGTCGTCGCGGGCAGGCTCCGCAGCACGTGAACCGTCAGCCCGGCGGCGGTGAGCAGCATGGACAGGAGCATCGCGGTCATCTTCGACACATATGCGAGGTTATGAAGGCGTCATGACCGAAGGGTGAACCCTCGTGCATGTCGATCAGAAAGAAAGCCCAGCACGCGGTCAAGACTTGGACAAGATCCGGCTCGGGCGGCGTGGCAGGCGAGCGTGTCAGGGTGATCGCCGCGCCCCGCGCTGGACGACGCCGGCGGGGCTGAGCCGGCGGGTTCAGTGGCCGGCGCCGGCCAGGTTGAGGCCGACGACGCCGCCGAGGATGAGGGCGATCGACACGATCTTGAGAAGGGACGCGTCCTCGCCGAGGGCGATCATGCCCAGGACGGCGGTGCCCACCGCGCCGATGCCCGTCCACACCGCGTAGGCCGTGCCGACCTCCAGGCTCTTCAGGGCGAACGCGAGCAGAGCGAAGCTGGCGACCGCGAAGACGCCGAAGCCGATGCTCGGCGGCAGCGACGAGAACCCGTCGCTGAGCTTGAGCGAGTAGGCCATGGCGACCTCGAACAGGCCGGCGGCGACGATCATGAACCAGGCCATGACGGCTCCTCTCTGGGAGCGTCGTCTTGTCAGGCCGGGTACGGCGCGTCTCGTCCGGGCGGGTCCCGCAACGGGCCCGCGTCCAGGGCAACGGCCGGCGGGCCGGCCGCATTCCCCATCCATGGCGGACGCCAGGAATAGATCGGGCCAAACCGGGCAGGACCCCGCTCGTGCCAGGTAGTGGGTGGTTCGCCCGCTGGCCGGTGATCCGGCAGCTCAGGGGCGAGGACGGGCGAGGCGGCGCCGCGCGCTCCGCCCGCACCGACGCGCTCCGGCCCCGCACCGAGGAGGCCGACAAGGTCGCCCGCTCCGTCTGCCCGTACTGCGCGGTCGGCTGCGGCCAGCTCGTCTACGTCAAGGACGGCCGGGTCACCCAGATCGAGGGCGACCCCGACTCCCCGATCTCGCGCGGGCGGCTGTGTCCCAAGGGCTCGGCCAGCAAGCAGCTCGTGACCCATCCTGGCCGCCAGACGCAGGTGCTCTACCGCAGGCCGTACGGCACGGAATGGGAGCGGCTCGATCTGGCGACCGCGATGGAGATGATCGCCGACCGGGTGGTGCGCACGCGGCGGGAGACGTGGCAGGAGACCCACGAGGGCAAGGTCGTGCGCCGCACGATGGGCATCGCCGGCTTGGGCGGGGCGACGCTCGACAACGAAGAGAACTACCTGATGAAGAAGCTCTACACCGCCCTCGGCGCCATCCAGGTGGAGAACCAGGCCCGTATTTGACACTCCGCCACCGTCCCCGGTCTGGGGACCAGCTTCGGGCGTGGCGGCGCGACCACCTTCCAGCAGGATCTGGCGAGGGCGGACTGCATCGTCATCCAGGGCTCCAACATGGCCGAATGCCACCCCGTGGGCTTCCAGTGGGTGATGGAGGCCAAGCAGCGGGGCGCCAGGGTCTTCCACGTGGACCCGCGCTTCACCCGCACCAGCGCGGTGGCCGACCGGCACCTGCCGATCCGCGCGGGCAGTGACATCGTCCTGCTCGGCGCGCTGATCAACCACGTGCTGGAGAACGGGCTCGACTTCCGCGACTACGTGCTGGCCTACACCAACGCAGCCACGATCGTGTCGGAGGACTTCCGCGACACCGAGGACCTCGACGGGCTGTTCTCCGGCTGGGACCCGGAGAGCGCCACCTACGACCCGAGCAGCTGGGCCTACGAGTCCACGGGCGAACCGGCGGCGGACGAGCACGCCGAGGGCGGCACGCGGCATGCCGCCGCGGCGGGGGCCGAGACCTACGGGGCGGGCGGCGCCGGCGCGCACCCCAGCCCCAGAACCGACCCGACGCTGACCGACCCGCGCTGCGTCTACCAGATCCTCGGGCGGCACTTCGCCCGCTACACCCCGGAGCTGGTCGAGCGGCTGTGCGGCATCTCCCGGGACGGCTTCGCCGAGCTGGCCGAGGCCGTCACCGCCAACTCCGGCCGGGAGCGCACCACCGCCTGGGTCTACTCGGTCGGCTGGACCCAGCACACCGTCGGCGCGCAGTACATCCGCACCGCCTCGATCCTGCAGCTCCTCCTCGGCAACATGGGCCGGCCCGGCGGCGGCATCATGGCGCTGCGCGGCCACGCCAGCATCCAGGGCTCCACCGACATCCCGACACTGTTCAACATCCTGCCCGGCTACCTCGCCATGCCCGACGCCCACCGGCACGACGACCTGAACCACTACCTGCGGAGCGAGGGCGGCGAGACCGGCTTCTGGGGCAACCGGCGCTCGTACCTGGTGAGCCTGCTCAAGGCGTGGTGGGGCGAGGCGGCGACCGAGGACCACGACTTCTGCTTCGAGTACCTGCCGCGCCTGACCGGTGACCACGGCCACTACACCACCGTGATGGGCCAGATCGACGGCACCGTCAAGGGCTACTTCGTGATCGGGGAGAACCCCGCCGTCGGCTCCTCCGGCGGCCGGGCGCAGCGCCTCGGCCTGGCCAACCTCGACTGGCTCGTCGTACGCGACCTGACCCTGGTGGAGACCGCCACGTTCTGGCGGGACGGCCCGGAGCTGGAGACCGGCGAGCTGCGCACCGAGGACATCGGCACCGAGGTGTTCTTCCTGCCCGCCGCGAGCCACGTGGAGAAGGAGGGCAGCTTCACCAACACGCAGCGGCTGCTCCAGTGGCGCGAGAAGGCGCTCGACCCGCCCGGCGACTGCCGCAGCGACCTGTGGTTCTACTACCACCTCGGCAGGCTCGTCAGGCAGCGGATGACCGGCGACGAGATGGACCGCCCGGTACGTGAGCTGACCTGGGACTACCCCGAGCAGGGCGAGCACCGGGACCCCTCGGCCGAGGCCGTGCTCCGCGAGATCAACGGGGTGGGCCCCGACGGGCGGGCCCTGTCGTCGTCCACGGCGCTCAAGCCCGACGGGTCCACGGCCTGCGGGTGCTGGATCTACTGCGGCGTCTACGCCGACGAGGTCAACCAGGCCGCCCGCCGCCGCCCCGGCCGCGAGCAGAGCGTCGTGGCGCCCGAATGGGGCTGGGCGTGGCCGGCCAACCGGCGCATCCTCTACAACCGGGCCTCCGCCGACCCCGACGGCCGCCCGTGGAGCGAGCGCAAGGCGTACGTGTGGTGGGACGCCGAGCGGGGCGAGTGGACCGGCCACGACGTGCCCGACTGCGAGATCGGCAAGCCGCCCGACTACGTGCCGCCGGAGGGCGCGCGGGCCCAGGCCGCGCTCGCCGGCACCGACCCGTTCATCATGCAGTCCGACGGCAAGGGCTGGCTGTACGTGCCGGCCGGGCTCGCCGACGGGCCGCTGCCCGCCCACTACGAGCCGCACGAGTCGCCGGTCCCCAATCCGCTGTACGGCCAGCGGGCCAACCCCGCGCGCCGCACCTACGACCGCCCCGAGAGCCCGTACAACGCGCCGGGGCCGGCCTTCCCGTACGTGCTGACCACGTACCGGCTGACCGAGCACCACACGGCGGGCGGCATGAGCCGGCCGCTGGCCTACCTCGCCGAGCTGCAGCCCGAGCTGTTCTGCGAGATCGACCCGCGGCTCGCGGCCCGCCTGCGGCTGGCCGACGGCGACTGGGCCACGATCGTGACCAGCCGGGCCGTCCTGGAGGCCAGGGTGCTGGTCACCGGGCGCATGAAGCCGCTGCGCGTCGAGGGCAGGGTGATCCACCAGGTCGGGCTGCCGTACCACTGGGGGTGGGGCGGCGGCGGCCTGGTCACCGGCGACGTCGTCAACGACCTGACGCCGCTGGTGCTCGACCCGAACGTCTACATCCAGGAGGGCAAGGCGATGACCTGCGACGTACGGCCGGGCCGGCGGCCGAGGGGCCGGGCGGCGCTCGACCTGCTGGAGGCGTACCGCCATGGCTGAGCGGATGGGGTTCTTCACCGACACCAGCGTCTGCATCGGGTGCAAGGCGTGCGAGGTGGCCTGCAAGGAGTGGAACCAGCTGCCCGACGACGGGTTCGTCTTCGAGGCCACCTCCTACGACAACACCGGCATGCTGGGCGCGAGCACGTGGCGGCACGTGGCGTTCATCGAGCAGTCGCGCCCGGTGGCCGTCCACGGCGACCAGGCCGGCGACGGCGACGGCGACGGGGTGGACCGGTGGCTGATGTCCTCCGACGTGTGCAAGCACTGCACGCACGCCGCCTGCCTGGACGTCTGCCCGACGGGGGCGCTGTTCCGGACCGAGTTCGACACGGTGGTGGTGCAGGCCGACATCTGCAACGGTTGCGGCTACTGCGTGCCCGCCTGCCCGTACGGGGTCATCGACCGGCGGGAGGACGACGGACGCGCCTGGAAGTGCACGATGTGCTACGACCGGCAGCGCGGCGGCCTCGAACCGGCCTGCGCCAAGGCGTGCCCCACCGACTCGATCCAGTTCGGGCCCCTGGACGAGCTGCGGGAGCGCGCCGAGGAGCGGGTGACGCGGCTGCGCGCCGACGGCCACGAGGAGGCCCGCCTGTACGGCGAGAGCCCGTCCGACGGGGTGGGGGGAGCGGGGGCGTTCTTCCTGCTCCTGGACGAGCCCGAGGTGTACGGCCTGCCGCCGGACCCGGTGGTGACCACGCGTGACCTGCCGGCGATGTGGCGCTGGGCGGGCGCGGCGGCTCTGTCGACGGCGGGCACGGTGGCCCTCGCCTTCCTGGGGTCGCGACGGGCCCTTCCCGGGCGCGGTGCCCGGTGAAGGGCGAGAAGGCCGTCGTGCCGGAGGCCGAGTTCCGCTCGTACTACGGCCGCCCGGTGATCAAGGCGCCCGTCTGGCACGAACCGCACATGCCGACATATCTCTATCTGGGGGGTATGTCTGGCGTCTCATCGTCGATGGCCGTCATGGCCCGGCTCACCGGCAACCCGCGCCTCGCCCGGACCGCCCGCGTCGCCGCGGCCGTGGGAGCGGCCACCGGCGCCGCCCTCCTCGCCGCCGAGCTGGGCAGACCCGAGCGGTTCCTCAACATGCTGCGCGTCTTCAAGCCCACCTCGCCGATGAGCGTCGGCTCGTGGATCCTGGCCGCCCAGGGCGGGCTGTCGGCCGCCGCCGCCACCTCCGACCTGACCGGCGTCCTGCCCGCCGCCGGGGACGCGGCGCTCCTGGCCACCGCGCTGACCGGCCCGCTGACCGCCACCTACACCGCCGTCCTGGTCGCCGACACCGCCGTGCCCGCCTGGCACGAGGCGTACCGGGAGCTGCCGTTCCTGTTCGCGGGCAGCGCGATGGCCGCCGCCGGGGGAGTCGCCATGCTGGCCACGCCGAGGGCCCAGGCGGGGGCCGCCCGCGCGGTGGCGGCCCTCGGGGCGGCCGTGGAGACGGTCGCGGGCGAGGTCATGCAGCGCCGGCTCGGCCTCGTCGGCGAGCCGTACCGGCTGGGCCGGGCGGGCCGCCTCCTGCGCGCCGCCCGGATGCTGACGGCCGGAGGAGGGCTGCTAGCGGCGGTCGCCGGGCGCAGCCGTACCCTCACGACCCTGTCCGGCCTCGCCCTCACGGCAGGCTCCCTGTGCACGCGCTTCGGCGTCCTGGAGGCGGGCCGCACCTCGGCCGCCGACCCGAAGTACACGGTGGTCCCCCAACGAGAACGCCTCGACGCCGCCTCCTGACCGCCTGGACCGGCGAACCCGGACCATGGCATGGCCTTCGGGCTCACAGGCATGGTCCTCGCGAGGACGCGCCACGCGCGAGGCGGCTCGGGCTGCGTCCAGCGGGGGGCCGAACCCCCCGCACCCCCAGGCAGGGGTCCTCCGGCCCCCTGCACCCCCGAGCATGGGCCCGGTACCGCATGGTGAGGGCGTGCACCGGGGATCACTCTGCAGACTGATGGGACGACAATTCGTACAGGTGCCCGCCCTTGATCAGAACCGACACTTCGACGGGCCGCTCATCGTCGCTGTAGACGACACGGAACTGGCGGAACACAGGCACGTCAGGTGGAAGATCCACCTCTTGTTCGCGCGTGCCGCCGGTTCACGACCGGCAGTTCACGGACACTGCGTCTTCTGCGGCAGCACCCCGATCGTGAGGTCCACCAGGCTTCCCGGAGGGGTCAGCGTGCCGGCAGCCGGGGTCTGATCGGAGACGGTGTTGTTGTGATTGCACGTCTTGTCGACGACCTTGTTCACCCTGCCGACGACGAGGCCCGCGGAGTTCAGGATCGACGTGGCCGCGTCCTTGGTCTCGTCGAGCACGTTCGGCACCCGCACCACGTTGAGCTTCTGCCAGGTCGAACCGTTGGACCACCTGATGGTGTTCGGCGCCTGCAGTTTGGCGGTGTACGCGGCGTCGTCGGGGAAGGTGACCAGGATCGTGTCGCTGTTGATCACGACACCGGTGGCGGTCGGACGGTGCTGGGAGGACATGTCCACCGTCAGGATGTCGTTGACGTCCGAGATCACCGGCCGCGCGGACCCCCCGTCGGTGAACGTGCCGTTGAGGTCGAACACCAGCGGTGTCGCCGCGGCGTCGGCGGCTCCTGCTCCTGCCATGGTCAGGGCGGTGGCCAGGGCCGCCGCCAGCGCCCCTCCGAGGATCTTGTTGTGGACTCGCACAACTGCCTTCCCTCTGGGGCCCGGTCCAGATGTGAGCGGGTATGGGCCCCGATTCGCCGCGTCACGGTCGGTCACGATCAGCATGGGCGGCTCCGTGACCCGGACGCCATACGAGGGTCTGCGTATGCCGCAAGGCCCTGGCAGCCGCATATTCTGAGTGCGGCCTGCGGGTGAAGGGGGAACCTGATGGGGAGCTCGTCATCACTCAGCGATCTGGATCTGCGCACCTTGGCGGGGATCGTCAGTGAGAACCGCACCGATGTGCCGGCGCAGGGGCTGCCACCGTCTCTGCTCAGTGACCTGATGGGCCAGATCCGCTGTGACGAACTGACCGTCGCAGGCTTCGACAGTCACCGGCGGGCGTGGTGGATGGCGCAGGTCGGCCCTGGTGGGGACGAGACGACCGATGAGGGCGCCGATGCGACGCACTGGGAACACTACTGGGACTGCCAGCCCTGCAGTTACCCCGACCGCAGCGGCGACCTGCGCAGCGTCGTGACGATCGCCGACTTCTACTCGGCCAGACAATGGCACAGCACCGGCATGTACGGCGATTATTTCCGGCCTCTGGGGATCGAGCACGAGCTCATGCTCTGCCTGCCCGCCGGGACGCCGGGGACCGGCGGCCTCGGCCGGACCCTGCGGATATTCCTGTTCCGTGGGCCCGGCCCCGACTTCTCCGAGCGCGACCGCGCGCTGCTCACGTTGCTGCGGCCGCACCTGCACGAGGCATACCTGGACGCCGAACGGCGGCGGCATCCCGCTCCCCGGCTCACGCCCCGGCAGTGGCAACTGCTGCACCTGCTCGCCGCAGGGCACACCAACCTCCAGATCGGCCGCCGGCTGGGCGTGTCCGAAGGAACCGTGCGCAAGCACCTGGAGAACGCCTACCGGCGGCTGCAGGTCTCCAACCGCATGGAAGCGGTCACCCGCGCGTTCCCAGAGGGAGTGGTGAGCTGTCCTCCAGGTTCGGAGGGCGGTTCGGGACGCGTGCGGAGTGCGTGAGCCCGTCAGGCGGCCCTGGCCTGGCGGCGGTAGCCGCCGGGGGCGATGCCGTACTCCCGCTTGAACGCCCTGGCCAGGGCGAACTCCGTGCTGTAGCCCGTCCGGGCGGCGACGGTGAGCAGCGGGACGTCGGAGTCGCGCAGGAGCTTGGCGGCCAGCGTCAGGCGCCAGCGGGTCAGGTAGGCCATGGGCGGTTCGCCGACCAGGGTGGTGAACCGCCTGGCGAAGGCGGCGCGGGAGAGCCCGGACCGTACGGCCAGGGACTCCACCGTCCACGGAGCCGAGGGGGTGTCGTGGACGGCCGCCAGCGCCGGGGCGACCGCCGGGTCGCGGAGCGCGGCGGACCAGCCCTCCGCTTCGGCGGGCTGGTCCTCCAGCCAGGCGCGCAGGATGTACAGCAGCAGCGAGTCGATCAGCGCAGGCACGATGCCTTCCGAGCCGATACGCGGATTCTCCAGCTCCGCGCCGAGCAGCCGCACCACGGCGCTGAGCTCGACATGCCGGCCGTGCCGCGTGCGCAGGTGGACCACCTCGGGCAGCTGCCGGACCAGCGGGTGCGGCCGGGCCATGTCGAGGTGGTAGTTGCCGCACAGCAGGGTGGTGCGCGTTCCGGCGCCGCCGAGCACGACCGACCCGATCGGCGGAGCCTTGGTGTAGCGCTCCGGTCCCGGCACCTCGCCCGGAGTGCTGGGGTGGTCGGCCAGGACGTGGCGGGAGCCGCTGCGCAGGAACACCACGTCGCCGACGCCCAACGGGATCGGCTCCAGGCGCGGGGCGTCCTCGGGGACGAGCCAGCACGAGCCGTGCAGCACCACGTGGAAGCCGGCGCCCGCGGCGGGTGGCAACCGCAGCCCCCACGGCGCGTGGCCGTCGGTGCGGACGGAGGTGGGATGCCCGGTCCGCATCGACTCCAGCGCGCCGGCGAGGATGTCCATGTCGTGATTTATACCGTCAGGACGAGCTTTCCGCGGACCTGGCCGCCCTCCAGCACTTCGTGCGCCTTCCCGGCTTCCTCCAGCGGGAAGGTCTCCTGGACGTGCGGGCGGATCGCGCCGGCGTCGACCAGCGCGGCGATGGCCTCCAGCGCCGCGTAGTCGGGCTCGACCGACACACCCGCGAAGCGCCGCCCCGCGGCCTCCACCCGCGCGGCGAGCTCCGCGTTCGCGTGCTCCATGATGCTCACGAGGATCCCGCCGGGCTTGAGTACGGCCAGCGAGCTCTCCCCCCGCGCGTTGGAGTCGAGGACGACGTCCACGTCATGGACGGCCTCGGTGAAGTCGACCGTCTGGTAGTCGATCACCTCGTCGGCGCCGAGAGAGCGGACGAACTCGTGCTTGCCCGCGCTGGCCAGCGCGATCACGTACGCGCCGCGGGCCTTGGCGATCTGCACCGCCAGGTGGCCGACCCCGCCCGCGGCCCGGTGGATCAGCACCCGGTCACCCGCCTGGACGCCCGCCGCGTCCACCAGCCCCTGCCATGCGGTGAGCCCGGCCAGGGGAAGGGCCGCGGCCTGGACATGGTCCAGGGACGCGGGCTTGCGGGCCACCTGGCGGGAGGGGGTGGCCACGTACTCGGCGTAGCCGGTCGCGGCGCGGGGGAAGAACGGCATGCCGTACACCTCCTCGCCCACCTTGTACCGGGCACCGGGAGCGGCCTCGGCCACGACACCGGAGATGTCCCAGCCGACGCCGAACGGCGGCTGACCCAGAAGCGGATAGGCGCCGGACCTCACGGCGGCGTCGACCGGGTTCAGCCCGCTGGCCCGCACCCGGACCAGGACCTCGCCCGACAGCGGCTGCGGGCGGTCGGCCTGGACGACGCGCAGGACCTCGGGGCCGCCGAAAGAACTCTGGATGACAGCACGCATGGGGGACGCTCCTCAGATGGTTCGATCTGTCACGGTCGACCCTAGGAACGCCCGACGACGCGAGGAATGGCCGGCTGTCTTCGCCGCATACCCCGGCGTCTCACCCTGTCGTGGGCGCCCGGCGCGGCGGTGTGTCCCACTAGCATGCGGAAAGGAGGAGAACCGGTTTGCCCGGGCTTGAGTGACTTTTGGCGAGGAGCGGCGGCATGTTCGAGAAGTTCACCGACCGGGCGCGGCGTGTGGTGGTCCTGTCCCAGGAAGAGGCCAGGATGCTCGGCCACGACCACATCGGCACCGAGCATGTCCTCCTCGGCCTGATCCGTGAAGGCGAGGGCGTGGGCGCCGCGGTCCTCAAGGGTTTGGGCCTGACCCTCGAGGAGGTGCGCCGGCAGGTCGAGGAGAGCCAGGGCCGAGGCCGGTCCGCCACACCGGGGCACCTGGCCTTCGCCCCGCCGGCCACCCAGGCTCTCCAGGGGGCGAACCGGGAGTCCTTGCAGCGCGGCCTCGACTACATCGGCACCGAGCACATCCTGCTCGCGCTCGTCCGCGACGGTGAGAGCGTGGCGGCCCGGTTGCTGGTCGGGCTCGGAGCCGACCTCGACCAGGTCGCGCGGACCACGGACGAGCTCGTCCGGCAGTACGCGTCCCGGTAGCACCGGAAGGTTCACGTTCCCAGGGGCCGTCACAGGCCGGCGATGTCGTCCCGTCCCGGAGTGCGGTCAGCGCAGGCGCAGGTGCGGCCCCTCGAAGGGGACGAGTTCGCCGATGACCGGCGCGCCGGGGATCTCGCCGGCCACCAGGAGCCCGCCGGAGGTCTGGGCGTCGGCGAGCAGCAGCAGCTCGTCCTCGCCGTAGCCGCCGGGATCCAGCCGGGGGCGTACCCAGTCGAGGTTGCGGCGCGTGCCGCCGCTCACGTACCCGTCGCGCAGCGCCTCCCGGGCCCCTTCCAGGTACGGCACCGCCGCCACGTCCACCACCGCCGTCACCCGGCCGGCCCTGGCGAGCTTGTAGAGGTGGCCGAGCAGGCCGAACCCGGTCACGTCCGTGGCGCACTCCACCCCGGCGGCCAGGGCGGCCCGGGACGCGTCGCGGTTCAGCGTGGTCATCGCGGCGACCGCCTGCTCGAACACCTCACCCGTCGCCTTGTGCCGCGTGTTCAGCACCCCGACGCCGAGTGGCTTGGTCAGCGAGATCGGCAGGCCGGGCCGGCCGGCGCCGATGCGCAGCAGCCGCTCCGGGTCGGCCAGTCCCGTGACCGCCATGCCGTACTTCGGCTCGGGGTCGTCCACGCTGTGGCCGCCCGAGACGTGGCAGCCCGCCGCGCGCGCCACGTCCAGGCCGCCGCGCAGCACCTCCTCCGCCAGCTCCAGGGGCAGCCGCTCGCGGGGCCAGCCCAGCAGGTTCACCGCGACGAGCGGCTCCCCGCCCACCGCGTACACGTCCGACAGGGCGTTGGCCGCCGCCACCCGGCCCCAGTCGTACGGGTCGTCCACCACGGGCGTGAAGAAGTCGGCCGTCACCACCACCGCCCGGCCGCCGTCCAGGCGCACCACGGCCGCGTCGTCGCCGTCGTCCAGCCCGACGATCAGCTCACCGGCCGGTGACACGGGCGCGGGCGTGCCGGCGAGGGCGGCGACGATGGTCTCCAGCTCGCCGGGCGGGATCTTGCAGGCGCAGCCGCCGCCGTGCGCGTACCCGGTCAGCCGGACCGCGCCCGGTGCCGGGCGGGCCGTGGGCGCAGCGCCGACCCCCAAGCCGCCGATGCCGCTCATGTCCCGGATGTCACCTCCGTCCTCGATGTCGCTCATGTCGGTCATGTCGCGTCGCTTACGTCACTGAGGTCGGTCATGTCGTCCAGGTCGCCCATGTCGCTCACGCTGGCCTCGCACAGGTGTGTCCGCGTCGGTGTGTGCCGCCTCGACCCGTACCCGCCCGCGGGTAGGTTCTCCCTTGGAGGCGTCTGGGCGCCTGGTGGCCCCCGCGGTCTTCAAAACCGACGAGGCCGAGGTCCTCGGCCTGGCGGGTTCGATTCCCGTCCGCCTCCGCTTATGTTCGGAACGTGGACCTGCGAAGGCGTGTGCCGCGGACCGACGCCGTGCTCGCCGACCCGCGGCTGGCCGAGGCCGCCGGGCGGCTGGGCCGGGCGGTCGTCAAGGAGGCCGTGGCGCGGGCCCAGGAGCGGGCGCGGCGCGGCGAGATCGGCCCCGAGGAGGTGGCCGACGCGGCGGTGACCGCCCTCCCGGCGCGGGCCGCGGGCCTGCGCCCCGTCCTCAACGCGACGGGCGTGCTCGTCCACACCAACCTCGGCCGGGCGCCGCTGTCGGCCGCCGCCGTCGAGGCGATGGCCGCCGCGGCGGGCCACGCCGACGTGGAGTTCGACCTGGCCTCGGGAGCCAGGGCGCGGCGCGGCCGGAGCACGCTCGACGCGCTGGCCCGCGCCGTCCCCGCCGCCGGTGACGTCCACGTCGTCAACAACAACGCCGCCGCGCTCGTCCTCGCGGCCACCGCGCTGGCCGCCGGCCGCGAGATCGTGATCAGCAGGGGCGAGCTGGTGGAGATCGGCGACGGGTTCCGCATCCCCGACCTGCTCGTCTCCACCGGGGCACGGCTGCGCGAGGTCGGCACCACCAACCGCACCTCCGTCCGCGACTACGCGGACGCCATCGGGCCGGAGACGGGTTTCGTACTCAAGGTCCACCCGTCGAACTTCCGGATCGAGGGCTTCACCGGCTCCGCCCAGGTTCCCGAGCTGGCCGGGCTGGGCGTGCCCGTCGTCGTGGACATCGGCTCCGGGCTGCTCACCCGCGAGCCGCTGCTGCCCGCCGAGCCCGACGCCACCGGCATGCTGCAGGCGGGCGCGGACCTGGTGACGGCCAGCGGCGACAAGCTGCTCGGCGGGCCGCAGGCGGGCCTCCTGCTCGGCCGCCACGACCTGGTCGAACGCTGCCGGCGGCATCCTCTCGCCCGCGCGCTGCGGGTCGACAAGCTGACGCTCGCCGCGCTGGAGGCGACGCTGCGCGGCCCCGTCCCGCCGGTCCGGCGGGCGCTGCGCGCCGATCCCGCCGCGCTGGCGGAGCGCGCCGCGGCCCTGGCCGGCCGGCTGTCCGCCGAGC
>NZ_JBITIP010000008.1:0-351295 GCF_044459125.1 Nonomuraea sp. NPDC050383
TGTACCCATCGAGCCACGCCCGAGCTCACCGCGCTGCCCGAATCGGCGAATCAGGCGGCTAAACACTCCTTCTGATCCACAAAACACTGCCTAGGCCGAGGTGGACGACGGGGGAGTGCACGCCCGGGTGACGGCCGACGGGTCCCAGTAGAAGGGACGGCATTCGAGCATGCGCCCGTCCCGTACCCGGATGAGCTGCAGGATCTCCGTCTCCACGTCCTGGCCGGTGGCGCGGGCACGGAACCGCACCCGGTTGCGCACCACGACCGTGTCCCCGTCGCCCCAGTGCTCCTGCTCCAGGAACTCCATCGACTCCCAGACGTCGCTGAAGGCCGCCAGGAACCGCTCCATGCCGTCATGGCCGCGCCACGTCCCCGTCCCCGTGAAGGGCAGACCGGGCGCCTGGTGCAGGACGACCTCGGGGTCCAGGTGGGCGGCGACCTCGTCGTAACGGGCCTTGCCGTACCCGCCGGCCGCCACGTACGCGGTCTCCGCGGCGTAGAAGCGCTCCATCACCGCCCAGGCGCCGTCTTTGGTCACATCGTTCACCGAAAGCGTCATGGGCGCCATCCTCACAGGGGCGCCGGCTCCTGGCTGGCGGGATTCGGACGCGTCACGGGCCGAGGGGCTCCAGGAACTCCAGGCGGTTGCCGTGCGGGTCCTCGCTGTAGAAGCGCCGCATGCCGGGGAAGTCGTCGTCGAACGTGACCGGGTACCCGGCCCGGCGCAGGCGGCCGGCCCACTCGTCGAGGCCTGAGACGAGCAGGCCGGGGTGGGCCTTGCGGGCCGGCCGGAAGTCGGTCTCGACGCCGAGGTGCAGCTCGATGCCGTGGCCGCGGAACCAGCAGCCGCCGCGCGCCGCCAGGACCGGGGGCTTGGGGATCTCGGTCAGGCCGAGGACACCCTCGTAGAAGTCGCGCAGCGCCTGCTCGCTTCCGGGCGGGCAGGCGAGCTGGACGTGGTGGATCATGTCGCTCCTCTCGGGAGGGTGTCAGGCCGTACCGGCGGGCTCCGGGACGAGGCGGCGGCCTACGCGGACGGCGGCCACCGCCACCGCCGGGGTCAGCAGCCAGAGCAGCGGCACGTTCTCCATCACCCATGTCAGAGCCGCCGTGAGCAGCCAGAACCCGCCGACCGCCCACAGGGAGACCGCGAGGACGCGGAGCCGCCGTATGTCCGTGCCGGCCTTGATGGGGCCGCGCAGCGCCGAGGTGATCAGGGCGGCCTGGCACAGCAGCAGGACCGCCTCGGAGCCGGCGAAGAGGGTGACGGACAGCGGGTTGGCGGAGTTGTCGCCGATGAGCGCGGTCGGGTACGGCAGCAGGGCCACGAAGATCAGCATCGGCAGGTGGAGCAGCATCATGCCGCGCGACAGGTACGTGATCCGGTCGAACAGCCGGTGGTGCTGCCGCCAGGCCGTCCACAACATCATGAACGCGATGAAGAACGCCAGGAACGTCCCGGAATGCTGGCTTAGGTACTGCCAGAGCTCGGCGGCCATGGCCAGCCGGTCCCCGTGGGGCTCCGCGGCCTCGCCCTCGGGGCGGGGGAGCTCGATGGCGAGCAGCGTCATGGCGATGGCGAAGACCGCGTCGGTGAACATCCCCACGCGCTCGTGCGTCAGGCCCGCGGGCGGAGCCGCCTCGTGAGCGTCCTGGCCGCCGTGCTTGCCGGATGGGTCGTCGATGGCCACGTATCCTCCGCCGGGGGGTTACCTGAAAAGGTGCAGATCGGGCCGATCATACTCATCTGTCCGTACGCGAATCCTCCGCGTGCAGGGCGGCGGTGAGCTCCTCGGGGGTGAGGCGGTGGGAGCCCACGTAGTACAGCACGGAGCCCGCCGGCAGCTGGGTCTGCCAGCCGGGGTTCACCAGCAGCTCGTCACCGGTCCGGGCGGCGAGCAGCGTGGCGCCGCACCGGCGGCCGAGCGAGGTCTGGCAGCGGTCCACCAGCACCGGCCCGAGGGCCTCGGGCAGCCGCACGGAGTACGTCTCGGCGTCGCCGTGCGTCATGAGCTGCGTGTAGACCTCGCTGATGCCCGGGTCGCGCAGCTCCTCGGTGATCATGTACGGGCTGTGCCACTGGACGCAGCGCAGCGTCTCCCGGACGTACCGCAGCTGCCGGACCCTGCCGACGTCCCGCAGCGCGACGACGAGGTGCGCCCCGTGCGCGACGTGGTCGGCGGTGATCGCGATCGCCAGCGCCTCGTTGTCGTCGCGCGCGTCCACGAGCACGCTGTACGCCCGGTCGACGCCGGCCCGGCGCAGCACGCCGTCGTCGGTCAGGTCGCCGCGCACGAACGTCACCTCGCGGTCCGGCATCGGATGCGTCGGGACGTCGTCCCACGCGCACAGCACGATGCGGCTCGAACCGTCGGCCGTCAGCTCGTCCACCATCTGCTCGGTACGGCCGGGGGTGTAGCCGAGCAGCACGATGTGGCCGGACATGTCCACGGTGACGGCACCTCGCATCCTTCGTCCCTTGGCCCGTTCCAGAGCCGCCGCGAACCTGGTGAAGACGGTCGTCAAGGTCGCGATGCCGCCGGCGATGACGTACACGCCCACCGCGTGGCCGCCGGCCGTCTCCGGGTACAGGTCGCCGTAGCCCACGGTCGAGGCGGTGACGACGAAGTACCACCAGTAGTTGGCCGGCGCAACGATCTCGCTGCCCGCCGGCTCCGCGAGCGCCATCAGCGGCCAGCTCGTCAGGAACACCGCCGCGAAGACGAGCACCGGGGTCCACCAGGTCCCGAGCATGCCGAGCCGGGCCAGCAGGCGGGCCAGGAAGATGGGCACGCTTGTCCTCCCGCCTGACGCCGCCTGTACTGCGGTCACCATAACTGGACAAACGCCACAAAGCATCCCCCTATCTCTGGGGTATCAGGGGCAATGCGTCATGGCGGGACAGCACGGCGACATCCGGTAAAGGCGCTTTCCTGAGAGGTAACGATTACTTCCAGATGCGCCGGAGGTCTCCCTTGGCCGCTACGGGTGTGCGATTATCGCACCATGAAGGATCCAGGAGGCTGGGCCGAGATAGGGGAACGCGTGCGCGAATGTCGCATCGCGGCCAATATGTCACAGGAACAGCTGGCATCGGCACTTCGCCTGGACCGCACCATGATCGCCAAGATCGAGATGGGCGTGCGCCGCGTCGACGCGCTGGAATTGGCCAAACTGTCCACGGTGCTCAAAGTCCCGTTGAGCCATTTCCTGACCCCTGCTCCCGCCGTGGTGTCCCGCCGTGCCGAACTGGCCGAGGACGGCGCCGCCGACGGCACGCGGCAGTCGTATCGAATGGAGTTCGCGCTCACGACCTGGCTCGCCGATGTCCGCCAGCTCATGGAGAGCGGAGAATTCACACCGCCTCCGATAGCGCGATTTCCGGGCCGGATCACCGATATCGCAGACGCGCGCAAGGCCGCCTTGTGGGCCCGGCAGAAGATCGATCTGGGTGCTGAGCCGATCAGTTCCCTGATGAGCGTGTGCGAAGCGCTCGGACAGCTCGTGGCGGTCGTCGAGGTGCCGGGCGAGGGCGCCTCGCTGGTCGAGGACGAGATCGCTGTGGCGGTCGTCAGCGACCAGGGAGATCCCGGGCGCCGTCGCGCCACGGCCGCGCACGAGCTCGGACACCTCGTCGTGGGTGACGAGTACTCCAGTGACGTGAGCGTCCACACCTCCCGTGGCGACAGGGAGCTCGTGGTCGAGGCGTTCGCGGCGGAGCTGTTGCTGCCGGCCCAGGCGTTGCTGGCGCGTTTCGAGGCACGGGAGGGAGCTCCCCGGGAGCGGCTGGTCGTACTGGCCGCCCATTACCGGACCTCCTGGTCGCTCACGCTGAGGCAGGCGGTCGCGGCCGGTGTCATCGACAAGGCGACGGCCAAGGAGTTGCGCCAGCGCAATCCCACGCGTGCCGAGTTGATGGAGGCGGTCGGGTGGGCGCCGCAGCCGGACCTGGAGAGGGTCCGCGTTCCTCCCGCGTACGCGCACGCGGTGGTCCAGGCCTATCTCAAGGGCGGCATCACGGTCTCGCGCGCCGTCGAGCTGATGCGCGGCCAGATCGAGCCGGCGGACCTGCCCGCGCGTGACGACACGGAGCCCGAGCTTTGAGCGATGTCGGCGGTGACCCCGGCCGCGGTCCCGTCTATGTGTTCGACGCCATGTGCCTCAACCATTTCTGCCGCGCCGAGCGCCTCGACGTGCTCCGTGATCTGCTGGTCGGAGTCACCTGCCAGACGACGCACGTGGTGCGGGAAGAGATACGCGCCGGTGTGCGGGACCACCCGTGCCTGCTGGGGGTGCTCGACGCGGACTGGCTGGAAGTCGCGCGCCTGGACACTCTGGAAGAGATCGGCTGCTTCACGAAGTGGACGCAGCGCATCGGCTCGGAGAGCCGGAATCTGGGGGAAGCCAGCGTCTTCTCCGCGGCCGAGCTGTCCGGCGGGATCGCGATCACGGACGACCGTGAAGCCGTCACCGTGGGCCGGCACTACGGGCTGGAGGTACACGGCACGATATGGCTCCTCGCCATCGCGTGCCGTGACGGGAAGTTGAGCGAGGTCGCCGCGGGCAACATCGTGGACTCGCTCATCGAGACGGGGATGCGGTTACCCTGCACCGGCTCGACGTTCGGATCGTACGCGCGGCGCAGCAGGATCTACTCGGGGTCGTCGGCGGGGAAGGCGTAGAGGCGGAGGTACATGGGGCGGGCGCCGGGTGGGGCCTCGGTCCGGGGGCGGCTGTGCTGGAGCAGCAGCCGCATGTACGCCTCGAAGAACGCCTCGAACTCCTCGTCCGTCATCCAGCCCAGCCCTCGTGACGACTTCACGTGCTCCGGGTCGCGCTCGTACAGGTGGGGGAGACCTTCCAGGAGGCGCAGGTCCTCCTCCAGGCCGAGGCGGTGGAACTCGGCCAGGATCGGGCGGTCCTCCGGCGCCAGCCGGTCGGGCGTGGGCAGGCGCATGTCGCGCGGCGCCGGGGCCTTGCGCCACCAGCGCTCCCTGCCGGTCGAGCGCTCCGGGATCTCCTCGATGAAGCCGTACTTCTCCAGCTGGCGCAGGTGGTAGCTGGTCGTGCCGGTCTTGGCGCCGAGCAGCTCGCCGAGCGTGGTCGAGGTGGCCGGGCCGTGGACGCCGAGGTGGCGCAGCATGAGGCGGCGCATGGGGTGGGCCAGGGCCTTGAGCCGGGCCGGGTCGTCGAGGAGGAAGGACTCGGGGGTCGCGGCCTCATCCGTCATGAGGACGAGTCTAGTCCTGCAGAGGGATTTCTGCCGAGATCTGTTTGCCGAGAACTCTCTGCAGAGTATGGTCGGCGGACATGAGACGAGTTCTGGTGGCCGGGTTGGCCGCCCTCCTGTGGTGTCTGCTCGCCGCTCCCGGTGCGTGGGCGGCGACCGTACGCGACGACGAGCCCGCGCCGGTCGTGCCGGGGGATCTGAAGGCGGTGGAGGTGAGCTTCCGCGGTGACGGGGGGCTGGTCATGCACGGCACCGTCCTGTCACCCGCCAAGGGCGGCGACGGGCGGCCGGGCATCGTGCTGATTCACGGAGCCGGCACGGGGACGCCGCGGACCAAGCTCATGGGCGAGGCCGTCGAGTTCGCCCGCAGGGGGCTGTCGGTGCTGGTCTACGACAAGCGGTCCGTGGGCTACTCGCTGTTCGAGCGCTCGTACGCGCAGCTCGCCCGGGACGCGCTGGGGGGCGTGGCGGAGCTGCGCCGGCAGCCGGGCGTCGATCCGGCGAAGGTGGGTGTCTGGGGCCTCAGCGAGGGCGGCTGGGTGGCGCCGATGGCCGCCGCCCGCTCCCGGGACGTCGCGTTCGTCGTGGTCGTCGGCGGCAACAGCCAGCAGCCGCTGGTCCAGCAGACGTGGGCGGTGCACGCGGGCATGAGGGCCGCCGGGATGTCGGGACGGCTGGTGGACCGCACGGAGCCCGATCTGTACCGGGTGCTGGCCGACGGCGACCTGTTCCCCGAGCCGTACTACGACCCGGCTCCGACCATCGCCGCGGTGCGCCGGCCGGTGCTCGCCGTCTGGGGCGTCCACGACCTGCTGACCCCGGCCCGGGAGAGCGCGCGGGGCTTCGCCGAGGCGCTGCGGCGCGGCGGCAACGACCACGTCACGGTCCGGTACTTCGCCGACGCCGACCACGCCGCCCACCGGACCCCCGACCGCGGCGTCACCCGGCTGCCCGAGCTGGCCCCCGGCTACGCGGACCTGGTCGGCGCCTGGGTGGCCGACGCGACCTCCGGCCGGGCGCCCGCCACGAGCACGTCGGGTCCGGAGCCGGTGCAGGCCGTGCCGACCGTGCCGGTCCCGCCGGTGGACTGGTGGGAGTCGGCCGATGTGCAGCTCGCGGCGCTGGTGGTGATGCTGGTGGCGTTCGCCGGGTATCCGGTGGTGGCGCTGGTCCGGCGGGTCCGGGGACGAACCGGCACACCGGTGAGCGCGGCGGCGCGGGTGCTCAGTGCGGGCGGGCTGACGGTGGTGCTGGGGTCGTTCGGGTACCTGATGTACGCGGTGATGACGGGGGCCAAGCTGGCGAGCCCGGGGCCGCTCCTGGCGGGCCGGCCGGTGGCGTGGCTGGCGCTCCAGGCACTCGCGGTGGCCTGCGTGGTGGCCGCCGCCGTCACCGGGCTGGCGTGGTGGCGGGGACGCGGGGACGTCGCGGGAGGCGAGCGGGTACGGCTGGCGGTGCTGCTGGCCGGTGGCCTGGTGCTCGTTCCGTGGGGGCTGTACTGGGGGCTGCTGCTGCCGTGACGCGCAGGCCGCCCACGTCATCGGGTGGCGGCGACCGGTGTACGGGCCGGCGCGCGGCGCGACGCGGCGAGGAGGACACCGGCGGCGGCCAGCGCCACCGCCCCGAGCAGGGTCGCGGCAGCGGTCAGCGTCGTCGCGTCCGGGCTGGTCAGCGGCTGGCCGCGCTGCGCCTGCCAGACCAGCAGCAAGGTGAGCCCGCCGTACCCGATGGCCGCCACGACGACCAGCGCCGTCCGTACGGTGAGGTCGCGCAGGACGGACACCCGGCGGGCGAGCAGGCGCAGGCCCACCGCGACCAGCGGCAGCGCCTGGAGGGCGTGCAGGCCGACGAAGTGGCCCACCCGCAGGTCGCCGGCTCCCGTCTCCCAGCCGGTCAGCGGCATCCCGGCGCTCGCGTCGGGGGCGCCCACGCTGTGCGCGCCGATCGTGGCCAGCTTGAGGCCGGCGTCCAGGGCCTGGGCCTGCTCCGGGGTCGGGGCGGTCATGAGGTAGCCGACGGACATGCCGGCCAGGGACACGGCGATCCCGAGCGGCACCGCCCAGGCCATCGGCCGCTCCAGGGTCCGCTTCTGCCACAGCAGGAACACGCCCATGGCGAACGTCATCAGCCAGCCCAGGTAGGCCGCCCCGCCCATGACGGCGAAGACGGTCGAGTCGAGCCCCGTCTCGAAGTTGAAGTGGCTGCGCACCCCCCGCCCCGCCTGGAACGTGATGGCCGAGATCTCGGGCAGCACGAACCCGGCGGCGGCCACCGTGCCGAGCCACCAGAGGGTCCGCCGCCACCGCCGGGCCTGGCCGATCATCCAGGACAGCGTCCCGGCGTACAGGGCGAACGACAGCGCGAACTTGAACGGCTTGAGCCAGACCGGCTCGCCCAGCACGGTCCGCCCGTCGACGGCCAGTCCGGTGGCGGCGGCCAGCGCGAGGACGGCCATGGCGGCGGCGCACAGGGCGAGCGGGAGGTGGGCGCCGGGCGTCCCGCCCGGACGGCGGGTGAAGGGGTTCGTCATGCCCTCTACCCTGCCGACCTGGGGAAACGCGGACCAGAGAGTGGATCACCTGTCCGATGTGATCTCGTCATGAACCGGACACCCGTTCTGTCGGTGGCGGCTGGTACACAGGGGCCATGGGTGTGAGCGTCGAAGAGTTCCTCAAGCTGGTGGAGGGTCTGCCCGAGGTCCGCATGGACCGCATGGCCACCTGGGTCAGCCTCAAGGTCCGGGGCAAGGGCTTCGGCTACCTGTGGGAGGAGACCGAGACCGTGGGCGTCAAGGCGACCGTCGAGGAGCAGATCGCGCTGGTGACCGAGCGGCCCGAGGTGTTCGAGCCGCAGTTCACCGCCGGGCGGTTCGGGTGGGTGGTGATCCGGCTGGACCGGATCGACTACGACGAGCTGTTCGAGCTGGTCGCCGAGGCGTGGTGCCTGACCGCTCCCAAGCAGCTCGTGACGGCCTTCGAGGACGCCCACCAGATCGGGCGATAATCTGGCATCAATGCTGATAACGAACATCCGGCTGCGCGAGTGGCGTGCGGACGACGCCCCGGCCGTGCTGGCCGCCTTCCAGGACCCCGAGCTGTCCCGGCAGGCGCCCTGGCCGGTCGTCACGGTGCGGGACGCGCTCGGGTGGATCGCGGCGTGGGACGGGGTGGGGCACGCGTTCGCGGTGACGCTCGACGGGCGCGTCGTCGGCAACGTGGCCGTCGCCCGCATCGACGACCACGCCAACGGCTGGGTCTCCTACTGGACGGTGCGCGAGGCGCGCGGCCGGGGCGTCGCGTCGGCGGCGGTGGAGGAGCTGGCGCGGTGGGCGTTCCGGGAGCGGGGGCTCTTCCGGCTGGAGCTGGGGCATCGCGTCGACAACCCCGCCTCGTGCCGGGTGGCGACCAAGGCCGGCTTCCTCGCCGAGGGGATCGAGCGGGGCAAGCTCCGCTACGACGGGGTCCGCTACGACGTCGAGCGCCACGCGCGCCTGGCCACCGACTGAGACGCCGACTGAGACACCGACTGAGACACCGACTGGGACAGCGACTGAGACGGCTACTGAGACAGCCGGGACAGGTGCGGCGGAAGGCGGCTGGCGGGTGGTCGTGAGGGTGATCTACCCTCGGGGTGTGGACAGCGAGAGCCTGGCGGCGGCCGGTCTGCTGGCGGCCATGAGCCGGGCGGCGGTGAGCCTCGCCGAGTTACATCACCCCTTCGTCCGCAGCGTGCCCTTCTCCTACTTCTTCCCGCCCGCCGGCGCCCGCGCGGGCACCGCGTTCACCCTGCCCGACGGCCGCGAGGTGAGCTTCACGGTCTCCATCGCCGCCGCCGACGGGGCGTTCCGGGTGGACGGCGCCGCCTCGGTCGAGGGCGAGGCGCTGCTCACCCTGTCGCCCCGTACGGCCGAGAGCATCGGCGACGGCGTCGCCGTCCTGGACGACTACGCGGCGGAGCTGGTCTCCTGCGCCGCCCGGCTCATCGACCGGCTCCTGGACGAGCTCGTGTGACGCCCGGCTGATCCAACTGGACGAGATTGTCTGATTGTCAGACAATGACGTCCATGAAGAACGGACCTCTGGCAGTCGTGGGCGCCTCCGTGCTCTGGGGCACGGCCGGCACCGCGGGCCTGCTCGTCTCCGCCGACTCGGTCGCCCTGGCCGCGGCCCGCCTGGTCATCGGCGGCGCCGTCCTCGCGCTCTTCGCGGGCAAGGGCCTGCGGCGGGCGGTGAGCCCCGGCACGCTGCTCGCGGCCGCCGCGGTGGCCGCGTACCAGCTCTGCTTCTTCGCGGCGGTCGGCCGCACGGGCGTGGCCGTCGGCACGGTGGTGGCGATCGGCAGCGGCCCGGTCTTCACCGGGCTGCTGTCGTGGGCGCTGCACCGCGAACGGCCGAGCGGGCGCTGGGCGGTGGCCACGGCGGCGGCGATCGCCGGGTGCGCCGCGCTGATCGTCGGCGGCGGCGCGGAAGCCGGCGGGCACGGCGGCCAGATGGTGTCCGGGGTCCTGATCGCGCTGCTGGGCGGCCTCATCTATGCCTTCTACGCCGTCACCGCGGCCCGCGCCATCTCCGGGGGCGCGCCGTCCGGGGCGGTGATGGGCGTGCTCTTCGGCGGCGCGGCCGTGATCATGCTGCCGGTGCTGGTCTGGCGCGGCGTGGAGTGGCTGGCCGAGCCGCGCGCCCTGCTCGCCGCCCTCTACCTGGGGCTCGCCTCCACGGCGCTGTCCTACTTCCTGTACGGCAGGGGCCTGCGGACCACGCCGGTGGCCACGGCCGCCACGCTGGCCCTGGCCGAGCCCGCGGTCGCCGCCCTGCTCGGCCTCGTGGTGCTGCACGAGCGGCTGGCCCCGGTGTCGGTGGCGGGGCTCGCCCTGCTGGCGGTCAGCCTGGCCGTCGTGGCCGTTCCGGAGCGCCCTCCCGCGCCCGGCCCGGCCGAGCGGGCCGTCCCCGAGAGGGCGGGGCGTTAGAGTCTCAGCCGTGACATCGCCCCTCAGACCCGTGTCCGCCGTCGACGCCCTGGCCGGCGAGCTGCGCCGCCGGGTGCTGTCCGGTGAGGTCGCACCGGGCACGCCCCTGCCCGAGCAGGAGATCGCCGCCACCTACGGCGTGGCCAGGCCCACGGTCCGCGAGGCGCTGGCCACGCTCGTCCACGAGGGTCTGCTGCGCCGCGAGCGCAACCGCAGCGCGTACGTCCCCGAGGTGACGCCGGCCGACCTCGACGACCTCATGTACGTGCGCCGCCCGCTGGAGGACCTGATGGCCACGGCCGTGGCCGGGCGGCGGGTCCCGGAGGCCGACGCGGCGCTGGCCCGCCTGGAGGCGCTGCCCGCCGAGGCGCCCTGGTCCGACACCGTGGCCGAGCACATGGCGTTGCACGGGGCGCTGATCGTGGCGGTGGGCAGCCCGCGCCTGGAGCGTCTGTACGGCGTGCTGGCCGCGGAGACCAGGCTCGGGCTGGTCCGGCTGCGCGAGGTCTACGAGGACCGCGAGGTGCTCGTGCGCGAGCACCGGGAGCTGCTGGACACGATCGCGGACGGCCCGGTGGAGGCGGCACGGGCCGCGGTGGCCGCCCATCTCGGGCACACCTGGGGCGTCGATCCCGCCGAACGAGGACCGTCCCGAAGCTGAGGCCGGGCACGAGCCCTTGCGGTACGCCCCTCCGACTCGCGAGAATCGCGGCCATGCACGGCAACGCGATGCCGGACTCCTACGTGTACGTCACGGAGGAGGGCGTGACCCGTCACTACGCCGACGGAAGCGTCGAAGCTCTCGCCTGGGAGGACGTCGTCGAGGTCCGCGTCGCAGCCGAGACGGACGCCGAGGTCCTGTACATCCTGCTCGCCCGCGACGGCGAGGGCTGTGTGGTGCCGAGGTCGGCCACCGACGCGACGTTCCTCGCCCGCCTGCGTTACCTGCCGGACTTCGACCTGGAGCGGCTCCAGCACGCCGGCGAGTCGGCGCGGGACGGGGCCGTGGTCGTCTGGCGCAGCCCCGACCCGCCGTCCACGCTGCCGGACCTGGAGTACGACTAACGCGCCCCGCAGACCTGGACCGGCGGGACGTCCGGAAGGCTGGCCGTCCACTCCTGCTCGGTGAGCGTCCGGTCGAAGCGGGCGCACAGTGCCTCCGCCACGGCCAAGGGCGCGACGGGATACTCGTGCCGGAGGCCGTCCTGGTCGAAGGTGATCAGACGGGCGCCGTCGGGGGTGAAGGCCACCTGCTGGATGCTCCCTCGATCGTCGTCCAGCAGCGCGCCGACGGACTGGCCGCGAGCCAGGTCGTAGAGGCGCGCCTTGCCGTCGGCGCCCACCACGGCGGCGAGATCCTCCTTCGGCGACACCGCGAGCTGCGCCCCAGGCTTGCCGGCCGTGCCTCTGATGACCGTCCGGGGCGAGCCGTCCCCGTTCCAGACCGTGAGGCGCCCGTGGTTGTCCGCCGTGACGAGGTCTCCGGCCCGGGTGAACGCGGCGTAGGCCAGGCTGGTCGTGCGACCGCCGGCGCGCAGGCCGGCGCCGGCGGGCTTGCCGGTGGCGGTGTCCAGCAGGCCGGGCTCCTGCGCCAGCACGGCGAGCCGGGATCCGTCGGGGCTGAAGGCGACGTTCGTCAGCCTGGTCAGCTTGGCCGACCACAGGGCGCGGCCCGCCTTCCAGTCCCACAGCTGGAGCGTGGACTTCGTCGAGTCGTCAGACAGGGAGAGCTGTACCGCGACCTTGCTGCCGTCGGGGCTGAAGCCCAGCAGGAACCCTTCGCCGACGTCACTCAGGGTGATCCGTTTGATCTCCTTCCGGGTGGCGGTGTCGTGGATCCGCAGGCGGGTCGTGTTCGTGACGTCGTCGGCCCCCTCTTCGGAGATCTCGAAACTGCTCAGGGCGATCATCTTGCCGTCCGGGCTGAAGGCAGCACCGGTGAGGTCGAACTGACCGTCGAGACCGCCGCGCAGCAGCAGGTCGCGCCCCTTGGCACCGCGCACGTAGGCGTTGTAGCCCCGTTCGCCGCCGCGGTTCTCCACGCTCAGCGTGCCGTCCGGGCTGATCGCCATCGTGGTGGCCTCGGCGTCGGCCGGTCCGGTGAGCGCCGAGATGTCGAGGGAGAACACGCGGTCCTCACTGAGGTAGCGCAGCACCTTCCCGCCGGGGTCGAATCTCGGCTGCGGCGACATCGCCTCGGCCGCCCACTCGGTGACGTCGGACGCGGAGCCGACGGTGAGCGTGGTCAGGAGCGTTCCGCCGCCCCAGAGCTGGATCCGCTTCTCCGTCGCCGAGGCGAGCAGCTTGTCGTCGTGGCTGAGGACCACGCGTCCCTGGTTCCAGGCGGTGGGGCCGATGTCGATCACTGCGGTGGTGGTGAAGTTCTCCTGGTCCGCCAGATCGGCCGCGCCGAGTCGCCAGCCCGGCAGCACCTCCAGCAGCCAGCCCTTCTTGGTGACCGCGAGCGGACCGGGGCAGTACTTGCACGGTTCCTGCGCCGGTCTCGTACCGGTGAGCTTCAGACCGGGCAGCGCGAATCTGCCGATCGTCTTGGTGTCGCGGTACTGCATGAAGATCGCCGACCCGTCGGGCGTCATCGCGCCGCCCCAGACACCGGGGATCTTCGCGTCCCGGCCGGTCTTCAGGTCCCAGAGGGTGTCGTCGGCGCTCGCCCCGCGCACCATGACATAGCGGTCGACCGTGCCGAACCTGATGGCCGCCCCGTCGGAATCGTCGCCGCCGATGGGCTTGTCGAACCGCCAGGCGCCCCTCGCCTTGCCGGTCTTCACGTCCCAGGCGTACGCGCCCTTGCCGGTCAGGATCGCGAGCACCGCGCCGGACGGGCTCAGCGCCACGTCGATCGGCGTGCCCGTGACGTCCAGCTTCAGCTTCCCGACCTGGGCGCGGCGGACCACGTCCCACAGCCGGGCCTCGCCGTCGCCGACGCTGACCAGGATCCTGCTGTCGGCGCTGAGCGTGCGGAGCGTGTCCGGGCCGGTCACCGGGTCCTGGAACACGGCGGTCTCGCGCTTGGCGAGGGAGTCGTTCATGGCCTTGCGGGTCTGCGGGGTCGGGTCGAGCCGCCAGGCGGCGACGCTGAGCAGGTCGCCGAGGCGCGGGTCGGTGGCGCGGATGGTCCCGGCGGCGGCCGCGATCCTGGCCGCCTCGGACATGCGGAACCGGTCGTTGGCCACCCGGCTCTGCCAGACCGCCACCCCCGTCGCGGCCAGCGAGACCACCAGGAGCACGGCCATGGCCAGCGACACCATCCGGGTCCTGCGGGCCCTGCGGCGGCCCAGCGCGGCCCCCGCGTCCAGGAAGTCGCGCTCGAAGCGGACCAGCGTGATGTCCCGCCGGCCGGTGGCCGCCCACTGCAGCGCGTTCTCCAGCGAGCGCCCGGCGAGCAGGTCGCCGTCCCGCCGGCCGCCGTCGTCCCACCGCCGGGCGGCGCTCAGGATGTCGCGGTGGACGGCCAGGCCGTCCCGGTTGGCCTCGATCCAGTCGCGCAGCCGGGGCCAGGCGTGGGGCAGGGCCGGACGGGTCAGCCGCACCTCGTCGCCGTCGACCTCCAGGAGGTAGGCGAACACCCGCAGCACGCCCCGCGCCTCCGGGAACTCGCTCAGGCGGGCCCGCCGCAGGGACAGCTCGCCGTCCTCGTCCACCGTGACCAGGCGCAGGAACACCTGCGCGGCCAGCTCCCGATCGGCGGGGCTGAGCAGGCCGTAGGCCTCCTCGGCGAGCGGGCCGAGGCCGGGGTCGTGCGCCTGCGTGGCGAGATGCGACGCCCGGCCGCCCTCCGCGAGCAGCCGGGCCGTGTCGAGCCGCCCGTCGCCGCGGATCAGCGCCAGCAGCAGGGCGCGGGCCGTCGGCCTCTGCAGGGGGTCCTTGCGCAGCGCGGCGTGGACCAGCGGGCGGAGCTGCTCCGGCAGGCAGGTGAGGTCGGGCTCGACCGACATGACCTGGTGCATGACCGCGCCGAGCGTCTCGGCCTTGAACGGGTCCTTGCCGGTCGCGGCGAACAGCATGATCCCGCCCCACGCGAACACGTCCGCGGGAGCCCCCGCCCGCTCGCCCGTGAACACCTCGGGCGCCATGTACGTGGGAGTCCCGGAGATCAGCCCGGTCGCGGTCAGCGACATCTCCAGTGTCCGCGCGAGGCCGAAGTCGATCACCCGGGGCCCGTCGGGGCCGAGCAGCACGTTGTCCGGCTTCATGTCGCGATGGATCACGCCCGCGTCGTGGATCGCGGTCAGCGCGGTGGCGACGCCGGTCGCGAGCCGGTGCAGGTCGCCCGGGGTGAACACCCTGCCCTCGCGCACGGCCGCGCCCAGGCTGGGCCCTTCCACGTACTCGCTGACCAGGTACGGCCGGGGCCCGGTGAGGTCCGCGTCGATCAGGCGTGCCGTGCAGAAGGAGGAGATCCGCTGGGCGGCGGTGGCCTCGCGCTGCAGGAGACCCACGTCGGAGCCGTGCAGCATCTTGATGGCCACCCGGAGTCCGGCGCTGTCGTATGCCTCGTAGACCACGCCCTGGCCGCCCGCGCCCAGTCGCCCGGCCAGCCAGTAGTCCCCGATCCGCGGCGGATCACCCGCAACAAGAGTCACAGCAGCTTGGATGTGCAACATCGCCGCGAAGTTCGCGGATGTTCCGATCTCCTCCCAGACCACCCATCTCTGCCCGGCCCGTAATTCCGTCGTAATTGCCGTTTTAAACCGCTGACCGGCGTAATTCACGTACGACGCACGAACACGGACTGATCGCTCCGTCAACCCCTCGAACACCTCGACCGGCGTCCACTTGTGGACATATGTCGTTATTCCCCGCTAAGGAATTGATCTTTACTCTTTAGTGGGGGTCGCCGCCCTTTGATCTGTCCAACGAGACATGTCATCAGGAAGCGTTCGGAGAACGTTCAGGCAAATGCGGTGCACAGAGTTGCCAGGGTGGTGTTATGAGGGTGGGGGTTGGGGAGTCCGATGTCGCGCTCCTCGAGGCCGTTCCACACCACGCGTCGAGCATCTGGACGCGGGCGTACCTGCGGGTCCTGTGGGGTGGTGACGCCGCGTGCGCGCTGGTCGCGTGCGTCTGCGTGCTGGGTGTCCGGCTGCTGTACGGCGCGTTCGTCCCGGTCGTCGAGTACGCGCTCGGCGCCGGGCTGGTCGTGGTCTGGCCTGTCGTGCTGCTGATGGGCGGCGCGTACCGGGAGCGCGCGCACGGCGAGGGAATGGAGGAGTTCAGGGCGGTATTCAACGGCGGCGCCACTTTGATGGCGTCCGTGGCCATCGGGGCCTACGCCACGCAAACGGTGGTCGCGCGGAGTTTCGTCATGGCGATGCTGCCGCTCGCGCTGCTGTCCACGCTTTACTTCCGCTACAGAATGCGCAAACGTTTGCACCGTCGTCGCGCGGTCGGCGAATACCTGCGCCAGGTCGTCGCGGTCGGTCACCGTGAAGCGATTCTCGACCTGGTGATGCAGTTCAGGGGCCAGCCGTACCATGGCATGCGGGTCGTTGGAGCGTGCCTACCGCTCGACCGCATGGACGACGACCTCGAAGGGATTCCCGTGCTGGGGTCCTTCGGCGAGGTGTCGCAGGCCGCGGCGCGGGTGCGGGCCGACGCGGTGGCGGTGCTGGCGTGCCCCGAGATGGACGGCGTGGCGCTGCGCAGGCTGGCGTGGAGCCTGGAGGCCGAGCGCACCGACCTGTTCGTGGCGCCGGCGCTGATGGACGTGGCCGGGCCGCGCATCAGCATCAGGCCCGTGGCCGGGATGCCGCTGCTGCACGTGGAGCACCCCGAGTTCGACGGGGCCAAGCAGGTGGTCAAGAGCGTGTTCGACCGGTGCGTGGCGGGGTTGGCGCTGCTGCTCATGGCGGTGCCGCTGTGGGCCGTCGTGCTGCTGGTCCGCGTCACGAGCCCCGGGCCGGCGCTGTTCTACCAGACCCGCGTCGGCAGAGGCGGCCAAGAGTTCCAGGTCGTGAAATTTCGGACGATGGTGGTGGATGCGGAGCGACTCAAGGACACCCTCATCCAGGACAACGAGCTGGACGGCGTGCTGTTCAAGATGCGGAACGATCCAAGGATCACCCGCGTGGGCGCCTTCCTGCGCCGATACTCCATCGACGAGCTGCCGCAACTGGTCAACGTGGTCCGCGGGGAGATGTCCCTCGTCGGCCCGCGCCCGCCGCTGCCCGAGGAGGTCGCGCAGTACGGCGCGGACGTGCGCCGCCGCCTCGTCGTCAAGCCCGGCATGACCGGGCTCTGGCAGGTCAGCGGACGTTCCGACCTGACCTGGGAGGAATCCGTCCGCCTCGATCTGCGCTACGTGGAGAACTGGTCACTCGTCCTCGACCTGCAGATCCTGTGGAAGACATGGTCCGTCGTCACCCGCGGAGAAGGGGCTTACTAGAGGTGAAAGCACTCGTGCTCGCCGGAGGGGCGGGCACCCGGCTCAGGCCCATCACCCACACCTCCGCCAAGCAGCTCGTCCCCGTCGCCAACAAGCCCGTGCTCTTCTACGGCCTGGAGGCGATCGCGGACACCGGCATCCGGGAGGTGGGCCTGGTCGTCGGCGACACCCAGGCGGAGATCGAGGCGGCCGTCGGCGACGGCTCGGCGTTCGGGCTGGAGGTGACCTACCTGCGCCAGGAGGCGCCGCTCGGCCTGGCCCACGGCGTGCTCGTCGCCCGCGACTACCTGGGCGACGACGACTTCGTCATGTACCTCGGCGACAACTTCATCGTCGGCGGCATCGACGGCATCGTGCGCCGGTTCGCCCGCGAGCGGCCCGCCGCCCAGATCATGCTCACCAAGGTCAGCGACCCACGCCAGTTCGGCGTCGCCGAGCTGGACGAGCGGGGCCGCGTCGTCGGGCTGGAGGAGAAGCCCGTCCGGCCCAAGAGCGACCTCGCGCTGGTCGGCGTCTACCTGTTCACCCCGGCCGTCCACGAGGCGGTGGCGGAGCTCAAGCCGTCCTGGCGGGGCGAGCTGGAGATCACCGACGCGATCCAGTGGCTGATCGAGGCCGGCCTGCCCGTGGAGTCCTCGGTGATCTCCGGCTACTGGAAGGACACCGGCAACGTCGTGGACATGCTGGAGGTCAACCGCCTGGTCCTGGAGTCGCTGGAGCCGCGGGTGAGCGGCTCGGTGGACGAGGCCAGCGAGCTGATCGGCCGGGTCGTCGTCGAGCCGGGCGCCGTGGTGACACGCTCCCGCGTCGTGGGCCCCGCCGTCATCGGGCCGGGCGCCCGCGTCGAGGACGGCTACGTCGGCCCGTTCACCTCCATCGGGGCGGACTGCGTGATCGCGCGCGCCGAGATCGAGTACTCGATCGTGCTGCCCCGCAGCTCCATCCGGGGCGTCAGCCGCATCGAGTCGTCGCTCATCGGCCATGACGTCGAGGTGACACCGGCGTCCGCCTCTCCCCGAGCCCACCGCCTCGTGCTGGGCGATCACAGCAAGGTGCAGATCAGCCAATGAGAATCCTCGTCACCGGCGGCGCCGGTTTCATCGGCTCGCACTTCGTCCGGTCGCACGACCGGGACGACGTGACCGTGCTGGACAAGCTCACCTACGCGGGCCGCCGCGCCAACCTCGACGGCGTCCGGCACACGTTCGTCCACGGCGACGTGTGCGACGCGGGGCTGCTCGCCGAGGTGGTGCCGGGCCACGACCTGGTGGTGAACTTCGCCGCCGAGTCGCACGTGGACCGCTCGATCGAGGGCGCCGCCGAGTTCGTCCGCACCAACGTGCTCGGCACGCAGACGCTCATGCAGGCGTGCCTCGACGCCGGGGTCCCCCGGGTCGTGCAGGTCTCGACCGACGAGGTGTACGGCACCATCGACGCCGGCTCCTGGGACGAGTCCGCGCCGCTCCAGCCGCGCTCCCCGTACGCGGCGTCCAAGGCGGGCGGCGACCTGATCGCCCGCTCGTACGCGGTCACCCACGGCCTGCACGTGTCGATCACCCGGTGCGGCAACAACTACGGCCCCCGGCAGTACCCCGAGAAGATCATCCCGCTGTTCGTCACGAACCTGCTGCGCTGCCGGAAGGTCCCGCTGTACGGCGACGGCCTGAACGTCCGCGACTGGATCCACGCCGACGACCACTGCGCGGGGATCGACGTCGTGGCCGCGAAGGGCGAGCCGGGCGAGGTCTACCACATCGCGGGCACCGCCGAGCTGACCAACCGGGAGCTGACCGGGCGCCTGCTGGAGGCGTGCGGCGCCGGCTGGGACCTGGTCGAGCACGTCGAGGACCGCAAGGGCCACGACCGCCGCTACTCCCTGGACGACACGCGGCTGCGGGCCCTCGGCTACCGCCCGCGCGTCCCGTTCGACCAGGGGCTCAAGGACACCGTCGCGTGGTACGCCGCCCACCGCGACTGGTGGGAGCCGATCCTGCGGGGGGAGAGCGCGTGAGGTGGCTGATCACGGGCGGTGGCATGCTGGCCGCCGACGTGCTGCGCGCCGTCGTGGCGTCGGGCGAGCCGGCGCTGCTGCTGGGCCGCTCCGAGCTGGACGTGACCGACCGGCGCGCGGTGCGGGACACGGTGGCGGCCCGCCGCCCCGGCGTGGTGGTCAACTGCGCGGGGTGGACCGCCGTGGACGACGCCGAGACGCGCGAGGCCGAGGCGCTGGAGGTCAACGGCCACGCGGTGGCCACGCTCGCCGAGGCGTGCTCGGCGGCCGGGGCGCGGCTGGTGCAGATCTCCACCGACTACGTCTTCGACGGCACCAGCCGCGAGCCGTACCGGGAGGACGCCCCGACGCGTCCGCTGAACGCCTACGGCCGCACGAAGCTCGCCGGGGAGCTGGCCGCGCTGGAGCACGGCCACCACGTCGTGCGCACCGCCTGGCTGTACGGCGCCGCCGGCCCCAACTTCGTGCGCACCATGACCCGGCTGGCCCGCGCGGGCACGGCCGCCGACGTGGTGGACGACCAGCGCGGCCAGCCCACGTGGGCCGCCGACCTGGCCGCCTTCGTGCTGCGGCTCGTCCGGTCCGGCCTGCCTCCGGGCGTCTACCACGGCACCAGCGCGGGCGAGACCACCTGGTGGGGCCTGGCCCGTGAGGTCTACGCCCTGTGCGGGGCCGATCCCGGTCTGGTGCGCCCCGTCCCGAGCAGCGCGTACCGGCGTCCGGCGGCGCGGCCGGGCAACAGCGTGCTCGCCCACACCAGGTGCGCGCCGATCCGCCCGTGGCGGGAGGCGCTGCGCGCGGCGTGGCCCGCGCTGGCCGGGGAGCCGCCGCGGCTCCCGGCCGGGGTGGGGGAGGCGGGGCCTCAGTGCGGCGCGGCGTAGAACTTCACGCACTCCTCGTAGCCCGGCAGCAGCCCCGCCGCGCGCGCCTCGCCGAGGGTGGGCGCCGCCGCGTCCTTGTCCGACAGCACCGGCTCCACGCCCTCCGGCCAGGCGATCCCCAGCGCGGGGTCGAACGGGTGGACGCCGTGCTCGCCGCCCGGGTTGTACGGCTGCGAGCACAGGTAGACGACCGTGGCCCGCTCGCTCAGCGCCATGAACGCGTGGCCGAGCCCCTCGGCGATGAGCATGGCCCGCGGCGTCTCGTCGTCCATCCGCACCGCGTCCCAGCGGCCGAACCCGGGCGAGCCGACCCGAAGGTCCACCACCACGTCCAGCACGGCGCCCGCCACGCACATCACGTACTTGGCCTGGCCCGGCGGCACGGCCGCGAAGTGCACGCCACGGACCACGCCGCGGTGCGAGACCGAGCAGTTGACCTGCGCGGCCTCCATGGGGTGCGGCAGCCCGGCCGTACGGAAAGCCTCGAAGAACGAGCCGCGGAGGTCGGCGTGGACACGTGGCGTGTGCAGCCACGCCCCTTCGACCGAGAGGGCATCCATGATCGCAGGATGCCACGGTCCGAACCCCGCACCTATACCTCGAGAAAGGGATCTTCCACATGACGGCCGTCCTCTCCAACAGCACGGTGACCGACGACCGGCGGCGCGACATGCTGTTCCGGGGTGACCTGTTCGTCCACTCCGCCTCGCCGGCGGCCACGGAGCTGGTGCGCTTCGCCCGGGAGCTGGTCGCCGACGCGTTCGGCGCGCGCGACCCGGAGACCGCGCAGCACGACATGCCCGTGGAGGACTTCGCCCGGCTGCTGGCCGAGCTGAAGCCACGCTTCATCCACCATCCGAGGTGCAAGGAGCTGGTGCCGGCGCTCATCGAGGAGCGCGGCTGCGACCCGTCGCTGACCTACTTCGACGTGCCCCGCTTACGCACCTCCACCTCGCACGACTACCTGGTCTCGGGCATCTCGTACGCCTTCCACCCGCACCGCGACTGCTGGTACTCGGCCCCCTTCAACCAGGTCAACTGGTGGGTCCCGGTCTTCGAGGTGGTGCCGGAGAACGTGATGGCCTTCCATCCCGGCTACTTCGACACGCCCGTGCGCAACGGCAGCGCCGGCTACGACTACGCGGAGTGGAACCGGACGAGCAGGCGGACCGCCGCCCGGCACGTCCACGGCGACACCCGGTCCCAGCCGAGGCCGGAGGAGGAGATCGACCTCGACCCGCAGATCCGGGTCGTGCCCGAGCCGGGCGGGGTGCTGATGTTCTCCGGGGCCCACCTGCACTCGACGGTGCCCAACACCTCCGGCCGGACCCGCTTCAGCATCGACTTCCGGACCGTGCACCTCGCCGACGTGCGCGAGCGCAGGGGCGCGCCCAACGTCGACGCCCGCTGCACGGGCACCACGCTGCGCGACTTCGTCCGGTGCCGCGACCTCGCGCCGATGCCCGAGGAGCTCGCTGCGGCCTACGAGGCCGAGGCCGAGGCCCTGGCGCCGGCCGGGGTGCGCTGACGTGGCCGCCGCCTGCCGGCTGTGCGGCTCCACCGGCCTGGCCGGGGTGGTGGATCTCGGCGCGACGCCGCCGTGCGAGTCGTTCCTCCCCGCGGACCGGCTCGACGAGCCCGAGACGACCTACCCGCTGCACCTGCGCGTCTGCACGGAGTGCTGGCTGGCCCAGCTGCCGCCGCTCATCACCCCCGAGCAGACCTTCACCGAGTACGCCTACTTCTCCTCGTACTCGACGTCGTGGGTGGAGCACGCGCGGCGCTTCGTCGAGGAGCAGGACCTCTCGCCCGGCGCGTTCGTGGTGGAGGTGGCCAGCAACGACGGCTACCTGCTCCAGCACGTGGTGGAGCGCGGCGTGCGCTGCCTCGGCATCGAGCCGTCGGCCAACGTCGGCCAGGCCGCCCGGGACCGCGGCGTGCCCACGCTCACCGCGTTCCTCACCCCGGAGACCGCCCGCCTCGTCCGCGAGGAGCACGGGCCGGCCGACCTGGTCGTCGCCAACAACGTGTACGCGCACATCCCCGACGTCACCGGCTTCACCCGCGGGCTGCGCGCCCTGGTGGCCGACGACGGGCGGGTCTCCATCGAGGTGCAGCACCTGCTGACGCTCATGGAGCTCAACCAGTGGGACACGATCTACCACGAGCACTTCCAGTACTACACGGTGGCCTCGGCGCGGCGGGCGCTGGCGAGCGGCGGCCTGAGGCTGGTGGACGTGGAGCTGCTGCCCACGCACGGCGGCTCCATCCGGCTGTGGGCGGTGCCGGACCCGACGGCCTCGCCGTCCTACCGGGTGGCCGACGTGCTGGCCATGGAGAAGGCGGCGGGGCTGCACGAGCTGTCCGGCTACCACGACTTCGCGGCGCGGGTGGCGAAAGTCCGGCGCGACCTGCTGCGCTTCCTCGTCGACGCGGCGGACGCGGGCCGCACGGTCGCCGGCTACGGCGCCCCGGGCAAGGGCAACACGCTGCTCAACTACTGCGGCATCCGCCCCGACCTGCTGCCGTACACCGTGGACCGCAACCCGTACAAGCACGGCCGGTTCACGCCCGGCTCGCGCATCCCCGTGCTGCCGCCGGAGCGGATCGCCGCCGACCGGCCGGACTACGTGCTGGTGCTGCCGTGGAACCTGCGTGACGAGCTGGTCGAGCAGCTCTCCTACGTCCGCGAGTGGGGCGGCCGGCTGGTCTTCCCGATCCCCGAGCTGGAGGTGGTGTCGTGAAGGTCGTCCTGTTCTGCGGCGGGCGGGGCACCCGGATGCGCAGCGAGATGCCGGGCGGGGACCTGCCCAAGCCCATGCAGTTCGTCGGGCCGCGCCCCCTGCTCTGGCATGTGATGCGCTACTACGCGCACTTCGGGCACAAGGAGTTCGTCCTCTGCCTCGGCTACGGGGCGCAGCACATCAAGGACTTCTTCCTCGGCTACCGCGAGACGGTCTCGAACGACTTCGTGCTCCGAGACGGGCGCGTGGAGCTGCTGTCCAGCGACATCTCCGGCTGGTCGGTCTCCCTGGTGGACACCGGCGTGGACTCGCCCATCGGGGAGCGCCTGCGCCGGGTGCGCGACCACCTCGACGGCGAGGAGATGTTCCTGGCCAACTACGCCGACGTGCTGACCGACGCGCCGCTGACCGACATGATCCGCCGCTTCACGGCCACCGACGCGGGCGCGTCCATGATGGTGGTGCCGCCCACCAACACCTTCCACGTGGTGGACGTCAGCGAGGCGAACGTCGTCGGCGGCATCACCCCGGTCAGCGCGATGCCGCTCTGGGTCAACGGCGGCTTCTTCGTGCTGCGCCAGGAGATCTTCGACCACATCCCGGAGAACGGCGACCTGGTGGCCGACGGCTGCGCCGAGCTGGCCAAGCGCGGCCGGCTGCTCGCCTACCGGCACCGCGGCTACTGGCGGCCCAGCGACACCGTCAACCAGCGGCTGGAGCTGGACCGCTCCTGGGAGCGCGGCGACCGGCCGTGGGCCCTGTGGGAGGCATGACGGTGAGAGGACTCCGGCCGGGCGCGCTGACCCGGGTCGTCGCGCTGGGCGCGCACTGCGACGACATCCCCATCGGCGCCGGCGGCACCCTGCTGACGCTCTGCGCGGGGCGGCCCGGCGTGCGGGTGGACGCGCTCGTGCTGTCGGGCGGCGGCACCGGGCGGGAGGACGAGGAGCGGGCCGCGCTGGCCGCCTTCTGCCCCGGCGCGGACCTGGCCGTCACGGTGCTGAAGCTGCCCGACGGGCGGCTGCCGTCCCACTGGGAGCAGGCCAAGGACGCGCTGGAGGACCTGCGCGCCGAGACCAGCCCCGACCTCGTCCTCGCCCCCTGGCACGGCGACGCGCACCAGGACCACCGCGGCCTGGCCGAGCTGGTCCCCACCGTCTTCCGCGACCACCTCACGCTCGGCTACGAGATCGTCAAGTGGGACGGCGACCTCGGCCGCCCCTCGGTCTACCAGCCGCTGACCCCCGGGACGGCCGAGGCCAAGGCCGGCCTGCTGGAGCGCCACTACCCGTCGCAGCAAGGGCGGTCCTGGTACGACCGGGAGGCGTTCCTGGGGCTGGCCCGCGTCCGCGGCGTCGAGTGCGGCGCCCGCTACGCCGAGGCGTTCCACACCCGCAAGCTCACCATCGACCTGGCTGGAGACTGAACGTGCGGATCCTTCTGACCGGGCACCAGGGCTACCTGGGCACCGTGATGGCCCCCGTGCTGAGAGACGCGGGCCACCAGGTGGTCGGCCTCGACTCGGGGCTGTTCGCCGACTGCGTGCTCGGGCCCGTGCCCGACGACCCGCCCGCCCACGCGACGGACCTGCGGGACGTGACCCCCGACGTGCTCGACGGCGTGGACGCCGTCGTCCACCTGGCGGCGCTGTCGAACGACCCGCTCGGGTCGCTGGCGCCCGAGCTGACCCACGCCATCAACCACCACGCCTCCGTACGGCTGGCCCGCCTGGCCAGGGACGCCGGGGTGAGCCGCTTCCTGTACGCCTCCACCTGCTCGGTCTACGGCGCCTCCGGCGGCGACGGCCTCGTGGACGAGGACGCGCCGCTGCGGCCCGTCACGCCGTACGCGGAGTCGAAGGTGCGCGTGGAGGACGACCTGGCGGAGCTGGCCGACGCCGACTTCTCGCCGGTGTTCCTGCGCAACGCCACCGCGTTCGGCTTCTCGCCCCGGCTGCGTGCCGACATCGTGCTGAACAACCTGGTGGGGCACGCCCACCTGACCGGCGAGGTGCGGGTGCTGTCCGACGGCACCCCGTGGCGTCCGCTGGTGCACGCCCGGGACATCGCCGAGGCGTTCCTGCGCGCCCTCACCGCGTCCCGCGAGGCCGTCCACGGCCGGGCCTTCAACGTGGGCACGGAGCGCAACAACGTGACGGTCGCCGAGATCGCCGCCGAGGTCGCCGAGGCCGTGCCCGGCTCCACGCTGGTCATCACCGGCGAGACGGGGAGCGACCCGCGCTCGTACCGGGTGGACTTCTCCCGCGTGCGGCAGGCGCTGCCCGGCTACGAGGCCCGCTGGACGGTCAAGGAGGGCGCGGCGGAGCTGGTGGACGCCTACCGTGCGTACGGGCTGACCAGGCACGACTTCGAGCGCCGTTACACGCGCCTGGCCAGGCTGTCGGACCGGCGCGCCGCGGGCGAGATCACCGCCGAGCTGCGGCCATGACGCCTGACGAGATGCACGCCCTGGTCGAGCGGCTGTACCCGATCTGCCGGAGCATCACCGGCGACGGGGTCCGCCGCACCCTCGACGTGGTCGGCGAGCGGCTGCCGCTCACCGTGACCGAGGTGCCGACGGGCACGCAGGTGCTCGACTGGACGGTGCCGAAGGAATGGAACATCCGCGACGCCTACGTCAAGGACCTCTCGGGCCGGCGGGTCGTCGACTTCCGCGCCTCGAACCTGCACGTGGTCGGCTACAGCGTGCCCGTCTCCGGCGTGTTCACGCTGGAGGAGCTGCGCCCGCGCCTGCACACGCTGCCGGAGCAGCCGTCCCTGGTCCCCTACCGGACCGGCTACTACGCCGAGACGTGGGGGTTCTGCCTCAGCCAGGACGTCCTGGAC
The DNA here is from genome assembly GCF_044459125.1 of Nonomuraea sp. NPDC050383. Classification (NCBI taxonomy): domain Bacteria; kingdom Bacillati; phylum Actinomycetota; class Actinomycetes; order Streptosporangiales; family Streptosporangiaceae; genus Nonomuraea; species Nonomuraea sp. NPDC050383. The sequence continues at coordinate 25,087 of NZ_JBITIP010000008.1, forward strand.
GGGCTCGGCGAGGGGCCGTACGAGGTGCTGGTCGACTCGACGCTCGCCGACGGGTCGCTGACCATCGCCGAGCACGTGCTGCCGGGCGAGCTGCCGGACGAGGTCGTCGTCTCCTGCCACGTGTGCCACCCGTCGCTGGCCAACGACAACCTCGCCGGGATCGCGGTCGCCACGGCCCTGGCGACCCGGCTGGCCGCGATGCCGGGGCGGCGGTACACGTACCGGTTCCTGTTCATGCCGGGCACCATCGGCGCGATCACCTGGCTGGCGCTCAACCGGGACCGCGTCGGCCTCGTCCGGCACGGGCTCACCCTGGCCTGCGCGGGCGACCGGGGGCAGCTCACCTACAAGCGCAGCAGGCGCGGCGACGCCGGCATCGACCGGGCCGTCACGCACGTGCTCAGGGACCGGCCGCACACGGTGCTCGACTTCTCGCCGTACGGCTACGACGAGCGGCAGTTCTGCTCGCCCGGCTTCGACCTGCCGTTCGGCGGCCTCACCAGGACGCCGTACGCGGGCTACCCGGAGTACCACACCTCGGCCGACGACCCCGGATTCGTCACGCCGGAGGCCATGGCCGACACCCTGGACGCGCTGTGGCGGGTCGTCGGGGTGCTGGAGGGGGAGCGCACCTACCTCAACCTCAGCCCGTACGGCGAGCCGCAGCTGGGGCGGCGCGGCCTCTACGGATCTCTCGGCGGGAGAAGTGACACGAAACAGGCGCAGATGGCGATGTTATGGGTGTTGAACCTGTCCGACGGGGACCACAGCCTGCTTGACGTCGCCGAACGCTCGGGACTGCCCTTCGAGGCGGTCGAGGACGCCGCGCGGGCGCTGGCCGCCGCGGGACTGGTGAAGGAGATCGCTTGAACCTCAGGGTCGGAGACGTGGTGGAGGTGCGCGGCGAAGCCGAGATCCTCGCCACGCTGGACGAGCGCGGCGAGCTCGACGGGCTGCCGTTCATGCCGGAGATGCTGGCGTTCTGCGGTCGCCGGATGACCGTCCACAAGGTCGCGCACAAGCTGTGTGACACGCAGACCCGCAGCGGACTGCGCCGGATGGAGCGCGCGGTCCACCTGACCGGGGCGCGCTGCGACGGCTCGGCGCACGGCGGCTGCCAGACGGCCTGCTCCCTGTACTGGAAGGAGGCGTGGCTGAAGCGGGCGGGGGACGGCGGCGAGGCGTCCCCGGCCGTGCCCGAGGGGCGGCTTCTGCCGTTGCTGGAGGTCAACACCCGCAAGCCGCCCGGGGCGGACGGCGAGGAGCGCTACTCCTGCCAGGCGACGGAGCTGCTGCGCGCGGCCCCGGTCTGCCTGCCGGTCCGCAGCGTCGGCCAGTACGTCACCGACGTGCGCTCCGGCAACGTCGGGCCGGTCCGCACGGTCCACGCGCTGCTCATCGGGGTCTTCAACCGGCTCCAGGCGGTCAGCAGGCGGGTCCTGCCGAAGCGGCTGTGGTTCAGGGAGGGGCTGCGCTGGGGGTTCCTGCGCCCGGGGCTGCGCGGCCGGACGCCCACCGGCTCGCTGGACCTGGAACCGGGCGAGCTGGTCCGGGTCAAGCCGCAGGCGGAGATCCTGGCCACGCTCAACCAGGACATGCTCAACCGCGGGCTCGGCTTCGAGGAGGAGATGGCGCGCTACTGCGGCAAGGTGGTCCGCGTCCAGGCCCGCGTCGAGCGGTGCATCGACGAGCGCTCCGGCCGCCTGCTCACGATGAAGTCCCCCTGCATCACGTTGGAGAGCGTGGTGTGCCAGGGGGTGCACAGCCTCAACTGCCCGCGCGAGTTCGTGCCGTTCTGGCGCGAGATCTGGCTCGAACGGGTCACCCCCTAGCAGGCATGGCCGGGAAAGGCACGGATGGACGAGACGGAGCGCGTCGAGGAGATCGGCGCCCGGGCGGGCCGAGGGCTGCGCTGGAGCATTCTCGGCAACCTCGTCACGAGGGCCGGCTCGTTCGCGATGGGGCTGGTGCTGGCGCGCGTGCTCGCGCCCGAGGACTTCGGCACGTACGCGGTGGCGCTGGCGGCGACGCAGCTCGTCATGCACATCAAGGACGTGGGCATCCAGGCGGCGACCGTGCAGTGGCGGGGCCGCCTGGAGGAGATCGCGCCCACGGCCACGGTGCTGAGCTTCCTGTTCGCCACCGGGCTGTACGGGATCTTCTGGGCGTTCGCCCCGGTCTTCGCCCGGATGGCCGGTGACGAGGAGGCCACGGGCGTCGTCAGGCTGCTCACCTCGATCATCCTCATCGAGGCGTTCACCGCGGTCCGCAGCGCCGCCCTGCTGCGCCGCTTCGACCAGGACAAGCTGACGCTCGCCATCATGGTCGGGTTCGTGGCGAACGCCGCCGTGGCGATTACGCTGGCGTTCGGCGGCGCGGGCGCCTACAGCTTCGCATGGGGGCAGGTCGCCGCGTCGGTGGTCACCGGGGTGCTGATCTTCGTCTGGGGCTGGGTGCCGGTCAGGATCGCGCTGGACCGGGAGGTCGCGGGCAGGCTGCTGCGCTTCGGCATCCCGTCGGCCCTCGGGTTCGGGCTCGAAGCGGTGCTGATGAACGCCGACTACGTCGTGGTCGGGGACGTGCTCGGGTCCGAGCAGCTCGGCTACTACCTGCTGGCGTTCAACGTGTCGAGCTGGGTGCCGGGCATCATCGGCACCGCCCTGCGCTACGTCTCCCTGCCGAGCTTCTCCCGCCTGGCGGAGGACCCGGCGGCGCTGGCGGAGGGGGTGCGCAGGTCCGTGCCGGTGATGGTGGCCTTCGTGCTGCCGCCCGCGCTGGTCATGGGCGTCCTCGCGCACCCCCTGGTCACCTTTCTGTACGGCGAGCGGTGGGACTTCTCCGCGGGCGTGCTGCGCTGGCTGGCCGTGCTCATGGTGGTGCGGATGCTGATCTCGTTCCTGGCCGTGGACATCCTGACCGGGCTGGGCGCCACCAGGACCACCGTGTGGCTCAACCTCGTGTGGGCCGCCGCGCTGCTGCCCGCGCTGGTGGCCGGGGCGCACCTGGGCGGCATCAGGGGCGCGGCCGTCGCGCACGCGCTGGTGGCCGTGGTCGTCGCGTTCCCCGTCGCCCTGCTCCTCCTGCGCCGCGTCGGCGTGCGGGTCACGCCCGCGCTGCCCGCCCTTGTCCGGCCCGCGGCGGGAGCGGTCGCCGCGGGCGCGCTGATGCTCGTCCTGGACTCGCTGACCTCCGGCGGGCCCGCGCTCGTGCGGCTCGCCGTCGCCGGCGGCGCCGGGCTGCTGCTCTTCGTCCTGGTCGTGGTGCCCGGCGCCGCGCTGCACAAGCTCGTCAGAAGGAGCGCCTGATGGCATTCGACGACACGCTGGTCTCCGTGGGGCTGCCCGTCTACAACGGCGCCGACCGCGTGGAGAAGGCGATCACCTCGGTCCTGGCGCAGGACCATCGCGCGATCGAGCTGGTCATCTGCGACAACGCCTCGACCGACCGCACCGAGGAGGTGTGCCGTGACTGGGCCGCGACCGACCCGCGGATCGTCTACCACCGGCAGCCGGAGAACATCGGGCAGCTGCGCAACTTCAGCGACGCGATCCGCCGCTCCCGGGGGGAGTTCTACCGGTGGGCCGGCGACGACAACTGGCTGGCGCCGGACTACGTCTCCCGTTGCCTGGAGGTCTTCGCCCGGGACGAGCGGCTGCTCCTGGTGACCACCCAGCAGGCGTACACCGGCCCGGACGGCACGACGCGGACCGCGCCGTACACGGGGACCGGCTACCTGTCCGACGACCCCGTGGACCGGTTCGCCGAGTCGCTGCGGATGCTCAACGAGGACCCGTTCGCCATGGACCCGCTGTACGCGCTGATGCGCCGCACCCGCGTCATGGCCGTCAACCGGGGCCCCGTCCTGCTGCGCGAGGACGAGATCTTCGCCGCCCGGATGGCGCTGGCCGGCCCGTGGGGGCACGTGCCCGAGATCCTCGCTGGCCGTGACTGGGAGGCGCAGCGCATGGCCGACATCGCCCGCAAGCTGGGCGCCCCGGCCTGGCACGTGCGCGTCCCCACGCTGCTCCAGTGCAGGGAGCTGCTGCGGGCGCTCGGCGAGGTCGGGCTGAGCCCCGCCCAGCGCCGGAGGGGCCGGGCGATCGTGGCCCGCATGTACGTGCGCAGGCACGGCACGGCCGCCGTCCGCCGGGGCCGCCGGCTCGCCGGCCTGGGCGCCGCGCTGGTCGGCCGGTAGCCCCGGTCACTCCCCGGGCGCCTCGGGGACGGGCCGCGCCCGCGAGAGCCGCTCCCGTACGGCCGCCCGCAGCGCCGCCGTCCCCCGGTGGCGCTGGAACGGCAGCTCGAACAGCGCGGCGAACCCCCGGGCGAACACCACCGAGACCGGCACGGCCAGCGCCAGCAGCACCAGGAACCCGGTCACGCCCGGCTCGAAGCGCGGCGCGACGACGAAGTGGTGCAGCACGACCACCACCGGCGCGTGCACCAGGTACAGGCTGTAGGAGAACGAGCCGAGCGAGCGGATCGGGCGGCTGTCGAGCAGCCGCACCAGCGGCCTCGGCCGCCCGCCCGCCACGGCCGCCAGCAGCAGCCCGGCCGCGGGCGCGAGCGCCAGGTCCACCCAGAAGAAGTGCGCGACCGTCCAGACCGGGCCCTGGACGGCGACGAGGGCGACCACGGGGACGACCGCGCCGAGCGCCGCCCAGGGCAGCGCCGCCCGGACCGGTCCCCGTACCGGCGCGCGCAGCACCCCGGCCGCCAGCACCCCGGCCGCGAACAGCACGGCGAACTGCGGCGTCAGCCGCATCAGCATCCCCACCGCGGGCACCCCGCCCGCGAGCAGGCCCACCGCCACCACGACGACGGTGACGGCCGCCACCATCGCGACCGCGCCGAGCCGCCGCACCACCAGCAGCAGGAGCGGGAGGGCGAAGTAGAGCTGCGCCTCGATCGCGATCGACCAGAACGCCCCGTTGGGGCTCGGCGAGCCGAACAGGTCCTGCACGAGCAGCCCGTGGAAGACCACGCTCTTCGCCGTGGGCGCTCCCTGGCCCGGCTGCGGCACCAGCGCCCACGCGACCGCGAGGCTGAACACCAGCGCCGCCCAGTACGGCGGCAGGATGCGCCACGCGCGGCGGCGCGCGAACCGGCCCAGCCCGCCGAGCCGCCAGCCGGACCGGGCGGGGGAGACGGCCAGCGAGAAGCCGGACAGCGTGATGAAGACGACGACGGCGAAGTGGCCGTACAGCAGCCAGCTCGCCCAGGCGGGGCCCGTGTCGGCGGGGAAGCCGGGGAAGGAGAGGAGCCGGCAGTGGTGCAGCACCACGAACAGCGCGGCCAGGCCACGGATGCCGTCCAGCCCGCTCAGCCTTCCGGGCTGCTCGGACGGCGCAGTCTCCCCCGACGTCATGCCCACCCCCGCACCGGCCGGTTTCCGGCCACCGTGCAGTTCATCGCGTCAGAACAGGCCGGCGTAACAAAGCGGATGTAACGGGCGTACGGGAAATTGCGATGTTCGCCTTGGAACGGTCTTTCGGGGGTTTATGGCGCCCCCGTTGCCGCGCGTATCGGGCAGGGGATAAATGGAATTCTGGACGACCATTCTCGGCCTCGCCCGGCAGAAGTTCATCGCCATCCCGGTCGCCGTCCTCGCCGTCGCATTGGCGTTCACCGGATATCTGGTGATCCCCGAGCGGTACGTGACCAGTGCCTCCATGGTCCTCGTCACCCCGTCCGGCGGCGGCTCCATCGACGGCACCAAGCCCGTCGCGCAGACCAACCCCCTGCTCCAGTTCACCGACGACCTGCGGACCACCGCCAGCATCCTCATCCTGGCCATGAACACCTCTGACGTGTTCGCGTCCGTCGGCGTCACCGAGGACGGGCCGACCGAGCTGACCGTCGACGACGGCCGCAGCAACCCGACGCTGCTGGGCGTGGGCACCACCGGCCCGTTCATCTACGTCCAGGTCGAGAGCGACTCGCCCGCCACGGCCGCCAAGGTCCTGGCGGCGACGCAGGAGCGGCTGCGGCAGGAGCTGGAGGACCGGCAGAACGAGCTGAAGGCGCACCCGATCACCTTCGTGCAGGCCGAGGACGTCGTACGGCTCCCGCCGGAGGCGGACGGCTCGGCCAGGCTCCAGGGCGCCGTCGGCGGGCTGCTGCTCGGCCTGGTGGCCGGGTTCGGGGCGGCGTACGCGGTCGTGCGCCGGAGGCTGTTCCCGCGCACCCCGGTCCCCTCCGAGGAGAGCGAGCCCGAGGGGGCGCCGCCGGAGGACCTGGCGCCGGAGCCGGCCGGTGACGGGCCGGAGCCCGCCCCGTCCGGCGATCTGGACGAGACGGGCCCCATCGACGTCGTGCGTCTCAACGGCCGCTGACCCCGCGCGGGACCGCGGCTACTTGCGGCGGGCGGCCAGGTCCGCCAGCGCGGGTGGCACCCACCGCCTGGCCGTCTGCCGGAGGCTGCTCTTCCACTCCTCGCCCGGCCGCTGCTTGAACTGGGTGTCGTGCTCGTCCAGCCGCTCCTGGTCCGGGCGGCCGTTGGTGTAGTAGTACAGCGCCATCGAGCGGCGTGCCCGGTCGTCCGGGCAGGTCAGCGGCTCCGGGTGGCCGTGGTTGGCGTCGTCGGTGGTGGCGAACAGGACGAACCGGTTGAACACCGGCAGGATGCGGTGCTCGCAGGTGGTCATGTCCTTGTCCCAGAGCTGGAGGTGGCCGCCGTACGACTCCTCCCAGTCCTTGTTGAGGTAGAGCAGCCCGTTCAGCCGGCGGTCGAGGTCGAGCCTGCGGTGCCGGTTGAAGTCGACGTGCACCTTCAGGAACCCGCCGGGCCGGATCTGGTGCAGCCCGCCGCCGTCGTAGTGGGGGTCGGACACGAGGTGCTCGATGCCGGTGAGCCGCTCCAGGAAGTCGACGAACACCTGGCCGTTGAACTCGGCCAGCAGATGGCGGGTGGCGGGGCCCATGCGCTCGGTGTCGGCGAGCGCGAGCTTGATCTCCCTGGCGTTGTCGAAGCGCTGCCACTCGGGGTCGCGGGGCTCGGGGAACTCGGCGAGCACCGGCTCCAGGACCTCGGCGGGCAGGAAGTCGTCGATGACGACATGCCGGAACGGGCTGGCCTTGAGAAAGCTTTCCCGAAGGCCGTCGGCGAGCGGAAGGAGTTCGTCGCGGCGGAAGGTAAAGCTCTGCACGTGCTGCATCGGTGCTCCCCACCCCTGAATGGACGCGAAATGCCCCGGCAGTGACATCGCGATGCACCGTTGTCTCGTTACAAATTCCCCGGTAACGCCGCATGCCGGATTAAACGATGACTTGGTGGGAGAACATGGGTTTTCCGGCACGGGGGAGGAAGCGCCTTGGACTTCTGGGGGACGGTCCTGGTCGTGTTCCGGCGCTGGTACGTCACGCTGCCCGCGTTCCTGCTCTCCCTCGGGGTGGCGTTCGCCGTCTACCGGACGGTCCCGGCCGTCTACCAGTCGAGCGCGGTGCTGGTCCTGACCGTGCCCGTCACGGGCGGGAGCGTTCCAGCCAACCCCGACTACCCGAACCCCCGCGTCAACCCGCTGCTCAACTACGACGGCGCGCTCAACGTCTCCGCCTCGATCCTGCTCCAGGCGCTCAGCGCCCCCGAGACCGCGGCGAGACTCGGCGCGCCGCCGGGCGGCGACACCACGTACGTGGTCCACAACGGCAGCGCCAACCCCGAGCTGCTGGCCAACGGCCCCTTCGTGATCATCGAGGCGAAGAGCCCGTCGGCGCAGGTCGCGCACGCCCTCGTCGTCAAGCTGGTGCAGCAGGCCAAGATCGAGATGGTCGCCCGCCAGCAGGTGCTCCAGGCGCCGCCGAGCACGTACATCAAGCTCACCGAGATGGTGACGCCGACCAGCCCGCTGGAGCAGCGCGGCGGCAAGAGCCGGACGGCGGCGGCCGTGCTGGCGCTCGGCCTGTTCGCGGGCCTCACCGCCGGCTTCGCCGCGGAGAGCGTCGCCGCGGCGCTGGACCGGCGGCGGCCGGCATGACCACCCCGGCCACCTCGGCCACCGCCGCCCCGGCCGGGACCCGGACTCCGCCGGAGGCGTCCGCGCCGCCGGGGCCGCACCGGGCCGACGGCGCCACGCTCGGCGTCGTGTTCGCCGTCATCCTCATGATCGTCCCGGCCCGGCTGGTGTACCGGGGCCTGTCCTTCGCGATCACCCCGGCCGAGTCCGTCGGCCTGTTCGCGCTGGTGTGGTGGCTGTGCGCGCACTTCACCGGCACGCTCGGCGCCGCCAAGGGCCGCACGCTCGTCCGCTCCGCCGTGTTCGTGTACGCCGCCGCGCTGCTGGCCTCGTACGCCTACGCGACGGCCGGCGCGCTGCCCCGGGACGAGGTGGAGCTGGCCGACCACATGCTGATCACCGCGTTCGCCATGATCGGTGTCGTGCTGCTCGTCGTGGACGGGGTGCGCGGGCGGGACCGGCTCGACCTGGTGCTGAAGACGGTCGCCGTGATGGGCGCCGTCCTCGGGGTGGTGGGGGCGGTGCAGTTCCTGTTCGCCTTCGACCCGACGAAGTACATGGTGCTGCCCGGCCTGCGCTTCACCCAGCAGGAGCTGTTCATCCTGGAGCGCAACGGGCTGAGCAGGGTGGCGGCGACCACCGGGCACCCCATCGAGTTCGCGGTCATGTGCGCGATGATCCTGCCGATCGCCCTGCACTTCGCGTTCCAGGCGCGCGAGCGGGGCCGGCCGTCGCTGCGGTGGTGGGTGTGCGCGGCGCTGATCGCGGCCGGGATGGTGTTCTCGGTGTCGCGCTCGGCCTTCGTCGGGCTGGCGGGCGCCGCCGTGGTGCTCCTCATCGGCTGGCCGAAGGTGCGGCGACTGCTCGCGGCCGGGGCCGCGCTGCTCTTCCTCGCCGGGGTGAAGCTCGTGGTGCCGGGCGTGCTGGGGGCCATCGTCGCGCTGTTCACCAACATCTCCAACGACTCCAGCCTGCGCTGGCGGACCATGGACTACGCCACCGCCGCCACCGAGATCGGCCGGCACCCCTGGCTGGGCCGGGGGCTGGGCACCTGGTACGCCCCGAAGTACCTGGTCTTCGACAACCAGTACATCCTCACGACCGTCGAGACCGGGATCATCGGCGTGCTGGCCTTCGCCGGGCTGTTCGCGGCGGGCATCTGGTCCGCGCTGCGCGCCAGGCGCCTGCTGGCCGACCCGGCGGGCCGCGACCTCGGCCTGACGCTGGCGGCCTGCCTGGTGGTGCCGCTGATCGGCTCGGCCACCTTCGACCTGCGCGCGTATGCGGTGATCACCGGGCTGTCGTTCCTGCTGGTGGGGGCGGCGGGAGCCCTCCTGCGCGAGGCCCGCGCCGCGCGGGCGGCGACCCCCGCCGCGCAGGGCGGACTCAGCCGAGCAGGCGCTCCCGCGCCTCCTTCCACGAGCCCGCCGCGAGATCCCGCGCGCTGATGGCGGTGACCGGGAGCGGCCAGCCGATGGCGAGGTCCGGGTCGTCGTAGCGCACCGTCAGGTCCTCGGCCGGGTCGTGCTCCCTGTCGATCCGGTAGCACACGTCGGCCTGCTCGGTCAGCGCCTGGTAGCCGTGGAAGAGGCCCGGCGGCACGTACAGGTGGGCGAACTCCTTGTCGTCGAGCACCACGCTCCAGCTCTCGCCGAACGTCGGTGAGCCGGGTCTCGCGTCCACCAGCACGTCGTGGATCGCCCCGCGGGCGCACCTGACCAGCTTGGCCTCGCCCCGCCCGAGCCGGCAGTGCATCCCGCGCAGGGTGCCGAGCCGCGACCGGGACTGGCTGTCCTGGACGAACGCGGCCGGGTCGAGCCCGTGCTCGGCGGCCATGGCCGTGTCGAAGGTGCGGGTGAAGAAGCCCCTGTCGTCGTGGTGGGGGGTCGGGACGAAGATCAGGACCCCGTCGAACGCGCCTCGCTCCACTCTCATGCGCCCATGATCGCCGCCCGCCCGCCGCATCGGAAGCCCTCGCCCGACCTGGTCGAGCGATCCTCGACCGGCGCGCCGGAATCGCAGGTCGAGCGAGCCTCGACCGCCTTAGGTAACGACTGTGTCTCTTATGCCGATTATGTCGTGAAAGGTCGTGATGTTAGGTCGGCTGCGCGAAGGAGCGACACCATTCCGGCGGATCCCTTCCTCACGACCCCACCGGCGCGCGTGCGCGTCGGAGCGGTCCACATCCTGGCCCTCACCGAGACGGCGGTCGCCGAGCACGTCTCCCGGTCCTGGGCGGACGGCCGGGGCGGCGCGATCGTCACCGCGAACGTGGACATCGTCAGAGCCGCCACCCGCGACCCCGCCCTGGCCGCGCTGGTCGCCCGAGCCGAGCTGGTCGTCGCCGACGGCATGCCGGTCGTGTGGGCGGGCCGCCTGGCCGGGGCCGCGATCCCGGAGCGGGTGACCGGCGCCTCGCTCGTCCACTCCCTGTCCGAGCGGGCCGCGGCGGACGGCCGCTCCGTCTACCTGCTGGGCGGCGACCCCGGCGTGCCCGAGGCCGCCGCGGCGGCGCTCGTGGCACGCAGCCCCGCGCTGCGGATCGCGGGCACCCACTCGCCGCCGTACGGGTTCGACACCGACGCCGAGGGCCGGCGCGAGGTGGCGGAGCGGGTGCTCGCGGCCCGCCCCGACCTCGTGCTGGTCGGTCTGGGCTTCCCCAAGCAGGAGCGGGTCATCGAGGGCCTGCGGGCCGCGCTGCCCGCCGCCTGGTTCCTCGGGTGCGGCGCGGCCATCCCGATGGCCGCCGGCCGGTTCAGCCGGGCCCCGCGCGCCCTGCAGAGCGTGGGCGGCGAGTGGCTGCACCGGCTCGCCCTGGAGCCGCGCCGCCTGGCCCGCCGCTACCTGCGGGAGGACGCCCCCTTCGCCGTCGCGCTGCTCGCCGGCGCCCTCCTCGGCCGCTTCCGACGCCCTTGACCCGACAAGCTCGACCCGACGCTCCTGAGAGGCCACGCCCGCATGCTCGCGATAGTGATCGTCACCTACTTCAGTGAGCGGGTCGTCGGCGACTGCCTGCGCTCCCTGGCCGCCGCCGGAGCGGGCGACGCCCGGGTGATCGTGGTGGACAACGACTCGGCCGACGCGACCCTGGCGCGGGCGCGGGAGGCGCTGCCCGCCGTCGAGGTCGTCTCCACGGGCCGCAACGCCGGCTTCGGCGCCGCCGTGAACGCCGGGATCGCCGCGGCCCCCGGCTGTGACGTACTCGTGCTCAATCCCGACATCCGGCTCGACCCCGGCGCGATCACGGCGCTGCGGGAGGCGCTGGCCGAGCCGGGCACGGGCATCACGGTCCCGCGCCTCACCGACGACTCCGGCCACCGGCACCTCTCGCTGCGGCGCCGCCCCACCGTGCTGCGGGCGTTCGGCGAGGCGCTGCTGGGCGGCCACCGGGCGGGCCGCGTCCCCGCGCTGGGCGAGCTGGTCGTGGCCGAGCAGGCGTACGAGCGGCCGGGCACCGCCGACTGGGCGACCGGCGCGGCCTGGCTGGTCTCCCGGCGCTGCCTCGACGCGACCGGCCCCCTCGACGAGCGGTACTTCCTGTACTCGGAGGAGACCGAGTACATGCTGCGCGCCGGGGACCGCGGCTTCGCCGTCCGGTACGTGCCGGCCGCCCGCGCGGTCCACCTGGGCGGCGAGCAGGCCACCTCCAGCCGGCTGTGGGCGTTGTCCGCGGCGAACCGGGTCAGGCTCCACCGGCAGCGTCACGGCCGGCCGCGCGCCCTGCTCATGCGCCTGGCCGTCGCGCTCAACGAGGCGCTGCGCGCCGCCACCCGGGGCGCGAGCGGCGGGGCACGCCACCGGGCCGCCCTGCGCGCCCTGTGGCGCATGCCGCGCTGGCCCCGGGAGACACCCGAGCCGCCCGGCTACGTCTGCTTCTCCGCCCAGGACTGGTGGTACCACAACCAGGCGCACTCCGACTTCCAGCTCATGCGCTCGATCGCCGCCCACCGCGAGGTGCTGATCGTCAACAGCATCGGCATGCGCATGCCCACCCCCGGCAGATCCACCCAGGTCCTCCGGCGGATCACCCGCAAGCTGCGCAGCGTCGCCAAGCTCGTGCGCGAGCCGCTGCCCGGCTTCCACGTGATGTCGCCGCTGCCGCTGCCGTTCTACGGCTCGCCCCTGCTGCGCCGCCTGAACGCGGTGCTGGTCCGGGCCCAGGTGGCGGCCGTGTGCCGGGCGCTCGGCATGCGCCGCCCGGTCGTCGTGGTCACCATCCCCACGGCCTGGGACGTGGTGCGCCCCATGGCCAGGAGGTCGCTGGTGTTCAACCGCTCCGACAGGCACTCGGCGTTCCCCGAGGCCGACGCCGCCGCCATCGGCGCGCTGGAGCGCGCGCTGCTGGCCCGCGCCGACCGCGTCGTCTACGCCAGCCGGGCCCTCATGGCGGACGAGCGCCCCCTCACCGGCGACCGGGCGCACTTCCTCGACCACGGCGTGGACCTCGGCCACTTCACCCGCACCGCCGCGCTCCCGCCCGACCTGGCCGCCGTCCCCGGGCCGCGGATCGGCTTCTTCGGCGCGCTGGACGACTTCGTCGTGGACTTCGACCTGCTCGAACGCGTCGCCGTCGAGCTGCCGCACGCGTCGCTGGTGCTCATCGGCGACGCCACCGCGCCGATGGAGCGGCTGACGAAGTATCCCAACGTCCACTGGCTCGGTTTCCGCCCGTACGAGCGGATACCCGGGTACGGGTCGGGCTTCGACGTGGCCATCATGCCGTGGCAGGACAACGCCTGGATCCGGCACGCCAACCCGATCAAGCTCAAGGAGTACCTGGCGCTCGGCCTGCCCGTCGTCAGCACGGAGTTCGCCGAGCTGGCCGCCTACACCGGCCGGGTCAGGGTCGCCGCCGGCCATGCCGCGTTCGTCGAGGCGGTGAAGCTCACGCTCGACACTGGCGGCCCGGCGACGGCGGGGGAGCTGCGCGCTTCCGTGCTGGACGCGTCCTGGTCCACGCGGGCCCGCGAGCTCATGGCGCTGGCCGAGGGGGAGCGCTGATGCGGGTCCCCCGCCCGCTCCTCGCCCTGTCGGCCGTCCTCGTCGCGGCGGTCCTGGTCTGGGCCGTGCTCAACCTGCGCCCGGCCGGGCCCGGCGCCGAGAACCCGCCGCCGACCGGCCCGGCCTCTGCCGCGCCCGCGCTCAAGCCCGTCGACTGGGAGGGCGGCCCCGCCTACTACGGTCGCTTCCCGGCCACCGCCGCCGCCGGCTGGACCGACCCCTCCTTCTTCCCCGTCGGCGTCTGGTACGAGTCCGTCATCACCCAGGACGACGTGGACAAGGACCGCGAGGCCGGCATCAACACGTACGTCGAGCTGACCGAGACCAGCGACATGGCGCTCATCAGGAAGAACGGCATGTTCGCCATCACCGGCAAGCCGATCGGTGGCTACGGCGCCGAGACCGTCGCCTGGCTCATCACCGACGAGGCCGACATGTGGGCCGGCCCCGGAGACGACGGCTGGACCGGCAACTTCCCCGGCCAGGGGCCGCTGTGCGTCCCCGACGACCCGCACAAGGAGCGCTGCGGCTACACGGTGATGAAGACGCTCAAGGACCGCCTGCCCAAGAACGACGGCCGGCCGCACTACGCCAACTACGGCAAGGGCGTCATGATCTGGCAGAACGACCGGCAGGCCGGCCGGTTCGTCAACGACTACACCGACCTCGTCTCCCTCGACGTCTACTGGTACACCAGCTACTACGCCTGCCTGGACGCCCAGAACTCGCTGAAGTTCCGGGCCGGCCAGTGCGCCAGGGCCGCCAACTACGGCCTGCTCATCGACCGCCAGCGCAGGCTCGACGCCCTCGACGGCAAGCGGCAGCCCATCTACGCCTTCGTCGAGGTCGGCCGGCCCGCGCCCGAGGACAAGCGGCCGATCGAGCCGGCCGAGCTCAAGGGCGCCGTCATGAGCTCCCTCATCCACGGCGCCCGCGGCGTCGTCTACTTCAACCACAGCTTCGGCGGGCCGTGCCAGAGCCAGCACGTCCTGCGCGACGCGTGCGGCGTGCGGACCAGGCCCGCCGTCATCGAGGTGAACAGGCAGATCAAGGAGCTGGCCCCCGTCCTCAACACCCAGTCGCTCGCCCACGACTTCGGCAAGGGCGTCGACACGATGCTCAAGCGCTACGGCGGCTCCTACTACCTGTTCGCCATGCCCGGCCTGGACGGCGGGCCGGGGACGCGCACGTTCACACTGCCGCCCGGCCTCCCGGCGGGCCAGGTCGAGGTGCTCTTCGAGAACCGGCGCGTCCCCGTGAGCGGCGGCTCGTTCACCGACGCCTTCGCCACGGAGAGCACCTACCACATCTACCGGATCACACCCTGACGGGCCGCGTACCAGGCGACCGTCCGGCGCAGGCCCTCCTCCAGCCCGACGCCCGCCTCCCAGCCGAGCAGCTCCCGCGCCGGCCCGGTGTCGGCGGCCTGCGGGACGTCCAGCGGCCGGTCCGACACCGCGCCGAAACGCGGCCCGCGGCCGCTCCCCACGATCCGGTGGAGCAGCTCCACCACCTCGCGGACCGACGCCCGCACCCCGGTGCCCACGTCGAACGCCCGCCCCACGGCCCGCCCGCTCACGCCCGCCGCGGCGAAGGCCGCCACCACGTCGTCGACGTACACCCAGTCCGCCACCTTCGCGCCGCTGGTCAGCCGCGGCTCCTCGCCCCGCAGCAGCGACAGCGTCACGTACGGCACCAGCTTCGTCCCGTCACGCTGCCCCGGCCCGTACACCATGGTGGGCCGCACGATCGTGTACGGAACGCCCCACAGCCGGTGGAACAGGTCCGCGTACCCCGAGGCCGCGGCCTTGGCCATCGCGTACGGCGAGGGCGGCGCCGCGTGCCCGTTGCCCGGCCGCGGCTCCTCGCTCGACCCCGCCAGCACCACCCGGCTGCCCGACCGGGCCGCGGCCGCCAGCACGTTGACCGTGCTCGTCAGGTTGCCCTGCAGCGTGGGCAGCACGGTCCCGGTCTCGCGGGCGCCGTCCACCTCGCCCGCCAGGTGGTACACCACGTCGGGCCGCACCGCGGCGAGCAGGCCCTCCACCGCGGCTGCGTCACGCAGGTCGGCCCGGTGCCACGTCACCCCCGGCACGGCCGGCGGCTCCGAGCGGCTCACCCCGTGCGTCTCGCCCGACAGCCCCAGCCGCCGGACCAGGTGCGAGCCGATGAAGCCGGTGGCGCCCGTCACCAGCGACCCGGGCATGTGTCCCCCCAGACATGACAGAGGGGACGGCTGTTCGCCGTCCCCTCATCCTCGGTCCATCGCCTCAGCTGATGCGCCAGGTGTCGCCGCCCATCAGCAGGTCCGTGAGGTCGCCCTGGCCCTGCTGCGCCACGGCCTCGTCGAGCTGCTCGGCCATCAGCACGTCGTACGCCGGCCGGTCCACCTGGCGGAAGATGCCGATCGGCACGTGCTCGAACGCCGGCTCGTCCAGCCGCGACAGCGCGAACGCCACCGACGGGTCGGGCGAGTGCGCGTCGTGGACCACGATCCGCTCCGCCGGGGCCTCCGCGAGCGGCACCACCTGGATGCCGCCGTTGTCGCCCCGCACGACCGCCTTGGACGCCGACACGATCGGCTGCCCGTGCTCCAGCCGCAGCGTGATGTCGTCGCGGACCTCGGGGTCCTTGAGCGGCTCGAAGGCGTTGTCGTTGAAGATGTTGCAGTTCTGGTAGATCTCCACCAGCGACGTGCCGCGGTGGGCGGTCGCCTCGCGCAGCACCGACTGCAGGTGCTTGCGGTCGGAGTCGATGGTGCGGGCCACGAACGACGCCTCCGCGCCGAGGGCCAGCGAGATCGGGTTGAACGGCTTGTCCAGCGACCCCATCGGCGTCGACTTGGTGATCTTGCCGACCTCGGAGGTCGGGGAGTACTGCCCCTTCGTCAGGCCGTAGATCCTGTTGTTGAACAGCAGGATGTTGAGGTTGACGTTGCGGCGCAGCGCGTGGATCAGGTGGTTGCCGCCGATCGACAGCGCGTCGCCGTCACCCGTGATCACCCACACGCTGAGGTCCGGCCGGCTCGCGGCCAGGCCCGTCGCGATCGCCGGCGCGCGGCCGTGGATCGAGTGGAAGCCGTAGGTGTTGAGGTAGTACGGGAAGCGCGAGGAGCAGCCGATGCCCGAGACGAACACGATGTTCTCGCGCCGCAACCCCAGCTCCGGCAGGAAGCTCTGCACCGCGGCCAGGATCGCGTAGTCGCCGCAGCCGGGGCACCAGCGGACCTCCTGGTCGGACTTGAAGTCCTTCAGGGTCTGCTTGGCATCCGTCTTGGGAATGAGGGACAGGCCCTTCCCGTTGAGCAGCTCAGTCACTGTCGATCACGTCCTGGATCACTCCGGCCAGCTCCTCGGCCTTGAACGGCAGGCCGCGCACCCGGTTGTAGCTGATGATGTCGACGAGGTAGCGGGCCCGCAGCAGCAGCGCGAGCTGCCCGAGGTTGATCTCCGGCAGCAGCACCTTGTCGTAGCCCTTGAGGACCTCGCCGGTGTTGGCGGGCAGCGGGTTGAGGTGGCGCAGGTGGGCCTGCGCGACCTTGCCGCCGCTCTTCCTGATGCGCCGCACCGCCGCGGCGATCGGCCCGTACGTCGAGCCCCACCCGAGCACGAGCACCCGGGCGTCGCCGTCGGGGTCGTCCACCTCCAGGTCGGGCACGTCGATCCCGGCGATCTTGGCGGCGCGCACCCTGACCATGTGGTCGTGGTTGTTCGGGTCGTAGGAGATGTTGCCCGTGCCGTCGGCCTTCTCGATGCCGCCGATGCGGTGCTCCAGGCCCGCCGTGCCGGGGATCGCCCACGGGCGCGCCAGCGTCTCGGTGTCCCGCTTGAACGGCAGGAACTCGCCGTCGTCGCCGTTGGGCGCGGTGGTGAACTCCTGCGAGATGTCCGGCAGGTCGGACACCTCCGGCAGCCGCCACGGCTCGGAGCCGTTGGCGAGGTAGCCGTCGGACAGCAGCATGACCGGCGTGCGGTACTTCACCGCGATCCGGGCCGCCTCGATCGCCGCGTCGAAGCAGTCGCTCGGCGACATCGGCGCCACGATCGGCACCGGCGACTCGCCGTTGCGGCCGAACATGGCCATCAGCAGGTCGGTCTGCTCCGTCTTGGTCGGCATGCCGGTGCTCGGCCCGGCCCGTTGCACGTCCACGACGATCAGCGGCAGCTCGGTGGTGACCGCGAGGCCCACGGTCTCCGCCTTGAGCGCCACTCCCGGACCGGAGGTCGTCGTCACGCCCAGCGCGCCGCCGAACGCCGCGCCCAGTGCCGCGCCGACGCCCGCGATCTCGTCCTCCGCCTGGAACGTGCGGATGCCGAACCGCTTGTGCTTCGACAGCTCGTGCAGGATGTCGCTGGCCGGGGTGATCGGGTACGAGCCCAGGAACAGCGGGAGCTTCGACTGCACCGAGGCGGCGATCAGGCCGTAGGCGAGCGCCTGGTTGCCGGAGATGTTGCGGTAGACGCCCGGGGCCAGCCGGGCCGGCTTGACCTCGTACGACACCGAGAACGACTCGGTCGTCTCGCCGTAGTTCCAGCCCGCCTGGAAGGCCGCGATGTTGGCCTTGGCGATCTCCGGCTTCTTGGCGAACTTCTGCTGGAGGAACGTGATCGTGTGCTCGATCGGCCGGTGGTAGAGCCACGACAGCAGGCCGAGGGCGAACATGTTCTTCGAGCGCTCGGCGTCCTTCTTCGACAGGTCGAAGCCTTCGAGGGCCTTGACCGTCAGCGAGGTCAGCGGCACCGCGTGGACCCGCCACTCGGCGAGCGCGTCGTCCTCCAGCGGGTTGGTCTCGTAGCCGACCTTCTGCAGGTTGCGCTTGGTGAACTCGTCGGTGTTGACGATGATGTCCGCACCGCGCGGCAGGTCGCCGAGGTTGGCCTTCAGCGCCGCCGGGTTCATCGCCACGAGCACGTTCGGCGCGTCGCCGGGCGTGAGGATGTCGTGGTCGGCGAAGTGCAGCTGGAAGCTGGAGACGCCCGGCAGGGTGCCGGCGGGCGCGCGGATCTCGGCCGGGAAGTTGGGCAGCGTGGACAGGTCGTTGCCGAACTCCGCCGTGCCGGCGGTGAAGCGGTCACCGGTGAGCTGCATGCCGTCGCCGGAGTCGCCGGCGAAGCGGATGATCACGCGGTCGAGTTGCTGGACCTGCTTCGTCACAGCTCAGTCCTCCTCGACGCGCCTATGCGCGGTCGCTTGGGGCGCGTTCTCAGTTCCATGCTAGATCCTCGCGAGGTTCAACACGTTTCCTCTGCGCATAGCGCGGGTAAACGCGGTGGGAGTCAGGGGGAGGCCGGAGAACCGCTAGGGGTGACACAGCGCCGACGCGAGCCTGCCGAGGTCGACATGCAGGCGGGCGAAGAGGACGGTTCGGGTCACGAGGGCCAACTATACGTCCCCCTAAGGGGTGCGCCATCTCAGGGGCGGTCCGCCTCGACGGTGATTCCCGAGCGGTAGAAGTGCCCGGCCTCCATACCTGCCGAGCCGTACAACTCCGGAACGGTGACGAAGGTGTAGCCCTTCCGGCGCAGCTCCTTGAGGATGCCGGGGACCGCGTCCACGGTCGCGCTGTTGGTGTCGTGCATGAGGACGATCGCGTCGTCGTGGGCGCCGCCGACGACACGCCGGGTGATCTCCCCGGCCTCCTGCCTCGTGCCGGGGCGGTCGAAAGCGTCGCGCGCGTCCACGTCCCAGCCGACCAGCGCCACGCCCACCCGGCGCGCCGCGTCCAGCACCGTCGTGCTCGCCGCGCCGTACGGCGGGCGGGCCAGCGCCGGCACCCGTCCCGTGCCTGCCGTGATGGCGTCCTGGGCGCGGGTGAGCCCGTCGACGACCCTGTTCACCGGCATCTTCGTCAGGTCGCGGTGACCCCAGCTGTGGTTGGCGACGAGGTGACCTTCGTCATGCATGCGGCGCAGCACCGACGGATCGGCCACGGCGTTGACGCCGACGGCGAAGAACGTGGCGCGCGCGTCGGCGGCGCGCAGCGCGTCGAGCAGGCGCGGCGTGTCGGGGCCCGGCCCGTCGTCGAACGTGAGCGCCACGCACTTCGTCTCGGCGCAGCTCACGCGCTCGGCCGCCGGGCCGGCGGGGACCGCGGCCTCCACGCCCGCCCCGGCCCGCGTCCCGGCCCCGACCCCCGGCCCCGCGCCCCGCCGCGGGGTGATGCCGCTGGTCATCGGAGAGCCGCCCGGCTCTTCCTCGGGGTCGGACGGGATGGGGTTCGCCGTCCTGGGCGCCGACATGGCGGCGGCCTGCGCGAGCCGGCCCGTCGCCGACAGCAGCGGCGCGACCTGCCACGCCGGCACGGCCACCGCGACCCGGCCCAGCGAGCAGGACCCGATCTCGCAGTCGTCGAACTCCACGACCAGGTCGCCCGCCCGGTTGAACGCCATCGAGTCGAGCCGTTCGTCGGTCGCCTTGACCGAGCTCAGGTCCACGGTCGAGCCGCGCGGCTCCAGGCCCTGCCGGACCAGCCGGGCCGTCTCCCCGAGCGCCGCCTTGCCCGCGAGCAGCCCGGCCGAGCCGACCGCCCGGTCACGCCGCCGGTCGTACCAGAGGGTCCTGGTGGAGCGGGCCCAGCCGACCCCGAGGAACTCGCCGGTGCGCAGCCGTACCCCCACGACGTCGGGGGAGGCGGCGGTGAGGTCCCACTGGACGTTCAGCTCGGGACGGCGCAGGGACGCGCCGACGTGGGCGCTCGCGCGGGACGTGACGGCCCGCGCGCCGCCTGCGCGGGGGCGGAGGGCGTCGGAGGAGGCGGCGTCCACGGCGGCGCTGAAGGCGTGCAGCTGCCGCTCGGCCTCCTTGTTCAGCGCCTGGTCGAGCTTGGGCGTGCCCTCGACCCGCGGATAGCTGATGTGCACGTACCGGCGCGCGCTCTCGCCCCCGCTCAACGTCTGGGGGACGAGTCCGCCCACCGTCGCCGGGTCGACGTAGTGGAGCAGGGTCGGGTCCGAGGGCACGACGATGTTGCGCTCATGGGACCCCGAGCCGAGGCCGCAGCCGCCGGCCATGAGGCCGAGCAGCGCGAGTCCACCAACATGGCGCAATTTGTGCATACGTGTCAGGTTATGTGGGTGATCTTCCCTTTTACCCCGATTTGAGACGATAGGGCCAGAGGTTTGACTGGGTTACGATCGGGAGGTGGACGGTTACTTCGAGTCCTATGCGCTGGTCGCCGTGCTGTTCGCGACAGGCGTCGCGATCGTGGCCGGCGCCCTCATGGCCAACCGCCTGCTCCGCCCCACCCGGCCGACCCCCGAGAAGCTGACCACGTACGAGTGCGGCGTCGACCCCGTGGGCGAGGGCTGGGCCCAGTCGCAGGTCCGCTACTACGTCTTCACGTACCTGTACGTGGTGTTCGCCGTGGACGCGGTGTTCCTGTTCCCGTGGGCGACGGTGTTCGACGCGCCCGGGTACGGCGTGACCACACTCGTGGAGATGTTCGTCTTCCTGGGCTTCATCGCGCTCGGCATCCTGTACGCCTGGCGCAAGCGCGTCCTCACCTGGACCTGAGTCTCCTCTGCCGGGGATCGGCCCGCCTCTACTCCTTACGCCGATCAGGCGGGACAATGGAGACATGGCAGCGACGGATCTCCCGATGCCCACCGTGGGGCCGGTCTCCCGGCTGGCGCCCAAGCCGATGCGGTTCGTCCTCAACTGGGGGCGGCGGTATTCGCTGTGGGTGTTCAACTTCGGGCTGGCGTGCTGCGCCATCGAGTTCATCGCCACGTCGATGAGCCGGCACGACTTCATCAGGTTCGGGGTGATCCCGTTCGCCAACGGGCCGCGGCAGGCCGACCTCATGATCGTCTCAGGCACCGTGACCGACAAGATGGCCCCCGCCGTCAAGCGCCTGTACGAGCAGATGCCCGACCCCAAGTACGTCATCTCGTTCGGCGCCTGCTCCAACAGCGGCGGCCCGTACTGGGACTCCTACTGCGTCACGAACGGCGTGGACCAGATCATCCCCGTGGACGTGTACGTGCCCGGCTGCCCGCCCAGGCCGGAGGCGCTGCTGTACGGGATCATGAAGCTCCAGGAGAAGATCGCCGGCGAGAAGCTCGGCGACCGCTACCTCCTGTCCCGCGCCCACGGCGAACCCGGCGGTGACGTGTGACTCCCGTCCCCGAGGACACCGCAGGGCGCTTCGGCGACCGCGTCCGGATCTCGGAGTCGTACGGCGAGACGACCCTCGACGTCGCGGACCCCGGCGACTGGATCGACGTCCTGACCGCGCTCAGGGACTCCGGCTACGTGTTCTTCGACTGGCTGACCGGGGTGGACGAGCCGCCCGAGACGTTCACGGTCGTCGCGCACCTGTACGACCCGGCCGCCTGCCGCCGGCTGCTCGTGCGCGTGAGTGTGCCGCGCGCGGACCCGCGCCTGCCCTCCGCCGTCGGCGTGTACCGGGGCGCCGACTGGCACGAGCGGGAGACGTACGAGATGTTCGGCGTCGTCTTCGACGGCCACCCGAACCTGGTGCCGCTGCTCCTGCCGGACGGGTTCGAGGGACATCCGCTGCGCAAGGACTTCGTTCTCGCCGCCCGCGTCGCCAAGGCGTGGCCGGGCGCGAAGGAGCCCGGCGAGTCCGGGCACGGCTCGCCGAGCCGCCGCAAGACCCTTCCGCCTGGAGTTCCCGCCGACTGGGGGGCAGCGCCCGATGCTTGACGTGGTGATCAGCTTCGTCGTCATCCTCGCCGTGTTCCTGGTGCTGCCCCTGATCGTGGGGCAGACCGAGCACAAGGTCATGGCGCACATGCAGTCGCGCCTCGGGCCGATGTACGCGGGGGGCTTCCACGGGTGGGCGCAGCTGATCGCCGACGGGGTGAAGTTCGCGCAGAAGGAGGACGTCATCCCGGCCGCCGCGGACCGGCGCATCTTCATGATCGCGCCCGGGGTGGCGCTGGTCCCGTACCTCGTCGTGATGATCGCCATCCCGATCGACCAGGGCCGCGTCGCGGTGAACCTCGACCTGGGGCTGTTCTTCGTGCTCGCGGTGATGGGCATCGGCGTGCTCGGCTCGATCATGGCCGGGTGGGCCTCGGCCAACAAGTACTCCGTGCTCGGCGGCATGCGCGCGGCCGCCCAGCTCATGTCGTACGAGCTGCCGCTGGTGCTGGCCGCCTCCTCGGTGGCGATGGCCGCGGGCACGCTGTCCATCCCGGGGATCGTCGAGGCGTGGCAGTGGTGGTGGCTGCCCTGGCAGGCGATCGGCGGCGTGGTCTTCTTCCTCGCCGGGCTCGCCGAGCTGCGCAGGCCGCCGTTCGACATGCCGATCGCCGAGTCCGAGATCATCATGGGCCCCATGACCGAGTACACCGGCATGCGCTTCGCCCTGTTCATGCTGGCGGAGTACGTCGGGATCGTGGTGCTGTCGTTCCTCACCACGGTGCTGTTCCTCGGCGGCTGGCACGGCCCGTTCCTGCCGGGCTGGCTGTGGACGCTGGTCAAGGTGTTCGCGCTGGCGTTCGTGGTGATCTGGCTGCGGGTGAGCTTCCCACGGCTGCGCGAGGACCAGCTCCAGAAGCTGGCCTGGGCGGGGCTGGTGCCGCTGGCCCTGGTCCAGCTCGCCCTGACGGGCGTGGTGAAGGTCCTCACCTGACCGGATCCCACCAAACGGCCCCGGCACCGCGAAACTCCACCCATCCGCCGGTCGTCTGTTCCTTGGGGACCGGAGAATCAGGGGTGACCTCATGAACGCGCAGCCCGCGTCAGCCGGGGACGAACCGGCCGGCACCGTCCACAGTGTGACCTGCCTGGAGACGACGCTCTCCTGGGACGGCCACACCCTGACCGCGACAGACGCCGTGACGGGCCACGCACCGCCCACCGCGTTCCGATCGACCGCCGCCCCCACGCGCCTGTACCACTACCGCCACGACCAGCCGGCGACCCGCGCCAAGGACGCCGAGCGGCAGACCTGTTCCGGTCTCGCGGTCCTGGACGCCGACGGTCTCGTCCTCCTGGACCTCCCGGGCCCCTGGCATGCCCCCGACGTCCACACGTTCGCCGTCGCGGCCGGCATCCCGGTCGTGAACGCCCGCACCCGCCCCTCCCGCGAGGTCCGCACCGCCCTCGCCGCCCGAGCCCCCGGCTGGCGCCGCCTGCACGGCGTCCGCCCGACCTTTCTCGCCAGGTGGCGCAAGCCGGTCACCATCGGGACCGGAGTCGCGGGCCTGGCCGTGATGACGTACTTGGCCATGATCGGGCTGTGGCCCGCCTGGCGGGGCCTGTCCACGCTCGGCAGGGGGCTGGCGTACGTCCTGGAGGCCAAGTGGCTCCTGGTCGGCTTCAGCCCGGCACTCCTGGTGCTGCGCCCCCTGTCGGCCCGCATGCACAGACGCCGCGCCGCCCGAGGCGAGATCCTCGGCCTGCCGGGCGGCCTCACCGTCACCACCCGGCGAGACCGCCACCGCGGCCCCCGGATGGAGATCCGCCGCGGCGGCACCCTCGTCGCCGACCTCGCCTTCCGCCGCCGGCCCCGTCATGCCTGCGCCTTCCTCCTGTACGGCTACGAGGACCGCACGGGCCTGTTCGTCCTCGACTCCGACGGCGCCCCGCTCCACCACCTGCCCGGCCCCTGGCCGCCGGAGGACGTCAACCGCTTCGCCCAGCACCACGACATGTACCTGGAGGCCCGCCGCCTCACCCACGCCGATTACCTCGCCCTCACCCGAACCTGCCCCGAAGCCACCCCCTGACCACGCCACCCCCGCGTCCAGCAGAAAATCCGTCGCCGTGTCGGCCGCGATCCTGATTACCTGGCCGCGTGACGACGATCGACGAGAACACGCTCACCTCTCTCCACGACGCCTACCTCCGGGCCCACGCCCACCAGCGGGGACCGCTCATGGGCCGGCGGCGCTTCGAGTGGCAGCTCACCCACGACTCCTCCGGGCAGCGACAGGAGGTTCGGGTGGTCAAGGAGGGCGGCGAGGCCGTCGCGGGCTACCGGCTGGGGCTTCCCCAGCATGACAACACGCACACCGCCTGGCTGGACCCGCTGTTCGTCCGGCCCGACCGGTGGGGGCGCGGCATCGGCGCGGACCTGCTGGAGGAAGCGGCCGGACGGGCCCGCGCCCTCGGCCGTGGCCTGCTGTTCACCGAGACCCCCGTCGAGGGGCCGGGCACGAGGTTCGCCCGGGCGCACGGCTTCACCGTGTCGGTGGCGGAGGCTCGTCGCACCCTCGACCTGCGTACGGCCGACTGGGCGGCGTTCCGGCGGATGTGGCCGCGCGCGGAGGGCTACGAGCTGGAACTGTGGAGCGGCCCGGCCACGCAGGAGCTGCCGGGGGAGCGGGCCACAGCGGAGCGGCTGGCCGACCTGGCCGCGGTGATGGCCGGCATGAACGACGCCCCAGCGGACGCGGCCATGGAGGACGCCCGCTTCGACGCCGACCGCGTGCGCGCGCGGGAGGAGGAGATGGTGCCGGGTGGGCTCGACTGCTACACCGCGCTCGCCCGGCGCATCAGCGATGGCGCCCCGGCCGGGTTCACCCGCATCTTCCTGGAGGTGGACCGCCAGGACGGCTGGGCGTTCCAGACGGACACCGCCGTGCTCGGGCCGCACCGCGGTCACCGGCTCGGCCTGCTCCTCAAGCTCGCCAACCTGCTACGGCTGCACGAGCGTGAGCCGCGGGTCCAGCGGCTCATCACGTGGAACGCCACGTCCAACGCGCACATGCTGGCCATCAACGAGGCGATGGGCTTCACGTTGCTGGACGAGTGGAACACCTGGCGGCTGGTGCTCTGAGCGTGCGAATCGCCATACCCCCGCAGCACGCCGGAGGCACCCGAATCCCCGCGGCACCGCCGGCCCATCAGTGGATGATGGCGAGCATCACGTCCGCGGCCGCCGGCCGATCCTCCGGGCTCTTGTGGAGACACGTCCCGACGATCTTCCGCAGACCCGGCGGCAAGGGTGACAGGTCCGGGTGGACCGTCAGCACCCTGTGGAAAACCGCCGGGACCGTGTCCTCCCCGAACGCCGGCCGTCCCGTGGCCGCGAACATCATCGTCACCCCCCAGCTGAACACGTCCGACGGCGGCCCCACCGGCGCCCCCGTCAACTGCTCGGGCGACATGTACGGCGGAGTGCCGACCATCTTCCCCGACGTCACCGTCATCTGGTCGAGCGCGCGGGCGATGCCGAAGTCGATCACCCGCGGCCCGTCGTTGCCGATCAGCACGTTGCTCGGCTTGAAGTCACGATGCACGATCCCGGCCTTGTGGATGGCCGCGAGCGCCCCGGCCGTGGACAACGCCAGCCGGGTGAGGCTGTCCTCGTCCCGCGGACCATGGTTGCGGACGAGCTGCTCCAGCGACGGTCCCTCGACGTACTCACTGACGATGTACGCGTGCTGCCCGCTGATGCTCACGTCCAGCACCCGGGCTGTGGAAAACGTCGCGACCCTGCGCGCCGTGTCCACCTCACGGGCGAAGCGGGCACGGGCCGTCTCGTCGACCAGGTCGTGCAGGACCTTCACCGCCACCCGCGCACCGTTGGGCGCCTGCGCGAGGTAGACGGCCCCCTGCCCGCCCCTGCCCAGGGACCGCAGCACCCGGTAGTGCCCGACCCACTCCGGCGCGCCGGAGGGCCGCTGGAAGGTCGGAGCGGTGGTGCGCTGGTGGATGTTCACCGGAGGCACGAACGGGCGGGGCGTGAACGGCGGAGCGCCGCGGTGACGCCGCTTGACCATGGCCGGAACCAGGATGCCGGAGTGGATGACACCGCCCAACCAGGTCACGACCAGGGCGAGGGATATCAGCGAGGACATCGGCTCCGGGATGTCCTCGAACTGGTCGTACGCGAACACCACGATCAGGAACGAACCCAGGCACACGGTGTAGACCGCGGCGGCGATCAGCTGCCACACGCTGCGCAGCCAGAACGCCGCGAAGCCGATCGTGAACGGCGTCAGCATCCCGCACGTGAACAGCGGCAGCGCCGCCCACGCCACCCCGGCGGTCCATGCCAGACCACTGGGACCGCGCGGCCGGCTGTTCGACATGCCGGAAGGCTATCGCCACACCGTGGTACATAACGGCCGCGGAGCCATCTTGTGGATAACCTCCCGATAACCTGTGGATAACTGTGGAAAAACTGGGGACAACGCGACGAGCGCATTCACGCGCGCGGACAAGTGCGCAATGATGATGACCATGGCGCGGATACCGGGAGTGGGGTTGGCGAAGGGGCTCTCCGTCACCCTCCGCCACATGCTGCGCAAATCCGTCACCCAGCAGTATCCCGAGGTCAAGCCCGCTCTCCCGCCCCGCAGCCGCGGCGTCATCGCCCTGGTCGAGGAGAACTGCACCTCCTGCATGCTCTGCGCCCGCGAGTGCCCCGACTGGTGCATCTACATCGACTCGCACAAGGAGACCCTCCCGGCGCCGGAGGGCGGACGCCCGCGTCAGCGCAACGTCCTCGACCGGTTCGCCATCGACTTCTCCCTGTGCATGTACTGCGGGATCTGCATCGAGGTCTGCCCGTTCGACGCGCTGTTCTGGTCTCCGGAGTTCGAGTACGCCGAGGGCGACATCCGCAACCTGCTGCACGAGAAGGACCGGCTCGCCGCCTGGGTGCCCACGGTCCCGCCGCCTCCGGCCCACGACCCCGGCGCCGAGCCGCCCAAGGAGCTCGCGGCCGCCCCCCGCCGCCCCGCCGGGCCTCGTGCGGGAGGTACACCCGGCCGGCCGCCCGCACGACCGGACGCCGGCACGGACGCACCGCCGGTTCCTCCTTCCACGGGGGACGTCCGCGCACGTACCTCTTCTGGTGAGGACGCTTCGGCACGTCCCGCTTCGGCACGTCCTGCTCCGGCACGTCCCGCTTCCGCGCAGGACGCTTCGACAACCGGGTCGCCCGACGCCCGCTCACCTCAGGATCCCCGCTCCGCACCGGAGGAGCCCCACCCCGCGCCGGATGCTCGTCCTCCGGCCCCGCCCGTTCGCCGATCCGCCGGTGAGCCCGACGCACCGGAAGCCGCCCCGGGGCCCCGCCCGTCCGACCCCACCACCCAGGACGCCCATGGGACCCGGGCCGCAGACCGGTCGGCGACCGGCCCGGACCGGCCCGGCCCATCGGAGCGCAGGGCGCGCATGGCGAACATCCGGGGCATCCGGCCGCCCGGATCCCTCCCCGCGCCCCCTCCTGCCGGCGACAAGCCCGGCACCACGCCGCCCGCGTCGGAAGGCCGGCACCCGAAGACGCCCGAGACCGACACGCGCTCTCCCGAACCACCGCAGCACGGCGTATCTCCGGAGGCGCCATCCCCAGCCCCCGCACCGGACGACGCCGACTCCGCTCCCCGCGAAGCAGCCTCCGCATCGAGCGAAGCAGCCTCCGCATCGAGCGAAGCGGGGTCCGAGTCGAGCGAAGCGGGGGCCGAGTCGGCAGGAGAGTTGTCCACAGGCTCCACATCCGGCGAAGAGTCGTCCACAGCCTCGGGCGAGCCGCGCCCGAACCCCGAAGCGGAAGAGCAGACTTCTGCCCCGAGGCCGCGCAGGCGCCGGATGGCCGATCCTCGCTCCATCCGTCCGCCCGGGCGTCTCGACCCTGCAGACCCAAGGGAGCCTGAGGAGGAGTAGTGACCGAGGCGGTGCCCTCCTATCTGTCGCCCACCGGCCAGGAGATCGTCTTCCTGCTGCTCGGCGCGGCGGCGGTCGGATCGGCGCTGCTCGTCGTCACCACCCGCCAGCTCGTCCACGCCGCCCTGTGGCTCGTGGTCTGCTTCGGCGCGCTCGCCGGTTGCTACCTCGTGCTGACGGCGGAGTTCGTCGCCTGGGTGCAGGTGCTCATCTACGTGGGCGCGGTCGTCGTGCTCATGCTGTTCGGCATCATGCTCACGCGGGCTCCGATCGGCCGCTCCGCCGACCTCGACAGCGGCAACCGGGTGGTCGCCGCGCTGGTGGCCGTGGCGACGGCCGCCCTCCTGGTGACGGTGGTGGTCGACGGCTTCCGTACGGCCTACGCGCCGCTCGATCCCGGCCAGGGCGCGGCCAAGGAGCTCGGCGCCAGCGTGTTCAGCACCTGGGTGCTGCCGTTCGAGGCGCTGTCGGTGCTGCTGCTGGCGGCCCTGATCGGCGCCATCGTCCTGTCCCGCACGGACATCCAGGGCGGCTCCCCACCGAGCCACCGTGAGCAGCCCGCAGACTCACCCCGTACGCCCGACTCACCCCGTACGCCCGACTCACCCCGCACGCCCGACTCACCCCGTCCACCGGACGATCCATTCGCCATGCCCGGCCCGCCCGCTGACCGGCCCGGGGGGTGTTGATGCACATCGTCTACCCGGCCGTCGTGTCGGCGCTCCTCTTCTCCGTCGGCGTGTACGGCGTCCTCGCCCGCCGCAACACGATCCTCGTCCTGATGTCCGTCGAGCTGATGCTCAACGCCGTCAACCTCAACCTCGTCACGTTCGACGTGTGGCTGCGCGACCGGTTGCACAGCGGTCAGGTGCTCACGCTGTTCGTCATCGTGATCGCCGCGGCCGAGGTGGGGCTGGGCCTGGCCATCATCCTGGCCCTTTACCGCAACCGCAGGACCGTCGACATCGACGCCCTCCGCGACCTGTCCGAGCCGCCGACCCACGCCGCGACCCCGCCTGCCCCCACGGAACCGGCCGGTGACGGCCGCGGCGACACCCAGGCCACCCGGCCAGGGGCCGACGCCGAGCGAGGAGGCAACCGGTGACGACCTTCCCGCTGCTCGTCGTACTCCTGCCCTTCGTCGCCGCCGCGGCCGGCCTCCTGCTGACCCGCCGGCCGCACCACCGCACCACCAGCGCCTCCGGTGACACGGGCGACGCCGACGACCGGCGTGCGCGCGGACGGGCGGCCTGGTTCGCCGTCCTGCCGACCGCCGCCTCCGCCGTGCTCGCCACCGCCCTCGCCTGGGCCCCCGGCTTCGCGTACCTCGGAGACGCGGCGCCGGGCCCGCCCGTGGGCCGTACCTACGGCACGATCGTCACCGGCGGCATCCCCATCTCCCTGACCCTCCAGGCCGACGATCTGTCCGCGATCCTCGGCGTCCTCGTGACACTGGTCGCCCTGGCCGTACAGGTCTACTCCGTGGGCTACCTCCACCACGACTCGCGCTACCCGTCCTACAGCGCCTTCGTCAGCCTGTTCACCAGCGCGATGCTGCTGGTCGTGTACGCCGGTGACCTCCTCGTCCTGTACGTCGGCTGGGAGATCATGGGCCTCTGCTCGTACCTGCTCATCGGCCACTGGTGGGAGGACCGCGCCAACTCGCGCGCGGCGGTCAAGGCGTTCCTGGTCACCCGCCTCGGCGACGTCGGATTCCTGTTCGGCCTGTTCACGCTCGGCTTCGCGGCCGGCAGCTTCCGAATCTCCGACGTGCTCTCCAAGGTGCCCGAGATGTCCGCGGCCACCCTCGTGACCGCCACCATGCTGCTGCTCGCCGGAGTGGCGGGCAAGAGCGCGCAGGTGCCGCTGCACACCTGGCTGCCCGACGCCATGGCGGGCCCCACGCCGATCAGCGCGCTGATCCACGCCGCCACCATGGTCGCCGCCGGCATCTTCATCGTGGCGAGGCTCTTCCCGGCGTACGCCGCCGCCGGCCCCACGCTCGACGTGCTGGCCGTCATGGCGGCGCTCGGCATGCTCGGCGCCGCCCTGGCCGCGCTCGCCCAGGACGACCTCAAACGGGTGCTCGCCTACTCCACGATCAGCCAGCTCGCCTACATGGCGGGCGGCCTGGCGGCGGGCTCGGCGAAGGCCGCGATCTTCCACCTGCTCACGCACGGGGCGTTCAAGGCGCTGCTGTTCCTGTGCGCGGGCGTCGTCATCCACCACGTCGGCTCCAACCTGATGAGCCAGATGGGCGGCCTGCGGGGGCCGCTGCCGGTGACGTTCGCGGCGATGACCGTCGGCTTCGCCGCCCTCATGGGCCTGCCACCGGCCAGCGGCTTCTTCAGCAAGGACGCCGTGCTGGCGGCCATGGACGGCGCGCTCGCCGCCGGACGCCTGACCGACGCCGCCGCCCTGCTCCTGTACGGCTGCGCACTCGCGACCGTCGCCGTCACCGGCGCGTACGCCACCAGAGCCTGGCTGCGGACGTTCTTCGGCCAGGCCGCGTCCGTCGCGCTGCCCGAGCCGGAGCCGGGCACGGCCCATGTCATCGACGTGCGGGAGGCGCCGCGGACGATGCTGGTGCCGGTGGCGCTGCTGGTCGTGCCGGCATTGCTGCTCGGGTTCGCGGGCGGCGTTCACGTCGATCTCGGGGTGGCGGCGGTCGGGGTGGTGCTGGCCCTGCTCGGCGCGGGAGTGGTGTACGCGGTCTGGCGGTCCGCGCCGCTCGCCGACCCGGCCCGGCTGCTGGGGCCGCTGCGCCTCCCGTGCGAGCGCGCGTTCTACGTGGACGCCGTCTACGCCGCGGTGTTCGCGCGGCCGGTGCTGGCGCTGGCCCGGCTGGTCGTCAGGACGGACGACGTGGTGGTGGACGGGGCCGTGCGCGGCTCCGGACGGGCGGCCCGCGGAATGTCCGGACTGCTCAGGCTCGCCCAGAACGGCAACGTCCAGCTCTACGTGAGCGGCCTGCTCGCCGGACTGCTGCTGATCGCGGTGGGGGCGGTGGTGTTCACATGATGGGCTGGCTTCCGGTCACGCTGCTCGCGGTGCCGCTGCTCGGCGCGCTGCTTCTGGTGGCCGCCCCGGCCGCGCTCCGACCGGCGCTGCCGCTGTACGGGCAGGCGGTGTCGGGGCTCGCGCTGGCTCTGGCCGTGGTCATGGTGGCGGTGTTCGACTACGGGCGGTCGGCCACGCCGCAGTTCACCGTCGACCTGCCGTGGATCCCCGGGCTCGGCCTGCGTTTCCACCTCGGCGTCGACGGGATCTCGCTGCCGCTGGTCGCGCTGACCACACTGCTGACGTTTCTCTGCTTCGCGTACCTCGGCTGGGGCCGGGCGCGCGGCCCGGGGCGGCTCATGGCGGCGCGGCCGAGGGCGCTGGTGTTCACGCTGCTGGTGCTCGAAGTCGGCATGGTGGGCACGTTCCTCGCGCTGGACCTGCTGCTGTTCTTCGTGTTCTTCGAGATCGTGCTGATCCCCATGTACTTCCTGATCGCCGTCTGGGGCGGCAAGGGACGACGGGGCGCGGCGACCAAGTTCATCCTCTACACGCTGCTCGGCTCCGTGGTGATGCTGCTCGGCCTGCTGCTCGTCTGGGCGCAGACCGGCACGCTCGACATCGTCGCCCTCGCCCGGGCCCACGGCGCGGGCATGTCGAGGAGCGTGCAGATCCTCGCGTTCGTGGCGGTCGGGCTCGGTCTCGCGGTCAAGACGCCGATGTGGCCGCTGCACACCTGGCTTCCCGACGCGCACACCGAGGCGCCGACTGTCGGCTCGGTCCTGCTGGCCGGCGTGCTGCTCAAGATGGGCACGTACGGCTTCGCCCGCATCGCCGTCCCGGTCCTGCCGGAGGGTGCGGTGGCCGCGGCGCCGTGGCTGGGGGCGCTGGCCGTGGTCGGCATCGTGTACGGGGCCCTCGCCTGCCTGGCCCAACGCGACCTGAAACGCATGATCGCCTACTCCTCGGTGGGCCACATGGGGTTCGTGCTGCTGGGGTTCGCCACGCTCACGACCGTGGGCGTCAACGGGGCCCTGTTCGCCAACATCGCCCACGGGCTGATCACCGGGCTGTTGTTCTTCGTGGCCGGGGCCGTCAAGGACCGGTACGGCACGGCCGACATGCCGTCGCTGGGCGGTGGCATGCTCGCCACGCTGCCGCGCCTCGGGTCGGTCCTGACGTTCGCGGCGGTCGCGTCGCTGGGACTGCCGGGGCTGGCCGGGTTCTGGGGGGAGATGCTGGCGCTGCTGGGGGCCTTCCAGCCGGGTGCCGGGCTGCCCCGGGGGCTGTTCCTGACGTTCATGGTGATCGGCGGGCTGGGAGCGGTGCTGACGGCGGCGTACTTCCTGGTCATGCTGTCGCGCGTCACCCACGGCCTCCCACCCCGCCCCCGCCCCAGCCTCGCCGGAGCCGGAGCCGGAGCCGGAGCCGGAGCCGGAGCCGCAGCCGGAGTGGGAGTCGGGGGCGGGGCCGGCGACGGGCTCGCGGCTGGGGTGGACGCGGTGCCGGTCGGGGGGCCTCGGGGGGACATGGAGGAGGCGAGCGCGACTGCGGAGTGGCCGAGCCCTTCGGAGAGTCACGCGGAAGGACCCGACAGCGTGGCTACCCTCGGCGAGCCCGATCCCAGTGGCGAACCGCCGCGCGACATCCGGCGGTACGAGTGGGTCGCCTGGGTGCCACTGATCGTCCTGATTCTCCTGTTCGGCCTCTGGCCGGGGCTGCTGCTGTCCCTCACCACGCCTGCCGTGCAGACCCTGCTGGGAGCCCTGTCATGATCCAGCAGATCGACTACTTCGTGATCGCCCCACCGCTGGCGCTCGCGCTCGCGGCCGGGCTGGTCCTGCTCCTCGACGCGTTCCTCCCCTCCGGTCCGAGGATCAGGACGGCGCTGGGCCTGGTGACGATCGGCGGCGTCCTGGTGGCCCTCGGCTTCATCGTCGCCCAGGCCACTCGGGCGGGAGCGGGCGTACGGGCCGGAGGCGGTGGCCAAGGGGGAGGCGCAGGCGGAGGCCAGGGTGGCGGCAGCATGGCGACGTTCTGCGTGCCCGACGCTCTCGCGCCGGCCGCCGCCGGCCGTGGGTCCGCCGGGGGAACGGCGTCCGTCCCGGCCCTGTGCTCGTTCGTCGCCGACCGATTCACGTTGGTCTTCGCCGGGCTGGTCCTGGTCGCGGCCCTGGTCGTCGTGCTGATGTCCATGACCGAGCTGGCCGCCGGAGGCATCCCCGCCGGAGAGTGGTACTTCCTCCTGCTCTGCACCATCACCGGCGCCGTGACCCTCCCCGCCTCACGCGACCTGATCATGCTGGTGGTCGCGCTTGAGCTGGTGTCGCTCCCGGTGTTCGCGCTCACGGCACTGAAACGGTACGACGGCCGGGCCTCGGAGGCCGCGGTCAAGCTGTTCGTCGTCTCGGTCGTGTCCACGGCGGTCATGTTGTTCGGGGTGTCGCTGCTGTACGGCATCGGCGGCACGGTGTACCTGTCCCGGCTGGCCGAGGTCTTCAGCGGCGCCGTCCCCGCTCCGGGAGCGGTCGGCACGGGGGCCCTGGGGGCGGACGCGGTCACGTCCTCCGCGGCGGGCATGGTGACCGCCCAGGGGATGACGTCCCCCACGGCGGGCGTGATCACGGTGGGCGTCGTCCTGGTGCTGGCCGGGTTCGCGTTCAAGATCGCCGCGGTGCCGTTCCACTCGTGGGCGCCGGACGTCTACCAGGGCGCCCCCGTGCCGGTCGCCGCGCTGCTGTCCGTCATCTCGAAGGCCGCCGGGTTCGCGGGCCTCATCCTGCTGCTCGTCACCGCGCTGTCCGGCCAGGCCGCCACGTGGACGCCCATCGTCGCGATCATCGCCGCGCTCACCATGACCGTGGGCAACCTGCTGGCCCTGCGCCAACGCTCCGCCGTACGGCTGCTGGCCTGGTCCTCGGTCGCCCAGTCGGGATACATCCTCGCCCCGCTCGCGGTCGCCCACCACGCCGCCGAGCGCATGTCACCGGCCGGACCCACATCCGCGTCAGGCCCGGCACAGACCACGTCTCCCGGGGGGACGACGCTGACGGGCGTGCCAGGAGGCGAGGCGCTCCTGAGCGGCGCCGTCGGGGCGTCCCTGACCTATCTCATCATCTACGCCGCCATGAACCTCGGTGCGTTCGCCGTCGTCATGCTCGTCTCCCGAGCGGCCGCGGGCAACGAGCTGAACGACTATCGGGGGCTGGCCTACCGCAGCCCGGTGGCCGGCCTCGCGCTGGGGTTCAGCCTGATCTGCCTCGCCGGCCTGCCGCCCGGCCTGGCGGGGCTGTTCGCCAAGGTGGTGGTCTTCCGCGAGCTCGTGAACGGCGGGGCGGGGTGGCTGGCGGTGATCATGGCCGTCAACACGGTGCTCGGCCTGTACTACTACGTCTCGTGGACGGCCCAGATCTTCACCCCGGCCCCAGGGGCCGCCGTGGCACCGCAACTCACCGCAGCACCAAGACCCGGCGCATCGACGCTCACCTCCACATCTGAGCTCGCCCCCGCCTCCGGGGGCAGCTCGGCACCGGGGCCCGGCTCGGCACCGGGGCCCGCGCCCGGCTCGGCACCGGGGCCCGCGCCCGGCTCGGCACCACATCTCAGCCTCGGACGCGCGTTCCCGGCTGCCTGGGTGGCCGTGGGACTGGCGGTGGCGGTGGCGGTCGTGTTCTCGGTCGCTCCTCAGGTGGCCATGGACCTGGCGTTGCTCCCGCCCTTCAGCTGACTGGCGGTTCTTCGTCCCCTCGGCCGGCTGTTGCCCTGCTCGCGTGTCCGGGCTGACTGGTCGCTGTACGGCCGTCGGCCGACTGCGCCGTGTTCCGCCGCCTTCCGGTGTCACCGCGCCTGCTGAGGGCGGCGTGACATCTGGGGTTGGGTAGCGCTGCGCCCCCGAGTGTGCACACCGGGGAACGATGGACCCCGGCACAGTCGTTGGAGCAGGTGAACCCGCACCACGAAGGGAGGGACCCTTGCACCACAACGGCCTGCGTACCGCTGTCCTGCTCGGTGGGATGTCGGCGCTGATCCTCACCGCGGGTGCGTGGCTGGGCGGTGGCACCGGCCTGCGGATGGCGCTCATGCTGGCTGTGGCGACCAACGGTTTCGCCTACCTCTTCTCCGACCGCATCGCCCTGTCCGCCATGCGGGCGCGGCCGGTGAGCGAGGTGGAGCATCCCACCCTGTACCGCATCGTCCGTGAGCTCTCCACCGAGGCCCGCCAGCCGATGCCGCGCCTGTACGTGTCTCCAACGGTGCAGCCGAACGCGTTCGCCACCGGCCGGAGCCCGCGCCGCGCGGCGGTCTGTGTGACGTACGGGCTGACGCGGCTGCTGGACGAGCGGGAGCTGCGGGGTGTGATCGGGCATGAGCTGTCGCATGTCTACAACCGCGACATCCTGGTGTCGTCCGTGGCGGGGGCGCTGGCCACGATGATCACGTGGCTGAGTTACGTGGCCGTGTTCTTCGGCGGCTCGGACGACGACGAGGGGCCGGGGTTCGTGGGTGCGCTGCTGATGATGGTGCTGGGGCCGGTGGCGGCGGGCATGGTGCAGATGGCGATCTCCCGTACGCGGGAGTTCCAGGCGGACGAGGCGGGGGCCCGGCTCACGGGCGACCCGCTGGCCTTGGCCTCGGCCCTCCGCAAGATAGAGATGGGCGCCCGGCGCCTTCCTCTGCCCGAGAACAGCCGCCTCACCTCGGCCTCCCACATGATGATCGCCAATCCGTTCAGCGGCTCCGGCTTCGGGAGGCTGTTCTCCACCCACCCGCCCACGTCGGAGCGCGTCGCCCGGCTGGAGCGCATGGCGGGCTACCGGCGTTAGGGCCCACGCTGCCGCGCCTCACCGCCTCACCGCCTCACCGCCTCACCGCCTCACCGCCTCACCGCCTCAACAGGGACTCCGTGCTTCTCGGTGACGCCGTCAACTCCCGCCTGCGGCAGACATAATCATCCCTATGGGCCGATCTCCGCGCCTCAGCGAGGCTGAGCGCAAGCTGTGGAACGCCTTCCCCACCGGGGAGACCGTGGAGCTCGCCCAGGTCGTCACCGGCCACGGCACCGTGGCCGGGCAGAACGCCCCCAAGGACGGCGACACCTGGGGACCCGAGCGGACGGTCCGCGCCAGCGTGATCACGTCCCTGCTGCTCGGTGCCCGCGAGGCCGCCCCTGGCTCGGTGCCGGCCGTGCGCTTACGCGGGGCGAGGATCACCGGCTCCCTGTCCATCCTCGGCGGCCGCGTCGAGCACGAACTGGTGCTCAGCGGCTGCCACCTGGACGAACCCGTCCTCCTCACCGCCACTACCACCCGCTCCGTACGGCTGACGGACTGCACGCTGCCGGGCTTCAGCGGCGGCGGCATGCGCGTCGCCGGCCACCTGAGCCTGTCCGGCTCGAACATCACCGGGACCGTCCGCCTCGCCCGTGCCGTGTTCGAGAGCGGGCTGTGGCTGGGCGGCATCCGCCTGACCGCCGACGACGTGTGGGCTCTGTCCGCCGGGTCCATGGTCGTGGACAGCGGCGCCACCTTCCGCGGCGCCGACATCACCGGCGGTGTCCGCCTGGCGGGCAGCCGGATGAACGGCGACGTCAACTTCGAGGGCGCGACGGTCCGCAACCCCGGCGGCTACGCGATCAGGGCCGACGACATGGTGGTCGAGGGCACCGTGCACTGCACGAAAGGCTTCACGGCCCAGGGCTGCATCCGGGTGCGCGGGGCGCGGATCAGCGGCACGTTCTGCTTCGCCGGGGCCGTCCACAGCCCCGACACCCCGTACGCACTGCACGCCAGCCACATGGAGGTCCGCGAGTTCTATCTCGACCCCGCCGAGCCCGTGGACGGGGTCGTCACCCTCGCCCACTCGCGCGTCGGCACCCTCCAGGACGACCCCCACACCTGGCCCGAGAAGCTGCGGCTCAACGGCCTCACCTACGACCGGCTGCGCAGCGGCAAGGTGGAACGGCGCATCGACTGGGCCGGCCGCGACCCGGAGGGCTTCCGGCCTCAGCCGTACGAGCAGCTCGCCGCCTGGTACCTGCGCGACGGCAACGACGGGCTCGCCCGCCGCACCCAGCTCGCCAAGCTCCGCGCCCGGCGCCGCACCCAGGGCCCGGGACTGCGCGTGTGGGGCCGGCTGCTGGACGTCACGGTCGGCTACGGCTACCGCCCCTGGCTGGCCGGCGTGTGGTTCGCGCTGCTGCTCCTGGTCGGAACGGTCGCCTTCGGCCTCAACCCGCCCCGCCCCCTCAAACCGGACGAGGCCCCGGTCTTCGACTCCTTCGCCTACAGCTTCGACCTGCTGCTGCCGCTGCCGGCGTTCGGACAGAGGGAGATGTTCGACCCGGCGGGGTGGACGCAGGGGCTGGCGTACGGGCTGGTCGTCGCGGGCTGGATCCTGGCCACCGCCCTCATCGCGGGCGCTACGCGGGTGCTCCGCCCGCAGTGACGCGCCGCAGGATGCCCGGCAGGTCCGCGGGATGGACGATTTCGTCCGTGGCGTCCAACTCCTCGGCGCTCCACCACCGGTGCCCGACCGTGGTGGCCTTCTCGATCTCCTCCATGTTGTCGAACGACACCTCGGCCTGACCGTCGCCGCCCTGACCGTCGCCGCCCCGTCCTTTGCCGATCCGTACCGCGAAGAACGTCTCGTCCTGCGTGATGGCGTACTCGGCGAAGCTGAACTCGACCGTGCCGGCGCCGTACGGACCGGTGAACTCGTCCGCCTCGGCCCGGATGCCGACCTCCTCGTACAGCTCCCGCGCGGCGGCCTGCTGGAGCGTCTCCCCGCCCTCCACCGCGCCGCCGATCGTGAACCAGAACCGCTCGCCGGGTCGCGCGGGATCGAACCCGTACAACAGCAGAACCCGATCCTGATCATCGATGGGCAGGACGCGGGCGGTGAACCGCCGCAGGGGAATCATCGTCACGCCGCCCGAGCCTATTCGCAGGAGAAGACGAGGTCATGTCGAGGAACACGCAGACCGCCCGCTCTTCGTCTGCCGTCGCCTTCGGCCGCTTCTCGCTGCGGTGTGCCCCGGTTGCGCCCTGGGGCTGCTCGGCCGGGCTGGACACGTCCGGCTTCTGTTGTTGCTGCCATCACGGTGAGTGAGCAAAAGGCGAGGTGATGCACATCACACAGGATCCTCCTTGGCGCGACGCCACAGCTGGAAAGGGCTTCCGGCAATGGTGAAGCGGAGCCGTCTGATCGCCTGCTTCGTTCCAACCGGAAACCGGTACAGGGATGGGCCTCTCCAGGACATGGTGGTGATCTTGTCTGGCCGGAACGCACGGATATGGTGATCCACAACTTTCCGGATGCACAGGAGGTTCACCTTGTCGATCCCGCGACGGCCGTTGCTGGCCGTCACTGCCACCGTGGCGTACGTGGCGGCCACCGGCTTATCGCCGGCGGCCGCCACGGCGCCGGTGAGCGCTGTGATTCAGGCATCCGATGACGTGTTCATCAGCCAGGCTGCCCCAGAAACCGTGTACGGCAGCGCCGAGTGGATGTCGGTCTGCGTCAAGACATGCAACGACGCCACCAATGCCGAGCGCCGGGCGCTGATGAGCTTCAAGGTGTCCGGGGTCCCGGCCAACGCCCAGAACGTCACCATGACGCTGCAGGTGAGCGCCGCCCGGACGAGCGCTACCACCGTCTCCGCGCACAAGGTCAGCGGCACGTGGTCGGAGAGCGCCACGAACTGGAAGACGCGGCCCACGTTCGGGACGACGGCGCTGGCGACGCGTACCGGGTTCACCGCCGGTGCGGTGGCCGCCCTGGACGTGTCCAAGGCCTACACCGGCAACGGCGCCTACTCCTTCGGCCTGACCGCCTCCGCGGGCCCGGTCGCCGTGCTGCACTCCTCGCGCACCAGCGGCAAGGGGCCCAGCCTCAAGATCACCTACACGGTGGGCACGAGCACCGCGACCCCGACCCCGACCCCGACACCGAGCGGATCCGCCACTCCCACGCGGACACCGACCACGTCGCCGTCCACCACACCGACCGCGTCCCCGTCGCCGACCGCCGAGCCCACGGCCAGCGCCACCTGTCTGCCTTTCGACAAGCCTTCGGCCGCCGCGCTGCGCGAGTACGACAAGAAGGTCTTCGCCTTCTACTTCCCGCCCTATCCGCTGTCCGTCGACAACAAGGACCCGGCCAAGGACCAGTACGCCTCGTGGCTCGACCCAGCCGGCTCGAGCGGCATGTACGCCGCGCAGGGCGGCCACTCACGTGACCGGCCGCTACCGCGCCCGGTGCGCAGCGGCGACTGGCGGCAGGCCGACTTCGAGGTGGAGATCCGGCAGGCGATCGCGGCGGGGATCGACGGCTTCATCTACGAGCACCACACCTCCGCCTCCGACCAGCGTTTCAACCAGTTCCCCAAGCTGCTGGCCGCAGCCAAGGCAGTGGACCCGGGTTTCCAGATCATGCTGAGCCCCGACTTCCCGACCGCCAAGGGCGCCGCGCAGGACAAGGTGATCAGCGACATCCTCATGGCCAAGGGCCACCCCTCGCTGTACCACCTGTCGGACGGCACCATCCCGCTCGCGCCGTTCTACCCGGAGCGCCAGACGCCCGCCTGGTGGGACGAGCTGCGCACGAAGCTGTCCGCGCAGGGCATGAAGACGGTGCTGGTGCCGATCTTCCTGGACTGGTCCGGGTCGGGCAAGACCGAGTGGAACAACTCCGTCGCCGGCTACTCCTCCTGGGGTGTGCGCTGGCAGAGCTCCACCGACGGCTACCGCAAGGCCGGCTTGGAGGCCGCCAAGCGCGGTCGCTTCTACATGGCCCCGGCGGCGCTGGAGGACGTACGTCCGCGTGACAAGCGCTATTGGGAGCCCTCCAACAGCGGCACCCTGCGCCAGTCGTTCATCAAGGCGCAGGAGGGTGGCGCGGACATCATCTCTCTGCTCACCTGGAACGACTACGCGGAGTCGTGGCTGGCCCCGTCCGTCGAACGCGGCTACGCGCCGCTCGACGTGGTCGCCTACCACACGATGTGGTTCAAGACCGGCAAGTGGCCCACGATCAAGCGCGACGCGCTGTACTACTTCCACCGCAGCCACCGCACCGACGCGCCGTTCGACGCCGCCAAGCAGACGATCGGCCCCATCGCCATCCCCTACGGCGACAAGGCCGCCGACGAGGTCGAACTGCTCGCCTTCCTCAAGGAGCCCGGCACCCTGACGATCACGCAGGGCGGCGATGTGCAGACCAAGGAGGTCACCGCCGCCGGCATGGTGTCCTTCAAGGCGGCGCTGAAGCCCGGGACCACGCCGGTCTTCGAGCTCAAGCGGGACGGCAAGGTGATCCAGACCGTCAAGAGCCACACGCCCATCAAGCAGAGCGTCGTCTACCAGGATCTGATCAACCACGCGGGCGGCGGCCCGAACTGCCGGCGCCCCCTGTAACCACCACAGCCTTCCGGCCCTTGAGCCGGAAGGCTGTCCTATGCCGCAGCGCGGTGCGAGGCCCGTAGCGGGCCGGGTCGCCACGGCGCCGATCGCCTTGCCAGGATCGGGTCGATAACTTCGTGGCCGAGCGTGCCCTTCCTGCTCCCTCGACGTCTGGTCGAGCACGTGCTTTCGGTCACTGGGTCTTCAGCGGTGCCGCCGCCCACCGGGAAACAGGCCCGCATTGCGATCGCCGCCGGAGAGCCAGGCGAGTACAGTCTCGCCAGGCCATCGGCGTGGTTCGGCCGCGGAGCGAGCACGGCATCGGCTTCCTCAGGGAGGAAGCCGCTGATCACTGCAACCCGAAGTCAGGGTGCTCCCCGCGCCGCGGGGATGGTCGCGAACTGCGCCACATCCCAAGAGCTCTTTTCATCAGCAACGGCCTGACGGCTGTCTTCGACGAGTTGGCGGACCAAGATCGGGCCGCACGGAAGCGTGTGAAAGTACACGCATGGGACGAACGACCACCAGCGGCCCGGTCTTACGCTGGGCAGCGATGCTCCTGGCCGGCGCACTTCTCCTCGTGGGGCTCTTCTGGCTCAAGCCCGGCGAGGACGATCGGTTCGCTGACTCGGCTCCCCAGATGGAGGCCGTTGCCCGCACGTTGGGTAAGGACGAGGTGCTGGGGCGTCGGACAATCGGCGTCCTGACGTTCAATACGGTCTACCGGGACGGCGACGCGGTCGTCTTCTCCCTCAGTGGCAGCCACCGCGCGTACATATGGAGTCCCGACAGGAGGCCGGGGATACCTTGCGCACCCTCGTCGGCCCAGCCGTCGCGTCGCCAAACTGCTGATCACCACGAACATGCTGCTTTCCGGGCTGATCCACAAGGGCGCCTCCGTGAAGACCGTGCAGCTTGCCCTCGGCCACTCCTCACCGATGGTCACGCTGAACACGTACGTGGGGGAGTGGCCCGAGGCACAGGAGAGGACGCGTGCCCTGGTGGACAGCGCGCTCGGCCGTGTGCCCCGGATGTGCCCTCCGAGGTCCCCGTAGGGCTGAAACGCCAGTTCAGAGTCCCGAAGCAGGCCCTTGTTACCGGTAGTTGACGAACTGCAGCGCGATGTCGAGGTCCTTGCCCTTGAGCAGGGAGATGACGTCCTGCAGGTCATCCTTCTTCTTCGAGCTGACCCGCAACTCCTCGCCCTGGATCTGCGCCTTGATCCCCTTGGGCCCCTCGTCGCGGATCAACTTGGAGATCTTCTTCGCGTTCTCCTGGTCGATGCCCTCCTTGAGGCTGACCAGCATGCGGTACTCCTTGCCCGACAGCTTGGGCTCACCCGCGTCCAGGATCTTCAACGACAGACCCCGCTTGACCACCTTCTCCTTGAACACGTCGAGGGCGGCGTTCGCCCGCTCCTCGCTGTTGGCCTTGATCTCGATGTTGTCTTGCCCGGACCAGCTGATGCTCGCCCCTGTGCCCTTGAAGTCGAAGCGGTGCCCGATCTCCTTGACCGTCTGGTTCAGCGCGTTGTCGACCTCCTGGCGGTCGATCTTGCTGACGATGTCGAAAGACGAATCGGCCAAAACGCACATCCTCTCAGCTGCGTACGCATGTCTGCGGTATCCGGCCCCGGTCTCAGGGCTCGCCGACCACGCATCGCGCCCCCGTGAACACGGACCCAGCGCACGAGCCTAGCCAGCATCGGCCCGCAGTGCAGTCCACCAGGCCCGTACCCCTCCACCCTGCCACCACCCACAGCCCCCGCGACGGCGATCCCCGACGGTACAAACCGGTGTCACGTGCACCCCGGAAGTCCGCTATTCTTCTGTCTGTCGCCGCGAGAGCGGAAGACACGGCAGGTTGCCCGAGTGGCCAAAGGGAGCGGTCTGTAAAACCGTCGGCTCAGCCTACGCAAGTTCGAACCTTGCACCTGCCACACCAGCAGAAAGAGGCCCTTCACCAGCGGAAACGCGGTGGGGGGCCTCTCTCGTTGTGTCCGGCTGTCCATGGTCATCGACGGCGGGCTACGGCCATCCGCGGCTAAGTTTTGAGATCGCTGTGGCGTCTCAGGCCTTGGGATGTGTCAGAGCGCGAAACCATCCCCGCGTGCGCGGGGAGCACCGCAATGGCGACGACCGCCTGGGCTTCGTCCTGGGACCATCCCGCGTGCGCGGGGAGCACTCTTCCTGCCCGCACAGGGCCTCACGGAGCCCAAGGAGATCTTCGGGGATGCCGCGGAAGCGGATCTCGGTGGGCCAGGTGCCGGCTCGTGTGCCGGTGCCCGGAGAAGAAGGACCAGCAGGCCAACCGGAAGAAGCAGGGCTCGGCCGGTGGGCGGCCCGTTGCCTTCGATCCGTACCGCTATCGGCAGCGCAACACCGTCGAACGACGGGCACGCTCGCCGTCCCGAACCGGCCGGCCGACGCGGTGGCGTGCGTGATCGGCTGGTCGAGCCGTAGCGTCACCGAGCGCGTGCCCTTCCCTGCGGTCACGCGCAGTTTCAGGGTGTCCCCGCGGTAGGCGAGGACGTCGGCTCGCGGGCCCTCGGCGGCGATCGCCGGCGCCCGCCCTGTCCACAGCGTGCCGCGCGCGTACCCGGGGGGCAGCGCGGAGGTGTCATGGCCGGACACGTACCGCCTGGTCCACGGGGCGGGATCCGCGTCGGCGCTGACCCAGTGGGCGGTACGGGTGTCGGCGTCCATGACGTACGCCAGATGCGTGCGCCGCGGCCGGTCCGCGTCGAAACCGTCCCCCACGAGCCCGGCCGCGACCAGCCCCGCCGCGAGGAGAAGAGCCGTCAGGGGTGTCGCGAGGACGGCGCCCCGCTTCGGCCGGACGGCGGGATCGGGCAGGAACAGCTCCGCGATCGGCACGACGACCAACCCGAACAAGGCCAGCACCAGCGCACCCACCCCGCCGAGCGCCAGCCCCATCCCGTCGAAGACGTCCCCGGCCAGGGACGGCAGCAGCATCGCGGCCGTGACCGGCCCCAGCATCGCCACGACCGTCCGCGCCCAGGCAGGCGCGCGGAGCAGGACGGCAGCCAGCCACCCGAGCGCGCCCATCAGCGCCGGCAGGGCGAACAGAAAGGACGCCCCCGGAGCGACCTGGGCGCACAGCACGCCCAGCCCGGCGAGCCAGATCAGCGCCCCGACCGCCAGAGCCGCCGGACCCAGCCTGCGGCGCAGCACCAGGTACCAGCCGAGGACGGCCAGCGCGCACAGCACCGCGATCGCCGCCTGGTACGGCCGCGGCCGGTGCAGCAGCCCGCCCATCGCGTCGTAGGCGGGCCGCCAGGACACCAGCAGTTCCCACAGCCCTCGCGCCAACGCGGCCGACACCACCAACGGCACCACGGCCGAGACCGTCGCCGCGATCAACCGGGGCAGGCTCAGCCACCGCTGACGCGGGCCACCACCACCAGGCCCGCCACCGCGACGACGGCCAGCGCCGCCAGCGGCCGGACGAACCGACCCGGGTACGTGATCATGGTGTCGAGCGCACGGAAGTAGGTGACGTCGTGATCGGAGGTCAGCGTCCGCAGGTCCGTGTCTCCGAGGGTGCGGGCCAGCGCCAGCATGTTGCTGCCGTGGTGTTGCAGGCTCCCCGGGTCGAGGTTGGCGATGGAGTCGCCCGCGGTGTGATAGAGCGACGAACGCTGGATGTAGGCGAAGTTCATGCCGGTGAAGCCGGCCTTGGCCAGCGGCGTGAAGTCGGTGTTGTTCGGCAGCAGCCGATACAGCTCCACCATGGCCGAGTGGCCGCGTGGGGCCGGGACGGCGCCCGCGAAGGTCTCCACCAGGCGGGCGTTGTTCGCGGAGGTCTCGAACATCATCGAAGGGCCGCTGACCCCGCGGGCCTCCCAGTTCAGCAGCACGCCGCCGGCCTTGCCCAGGGGGTATTCGCGGACGAAGGCCTCGGCGCCGAGCACGCCGTCCTCCTCGCCGTCCGACATGAGCAGCACGATGTCGTTACGCGGGCCGGGACCGCCGCGCGACGCCCGGACGGTCGCCAGCATCGCGGCCACCGCCGTGCCGTCGTCGGAGGTGCCCGGCCCCATGGCCGCGGAGTCGTAGTGCGCGGCGATGAGCACGGTACCGGTCGGGTTCGTTCCCCGCAGGCGGGCTACGACGTTGTCGACCTGGCCGAACGTCGCCAGCCCCGCCGCGGAACGGGCACCGACCGAGCGCTGGATCTCGACCCGGAGCCCTGCCGCGCGCAGCTGCCCGGCCAGGTAGTCCCGGGCCTGGTCGCTGGCCGGGCTGC
Source organism: Nonomuraea sp. NPDC050383 (assembly GCF_044459125.1). Classification (NCBI taxonomy): domain Bacteria; kingdom Bacillati; phylum Actinomycetota; class Actinomycetes; order Streptosporangiales; family Streptosporangiaceae; genus Nonomuraea; species Nonomuraea sp. NPDC050383. The sequence goes on from NZ_JBITIP010000008.1 coordinate 69,299, forward strand.
CGATGGGCCGTGGCACGGCGGCGAACTCCTTCAGGTGAGCCAGCGCGCGCCCGGCGCTGAACCGGTCGTCCGGGGCTGTGGCCGGCAGGGGTTGCATCGTGCTGTCCGCCATGGCCGTGAACATGATCACCGCGGCCAGGGCGAGCAGGGCTACTGAACCGGCCAGCAGTCGGCGTGGCGCATCGAACAACTTTCCGATCATGACCAGGCACGGTAGGCCGGGCCGCTACCCCGGCGGAATGAGGCGCCCGCCCGTCCGGGCCTGGGGATTTCCGCACCTCTGAGCGGCCGTGCGCCTCATTCCCGCCCCCTCCGGATCCATGTAAGGGTTATAGTTCCATTTATTCGGTTACCGGAACGAGGTGAAGCGTGCGGATCTCCATCACCGACTACGCGGTCGGGGCGACTCTGGCCGGCGATCTGGCCAACACCTCGCCGACTGTGCAGGGCGAGGCTCTGCCGACCCCGGACGCGTTGACGGAGTTCCTCGCGGGGCACGGGCTGCGGCTCGACGCCGTGGCGGACGGGCGCCTGCCGAGCGACGACGATGTCCGCGAGGTTCACCTGCTGCGTCGGGAGGCCCGTGGCGTCGTGGAGACCGAGACGGAGGACCAGGCCGTCGCGGGCGGCGCCGTACTGGCCGGGCGGGCGGGGCTCCGGCCGGTGCTGGAGCGCGATCCGAGCGGGCGGTGGCAGTGGTACGTACCGACCAGGCCGGGCGCGCCGCTGGCCGAGGAGCTGGCCACGCTCATCGGCATCGGGCTGCTCGGCGCCGTCCGGGCGCTCGGGCACGACCGGTTCCGCGCCTGCGCCGCCCCCGGCTGCCGCGGGGTGTTCGTCGACATCAGCCGCGGGGGGCGACGCATCTACTGCACGCCCGACGCGTGCGGCAACCGGATCAATGTCGCGAACCACCGCGAACGGCGGCGACTTGGCAGCGCCGCCGGCTGAAGGGCACCGCCCCACATTACGCAAGACACGAGGAGAACCCCCATGAACGACCCCATGGACAGTACGGCCGCCCGTCCGCTGGGCGGGCCGCTGCTCGTAGGTGCCTTCCGGCTCCCCGACGGCATCTGGATCCGCGGCCGTGGCCTACGCCATCCGCTGCCGGATGGGCCCAGGCCCGATTTCGGCCTTTACCTGGGCTCCGACGGGCTCCGCCGCCGCCACGAGGATGAGCTGCAGTGGCCGCACTCCTGGATCCAGTGGCCCGACTTCCGGCTGCCCCGCGACCGCGACGCGGCCGTGCGACAGATCCGCGCGCTGTACGAGCGAGCGCGGACGGGAGCCGCGGTGGAGGTCGCCTGCGGGGGCGGCGTCGGCCGCACCGGCACCGTCGTGGCCTGTCTGGCCATCCTGGCCGGTCTCGACCCGGCCGATGCCGTCGCCTGGACCCGCGAGCACCACCACCGCCGGGCCGTCGAAACCCCATGGCAGCGCCGCTGGGTGCTTCGCTTCCCACTGCCCCTCGGCTCGGACTCCCGCGACTAGATCGCTGATGTGAATTTGGGTCAGTTAGTTGTGCCAGATAGGGGCGTCGAGGGCGAGGATGCGTTGGCCGATGCGTGCCTAGAGGCCGTCTGGGTGGCGGGCGTTGTGGCGTTCGAGGCCGAGCTGGTTCTTCAGTGTCCAGATGATCGCCTCGATGCGCTGGCGCAGCCAGCCGGGAAATGGCAGGGCAGGTGCGGGCTCGTCTTCGCGGGTCGGCCGGATCAGGAGATGGCCCAGATCGGCGGCGGCCTTCTCGATGCCGGCTCCGGCGAATCCCTTGTCGCACACGATCGGGCATGGCCCGTCGGCTATCTGGTGGATGTGCAGCAGGTGCAGGGCCTGCTTGCGTTCATCGAGCTCTTTGGGGTGGGCCAGGCTGAAGCCGGTCACCGCGCCGTCGGCGGTGGTGATCAGCATCAGCTTGGCGCCCCAGTAGAAGGCGTGGTGGGACTTGTCCATGCCGTATCCGGCGATCTCACCCAGGTGTGATCTGTTGACCGTCACCCACGAGGCGCCGCAGCGGATCGGGGTGCCGTCCATCAGTCGTAACGGCTCGTGCCAGGTCGGGATCTGGCGGGCCAGCCACAGCGCCGCCGCCGACATGGCCGGCCCCAGATCCCGCGGTTGCCGGTTGTACTGCGACTGGGACGGCAGTCTGGGGAACAGGTGCCCGATCCGGCCGGCCGCCATCCGCATCCAGCGGCGTTCGTCATCACAGCGCAGCAGCACCTGCGCCACCGCCACGACCACCGCCTCGGCCGGGGTCAGCACCGGCGGCCGGCCCCGCCCTCGAGGTCGGCCCCGCGAAGTCATCATGTGATCGTCCAGATGCACATAGAGTGCGGTCAGAAGGGCGTCCAAGTCAGTCTTCACACACCGACCATGGACGCCCTTCGTCACGTCTGCAGCCGATCACCGAATTTCACATCAGCGATCTAGCCCCAACGCTCTGACCAGGGACTCAGTGCCTTACTGCCCCCTTCGCTCGTACTTGGTCTGCCCCCGACTCTCTGCCTGTCACGCCGTCCGTGACACCCCCGCCCCTGTCACACCTACGCGCCGCTCCACGATCGCCCGCGCATCCGTCCGCACGAAGACGATCTGATGTCGGAATTACGTCGCCCGCCGGCGGCCGCCGCGGTGCTCGACGCAAGTGCCGGCCGAGGTTGACACCGGTGGACTTCAGCACCGGACAGTCCCGGTGCCACGGGACCACGAGCGCCCCATGGTCCTGTGGACCGTGTCGCTCGCGCTGATCTGCGTGAACGCGTGCCTCGACCGGGCGGCCGTGATCGTAGGAGGACGTAAGGGCGCCTGTCGTGCAGCAATCCGCGGCGTGATGCGACCCCAGACCACGCAGACCCACACCGGCCCACAGCAGACCCCGTCCTTCCCCATCCCCGGCAGCGCCGAGCCCGGCCCGCTGCAGCGGCCCACCATGACCGTGCGCGAGGCGGCCGCCGTGCTCGGCATCGACCGCGGCGCCGCCTACGACGCGGTGCGCCGTGGCGAGCTGTCCGCGCTGCGCATCGGCCGCAAAATCCTCATCCCACCGCTCCGGTCCGCGTCATGCTCGGCCTGGCCCCTCTCGACGGCGGGCAGTGACATGAGCATCCACCTCATCGTCGAGGTCCTCGACCACGCCCCCGCCACACTGACCTACCGCGAGCTGTTCCTGCTGATCGTCTTCGCCGAGCAGGCGCGCGATGCGACCCGAGAATGCTGGCCCGGCGTGGAAGACGACCCCCGCTTCCTGCACCGCGCCCGGCTCAGCCGCTCCCAGCGCTACGCCGCCATCAACAGCCTGATCAGCAAGGGCGTGCTGAAGCGCGTCACCGGCGGCCGCAAGTACCGGCGCGCCACCTTCCGCAACCGGGAGATGGCCCCGCCCGACGCCTCGACCAGCGCCGCCGAGCACGCCGGCGACATCGACCAAGGCGAGCGGCCCGGCGACGGCCTCGACCAGGCCCCGGCCGAGCGCCGCCGCGACGTCCAGGCCCTGCTACGCCAGGCCGGGGGCGCCCTCACCGACCAGGCCGCCCACCCGCCGCACGTTCAGCGTCCCGAAAACCGGGACCCTGACCCTGACCAGGCGGCGGCTGCCCAGCGTCCCGCGAACCGGGACCCTGAGCCGCCACCTCAGCGTCCCGGTTCCCGGGCCTCAGCGTCCGGGAACGTCGGCCTCAGCGTCCCGGACGGCCGGGACCCCTATCCCTGAACCCGTCAACTCTCCTCATCACGGCGCCGGCCGGCCGACATCGTCCGCAGCGAGCTCGGCGTCGACGCCGGCGAAGCCGAGCTGATCGCGGCCGCCATTGAGCAAGCCGTGAAGCCGCACAACCTGGCCGGCTACATCACCACCCTGGCCCGCAGCGGCGACCTGGCCGACTGGCAGAGCCACGTCCGCGAACAGCCTCCTGCCGCCAGGCCGGGCAGGCCACCGACAACCGCCGCATCGCCCCGCTCTGCCCGCACGGCGAACCCGGCGGCGACCAGATCCACCCGCACTCCGGCCAGCCCTGATGCGCGTTGTGCCGCCGCGGCGTGCCACCCGACCCCCTCGACCTGGCCGCCACCGGCACCGCAGCGTCATGACCGCCCGCCTCATCTCCGGTCGGAAAACAGGAACCACCGCAGGTCGGCGACTTTCGCGAGGCATCACGTGCGCACGCGCGAGCACCAGGCCCTTGCCGAGGAGCCTGGACAGCCAGAGTTTTCGGACTTTCCGGGCAGGTCTACGCGCGCGCGTGAAGGCGTCCCGTGGGCTGCGTTGTCCACGGGACCACGGGAGGCCCGTGGTCCTGTGGAGCCCGGCGTGTGCGTGCACGGCTCGCGCGCCTGCACGCGTAAGGCGGGGCACGTGCACGGATGCACATGCACGTTGCGGGAGTTTCGGGAGCCCGGCCGCGCGTACGCGCGAGTGGGAGCCGCATGGCGGCAGCGCCGTGTGGGTTCACCGGCGGCGGGCCGGCTGATCTGGCACGGTGGCCAGCACCATCACCTTCGTAGACGAAAGCGACCGATCCCCCATGGCCGCGACACCCCGCCGCTTGCCGGCCGCGTGGCCGACCCCGCCGAGCTGCTGGCCCGCTTCGGCATGATGATGCAGTTCAGACGGAGCTCCTCGCCAGCCTGGTCTGGCGGACCGGAGTGAGTCGCTGCGTGCCTGTCTGAGAATTGCTGCGGTTTGCGCGCTGCAGGGAGCCTGGACCCGGTTCTCAGCGGAAGTCGGAGAGAATGACTTTCGTGCTTTCTCCCCGTGCGTCCGTGCTTCGCCGAATGAAGACTCTGGCACTTCTGGAGTTGGTCAACATTCCGCTGATCGCCGGGGTGCTGACCGGCATGCTGGGCATGCCCCTGACCCTAGCCAACTCGGCAGGGCTTGTGCTGGTCCTGCTCGTCTTGGCTGAGGGCGGCGTGTACTGGTGGTTGAAGTTCGCCCAGCTCTCTTCGCGAGCACCCATTCCGGCAGGGATGGCGGTGTATCGCATGATCTCGCCGATCAATGTCGGCCTGTTTGTGGCGGGGGCCGTCGTGGTGGGTGCCAGCCTGGTCATGGGCGGATCCGGCGCGCAGGTCTGGCCGGGGGCGGCGCTGTGGGTGTTCGCGCTGTTGGAGCACGTTAACTACTTCCATCTGCAGCTCATGCATGACACTCGCGCCGACCTGGGCCACTTGGTGAGGACTGGCCGTCTGCGCCGCTCACACCTGGCGCTCGATATGGCCCGCGTTTCCAGAGGGCCAGGGGTGGGAGCCTTCGATGATGAGGGGCATCCTAGCCCTCGGCTGGAGGCTTGAGTAGTGATGCCCTTAGGCCAAAAGACCCAGGGTTTCCGGCGCTTCCCAGGCCGTCAGCTGCCGCTCAGGGTCGGTTTCCTCCTGCGCGAACTGGTTGATCAGGTTGGCGAGGGCTTGCCCTTCCTGCGCGGGGAATCAAGTCGCCGGGAATGGTCCCCTGTCAAGGGTTCCTTGCGCGGTCATCGTGGGCTTGGGCCCACACGGCAGACTTCTTCGGCCCCGACCACAGCCTCACCGCTGACGTCGGCGGCCAGAGCATCGCCTTCCCCGACTTCACCGTCCTTCGTGACTCCACCCGCACCGTGACAACCGAGTGGGCCGACCCGCCGCTGATCTGTATCTGCCACATCAAGGCCGCCATCGCCGCCGACGGCCGGCCGATCAGCGCCGCGCAGGCGACCGTGATGCGCTTTCCCGTCTATCCCGCAGGCGGGCTGGCCGCAGCGATCGCCGTGATCTTGCTCATGTGGGGCGTCATCGCCTCGCGGTTCACCCTGCAGCGCAGGCAACCAAGCTGAATCGCCCCGGGGTTCGGTGGAGACTTGATCTCTTGAGAGGATCGAGTCCGTGCCAGGTAAGTCTCCCTATTCCGCCGAGCTGCGCCATCGAGCGGTGCGGATGGCCGCCGAGGTGCGGCCGGATTACCCGACCGAGTGGACCACGATCAACGCGGTCGGGACCAAGGGTGGAGGCCGTCAGACGTAGGAGACGGCGACCAGGGCGATGGTGGATCCGAGGAAGACCACCGTGTTGCGGATGTAGGTCTGGGCGCGCACCCAGCGGGGGAAGGCGTCCTCGGCGGCCTTGAGGAAGGGGGCGACCTCGACGCGGGCCAGTTCTGGGTCGCCCTTGCGGCGAAAAGCGGTCTCGACCGACTTGACCGCGGTGAGGTTGCTGTAGACGATCCCGGCGTTCATCACGAGGACCAGTGAGGAGAAGATCCAGGTCATCAGCGCGGCCAGGCCGGCGTCGGCGAGGTTCAGGCCGGCGGTGACGGCCATGACTGCGGCGACTGTGGCCGGTGCAGCGGTCTCGTGGCCTCCGGCGTCGAAGCGAAGTTTGTTCTCCTCCAGTACCTCCGGGCGGACGTTCTGGCGGCGCAGTTCGGCCACAGCGGCGGCCTTCGCGACGTGGCCGTAGCGGTGGCGGACGACCGGGATGCTGACGAAGGCGACGGCGACCAGCAGCTGCATGATGGCGGCGAGGGTGTTCACAGGGACTCCATTCGACTTGCACAGTGTTCAAGTGGCTGACGGGAAGAACGCTAACCCATGACTTGAACACTGTGCAAGTTCTTATTTGAACAGTGTGCAAATTGCCGTACGGTAAGGACATGCCACGCGACACCCTCACCCGGGAACAGATCGTCCACGCCGCCGTCGAGCTCCTGGACGCCGAGGGCCTCGAAGGTCTGAGCATGCGCACCTTGGGTCGGCGACTCGACTCCGCCGCGACCGCCGTGTACTGGCACGTCAAGAACAAGGACAACCTCGTCCTGCTTGCCGCCGACCACGTGTGGGGCGAACTCGCCCTGCCCGATCCGGACTCCACCGACTGGCGCACCGCCGCCGCCACGATGGCCACCGACCTGTACGGCATGTTCACCCGGCATCCCTGGCTGGTGCAGGCGTTCACCGCACACGTCCTCTATGGCGAGGGCAAGTCCCGCCACGACGACCACACCCTCACCGTCTATGAGGCCGCCGGGTTCACCTGTGACCAGGCCGACCAGGCCGCGGCCGCCGTCTTCACCTACGTCCTTGGCAACGCGGCCGGCGCCGCCGCGACCGTCTCACTCACCCGCAGGCTCACCGCTGACGGCACCACCGCCCAACAGCAACTCCAGGACGCCATGGCCCAGGCCCAGGAGATCGCCATGCGCTACCCGCGCCTACGCACCCGCCTGGAAACCCCGGCGGCGACCGACTACGCCGCCTCCCCCGACCATGCCTTCGAGTTCGGCCTCCAAGCCCTTCTCAATGGCCTGGAGCAGCAACTCTCCAACCTTGATCCAGCTCCGCCAGGCCATCGGCGGTAGGGCGGGTTTCCCAAATCCACCGCCTCCGCCGTCCCCGGCACGCACGACGGCCAGTCCGAGTGCTTCACCTACGACGGACTGCTCCGCCTCAAGACCGCCTACACCACCACCGCCAGTTCGTGCACCGGGTCCGGTGACGGCAAGGGCGTCGACCCGTACGACCAGGCATACGGCTACGACAGGGTCGGCAACATCACCACGCTGACCGACAACGGCCAGACCGCCACCTACGGTTACACCACTCCCGGCGCGACCGCGGTGCGGCCCAACGCCGTCACCTCCATCGCCCGTCCCGGCGGCACTGACACCTATGCCTACGACAACGCGGGGCAACTCGCCGCTCGCACGGTCGGCGGCAAGCAGGCCACCTTCGACTTCGACCCCCTCGGCCAGCTCACCCAGGCGACCGTGGACGGCAGGCAGACCAGCATGGTCTACGACGCCGAAGGGCAACGCCTGATCCGCCGCGACCCCGACGGCAGCACCACCCTCTACCTCGGCCGCCCTGGAACTCCGCCTCGCCGGCGGCCAGGCCACGGCCAAGCGCTACTACACCGCCTCAGACGGCACTCTCATCGCCCTGCGCGAGACCAGTGGCCTCACCTGGCTGCTCGCCGGCCAGCACGACAGCACCCAACTCGCCATCAACGACGCCACCGGCGCCGTCAGCCGCGAACGCTACACCCCGTTCGGCAGGCGCCGCGGCGGCGACGACCTGCCCTTCACCGACCGAGGCTTCCTCGGCAAGATCGAAGAAGCCTCCACCGAGCTCACCTACTTAGGCGCCCGGTACTACGACCCGCCATCGCCAAGCTCATCTCCACCGACCCCGAACTCGACCTGCGTACCCCCGAATGGGCCAACGCCTACAGCTACGCGGCCAACAACCCCATCGACCTGTCCGACCCGGACGGCCGCCGCGTCGACACCGGCAACGCCAAATCCGACAAGACGTTCTCCAAGACTCACAAGCCCAGCGGCGCGAAGAAGCAGAAGTACGAGATCAAACTCAAAAAGAAGCACGAGAAAGCCGTTGCCGTCCAGGCCCGGAAGGACGCCGAGAAGCGCAGACAGGACGCCAATAGAAGACGTTATCGCGAAGACGCCGTCCGGAAGCAAGCGGACATGGATTACTTGCAGGCAATATCGGGACTTAGAGCCGGTGATGACCAAGCTATAGTTGGCATCAATGTTCCGATCCGTAACATTCGATCGCTAAAAATTCGAGTTCCCAGTGGGAATATCAAGCCATTCGTGTCTAAGGTTGAGCTCCCTGTAATAGCTTCGTTTCCGGCACCAAAGTCCTCATGGCTGACGGCTCCTACAGACCAATTGAAGACGTTAAGGCCGGCGACAAGGTTATGGCCGCAGACCCCAAGTCGGGGAAGGGCGGAAGCAAGACGGTCATCACGCCGATTACAAGCACGGGTGCAAAAAATCTCGTCCAAATTAGCGTTGACCACGCCGGTAACAAGGATCACAAACAGGGCATGGTCGTCGCAACCGCTACCCATCCGTTCTGGGTGCCGGCGCTACGCGACTGGATAGACGCATAAAGCCTTCAGCCGGGTATGTGGCTGCAGACGTCTTCCGGCACATACGCTCAGATCAGCGCTATCGCGAAGAGGACGGCCGCCGACCAGCGCGTCCATAACCTGACTGTGGCTGACCTGCACACGTACTATGTGCTAGCGGGCGAGACGTCAGTTCTTGTACATAACACGCCGCCTGGAACCTGCTCCATAACCACGCCGGCGGAGGCTCCCGTGATCAACAGCAAAACAGTGTATACGGCCAACAACCGCTCGTTCCGTGTGGACATCGAGAATCAAAACCCAGGACAGCCGGGTGCAGGTATTCACCTGCAGTTTATGGGACGTAGTGCAGACGCGAAGAAGTACTACTTCGATCCTGCAGATAAACAGTGGCGGACGGAGGCCGGCGACATTCTTCCGTCGCAGATAGCCAAAAAAGTTCCGCAAAGCGCGATCAGGAAGGCGTGCCAGTATTTCGGAATGGAGGCACCTTGAGAACGAACGCCGTGATGCTGCCGTTGTGGCAAGCCACTGAGGGAGGGGGCCTTGAAGTTCTGCCAGATGAACTGCGGGATCTGGTCGACTTTGGGTGGCGAATCGGGCCAGCCGGTGCCCTGGTGCTCGTCGGCTGCTACGGCGATGGATCCGGATGGCGTGGCGACTGGCAGGCGGAGGATATTGCCCGGCATGAGCTTGAAGTGAATGATGTGGGAATCCCCTGCGACGACTTGCCGAAGGCGCGCGATCAGTTTCTTCACGGTGCCGTTGCGCGCTCGCGTGCGTTCGCGGACGCTGCGTTCAGAGCTGCCCACGGCTTGACGGCATCTGACCTACTCGTGGCGGTTGTCTCGGTTGGTGTTGATGACGACTATCTCATGCACGGAGCCACCGTTAAGTTTGCCACCAGACGCGGCAGATTTCCAAGTACCTACGCGGATCTGGAGCGGTTCCAGTATGAAGCCATAGCCATACTCGATGCATGTGAGGGACATGAGTAAGGGTGGAAGCTTTCCCAATATCTACGGTCCACTGAATGTGCGCAGAGGACTCCATCTCCCATAGATGCCTAGCTTCATAAACCTTAGGCCAGGATGCCTGAATTGCCCGAATTCTTAAACGGGTAGCTCGGCCTGCACATGTCCGAGATGGATTTTCGTGGGATTTCGACCGAGGACTTAAGATTGCCTTCACGGCGCAATAAGTCGTCCATTGAGATTTGTCTGGAATTCAATTTACAAAGATTTCGCATAAGTGCCTGAGGCTCGGTCGAGGTTCAGATCTTATCGATTGATTATGAGACGGATTCTAGCCCCCGTGAGGAAAGTAGAAAAATTGCTCAGGGAGCGATTTAGCTGCGTTGGTCCGGTGTCAGCGCCGACAAGGTCCGGGCGACGGCGGTGCAGGGTGTAAGTGTTCTCGCGGAGCTGGTGGCGCGTCGTATGTGCGTTGTCGCGCGCTGCTCGGTACCAAGCGATGCGCTGTTGTCGCAAGTAAGCGCCATGACTGCTTAATTTGAGACAGGGTCCTGTGAAACCGTCGGCTCAGCCTACGCAAGTTCGAACCTTGCACCTGCCACCAGCAGTAAGTGCAGCTCAGAGGCCCTTCGGGGCCTCTTCTGCGTTTCAGGGGTGTGCGGCCGGATGCCGCCGTGAGCGGGCTGTTGTCGCTGGTCCACCAATATGCGTTCAATGATCTTGACCGCGTTCTTGCAGGTCGGCGGCCCGATTCGGCCAATACGCGGCCAAGAGAAAGAGCCCTGGTGGTGGGCCGGGGCTCTGGGGGCGGTGGGTGCTTGGTCACGCGGTGAGGGTTCTGGGAGAGGTCGGCGACATCGCCCGCTTCCGCAGCTCCGCTGCCTTCGCCCGCCACAACGGCACTACCCCGATTCCCGTCTGGAGCGGAAACGACGACCGCCACCGGCTCAACCGGGGCGGCAACCGGCAACTCAACACCACCTTGCACCGCATCGCCATCACCCAAGCTCGCTGCCACTAAGGCGCCCGCGCGCTGCTCAAACGACGTCAGGAAGCCACTCGGGACACCGCCAAGGGCAGCTTCCGCGTTCTGAAACGGCACCTGTCAGACGTGATCTTCCGCGCCCTCACCGCCGACGACCACGCCCACGACGACGTGACATAGACAGGTCCTGAGTAGCTTGGCGCCCGTGGAGGAAGAACATCCGGGCAAACAGCGGGTGCAGTGGCCCGATAAACGCAAGGACGTGCTCGAGGCACTACGAGCCTTAGGTGACCGCGACTACCAGGACCAACACTGGCGGTCCGGGAAGGGATGGCCGGACCTCACCGCTGCCGTGCACTGGCTCATCGACGACACCTTCATCGACCAACGCGGCGCACGAGCACTGATCCCGCACCTTTTCCTCGATCAACGAGAAGCCGACCTCGTGCAGACGGTCGTTGATGCCCTCTTGCACGTCCTTGATGACTTTGGCCCTGCCGCTCCAGACAACGCCTACCTCGACCATCCTGGATGGATCAACATCCTGCATGCGGCCGGCGCTGCTCACGCAGCTTTATCGTCCGACTGACAGCACATGTGACGACGGCTCCAAGACGCCCAGAGCCACGATAGATACCAACCCAGCCAACCCCCTTGCACATAGGAGCGTCAGGTGGAAGGTGTGTGCGTCCGCACGGGAATGTGGCCGCGGATGTTGTCGCAGCAGACGGTAAATCCGCTGTGGCGCGGGCACTCGACCTCGTCGGACGTTGGGCAAAAGTAGATGTCCGGGCAGCCGCAGTCGGAGAAGTGTGGCAGCGGGGCGGGGAGTTGCGGCGTAGTCACACGCTCCAGGCTGCATGATCAGGAAGGCTGCTGTAGTCCCGGCCCTTACTGATCATCGAAGTTCAGCAGAGCAGCTGCCCGGATATCGACCTGGCCGCCCCTGATCCTCGACAATCACGCCGTGCGTCTCTTATTGAAGTCTGCCTTGGCAGGGTCCGTGGTGGCGTTCTTACTGCTGCTCCTCCTCCACTGGCCGACCCGTGATTCGGATTCCGAGCTCAATCTGGCGATGGCGTTCGCGCTGGCGCCGTTCCCTCTCAGCATGGTGGCCGCGCTGCTGGCCCGCCTGCCTGCCTGGCCGGTCGTTGGGCTGGTGGCGCCCTTCGCCATGCTGGCGGTCGTCTTCATCCAGCCGGATTATGACTCCTGGGTGTCTGATGGGAATCTCTCGCTCTACCTCTCCATAGCGGTCCCTGCGGCGACCGGCTTCGTGCTCACGGCCTTGCTCTGTGCTCTTCTCTTCGGGAAGACCGCAGGCTCGCCGGCAGTAGACGCAGCGAAGGGGGACACCGTCGTCTGACGGTCTGTCTCAGCGGTCTTCGTGCAATATGCGTGCAATGATCATGGACTTTGCGGCGGTGAAACATCGTCATGCCGCAGGTAGAGTGCGGTCTCTTGTCCGGAACGGTCACGAGCTGTAAATCAGCCTACGCAAGTTCGAACCTTGCACCTGCCACACCAGCAGAAAGAGGCCCTTCACCAGCGGAAACGCGGCGAGGGGCCTCTCTCGTTGTGTCCGGCTGTCCATGGTCATCGACGGCGGGCTACGGCCATCCGCGGCTAATACGCGGCCAAGTTTTCAGGGTGCTGTGGCGTCCCGGATGTTTCGTGCCGGCAGGGGTTCTCTGAAGTGGAGGCCGGTTGGGATGGAGGGGCGGTGCCGCATCGGGGACCAGCCCCGCGTGCGCGAGGAGCGTAGACGTGCAACAGGCGAGCGGGCGTCACTGCTGCGGCACGGCGATTTCGCCGGAGCCGTCACCTGGTACCGAGCCAGCCAGAGCGCCCGCTGGTATCGCAAGCGAGAAGACCCCAACGGCTCGACGTACATCAGCGCCCGCAATGAGCCGCTAGACGAGCGTGCGAACGCCAAGGCGGCGTTGTTCAGGCTGCGGTTACTCAACAACCCGCACGCCGAGCTGAGTCGGCTCGCGTCGGAGGCGCTGGAGGCCACCACGGCCATCTGCCGCGCCTCAGATGAGGCCGCGCGAGCCGAGCAGGCAGAGCGCTCACAGCTGCGCTCCTGGCCTTTGTCGAGACTGCCTCGGGCCAGATCCGCGCCCGGAGTACGAGGCACCGACTATCCAAGTCGTTATCCCCTCCACCCTGACCATCCTGTGCCCCGCAGTGAGGGGTGGCCACCTGTCAGCGGCGCATTCCAGACGGATTCCGGCTGCCCATGAAGCGCGCTGGAGCAGGCTGCGACCCCACGTAGATCTGACTCCCAGCAGCGCGCCGCACACATCGTCCGCCGCTGTTCCTGGATCAGCACCTCATGCAGCGGCGTGTCGTGAGGCAACGAAAGGCTGATCAGCTGCGATGTTGCTGCTGACAGGCATTCGGCCCTTCGACGGTGCAAGAGCGCAGTGATGGTGGATCTCGGATTCGTCGGCCCCAGCCGCCCCCGCTCAGGACTACCGATTCCTCAAGGTGACCGATGGCGACACCCCGGCGATCGAGATGTCGATCCGGATGGTGTCCATCGACACCCCGGAAAGCGAGTACGGCGGCAGCCCGCCCACCGCCCAGGCCACCCTGGAGCGGGCCAAGGTCCGGCTGCAGGACGGCACCTACGACGCCCTCCTCCAAGACCTGCGCGATTACCTCATCGCCCGCATCACGCCCGACGCCGCCCAGCGGCACCTGACCGCCGGCAAGCTGGCCGCCGAAGCCCACAAAACCATGGTCACCACCCGGCCAGCGCGACCGGACGGTTCACAACGCAAGATGGCCGTCATCGCCATCGGCGAGCTGGTGGAGAAGAATGGCCGGCTGCTCGCTTACATCGCCCCCTGGTTCTCCGACACGCCGTCTGATCCGCTCCCAGCCCCGCGAGCACCCGGACCCCAGGACCGATCAGCGAGGGCAATCCCTGGAACCATTTGTATGGCGGCCCAGCCAAATGATGGGTTCGTTGGATCTTCCGCGATTGCTACCGGGACCCAGTAGCTCGGCAGGGTGGTGACGAGCCTCTGCTTGAACCGGCCGGAACCTGCCCGGGCGCGCCGCGAGAGCTACGTGGGCCCCTTGGATGAACCGGGTGCTCGCCGTGGTCCCGGGCGGGCGAGCCGTGGGTCCCGACGACGCCGCCAGGGCATCGGGCCCGGCGACCCGTGGCAGGTCGCCGGGCCGGTAACCGGTGGTCAGCTCGGGATTGCGCTGCCCTCGCAACCTCTGCCGATCTGGCCCGTCTCGAAGTACCGCACCACGTCGGCGGCGCACTTGGGCACCCGGGTGGTCGACACGTGCACGTCGTCGGCGACCGTGTAGACGATGCCGCCGATGGCGCGCCGTGTCTGCAGCGTCCAGTCGTAGACGGACATGAACTCGTGCAGGTGTCCCGCCAGCACCAGTGACCCGCTGCTCGGCTTCAACGTGGCCTGCTGCACCGGCAGCGGCCAGCCGGGACACATGGCAGGCAGTCCCCAGGACCGGCCGGTCGCCGGGTGGCGCTTCACGACCTGCTGGTAGGCACGCCAGGCGGTGTCGAAACCGGCCCGGCTGCTGTCCTCGTTGCACGCGACGGCCAAGTTCATGGTCCTGTTCAGTGTTTCGGGCGCGCCGGGCACGGGCGTTCCCATCATCGGTGCGCCGAGCAGCTCCTTGACGGTGGGCGGGGCGGTGGTGCCCGTCGCCGTCCGTAGTTCGGCCAGCGCCTTGCCCGCGCGCACCCACTCGGTCGAGTTGCGCCTGGCCAGGTCGGCGACGGCCGAGCCGTCGATGGGCCGTTGCAGGTCGGCGTAGGTTTTGGGGCTCTTGTCGTACGCGCGGACCAGCTTCGCCACCTCCTCGCGCACCTTCCGCACGGTGGCACCGAGACCGTAGGTCCCGTCGCGGCGGGCCAGCCAGGCGGCCATGCGCCCGAAGTTGCGCTCGGCCGCCTCCGCGCTTTCCTTGGCGTGCTCGTCAATACGGGTCCACGGCGGCGCCACGCTGTCCAGGAAGGCCCGTCCGGTGTGCCCGGGGAACAGGCTGCGGTACACCATGCCCAGATAGGTGCCCCAGGAGAAGCCGAGCAGGTTGAGTTCGCTCTCACCCAGCGCGGTCCGTACCAGGTCCAGGTCCTTGGCCACGTTCTCGGTGGTGAGCTGTCCGAGGAAGGCGGGGTCAGAGCGTCCGCACTTCTGGTTGGCGGCGACCTGGGCGTCGTATATCTTCCTGGCCGCCTCCTTGGTCAGCGTGCCGGGCTCCTGCGGGCCTCCTGGCGAGAAGGTGCAGGCGACCTTGGAGCTGTTGCCGACCCCACGCGGGTCGAAGCCGATGATGTCGTATCGCTCGTTGAGCCCCGCCATCTCCTCGTTCCTGAGCGCGGCCCGCAGGACCGGGTCCAGGTATCCGCTGTTGCCCGGCCCGCCCGGCAGGACGGCAATGGCGCCGAGCCGGCGGGCCTCGTCCGTGGCGGCCAGCCGGGTCACCGCGATGTCGATCTTCCGCCCGCTGGGGTCACGATGGTTCAGCGGGACGCTGACCGTGCCGCACTCCAGGCGCTTCATCAAGGAGCGGAACGCCGCAATCTTGTCCTCCGCCACGCCCAGGCTCCGGACCACCTCATCGGAGTAGGCCGGGCAGGATTTCCACTGCACGGAAGACACGCCGGAGCTCGAGCTGGGGTTCGCGGTGGCGCTCGGGCTCGCGGCGACGGTAGTGGTGGCGCCCGCTGCGGAAGGATGCGCCGCCAGCGCCAGCGCCAGGGCCAGTGCCGTCAGTGAATTTCGGTACGTCATGCGGATCAGTGGTAGAGCAGCGGTTGTTAGCAGCTCGTAAAGAGCCCACCAGAGCTTGACGGGCTCGATCGGGCCCTCACGCGGCGACGCAGTCGGGCGCGAAGCTCGGCTTGTTCAGGCGCTACGAATCTGCGTTGGTGGTTCAGGCTGAAGATGGGCGTAGTCCAGGCAACCCAAGGTGAACTCGCCGGGTGAGACGTTGGGTGTGGGCTCGCTTGTCGCGCAGGAAAGACATGGTGAGGTCGATTCCTTCGATTTCGCCGTGCCATCTTTCGGCCTCAGCCCGTTGACGCCGGGATATCAGGTCTTCCTGGATTTCGTCGAGTCTGGCCGGCATTTTCGGAGAGCCCTGAAGAACGGGGCAGCGAATGCAGGCATGCTCGTGGGCGCAGGGAGTGGCGTATGGGCGAGCGCAGGTCCCCAGTTCGGCCTTTCGCTTGTCGAAGTGTTCCTCGAATTCGGTCCACTCTCGATCGGTCGGGGGCCGATACTCGTCTCGCGCGCGCACAGCCCCGCGCCGCTCGAGGTATGCCTGGTAGTGGCGTGAGAGATCTTCATCGAAGATGGCGACGTAGCCACGAGTGGCCTGTGTGGACAGGTGGCCGAGTACGGCTGCGCCGATGTGGATGGGCGGTCCGTTGTTGATCAGATCGGTTGCGAAGATTCTGCGGAGATCGTGAGGTGTGAAGGCGAGACCTGCGAATTCTGGTCGTGTCTCGGCGGCGGATCGGCATATGCGGTCGAGGACGCGCCATATGGTTTGTGAGTTCATTGCTCTCTGCGAGGCGCCGATCTTTCGCTGGAACAGGAACGGCATTGGTTCGCTCAACACGCGTTCGTGCTGATCATACCGTTGCGCCAAAGAGCTCGACCTGGATCCAGCCGATCACCGGGTGAAAAGAGTGACGGTGCGAAATGGCCCCACCCTGGCAGGTCAGCGTTGGAGTGATCGTGCGATCTGTGGTCTCGGGGCCTGCTGCCCCCCGAACCCCTGCCCCGCGAGGACACCGTCCGCCCGCCGGGCGCGATGGTCATCTTCGCTCTCCAGCTCGTGACTGTTCGCTACCTCGGGTGCTAACTGGCTGATCCGCTGGAGCTCACCCGCCTCGGCGCGACGGGGCCGGCGGGTCACGGCCGCTGCTCGGCATGTCCCGTGCAGCCGTGCACGATGACCTGAACCACGTCCCGTACGACGTCCCTGGTGACGCTCCCCGGCGGCGCGCTGACCAGGGTGAACAGCGCGCCCGCGTAGAGGGTGATCATGGCGGGGATCCGCTCGCGCGGGATGGCCAGGCCGAGCTGGTCGTGGTGGCCGGCCGTGACCTGGATCGACGTGTCCTGCAAGCCCGCCAGCGCGGCTGCGAGCGCCGGTCGGCGGGCGCCCTCCAGTTGCAGTTCGAAGATCGCCAGATAGCGGCGGCGCAGGGTGGTCGCCGCGGTGAGCAGCGATTCCGTCAGCATGTCGGCCAGTGTCGCGGGCCGCTCGACGGCCCGGTCGGTGTCGGCGTGGTGCAGCTCGAGGATGCGCTCGGCAGCGGCCACCAGGAGCGCTTCGCGGCTGCGGAAGTAGTTGGAGGCCGTACCCGGCGGCAGGTCCGCCGCCTTCTCCACCGCGCGGTGGGTCAGCCCGTGCGCGCCTGACGACGCCAGCAGGTCGATGGCGGCGTCGGCGAGGGCTTGGCGGCGGGCCGGATTCGTGGGCGGCATGTGACCATGTTACCAATATCCGTACTAGTACGTACGTAGTGAATGAGCGGGAGGTCTCATGAGGATCGCGGTGGTCGGAGCCGGGCTCGGAGGGGTGGCGGCCGCGGTGGGGTTGCATCGCCAGGGCCACGAGGTGACGCTCTTCGAACGGGGCGCCGAGCTCCGGGAGAAGGGCACGGGGATCGTGGTCATGCCCAACGGGCTTCGCGCGCTGGACGACCTGGGGCTGGCCGAGGACGTTCGCAGGCGCGTCATGCACGCGACCAGCGGGGGGCTACGGGACCGGCATGGAAGGCCGCTCCTGATCGCCGACCTGGCCCAGGTGGAGCAGGGGATCGGGACGCCCGCCATGATCGACCGAGCGGAGCTGCACAGAGCCCTGCGCGCCCCGCTGCCGCCCGACCTCGTGCGAACCGCGACCCCGGTCGAGCGCCTGCAGCCCGACCCCAGCGGAGTGACGGTGATCAGCGACGGCGCGCCCGTCGCGAGAGCGGACGCCGTGATCGCGGCCGACGGCAGCGGCAGCCGACTGCGTGCGCAGCTCTTCCCCGGCCACCCCGGGTTGCGGCGGACCGGCCGGATGGACCTGCGCGGCATGCTGCCCCGCCCTCCCGGCCTGGCGCCGGACCTGCTCCTCAGCCAGTTGGTCGACCGCCGCAACGGGGCGATGTTCGGACTGTTCCCCGTCGGTGAGGACCGGTTGTACTGGTTCACCGACTCCCTCCTGCACGGCCCGCCGCCCGGCGCGGAGGAGGCGCGCCGGGAGATGCTGTCCCTGATGGCCGACTGGCATCCCCTCGTCACGGCACTGATCGGGGCCACGCCGCCCGAGGACATCTACGTCGACCCGATCGCCCGCCTGGCCGAGCCCCTGCCCTCGTTCGCGGTCGACAGGATCGCGCTGCTCGGCGACGCCGCGCACGCCATGTCACCCGACCTCGGCCAGGGCTCCAGCCAGGCCTTCGAGGACGCTGCCGTACTGACCCGCCACCTGAGCGGCGCCGAGCCGGCGGACGCCGTCGAGCGGCTCCTGCGCTACGACGCCGAGCGCAGGCCCCGCGCCAACCGCATGATGCTGGGGGCGGCCAGGCAGTCGCGGCTGACGTCCCGGACCGGGATCTCCGCGTGGCTGCGCGACCTGTCGCTGCGGGCCGTGCCGTCCCGGCTGGCCACTCGGCAGATCGCCACCCTCTGGCACGTCTGAGGGTGCGCCTGCGGCAAGGCCATCGGCGGTGCCGCCGTCACCGACGAGAACATGCTCTCCATGGCTCTCCACCTGCGCGGCCAGAACCTCAGCCTGCGCGACATCGCCGTCCGGCTCGTCATGTCAGCGATCGCCCGATGGAGCCGGGCAATGATCATAGAATTGAGCCACCCTGCGCTTGGGGCTGCGCGGGCGGGGAGCGCGGCAGGGTCTCCAAAGGCGCTCGGAACCCCGTCCGGAGTCAATGTCATGAAACAGCCGGCACAGAGCCGGGTTCGGTACATGATCGGGATCATCAGGCCCGGGAACCGCTACGGCGTGATCGCGTCGGCGGCCCGGGCCACCGGCTTCAGCAGTCGCCATCCCAGGGGCGCCAGGGCCAGCCACATGCACAGGACCGCGAACGGCATGAGGGCCTGGCGGCCGGGCCCGTCCAGCACTTCGTAGCTGATGAACAGGGCCAGGGTGGTCAGGACGAGTATCAGGGTCGTAGCGCTGATTCGCTTCAGGACGGCCAGTTGAATGATCAGGGCCAGGAGCCCGAGGTAGACAAGCTGGGTGCCGAATCCGTACAGGATGGGCTCGGCTGCCGGGATGCTTCGGATCTGCTGGTCCAGGGCCTTCAGCTGCGTGTGATTGTCGGTGGCGGACAGGACGTACAGGTCGACGAGCATCTCGGCGATCGAGGCGGTGACGCTGATCAGTGCCACCGCCAGGCTCACCCTGGCGAGGATCTGCGCGGCACCGCGGCTTCGGACCCGGCGAAACAGCTCGACGCAGGCGATGGCCAGCAGCACGAAACCGATGAGCCACACCGAATGCGCGATCGTCGCCCATGGCTCGACTCCTTCGTTGCCGCCTGACCTCATCAAGGTCCAGCCGCCGAGTTGCGCCACCGGCGCCAGGATGAGTGCCCACCCGGCGAGGGTCGCCCAGGTCGTCGCCGCGGTCCGGGTCGGGTCGGATGTGCCGCGGCGCAACAGTTCCCGTCCTGTCCGCAGGAAGGCCAGCCACAGGATCAGCGCCGATCCGGCCTGCGCCAGCCGCAACGGGATCTCCACCAGCAGCTCGGCGCCGTTGACCAGTACCGCCGCAGTCACCATGATCGCGAACAGTACGGTGGCCCTGCCCTGCGCCGCGAGGTGTATCGCCTGCACGACCAGCGCCAGGAACAGCAGCACCGGCCCGATGTCGTAGATGGCCGCCTGAACCCCGGGCAGGTCGTGGATCTGGCCGCTCAAGGCCTGCATGTCGGCGCGGTTGTCGGTGGAGAAGCCCACCACCAGATCGATCACCATCTGGATGAGCAGGCAGCCCGCGCCGATGACACCGACGATCAGCGAGCCGGTGGCCAGCATCCGCCCTCCCGAGGTGGTGTCCTTGGCACGTCTGTACAGCTCGACGCAGACGATCGCGTACATGACGTTGTTGAGGACCCAGGCGATGTGGGCCAGGGTCCAGCCGGGTTCCTGGCCACCGGCACCGCCCAGACGCATCAGAGCCCAGCCGGCCACGACCAGCAGTGGTGCGGTGACGAAGGACACCCCGGCGACTCGTTTCCCGTTCATGGACGCCGACCCTAGTCTTACAGAATTTTTTCTGCAAGTTTTTCTCTGCATATTTCTTTCTGCATAGCTGTCTCGGTACGGCTAGGCTGGTCACATGTCAAGGGAACCGGTCATGCACACCCCGGCGGCGATGAAGGCGCTCGCCAGCCCACTGCGGCGAGAGATCCTCAGACACCTCGCCCATCACGGCCCGGCCACCTCCACCACGCTGGCCAAAGCCATGGGCCAGAACACCGGGACCACCAGC
This sequence comes from Nonomuraea sp. NPDC050383, assembly GCF_044459125.1. NCBI lineage: Bacteria > Bacillati > Actinomycetota > Actinomycetes > Streptosporangiales > Streptosporangiaceae > Nonomuraea > Nonomuraea sp. NPDC050383. Next base: position 89,636 of record NZ_JBITIP010000008.1, read on the forward strand.
TACCACCTGCGCATGCTGTCCGACACCGGTTTCGTCACCGAGCTGCGCGAGCGTGCCAAGGGGCGGGAACGCTGGTGGGACGTCGTCAAAGCCGACCGGCGGATGCCCGCCCGCGAAGAACTGACCGGCGCCGAACAAGACCTCGCCGAGCGGCTGGGCGACTCCCAGCTCGCCGAGGACCTACGGCTGCTGTCAGCCTTCGCCCACGACCGCGACGAGGACGGCGACTGGCAGCAGGGCTCTCGCGCCAGCACCTTCATGACCAAGGCACGGCTCAAGGAATTCCACGAGGAGTACCTGAAACTGGTGCACCGCTTCGGTGCCGACCACGACAACGCACCCGCCGACGCCCGGATGATCCTGCTGCGCTGGATCGGTTTCCCCGACCCCCGCGGCTCCTGATCCCCTCCACCCCGACGTCTTCCTTCGGAGGAGATACCGGGTCCAGATCCGCTTCCGAGATCACGAACGTGACCTACTGGTGGCCGCTTCTGACCGTCCCTCGGCCGGACCGGCGCACATCCAGATCATCCCGCGCCCTGACCGGCGAAGACGCCCCACAAAGCGTGCGCGATGAGCAGGCCCTGGCCGACGTAGGTGGCCGTGATGGACAGCAGCAGCAGGACCAGTCCGGCCGGCCGTCACCGGACCTGGGGCGACAAGGCAGGCAGCCGGGGGATCACTGCTCCTCCTTGAGCCGTTCGAAGACGAGCTGGGTGCGGTGGACGGCGCGCACTCCGTACACCTGGCAGATCAGGTCGGGGGTGAGGACCTGTTCCGGCGGTCCGCCGGCCATGATGCGGCCGGCGTTCATGACGTAGAGGCGGTCGCAGAAGGCGGCGGCCTGGTTGAGGTCGTGCAGGACGGCCAGCGTCGCGATGCCCAGCTCGCGGACCAGGTGCAGGATCTCCAGCTGGTGGCGGATGTCGAGGTGGGAGGTGGGCTCGTCCAGCAGGAGCAGGTGGGTCTGCTGGGCGAGGGCGCGGGCGAGCAGGACGCGTTGTTTCTCGCCGCCGGACAGGGTGGCGAAGACGCGTTCGGCGGCACCGGCCATGCCGACGCGGTCCAGCGCCCGCGCGGCCAGCTCCTCGTCCACAAGAGCGTCGGCCTTGTACGGGGTGCGCCCCATGAAGACGATCTCGGCCACCGTGAAGTCGAGGTCGGCCGGGGTCTCCTGGGCGACGACGGCGGTGCGCCGGGCGGCCTGGCGGGCGGGCAGCCGGTGCACGTCGTCGCCGTCCACGGTGATGAGCCCGGCGGCGGGGCGCAGCGCCCGGTAGATGGTGCGGAGCAGGGTGGACTTGCCGCAGCCGTTCGGCCCGACGAGTCCCACGAACTCGCCGTCGCCCACCAGCAGGTCCGCCTCGTGGACGATCGGGTGGCCGTCGAGCGCGACGGACACGCCGCGCAGGTCGAGCTTCACGTGACGCTCACCGCCCGGTCCACGGAGCGGCGGCGCAGCAGCCACAGGAAGAACGGCACGCCGAACAGCGCGGTGACGATGCTGAGCGCCAGCTCCTGCGGCGCGTTGACCGTGCGGGCGGCGACGTCCACGAGCTGGAGGAACACCGCTCCGAGCAGGGCGGTGACGGGCAGCACCCGGCGGTGGTCGGCGCCGACGAGCAGCCGGGCGGCGTGCGGCACGATCAGGCCGACGAACGCGATCGCGCCGCTGGTGGCCACCAGCACGCCTACCAGCAGCGAGGTCAGCACGAACAGGGTCAGGCGGAAGCGGTTGACGTTCACGCCGAGCGAGACGGCCGTCTCCTCCCCGGCGGCGAGCGCGTTCAGCGGGCGGTGCTGCAGCAGCAGGTACGTCACCCCGGCGGCGAGGACGACGGCGGGCAGCGGCAGCATGTGCCAGCGGGCGCCGCCGAGGCTGCCCATCAGCCAGAACAGCACCTGCTGGGCGGCCCGTCCGCTCTGGGCCAGTTGCAGGACGTAGCTGTAGGCGGCCTGGAACAGGTAGGCCAGCGCCACCCCGGCCAGCACGAGCCGGGACGGGGTGATCCGTCCGGAGCGCTGCGCCAGCACGTACACCAGCCCCAGCGCCAGCAGGGAGCCGGCGAAGGCGGCGGCCGACAGCGGCAGCCCGCCGAGCGCGGAGGCGCCGAGGATCAACACGAGCACCGCGCCGAACGAGGCACCGGAGGAGACGCCGAGCAGGAACGGGTCCGCCAGCGGGTTGCGCACCAGTGCCTGCAGCACCGCTCCGACCACCGCCAGCCCGGCCCCGACGAGGAGCGCCAGCAGCGCGCGGGGCAGCCGGAACTCCCAGACGATCTGCTCCTGCACCGGGGTCCAGGTGCGCGGCACCAGGCCGGGGACGAGGCGGTCGGCGACGATGCCCCAGGCCTGGGGCAGGGCGACGTGCACCGCGCCGATGCTCACCGCCAGCCAGGTCGAGGCGACGACGGCCACGATGAGCACGGCGACGAGCACGAGGAACCGGCTCGCGCGGCGGTTCCTGGGCACGAGCGCGGTCTGTGCCGGGTTCTGCTGGGTTGTGCTGGTCACTGGGTGAAGGCGTTCGGATGCAGGAAACGGGCGATCTCGGTGACGGCCAGGATGTTGCGGTAGCCGGGGTGCTGGGCGGACACGGGGAGCGCGAGGAAGCGGTTGTCCTTGGCTGCCGGGCTGTTCCTGGCGATGGCGAAAGCCTCGGCGGCCTTGGCCGGCGAGCTCGGCGTCTTCTCGCCGCGCAGGGTGGCGTAGTCGCTGACCAGGACCGCGTCGGGCTGGGCGGCGCTGATCTTCTCGGCGCTGACCTCGGTGTAGTCGCCCTTGACGTCGGCCAGCACGTTCACCCCTCCGGCCAGGGTGATCATCTGGTGGGTCAGCCCGGCGCCGCCGTAGGCGTTGACCGGGCCCTTGCCGCCGTCGGTGGCCAGCACCTTGACCGGGGTCCGGCCGGCGACGCGCTTCCTGACGTCGGCGAGCTCGCCCTGCAGTTCGCTGATCAGCTTGTCGGCGCGGTCGGGGACGCCGAAGATCGCGCCGAGGTCGCGCAGGTCGGCGAAGGTCTTGTCGATGGTGAACTCGAGCACCTGCTCGGGGCTGCACCAGCCGCCGAGGATGTAGACCGGGGTGCCGGCCGCGTTCAGCTCGTCCACGGTGGCGTAACCGCCGGCCGAGTCGAAGCCGGCCATCGCGTTGTCCAGGACGAAGTCCGCGCCCTGGGCGAGCATGACCTCCTTCTGCGGCAGCATGATCGTGTCGGAGACCTCCGGGATCTTGTCGTACAGCTCCTTCTGCCCCGGCAGGAACGCGCTCTCGGAGAAGTTCGTGCGCCCGGCGATCCGGTCGCCCAGGCCGAGGGCGAGCAGGGTCTCCAGGGCGGGCTGGTAGCCGGTCACCACCTTGGCGGGCGGCTTGTCGAAGGTGAGCTTGCGCCCGCAGTTCTCGATCGTGACCGGGAAGCCGGCCTGCGGCTGCTGCTCGGCCTGTCGAACGGCGGGCGCCTGCGAGCAGGCGGTCAAGGTCAGGGCCATCGTCAGGATCAGGAGTCGTCTCATGCCGACACCACCGCCTCCAGCAGTTCACGGTCGCGGGTGATGAGGGCCGGGGTGCCGACCCGTTTGCAGGTCTATTGCTGTTGCGAATAATTCGCAAGAAGCACCGTAAGTGGCGGAAGGGCGCCGGTCAATGTGTGTCCACCTTGCGAAACCGTCGCCGGCTCAACGGACCCGGGTCAGGGCGTCCATCCTGAGCCATGCCATGCGGACGGCCAGCGCGGCGAGCGCGGTCAGGGGGAGGAGCATGGCCACGGCTCCGGCCAGCCGCTGGTCGCCCAGGACGTCCGGCACGCCGGGCGGGGCGGCGAGTTCGAACCATTCGCCCGCGAGCTGCGGGCCGAGGATCAGGTACGCGCCCAGGGCGACGTGAACCGCGGTCACCACGGCGAGGAGCCGGACGCGGGCCGTCCAGGAAACCGGATGAGGCAGCGGGTCCACGCCGTCCAGCACCCGGAACACCAGCAGGCCCGCACCGAGGAAGAGGAACTCTGTGAGCACGTGCGGGGCGTAGCCGGACAGGGACCAAGGCAGCCATGGAGTGGCATAGAGCAGGAGGAACGCGACCGGGTAGGCGATCACCAGAACTCGGGGGCCGGGCAGCCGCCAGGAGCCCGGTGACGCGGTGGTGGCCTGGGCCGCGAGCGTGAGCGGGGCACCCAGGCAGAGCAGCAGGGGCGAGACCACGGTGATCGCGGCGTGCTGGAGCGCGTGGACCGACAGCATTGCCCGCGCGTACCCGCCCACGCCGCCGAGGAGCACGAACGCGGTCAACGCCAGGCCGGCGGAGAAGGCGAGCGTCCGGGAGGCCGGCCAGCCGGGCACCCTGCGCACGCCCACCCAGTAACCGGCCGCCGGCAGGGCGAGGAGCAGCAGGATCGCCGGATCCAGGCGGACCTCGGTGACCAGCGCCGACGGGCTGAAGGGGGCGAGGGCGTACTCCAGGACGAGGTGCTCGTGGCCGCCGCCGCTGCCGGGCGGCGGTGGTGTACGGGACAGGCCGACGGCCAGCCCGATCGCGGCCGCCATCACCGTCACCTCGCCCGTCGCCAGCCGGACGAAGGTCTGTCGCACGCCGCGGTCCGCGACCTCCGCGACCGTGTGGCGGCGGTGGTTCCAGCCGAACAGCCCGAGGAGCACCAGGGCGGCCGTCTTGGCCAGCAGCAGCTGCCCGTACCCGGTCAGCCAGAGGTCGGACGGCGTGCCGAGCCGCACCCACGCGCTCGCCACGCCCGAGACCGTCACCGCCGCGAAGCAGCACAGGGCGACCGTGCTGAACCGGGGCAGCACCACCGGCAGGTCGGGGGAGCGGCGGAAGTGGACGAGCACGGCGCCGAGGCCGCCCACCCAGACCGACACCGGCACCAGGTGGGCCATCAGGGCCGAGATCGCGATGTCGTGGTCGCCGGCCGAGGCCGCGTGGCCCACGTACGCGGGCGGTAACAGCCCGAACGCGGCGACCGCCAGGCGGGCCCACACCGGAGCGCCGGCGGACACGGCCACCACCAGCGCCACGCCCAGCACCAGCAGCAGGGCCTGGGTCTGCGGGATGGACAGGCCGAATTCCAGCATGTCGGGCGAGGTCAGCAGGTTGACGACGGGCAGCGGGATGAGGTCCGACAGGGTCGCCAGGTAGCTGAGCGCGGCCGTGAATGCCCAGCCGAGCGCCCACCACCCGGCGGCGCGCACGCACCTCCCGGCCTCGGGGGAGCCGGCGGGGGCGAGGGTGGCCGCGGTGAGCGTTCCGACGCAGGCCAGCGCGCACACGTCGTAGCAGAGACGGACCAGCGGCAGACCCCAGACGGTGACCGGCCCGGCGGTGGGCAGCCCGGGGATCTCCGGCTCGATCGCGCCGCCGTACCGCAGGACGACGACGAGCACCACCACGCCGGCGGCGACCGCCGTCCCGGCGTACATGCGCTCCGACACCTTCATGGCGGCTCCGCCAGGCTAGGGCGCCCGCCGCCGCGAACGCCGCGATGGGGGGCAGGAGGTGCGACTCCCGAATGGTGCCACATAGGCACAAGTGCGGCCATGCATGTGCTGAGGTACGCGCTCGACCGGCCGCCGGTTCAGACACTGCCCCTTTTCTGCGCATCCGGGAACGCGGTGGTGCGCTCTGGCAACGTGGCGGCGTGTGCGCCGGCCGTCCGATGATCCGCGCGCTGCGTGCGGCGGCGTTCACCCCTCGCCTGCCACCACCCTCGCCGCAGAGAGCATGTGGCGTACGTCGCCTGACGGGACGAGACGAATGTCGAGGGGGCGGCGCCCGCCTGGCCCCGCGGACCAAGCTCGGGCCGGGCGGGCGTCGCCGGCATGGGGGTGCGTTACGCGCCGCGGGCGGCGTCGTAGCGGGCGATGACGTCGTTCCAGTTGATCAGGCCCCAGAGCTTCTCGACGTAGTCCGGGCGCACGTTGCGGTACTGCAGGTAGTACGCGTGCTCCCAGGCGTCGAACACGAGCAGCGGGGTGGTGTTCATGCCGACGTTGCCGTGGTGGTCGTAGACCTGCTCGACGACCAGGCGGCGACCCAGGGGCTCCCAGGCGAGGACGCCCCAGCCGGAGCCCTGCACGGTGGCGGTGGCGGTCGTGAGCTGCTTCTGGAAGGCCTCGAAGGAGCCGAAGTGCTCGGTGATGGCGTCGCCCAGCTCGCCGTCGGGGCGGTCCCCGCCGTCGGGCGACAGGTTCTGCCAGAAGATCGTGTGCAGAACGTGCCCGGACAGGTTGAAGGCGTACGTCTTCTCCAGCCCGACCAGGCCACCGAACTCGCCCTTGCCGCGCGCCTCGGCCAGCCGCTCAAGCGTGTCGTTGGCGCCCTTGACGTACGCGGCGTGGTGCTTGGCGTGGTGCAGCTCAAGGATCTCGCCGGTGATCGCGGGCTCAAGCGCCGCGTAGTCGTAGGGCATGTCCGGAAGGGTGTACTCACCCATGATGTCTCTCCTCCAAAGACGCCTACTTGCAAATAGCTCGCAACAACCATAGCTGTGCAATTAGCTTGCGTCTTGATCGGCATGCCGACAGCGCCGGCACCAGCCGGTGCAGACGCAGGCCGAGGTGGGCCGTGGCCTCGTCGAGGTTGACGTTTCGTGCCGGACGCGTCCGCACGGCGAAGGCGAAGGGCATGGACAGTCAGGGGGCGTCGGCGGGCCAATGGCGGCGGCTGTCTCGGGATGCTCGGCACCGAGGTGGTCACGGCCGCCCGATCCCAGGACGCCCGTACGCCATAATGTTGCTCCTGCATATCTGTCGCAGTTGGGTGGGGACGAGGACGGGATCGCCAGTGGTCGATCAGAGCGACGCTGGGCCTGCCCCGGTTGCTGTGGAGACGTTCATGCTCCGGGCAGGGGTCGACGGGCGCTGGTTCTACCGGCGGCTCGCGGCAGTGCCCGGCCCGGGAGAGAGCCCTGACGAGGTCGCACGCCGGATCAGCGGTACATCGGCGGACGATCCGGCCACTGTCGTGCACTCGACGAGCTGGCGTCACCGGCCTGAGGGGCAGGTGGTGCTGACCTATGCCGTGTGTCCCGACCCGGCGCCCCACCTGCCCGCCGAAGAACTGCCGACCTTGGACATCGCGCGGGGCAAGGCTCCGGCGACGCCTACGCCGGAGCAGATCGACGTCGTCAACGTGGCCGGCCACGCCATCCGCCACCTGGCGTTCCTGATGGCCACGGACGACGTGGTACGCCGCGCTCTGTCGCGCCACCCCTCCATCGCCTCTGCCATGGAGGGGCTGGCGTGGGAACTGGCGCCCGCCCTGCAACTGGCCGGGAACGCCGCCCGCCAGCGAGTCCTGCCCTGCGCTCCCACCTCGATCTCACTGGGGGCGCCGCGCTGAACCGGGCGACTCCGTGCCGCGTATCACCGTCTACAGGCGTCGGCTTGATCCGGCGGCGGGTAGGGCGCGGCAGTGGTGTGAAAGGATCTGCCCACTATGGGTCCGTTCTCGGCGGTGAGGTGGGTGCGCGCGGCGAGCTTCGCCGCCACATGCGCCGCCTTGGCCACGCTCGGGCACCTGGCCGGTGGGGGCTTCTTCGACCCCGCGGCGGCGATGGGCGGCTTCCTGCTCATGCTGCTGCCCGCGCTGGCCGTGACCGGGCGCGAGCGCACTCTGGCCTCCATCCTGCCCGCGACGGCCGCGTCGCAGGTCGTCCTGCACATTCTGCTCGCCCAGAGCACCGGCCGGCGGCAGGCGCAACATTGCGCGGACATGGCCGGGATGGCCCACGTGTCGCACGCTGGTTCGCTGAGCTTCGGGATGCTGCTCGTGCACGCGGCGAGTGTGGTCCTCACGTCTGTCTGGCTGCGGTGGCTGGAGGAGGGCCTGTGCGCCCTGGCACGCCAGCTCGCCGGCTGGGTGCTGCGCCCCCTCGTGGTCCTGTTCCTCATGGCGGCCGGTTGGGTCTCCGCCGGGCCGCGGGTGGTCACTCATGCGTTCGGGGACGAGAACGCGCGCATCCGGGTGTACCTCAGGCATGTCCTCGTGCTCCGTGGACCGCCTGGAGGGCCGGCCACGCCCGCAGTGGCTTTGTGACCTGGTGATCCTTCGACGGCAGCTTGTGTCCTTGAGCGTGCCGTAGGGCGCCGCACGCGCGGTCCGCCATGCCTGGACGTCAGCGTGCCCGGAAGCAGACCGCTGCCCGGGGACGTGGTCCCGGCCGTGATCCTCCTGTCGCCATCTGTGGGTTCCCCGGCCCTGAGCCGGGCGCCGCCGCGCCGGTCGCCGGCATGGACGGCGGTGGCATGCGTCTGCCCAGACTCGATCCACGGAGAGCCCGAAACCCATGAACTTGTGTCGTTCCTCCATCGCCGCCGTGGCCGCGCTCGTGGCCCTCACCGCCGCCGGTTGCGGCGCCCCCGAGGTGTCCTCCGCCGCGCCGGCGGAGACCGTCACCGCTTCCGGCGGCCGGACCACCTACCCCCTGAGCTTCGACAACTGCGGCACGCGGGTCACCTTCGCCAAGCCGCCCCAGCGCGTGCTGATCCTCAACGGCACCAGCGTGGGCGAGGTGGAGAGCTTCATCCTGCTCGGCCTGGAGAAGAACATCCTGGCCAACGCCCAGAGCTACGGCGTCTCCGACGACCCGTCCATGATCGAAAGAATCAGGGCCCTGCCGACCGGCGGCCTGACCATGAACAAGAACTTCGACGTCCCCGCCGAGCAGGTGCTCAAGCTCAAGCCCGACCTCGTGGTGTCCACCTGGTCCGGCGGGTTCGACGCCAAGCAGGGCTTCGCCACCCGAGAGCAGCTCGCGGCCGCCGGCATCACGTCACTGGTCAATCCGGTCAACTGCGCGATGGGCAAGCCCGAAGCGACGGAGGAGGAGAAGCGCGCCTACAGCAACCAGTCGATCAACTCCTCGCTGGAGTTCATCGTCCTGCTCGGCCGGGTGTTCGACGTCCAGCCGCGCGCGTTCGACCTGATCGGCAAGCTGCGCGCCCGCGTGCAGGCCGTACGGGACCGGGTGGCGGGCCGGCCCGCCAAGAAGGTCCTCATCGCCTATCCCGGCATGTCCATGATGAACGCCAACGGGCTGCCCGCCGTGATGACCGGCGGCATCTACGACGACGTGATCAAGGCCGCGGGAGGCGTCAACGCCTTCGCCGGCCAGACCGCCGACGCCACCCGCACCCTCAACAAGGAGCAGCTCGCCACCGCGCAGGTGGACGTGCTGGTGGTCGGCCTGTTCACGCCGCAGGAGAAGGGGGAGGAGGAGGCGGCCAAGCTGATGGCCGCCTACCCGCACTGGGCCGCGTCCAAGACCAGGACCTACACACTGGTCTCCGACGGCGTCTACCTCGGCCCGCTCAACGCCTTGGCGGTGGAGAAGATCTCCAAGGTGGTTCACCCCGGTGACTGACACCCTTACCTCCGCGCCGGAGACCAGAGCCCTGCCGTCCCGGCGCCCGCACCTCATCTCCGGGCCCGCGACCGGGCTGCTGCTGACCGGCCTGATGGCCGGGCTCGTCGCGGCGCTGGTCGTCGGCATCTCCGTCGGCTCGGTCAACCTTCCCCTCGGCCAGGTCTGGGGAGTGGTCCGGGACCACCTGACCGGGCGGGGCGCGCAGGCCGACCCGCTGCTCAGCCAGGTCGTCTGGGACATCCGCACCCCACGGGCGCTGCTGGCCGCGCTCTCCGGAGCCGGGCTGTCGGTGGCCGGGGTCGCCCTGCAGGCCCTGGTGCGAAACCCGCTCGCGGACCCCTACGTCCTCGGTGTGTCCTCGGCGGCGTCCCTCGGAGCCGTGCTGGTCCCGGTCGTCGGCAGCACGGCCATGGCCGGCGCCTTCGGTGTCACCGGCGCCTCGTTCGCCGCCGCGATGCTGTCGGCGCTGCTGGTCTACCTGCTGGCCCAGCGCTCGGGACGGCTGCTGGACTCGTGGCTGGTGCTGACCGGGGTCGCCGTCGGCTACCTGTGCACGGCGGCCACCACGTTCGTGCAGCTCCAGCTCAACCCGACGGAGCTGCAGGGCATGATGTTCTGGCTCATGGGGAGTGTCGCCGGCGCCTCCTGGGGCGACCTGGGCGTGCCCGCCCTGCTCATCGTCGCCTGCATGGCGTGGCTGTCGCTGCAGGCCCGCGCGCTCAACGCCCTGCTGGCCGGCGAGGAGGCCGCCGTCGCCATCGGGGTGCCGGTGGCCGTCCTGCGCATCGGGCTGCTGGTGGCCGGGTCGCTGCTGACGGCCACCGTGGTCAGCGTCGTCGGGGGGATCGGCTTCATCGGGCTGATGATCCCGCACATGGTCAGGTTCCTCGTCGGCGCCGACCACCGCCGGGTGCTGCCGGTGTCGCTGCTGACGGGGGCGCTGTTCCTGGTGCTGGTGGACCTGGCGGCGCGGATCGCCGACCGGCCCAACGAGCTGCCGGTGGGGATCTTCACCACCGGGCTCGGTGTGCCGTTCTTCCTGTGGCTGTTGCGCCGCCGGGCGCGTGGAGGCACCGATGCGGCTTGACCTCGAGGGCGTCAGCGCCAACATCGACGCCCGTCCCATCGTCGACAGCGTCGACCTGACGGCCGGGCCGGGCGAGTTCGTCGCGCTGGTCGGGCCGAACGGCAGCGGCAAGTCCACGCTGTTGCGGACGGTCTACCGGTCGCTGCGGCCGTCCAGCGGCGTGGTCCGGCTCGACGGGGAGGACCTGTGGCGTATGCGGCCCCGCCAGGCCGCGCTCCACCGCGCCGTGCTGCCGCAGCACAGCCAGATCGCCGAGGGACTGTCTGTCGCAGAGGTGGTCGCCACCGGCCGCCACAGCCGCAAAGGGCCGCTCGAACGGGACAACGACACCGACCGGGCCATTGTCGTCACCGCGCTGCGACGAGTCGGCATGGACGGCGCGGCCGATCGCCTGATGACCACCCTGTCGGGCGGCGAGCGGCAACGCGTCCTGCTCGCCCGCGCGCTGGCGCAGGAGGCCCCACTCCTGGTGCTCGACGAACCCACCAACCACCTGGACGTGGGATCGCAGCTCCTCCTGCTGGACCTCATCCGCTCCCTCGGCCTGACCCTGCTGGCCGCGCTGCACGACCTCGACCAGGCCGCCGCCTACGCCGACCGGGTCGTCGTCCTGCGCGACGGCAGGGTCGCCGGGCACGGGCCGCCCCTGGAGGTGCTGACCCCCGCATTCATCGAGGAGGTCTTCGGCGTCCGCGCCCACGTCGGCCCCCACCCGATCACCGGGCGCCCGCACATCGCCGTGGCGTCGCCGAGCGTCAGCGACCAAGAGAGGTGAGCTTGCACATGCGCGACAGGCTTGCCGGTCTCTGACGAACCGCACGGCCCCGGCCCGGAATTCCGGATCATCGGGCTTGGATATCGATGATCTGGTACAGCCGTCCGGGGTCGAGCCCGCCCATGGAATCAGTAGCGTCTGTCCAGGGATTCGTCACGGGCGGGGGCAGCCTGAGGGCACATGGCCCTGGAAATCATCGGCAAGCGATGACAACGAACGAAAGCGTCATCGCACATCACCCGCAGGACAGGGCGATTTCGTGCGGGTAGGGACCACGCGAGATCAGAACCAGGCCTCACCTCGTCCGAGCTGGGGGCGAGGGGCAGGCGCTCGACCCGGCCCGTGTCATGGGCCGAAAGAGCTGGACTTGGTCCCGTACACTCTTCGCACATGCGATTAAGGTTGATCTTTACCCTTTTCGCCCTCTACGCCATAGCCGCTGCACCCACCTTCTTCCCAGGAGATGGGCGAGTGATCGTGCAGCCTGCGGCGAACGACGCGGTTGAGGTCTACTTCACGCCGGTCGACCTCGTACTGCTCAGGTCCTACGAGGGCATCGAGCCGTTCAGTCGCGCTTTGGAGATCGCTCAGCAGCGGGCCGAGACCTACCCGCACGATCTTGCCCCGCCGTACATCCTGCATGAGCCGTACCGGCTCGTCGCACCATACGTCACCGCGCGCGGACGCGAACTGGCGACGCCGCCGATCTCCGGGGAGTACTGGTCGAGCGGGAAGAACGTCCGCTTCAGGACCGTGCCTCAGCTGAGACCGGTGGAGAACAGCCAGGCGGAGCTGAAGACGTTGATGGAGAAGGACAGCGGGCCGTTGGAGGAGACGGAGTCTTCTCTGAGCATGGGCATCGAGCCGGAACTCAACCGGACGGTTCTCAGAGTGAACGCGTTCGACCAGGATATGCGCCACAGATTGGCCAGGCAGTATGGCGGACTGATCGCTGTCCGGTGGGAGCCCTTCGCCCATCGAGCGACGCTCGCTCAAGAAGCCTCAAGCAGTGGATCACGCAATGGCCCATCTTCGCCCGGGTGATTCGTCCACCGGTCATTTTCCCTCAGGTGGGTGACAGGCTGGGTGACAAAGATCCTGGCCGAGGTGCGGTTCGTCCTGGTCGAGCGGCAGGGCACATCCAGCCTGTACCGGATCAACGAGGCGTGCGTGAGCTGCTTCCCCACGGCTGCCGACGTGGTGATGGGCAACCCGGCGCCCGCCGCGCCGGCCTGTGCGTGAAGGAGATCCTCATGGCGAAGGATGAGATCGTCGACCGCTACTCCAGCCTGGCCCGGGCGGCGCTGAGCGGCGAGACGGTGCTGGATCTCGGCTCGGGCGGCGGCATCGACGTGCTGCTGTCGGCCCGTCGCGTCGGCCCGCACGGCAAGGCGTACGGGCTGGATGCCAGTGTCGACATGCTGGAGCTCGCCCGGCGTCACGCGGAGCAAGCGGGCGCGACCAACGTGGAGTTTCTGCACGGCACCATCGAGGACGTCCCGCTGTCCGATCGGTCGGTCGACGTGGTCGTGTCCAACTGCGTGATCAACCTTTCCGACGACAAGGCGGCGGTGCTCGCCGAGGCGTTCCGGGTGTTGCGGCCGGGCGGCCGGTTCGGGGTCAGCGACGTCGTCACCGCCGACGAGGCGGCCGCCGACTCCGGGCGGCGGGAGGCGGTCGAGGGGCGCATCGGCTGCTCGGCCGGCACGCTGTCCGTTGCCGGCTACCAGGAACTGCTCGGCCGTGCCGGGTTCGTCGGCATACGGATCACGTTGACCGCCGATCATGGCGAGGGCGTGCACTCGGCGATCATCCAGGCGGCCAAGCCGGCCATCGGGCCCGGGATGGAGATCCGGCCGATGCGCGACAGCGATGCCGAACAGGTGCTGGCCATCTACCAGGCGGGGCTGGACAGCGGGCATGCCAGCTTCGAGACGGTCGCACCGAGTTGGGAGGGCTTCGTCACGGGCAGGCTGCCACACCTGCGGTACGTCGCCGCCGATACCGAGACCGGTGAGGTGGTCGGCTGGGTGGCCGCCTCCACAGTGTCCCCGCGTCCCGTCTATGCCGGGGTGGTCGAGCACAGCGTCTACGTCCATCCCGGCTGCCAGGCGCAGGGCATCGGCCGCGCCCTGCTGACCGCGTTCATCGCCGCCGGCGAGGACGCCGGAGTCTGGACGATCCAGTCCGGGATCTTCCCGGAGAACGCGGCCAGCCTTGCCCTGCACCAAGCGCTGGGCTTCCGCGCGGTCGGCACCCGTGAGCGTGTCGGCTGTCATCGGGGTACCTGGCGCGATGTGCTGCTGGTGGAACGGCGCAGTACGGTCATCGCCTGCTGAAGCCCCGGCCGGCCTGGCCGGCCGGCGTCAATGATGCCCTGCCTCAGGACGTCGAGGCCCGCCTTCTCCGACACCTTCGCCGGCATCGCCCCGGCCTCGCTGCCCGGGTTCATCCTCGCGCAGCTGATCGGTGGCGTTGTGGGTCTGGTGCTGGTGCGTGGCCTGTTCGGCCGGCATGCGACAGGGTCGAATGCCGCGTCCGCAGCAGACCTCGCGATCCCGAAGCCTGAAGACCAGAACAACCGGAAGGAACCCGCTCATGAGTGACAGGCCCAGCGTGCTGTTCGTCTGCGTCCACAACGCCGGACGCTCCCAGATGGCCGCCGGCTGGCTCACCCATCTGGCCGGCGACCGTATCGAGGTCCGCTCCGCCGGGTCCGCGCCCGCCGATCAGATCAACCCCGTGGCCGTCGAGGCCATGCGTGAGGTCGGCATCGACATCACCACCGCCCGGCCCGAGATCCTCACCACCGAGGCCGTCCAGACCGCCGACGTGGTCATCACCATGGGCTGCGGCGACGCCTGCCCGATCTTCCCCGGCAAGCGCTACGAAGACTGGGAACTCGACGACCCGGCAGGCCAGGGCATCGAAGCCGTCCGCCCGATCCGGGATGGGATCCGCGCCCGCGTCGAGAAGCTCATCACCGAGCTGACCGGTTGAGCAGAGCCTTCGGGCTCCGGGCCGCTCACTGACGGTTGCCCAGGCCCGCGATGATCTCCGCGACGGTGTCTCTCGCGGTACGGGCGGCGCCGATGAGCGTGGCGGAGGCCGGGCCGGTCCAGTCGCCGTAGCCGAGCAGGTGCAGGCGGGGCTCGCCGACGGCGCGGGTGCCGTGGGTGGCGATGAGGCCGCCGCGTCGCCGGAGCCGTAGCGGGGTCAGGTGGCCGAGGGCGGGACGGAAGCCGGTGCACCAGATGATGACGTCGCAGGCCAGGCCCGTGCCGTCCGGCCAGGAGACGCCTTCAGGAGTGATCCGGTCGAACATGGGCTCGGCCTTGAGCACGCCGCGGTCGCGGGCCTCCCGGACCGGTGGGACGGCGACGATGTCGCCCAGGTCGCCGATGCCGCCTCCGCCCCGCATGCGGCGGGTGGCCAGTGCGAACAGCGCCCGGCCGTCGACGTCGTCGGGCAGCAGACGGGGCGGGCGCAGGGCGGCCCAGGTGGTGTCGGCGACGGTGGAGACCTCGGCCAGGATCTGCGCGGCGGAGTTGGCGCCGCCGACGATCACCACGCGCCGGCCGCGGAACGGCTCCGGGCCGCGGTAGCCGGCCGTGTGGAGCTGCTCGCCCTGGAAGTCGCGGATGCCGGGACAGTGCGGAACATACGGTCGCCACCAGGTGCCGGTGGCGCTGATGACGATCCGGGCCTGCCAGGTGCCGGCGTCGGTCTCGACTGTCAGGCGCTCGTCGCCGCGTCGTACCGCGTGGGCCTTCACCGGCCGCAGCACGGGCAGGTCGTAGCGGCGCTCGTAGTCGGTCAGGTACGCGACGGTGTCGGCCGCGCCCGGGTATCCGCCGCCGGGCGGGGAGGGCATCATGCGGCCGGGCAGGGAGCTGTACTGGGCGGGGGAGAACAGCCGCAGCGACGGCCAGGCGTGCCGCCACGCGCCGCCGGGGCGGTCCTGGGCGTCGAGGATGGCGAAGTCGGCGCCGGCTCGGCGCAGATAGTAGCCGGCGGCCAGTCCGGCCTGGCCGCCGCCGATGACCAGGACGTCGACCGGACGCGTCACGCGGAGACGGACTCGGCCAGCGGGGCGAACAGGGCTCCGAGCCTGTTCACCGCCTCAGGGATGATCCGGTAGTACACCCAGGTGCCGCGCCGCTCGCCGCTGATCAGCCCTGCGGTGCGCAGCACTTTCAGGTGGTGGGAGATGGTGGGCGCGGTGAGGTCGAAGGCGTCGGTCAGGTCGCACACGCACGCCTCGCCGCCCGCGTGGGAGCCGATCATCGACAGCAGGCGCAGCCGTACGGGGTCGGCGACCGCCTTGAGCATGACCGCCAGATCGGCCGCGTCGCTCTCCGACAGCGGTTCACGCGCTATGGGGGCGCAGCACTGGATCGTGACCGCGGTCATCCAACCCTCCCTGATTCGAAGTTCATCGAAATTCTAGGCGATGGTAGGCAAACGGCGCGAACGCGGAGATCGTGCACACCGGACTCCGCGGCGGCCTGGCTGCGTGGGGGAGGGCATGCTCACGAGGATGCGTCGGGTCTGGTCAGCCGCAGCAGCCGCCGCCCTCGGCAGCGGACACGCCGGCCAGCGGCAACGGTGCGAGCAGCAGGCCGCCGCTGATCCCGGTGGCCAGGCCGACCCGCTGCTCCTGCGCTTCGGCCAGGTTCGAGGAGCACACGCCGGTCTCGGGCAGCTCGAGTCGGACGTCGCGGGCCGCCTCCCAGTCGCCGGCGAGCGCGGCCACGACCGAGCGCACCTGCTCGTAGCCGGTGGCCATGAGGAACGTCGGCGCGCGGCCGTAGCTCTTGACGCCCACGGCGTAGTAGCCGGGCTCGGGGTGGGCGAGCTCGTCGGCGCCGTGGGCGGGCACGGTGCCGCACGAGTGGGCGTTGGGGTCGATCAGCGGGGCGAGGGCGCGGGTGGAGCCGAGGATCGGGTCCAGGTCCAGGCGCAGCTCGGAGGCGATGGAGTGGTCGGGGCGGTAGCCGGTGGCGCTGACGATGGCATCGACGGTCACGGTCTGCTCGGCTCCGGACGGATCGCGGCTGATCACGGTGACCTGGCGGCCGTCTGTGGTGACGGTGTGGGTGAAGAAGCCGGTCAGCAGGGTGATGCGGCCGGACTCGACGTGCGCGCGCAGGCGGGTGCCGAGTGCGCCGCGGGCGGGGAGCGCGTCGGCCGCGCCGCCGCCGTAGGTGCGGGCGGCGCCGCCGGCCCGGATGGCCCAGGTGATCGGCGTGTCCTCCAGTTGGGCGAGGGCCAGCAGCGTGGTGGCCGCCGAGTGGCCCGCGCCCACGACCAGGGTGTGCTTGCCCGCGTAACGCTCGCGGTCGGCGCCCAGCACGTCCGGCAGGGCGTGGTCGACGAACACCGTGTCCTCGCCGTGGGCGGGTATGCCACTGGCGCCGAGCACGTTGGGTGTGCGGTAGGTGCCGGAGGCGTCGATGACCGCACGGGCACGCAGCTCCTCACCTCCGTCCAGGCGGACCAGGAAGGGGACGCCTTCGCGGCCGTCGGTGCGCACCCTGTCGTGGCCGAGCCGGCTGATGGCGGTCACCTTGGCGCCGGTGCGTACGCGGTCGCCCAGGCGTTCGGCCAGCGGGGCGAGGTAGGCGTCGATCAGCTCGGCGCCGGTGGGCAGCCAGTCGGGATCGGGAGCCGTCCAGCCGGCGGCTTCCAGCAGCCGGCGGGCAGCGGCGTCGATGTCGAACTTCCACGGGCTGAACACGCGCACGTGGCCCCACTGTGCGACCGAGGCGCCCACCTGCTCGCCCGCCTCCAGTACGACGAACTCCATGCCGCGCTCGGCCAGGTGCGCGGCAGCGGCCAGCCCGACCGGGCCGGCCCCGATCACCACGACCGGAAGGTCGCCGAGCTCCGGGGCAAGGCCGTGTGGCTGGGGCGTGGTTCGCACCCGCGGTCCGGACTGCTCGACGGGAGCGGCCGCAGGGCCGCAACATCCACCACTCATGATCTTTCCTTTTACGCCGGGGTGTTGTCGGGGTTCAGCGGGCCATCAAGGCGGCGATGCGAGCGCGCTCGATCGCAGCGCCGGCTCGGCGGGTGCGGTCACACATGCGGCCGGTTGCCTCGTGGAGAGAGACGGGCCGGGGAAGTCGGCGGCGGGACAGGAAGCGCATCGTCACACCCTTGCTTTGATATCGATCTAAGTAGCCTGGAGTGTGCCCTCTGATTAGAGAAATGTCAAATTAGACTCTGATCTAATCAGAGAGGTGCATCCATGCCCAGTGCGGCGGAGGCCAAAGCTGCCTGCCGGCTCGGCCTGTCGCTCCCCGGGATGGAGTCCCGGATCCGAACTGACCGGCCGGACCGGGGATCAGCCGCAGGCTCCCGGGGAGCAGTCGGCGGGCGGGCAGCATGCCTGCGAGGAGACCTGCAGGTCGCTCAACGCCCGTCCGATGGGAGCCGGACGGCCGATGGCGTTCTCCGCGATGCGCGGTGAAGGCGTTACCGGGCGGGCCTGCGGGTGACGAACACGTACTCGCGGCTGTCCTCGGTGAACGGCTCGCCGGCGAACCCCCCGTACAGCGCCTCCACCTCCAGCCCCGCCACGTCGATCAGCCCGAGCCACTCGTTCTTCGTCGCCCACCAGGACGAGCTCGTCGCCCCGTCGTCCAGCACGAGGTCGATCCGATTGTCGCCCACGGCGAAGCGAGTCGTGTGCGGCACCGGCTCCGACTGCCGCGTCCCGTCGAAGCGGGCGGCGATGTGGTGGTCGAAGGCGAGGGCGTTCCAGGCGAAGCGGCCCCCCGGGCGCAGCGCCGCGGCCACCCGCTCGAAGACGCGGCGGCGGTCGGCCCAGGTGGGCAGGTGCTGCAGCGACCGGAACGGGCAGTAGACCAGCGCCGCCGGCTCCTCCAGGGTGAGCTCGCGCATGTCGCCCTCGCGCAGGTCGAGCCGGACGCCCTGCTCGGCGGCGTGCGTGCGGGCCTGTTCGAGCATCGCGGGTGAGAGGTCGACGCCGATGACCCGCCGCCCGGTCGCCCGCGCGACGGGAACGGCGACCCGCCCGTTCCCGATCGCCAGCTCGACGAGCGGCCCGTCCGCCTCTCTGGCAGGGCGACGTAGAAGGCGGTGTCGGCCGCCATGTGGCCCGACCATTCCGCATATCGACGCGCGAACGCCTCGTCCCAGGTAGATGTCACGCCCTTTTTCCTCCGAACAGTTGCACTTTTCGACACCATGGGAGAATTTGACTATGCCTATCGACCCCCACCTTCTCGCACTCTTCAGCGTCACCACGATCATCGCGATGATCACACCGGGGCCGGACATGCTGTTCGTGCTGGGATGCGGGATGCGCGGCGGCCCGCGGGTCGGCCTGCTCGCCACCGCGGGCGTGGCCACCAGCGAGGCCATCCACGTCGCCGTGGCGGCCGCGGGCCTGGCGGCGCTGTTCGAGGCGGTGCCGGTCGCGTTCACCGTGGTGCGCATCGTCGGCGCCGCATACCTGATCTACCTGGGCGTCCAGGCCATCCGCAAGCGCGACGACAGCCCCATGGACGTGGCGGTGGGCGGCGGCAGCATCACGGGGCGGCGGGCGTACCTGAGCGGGCTGATGACCAACCTGCTGAACCCGAAGATGGTGACCTTCACCATCGCCTTCCTCCCGCAGTTCATCAGCCCGGGCCTGGGCCAGGTGTGGCTGCAGTTCGCGATTCTCGGGGTCATTCTCATCGCGCTGGAGTTCCTCGTGGACGGCGCGGTCGGCGTCCTCGCGGGCCGCATCGGCGGCTGGCTTCGCCACCGCCGCGCCGCCCGCCGCCGCATCGACGTCGCCACGGGCGGCATCTTCGTCGGGCTGGGCGTGACGCTGGCGCTGGAGCGGTGATGGCGGCGCGCGGAAAATGAGTGGCGGCGGGGCCGCCGGTGGTAGTGCACTGGAGCGACCGTTTCCCGAGGGAGTCTGCTCACAGTGATCGCCGTCTCGGCCGCCTCCGGCGCGCTCGGCCGCCTCGTCATCGACCGTCTACGCGCGCGGGCGGAGGTGGTGGCGGTGGTCCGCGATCCCGTACGGGCCCCGGCGGGCGTCCCGGTACGGCGCGGCGACTACGACGACCCGGCGAGCCTGCGCGCGGCCTTCGAGGGGGTCGAGCGCCTGCTGCTGATCTCCTCCCCGGAGCTCGACACCCCCCGCAGGATCGCCCAGCACCTGGCCGCCGTGACCGCCGCCGCGGACGCCGGCGTCGGCGCCATCGCCTTCACCAGTTTCCTGGGCGCCGACACCGCAGCCACCGGCCTCACCGAGGCCTATCACGCGACGGAGCAGGCCATCCTCGCCACCGGCCTGCCGTACACGTTCCTGCGCCACCCCTTCTACAGCGACGCGTTCCTACCGCGGATCACCGGCGGAGAGCTCATGAGCAGCACCGCCGGCCGCGGTCTGAACACCGCGTTCCGCTCCGACCTGGCCGAGGCCGCCGCGAACGTGCTGGAGAGCCGGGCCCACCTCGGCCGCGCCTACGACTTCACCGGTCCGCTGTGGAGCCACCCCGAGGTGGCCGAGGCCCTGGGCGTCGCCTACCGCGAGGTGCCGGACACCGGCCCCGGCCCGATGAGCTGGATCAACGGCCGGATCCGGGCGGGGGAGCTGGAGCGGCAGACCCCCGATCTGGAGGCCGTGCTCGGCAGGCCCGCCGAGACGGTCGTCTCCCGCCTTCTCGCGAAGTCCGTACATGATGCCTGACCTGTGTCACGTCGGCGGTGAAGTCGCCGGCCGAGGCCCACGTGCATCCGCGAACGGGGCCGTGTGACGGTGTGCGCGTACTCTTGATCGGGTCGCCGAGCGCGCGACCGCAGAAGGGATCGCGGGCATGCGTCGTTACTCACGTGTCGTGGTCAAGCTCAGCGGCGAGGCACTCTCGGGAGAGGCCGGCTGGGGCACCGACCCGGCGAGCCTGGCCCAGCTCGCCGACGAGATCCTCTCGGTCCACGACCTCGGCGTGCAGATCGCCGTGGTGATCGGCGGCGGCAACTACTTCCGCGGGCGCATGGCCGAGGGCTGGGGCATCGGCAGGGCCGAGGCCGACAACATCGGCATGCTCGGCACCGTCATGAACGCGTTGATGCTGCGCGGCGTGCTGACCGCCCGCTCGGAGACGGACGTCCGGGTCATGACGGCCGTGCCCATGCAGAGCGTGGCCGAGCCGTTCATCCGGCTGCGCGCCGACCGGCACCTGCGTCGCGACCTGATCGTGCTGCTCGCCGGCGGCATCGGCCAGCCGTACGTCACCACCGACTATCCCGCCGTGCAGCGGGCCCTCGAACTCGACGCCGACGCCCTGCTGGTGGCCAAGCGAGGCGTGGACGGCGTCTACGACAGCGACCCGAACCTCAACCCGGACGCCGAACGCTTCACCACCCTCACCTACCGGGAGGCGCTGGCGGCCGGGGTACGGGTCATGGACGAGAGCGCCTTCGTGCTCGCCAACGAGCAGGGCCTGCGCATGCACGTCTTCGACGTCGCCGCCCGGGGCGTCATGCGGGCGATCTGCGAGGGCGAGGACATCGGCACCCGCATCACCACCGACGACCCGGCGCCGCCCGCCTAGTACCGGGTGACTGCCATGTGCATCCGCCAGGCCCTGGGCGTCCTTCCGGAGACGAACCAGGCAGGAAATTCCGCACGCTGAGGATGTCGAGAATGCTCTCCCGGCTCCGTCCCAGGGGCATCAGCGGCCACCACGGGCCGCCGCGGACGGAGGAGAGCCACCATGATCCCGTACGAGATCGCCGAGATCCTGAGCCGGCCGATCAGCCAGGAGCTGCTCGCCCGCGACCTGACCCGCCTCGCCTACATCGCCAAGGACGGCACCCCCCGCAACGTCCCGATCGCGTTCACCTGGAACGGCTCGGAGATCGTCATGTGCACGACGAAGAACGCCCCGAAGCTCCCGGCTCTGCGCGCGAACCCGGCGGTCGCCCTGACCATCGACACCGAGGCGCACCCACCCAAGATCCTGCTCATCCGCGGCCGGGCCGAGCTGGACGTCGTCGACGGCATCCCGGACGAGTACCTCCAGATGAACGGCAGCTACCAGATGACGCCCGAGCAGCGGGTCGAGTGGGAGGCGGAGGTGCGCTCGCTCTACGACGGCATGGTGCGGATCGTGGTCACGCCGACGTGGGCCAAGCTGATCGACTTCGAGACGACCCTGCCGAGCGCGGTCGAGGAGCTCGTCCGGGCGCGCGAAGAACGCCGGAGCGCCTGAGCGGGACCCGCGCACACAGCCGCCGGAAAAAGATTCACGGCGGGATGTCGAGAACCCGCGCGCGACTCCGTCCCCGCAGTGAACACCGGCCACAATGGCCGTACCGCACAGAGGAGAACACGATGGCCAAGTACCTGTTCCTCAAGCACTACCGGGGCGCGCCGGCAGCGGTCAACGACGTGCCGATGGACCAGTGGACGCCGGAGGAGGTCACGGCCCACGTGCAGTACATGGGGGACTTCGCCGCCCGGCTCGAGAGCACCGGCGAGTTCGTCGACAGCCAGGCGCTCTCCCCGGAGGGCACGTTCGTCCGCTACGACGGCGAGGGACGTCCGCCGGTCACCGACGGCCCGTTCGCGGAGACCAAGGACCTGATCGCCGGCTGGATGATGATCGACGTCGAGAGCTACGAGCGGGCGCTCGAACTGGCCGCCGAGCTGTCCGCGGCCCCGGGCGCGGGTGGCAGGCCGATCCACGAGTGGCTCGAGGTGCGCCCGGTCCTGTCCGAACCCCCGACCATCACGGAGTGACGAACGGTGGACGAGTCCCTGCTGCGGACGCTCACCCCCACGGTGATCAGCGTCCTCGTCCGTCGCGGAGCCGACTTCGCGGCGGCCGAGGACGCCGTGCAGGACGCCCTGATCGAGGCCGTACGCGTGTGGCGGGACGACCCGCCGCGCGACCCCAAGGGCTGGATGGTCACCGTGGCGTGGCGCAAGTTCCTCGACGCGGCCCGGGCCGACACCTCCCGGCGGCACCGCGAGGTGCTCGTCGAGGCCGAGCCCGTGCCCGGCCAGGGCGAGACGGCGGACGACACGCTCCAGCTGTACTTCCTGTGCGCGCACCCGTCCCTGACCCCGGCCTCGGCTGTCGCCCTGACGCTGCGCGCGGTCGGCGGCCTGACCACGCGTCAGATCGCGCAGGCCTACCTCGTGCCGGAGGCGACCATGGCCCAGCGCATCAGCCGGGCCAAGCGGACCGTCTCCTCCATCCGGTTCGACCAGCCCGGTGACGTGGCCACGGTGCTGCGCGTTCTCTACCTCGTCTTCAACGAGGGATACACCGGCGACGTCGACCTCGCCGCCGAGGCGATCCGGCTCACCCGCCAGCTCGCGGCCAGGACCAGGCACGAGGAGGTGGCGGGGCTGCTCGCGCTCATGCTGCTCCACCACGCGCGGCGGCCGGCACGCACGGCTCCCGACGGCAGGCTCGTCCCTCTCGCCGAGCAGGACCGCAGCCTGTGGGACACCCGCCTGATCGCCGAGGGCGTGGACGTGCTGCAGGCCGCCCTCGCCCGCGACCGGCTGGGTGAGTTCCAGGCCCAGGCCGCCATCGCCGCGCTGCACGCAGACGCCCGCGCGGCCGAGGAGACCGACTGGGTGCAGATCGTCGAGTGGTACGACGAGCTGGTCCGCCTCACCGGCAACCCGGTGGCCCGCCTCAACCGGGCCGTCGCGCTCGGTGAGGCCGACGGCCCGCGGGCCGGCCTGGCCGCCCTGGCGGAGCTGGACCCGTCCCTGCCCCGCCACACCGCGGCCGCGGCGTACCTGCACGAGCACGATGGTGACCTGGTGACCGCGGCACGGCTCTACGCCGAAGCCGCCCGATCAGCGCCGAACCTCCCCGAACGCGACCACCTCACCCGGCAGGCCGCCCGCCTCAACGCGAAACTCCGGGGTTGAGCGGTCCCCTCAAGGTCCGAACGGCGGTCCAGGACACCCGCGCATGGACGGAATCAGACATGCAAGGTGGGCCGGTACGTCAGCTCCTGGGTGTGGCCGTCGAGCGTCCGGCTCTCGATCAGCTCGAGGTCGAAGTCGGCCCCACCCTGGAAGATCGGGTCCGCTCCGGTCCGACCGGTGATCACAGGGAAGAGCGTCACCTGGACACGGTCCACCAGACCGACGGCCATCAGCGCCCGGTTCAGCGACAGGCTGCCGTGCGAGCGCAACGGCACCTCGGACTCCTCCTTGAGCCGGGCGACGATGTCGACGGCGTCGCCGCTCACGACGGTCGCGTCCGGCCAGTCGAGCGGTCCTCGCAGCGTGGTCGACACCACCGTCGCCGGCAGGTTCCTCATCCGGGTGACCCATGGGTCACGAGCCTCGGATTCCTCGGCGCTCGAGGCCAGCATCTGCGCGTGTGCCCGATACGTGTTGGCTCCGAAGACCATCCGCTGCTCCTTGCCGTACAAGGCGAGGCGGTGGTCGAGCAGCTCGGGGCCTTGCTTGCCCCAGTAGCCGCCCCAGTCGCCGCTGTGGGCGCCGAAGCCGTCGAGGCTGGTGAAGACGTCGAAGGTGTAGGTAGCGGTCATGCTGCTCTCCTCGAACGCGGTTGATCGGGTGTGGACACGGACTGCTGACCACGGCGAAAGGATGGTCGTCTGGTCGGCGACATCACCTGCCGGAGACGAGCTCGGCCAGGTGGTGCAGCGAGTTGGCCAGATGCTCGGGGCCGAACGGCGGGAACTGGATGTACTCCCGGCGGAACTGCGGCACCGCCGACCAGTCGTAGGTGAGGGTGACCTCAGTCTCGGACGGACCGAGCGGCGTAAGGTCGTAACGCCAGATCCAGCCGCCGAGCTCCAGCTGACCGTCGTCCTTCTCGTACCCGGTGAGCCAGCCGATGGCGCGCGGCGGGTCGAGCACCACGACCTGGTTGGCCGTCCTGTAGTCACCGTCCGGGTGCTTGGCGTAGTGCATGTCCATCCGGAAGATCTGCCCCACCTCGGTCAGCGGCGCCCGGTCGGCGGCTTCCTGAACCCAGCCGGTGCCATCGATCGCCGCATGGGTCGTCGGGTCCGCCAGCACCGCGAACACCTTCGCGGCGGGCACGGCGACGGTCAGTGTGGCGCTCACGTTCTCCTGGTCCACGGTGTGCACGCTCCTTGTCGTCCCATCTCCGGTCTTCCGCCCCGGGCGCGTCCGTCGCGTCCGCAGGACGGTTCGTTCGGGTCCGTCCGTCATCGTGGTCGTGCCGTCGGGTACTGCTTCACGGCGAACTCCTCGAAAGGATCAGGCGGACAGGCGGCGGGCGACGGCCGGGATCACGATCGCGGCGGCGACCACGTGCGTCAGCATCAGCAGCGCCTTCGTGGCCGCGGACGCGTCCGCGAGCACATCGGGTACCAGTGACAACGCGGCGAGCACGATCGTGATGCGGACGAACGCCGCGCGCGGGCGGCGGGCCGAGCGGGCCAGCACCAGGGCCAGCACCAGGCCCACCACGGAGAAGACGACGGTCAGCAGGGCGAACCCGGAGACCGGGATCGGCACGCCGCCGACAGCGAGGCTGATCCCGGCGAAGTCACCCGCCGCGGCGAGGGCCGCGGTCGCCGCGGCGGCGACGGCCGCGGCGGCCAGGCCGCCGATGATCAGCGGCTTCGCGGGAGCGGTGGTGGTGACGGTGGTGGGGACGGACATCGTGGGCCTCCCTTGTGTGGCGACCGGCCGTTGCCGGTCTCTCACCTTGACTACGAACGCGCTCGACGCCATCCGACACCACCACCGGAAAAAAATCAGAAGACGCCACGAAGGAGGGACCGACCCCACCAGTGACGAACACACCACGGCGTCGAACTCGAACGAACCGCCGGTGCCGATCACGCCGATCGCGCGCGTTCCTGCCCCTCCGTCAGAGTGACCTGCTCGCCTTGATGTACTCGGTTCCAAGGACGGGCAGAAGAGCCAGGGCGTCGGCGCCGGGGGATCCCGGCGGTGCGCTGTAGAGAACGAGGCGCTGGTCGCGGTCGGTGAGCGTGAGCGAGTCGCAGTCGACGGTGATCTCCCCGACGACCGGGTGACGGAACGTCTTCGTCAGCGTCGGCGCGGCGTGCACGTCGTGCCGCTCCCAGAGGCGGGCGAAGTCGGGGCTGGCGTCGCGGAGCTCGTCGACGAGTTCGGTCACCGCGGGGTCGGACGAGTACCGGGCGAGGGTGGACCGGAGCCCCATGACGACGTGGTGCCGGAACTCCGCGGCGTCGGAGATGCCGTACGGCGTCGCATCGGCACGTGCCGAAGTGAGGAATGCCCGGCGCGCGAGATTGCGATCCTTGGGGGCGAGCTCGGCGAAGTCCTCCATGAGCGCGGCGGCGAGGTCGTTCCACGCGAGCACCTCGAACGTGGCCGACGTGACGATGGCGGCCGTCTGCGGCAGCCGTTCGAGGAGCGCCAGGATGCTCGGGCGGACGTCGCGCCGATGCAGCCCGGTACGGCTCGGCGCCGTACCGGCGAGGACGTGGAGGTGATCGGACTCGGCGTCCGTGAGCCGCAGCGCGCCGGCGATCCCGGCGAGGACCTCGCCCGACGGTCGCGGCGCCCTGCCCTGCTCAAGCCGGACGTAGTACTCCGTGGAGATGTGCGCGAGGACCGCCACCTCCTCACGGCGAAGCCCCGGGGTCCGGCGTCGCGGGCCCGCGGGCAGGCCTACGTCCTGCGGCCGGAGCCGCTCGCGACGGCTGCGGAGGAACGCCGCGAGTTCCTGTTTGTCCATATCGCAAGTGTGCACGCTGTGCGGCGACAGATCCTGGTACTGCCTGTGCCTGCATCCGGTCCGGTGGCCGGCCCGACACTGTCGTCATGACGAACAACATCGACATCGCACCCATCGGCCTGCTCACCGGCAAGGTGGTGTTCATCACCGGCGCCAGCCGCGGCATCGGTGCGGCCGCGGCCCGGCTCTTCGCCCGCGAGGGTGCCGCCGTCGTGCTCGCCGCCCGTAGCACCGACGCCCTGCAGCTGATCGTCACCGAGATCCGCGCCGAGGGCGGCGCCGCCGACGCCGTCACCCTGGACCTCGCCGACCGTACGAGCATCCGCGCGGCGGTCGACCGCGTCGAGGAGTTGCACGGACGGCTCGACGGCGCGTTCAACAACGGCGCGGTGATCCAGCACCCCGGCCCGCTCGACACCACGAGCGACGAGGACGTCGACGAGCAGTTCGCGGTGAACTTCCGGGCGCACTGGACCGCCATGACCGCTGAGGCCGCACTCATGCGACGGAACGGTGGCGGGGCGATCGTCAACACCTCGAGCATCGGCAGCCGCCGCGCGAACCCCGCCCTCCCCGCATACGGCGCCATGAAGCGTGCGCTCAACAGCATCACCGAGACCGCCGCGGTGAGCTGGGCTCGTGATGGCATCCGGGTCAACGGCATCACCCCCGGCGGCACCGCCACAGAGATGATCGACGCGTGGGAGGCGGCGACCCCCGGCATCGTCGAGCACGTGAAGGGATCGATCCCGCTCGGACGGATGGCCGAGCCCCGCGAAGTCGCCGAGGTGGCGGCGTGGCTGCTCAGCGACCGGGCATCGATGGTGACCGGCGCGATCGTGCCGGTGGACGGCGGCGCCGGCGCCTGAAACCTGCCGGCCGGTCTCGCCACCACGCCCGCGCCCATAACCAGTGCACCGGTCAGAATGTTGGCGGTGAGCCAGAGGACATGAGGGAGGCGTGTGGACGACAGCGGGTCGTTGAACCAGCTTATGAATCGCCTGGAAGGGGTGGTGGGCGAGCTACGAGGGATTCCCGTCGACGTCGAGCGGGTCGATGACGATGCGCTCGTCCGGCAGCGGATCGCGGAGGTGGTCCCGGCGGCCGGCGAGCTGCGGGCCATGCACCCTTGGGGCGCGGTGGACAAGCGCTCTGACGAGCACAAGAGCAGGCGCGCGGTGCTCGACGCGCTGGAGCGTGGCATGAGGATGCGCACGATCATCCACATGAGCGTGATGGACGACCCGCGCAAGGCAGCCCGGATCAGGCAGTTGCATGCCTCCGGTGACCTGCACCGGATCGTCGACGAGCCGATTCAGCAGGTGCTCATCTTCGACCGCGCCGTGGCGTTCCTGCGGATGACGCCCTTCGCGTACGCGCCGGGCACTCTGGTGATCAGGCAGCAGAGTCTCCTCACCGCCCTCATCGACCTGTTCGAGCGGACCTGGGACAGGGCCAGGGAGGTCGACGAACCCACGCACCGGCTGAGCGCCCGCGAGCGGGAGGTGCTCGCTCTGATCGCGGAGGGGCGCTCCAACAGCGCCGTCGCGCGCGCCCTCTCGATCACGGAGGCGGCCGTCGGCAAGCACGTGGCCAGCGTGTTCGCCAAGCTCGAGCTGCCCGAGACCCCTGACGACAACCGGCGGGTGCTGGCGGTGCTCGCTTACCTGCGCGGCACGGTGAGGTAGGGCCAAGCCGACCACGTTCTCGCCCCAGCCCCCCTGCGGGCGCGATCCGGGGCGCACTTCAATGACGTCATGCAACGAATGAATGGACTACTGGTCGGCGCGGTCTTCGGCGCGGTCTTCGTCATCGTGAACGCGCAGAGTCCGCTGAACACCGTGACCGTCAACCTGCTGCGGGCAGCCGCCTGCCTGGCGGCCGCGAGCGTCATCGGCATGTGGCTCGTCTCCGCCCGGAGAGAGCCGCCCACCGCGGGGCGGCAGCGGAACATGTTCAGCCGCGGCTACCTGATCGTCGTCGCCGCCGAGGCGATCCTGCTCTTCGGCGGGCTCCGGATGCTGGCCGCCCTGGGACGACCTGAGCAGGCCAACGTGGGGTGGGTGGCCTTGGTGGTGGGGGTGCATTTCATCGCGTTGGCGCCGATCTGGAAGGACTGGAGCATCGCCGTACCCGGCGTGGTTCTCACCTTGCTCGGCGCCGTGGGCCTGGTGCTGGCCTCGACGGCCGCTGTCGCCTGGGTGTCGTTCGTCAGCGGCGTGTTGTCCGGGGTGGTGCTGCTGACCGGGGCCGTGGCCTTCGGCTGGCGCGCTGTGGCGACTCGGGCGGCACAGGCGTCATGAGCGCGGCCGCCACCTCCTGGCGCGACGCCTCGGCCGGTGAAGGAGCACGGCGGGACAGCGAGCAACGGTGAGAGTTCGTCGTCGCGCGCTGTCGCAGGCGTTGGCCGGGGTGTCGTGGGCGCCGGCCGAGCGGCCCGCGCCTGGTGGTCAGTTGGGTGCTGTGTGGCGTTGGCGGAGTTCTTCGTTGATGCGCAGGGCCTCGGCGAGCTGGTCTTCCAAGATGATGATGCGGCAGGCCGCCTCCAGGGCGGTGCCGGCATCGACGAGTTCGCGGGCGCGGGCGGCCAGGCGCAGCTGGTAGCGGGAGAAGCGGCGATGGCCGCCCTCCGAGCGCAGCGGCTCGATCAGCTTGGCGGCGCCGAGACTGCGCAGGAACGCCGGGGTGACACCGAGAATCTCGGCGGCCCGGCCCATGCTGTAGGCAGGGTAGTCCTCGTCGTCGAGCCGGAGCTCGGGACTGTCACCTGAGGCGCGGACCGGCTCGTCGCTCTGGCGGGGCCGGTCTCGCCTGAGGGTGGTGGCCAATGCCTGGTGGGTTCGATCCATTCAACCTTCCCGAACGCGGACAGGGGCCCCGGCGCCATGCTGCGCCGGGGCCCGAATGAGGTTTAACACCATCCACCGGCTTTGAGGCCGGTTCACTTGCTCCGCATCTGCCTGCCCGTAAGGGCGGGACGCGGGGATCGCGTAAGCGTGACCGTAGACCACCGTCCTGTTCGTGGAGCTGCGGTACCCGTGCGGCGCCTTGCGGCCGGCGACGGGCGATCCTGATGGCGTTCAACACTCCTTTCCGTTTTTATTCGTACGTCGACACCTCGACAGCTGTGCCGACTTCGTGCAATGGCAGCGCGTCCACCGCCCCGGCCCTTCCTGCAACCGCACTGGCCGCGGCAGTCCGACCTTCTGCCTACTTCTCACTTCCAGCTTGTAGTCCACGTTCGTCCGGGCAGTTCGTCGTCGTGCTCGTACTGCGCTGCCCTCGTGGATCCGTCCCTTGCGATGTCAGGAACTCTACCCCCACTCAACGCGGATGTCTACAGCGACGGATGCAGATTTTCTTGCTCGCGAAGGGGAGAACGCTGCCAGGCTTGGCGCATGTCCCGCGATCTTCGGCTGCGAGCCACCTTCGACCGAGCGGCTGCCTTCTATCAGGACGCGCGCCCCGACTACCCGGCGGAGCTGTACTCCGACCTCCTGGCAGTCACGGGGGTCACGCCGGCCGCGCACCTGCTCGAAGTCGGATGCGGCCCGGGGAAGGCCACGCTGCCCCTGGCCCGGATGGGCTTCCGGATCACCGCGGTCGAACTCGGCGACGCCCTGGCGGCGGAGGCACGGCACCGGCTCGCTGGATTCGCCGGCGTCTCCGTGATCACGTCGTCGTTCGAAGACTGGAAACCGCCGGCCGGGGTCCGCTTCGATCTCCTCTGCGCGGCCACGGCGTGGAAGTGGGTGGACCCGGAGGTCAAGTACGCGAAAGCGGCCGCCCTCCTCGCCCAGGGCGGCCACCTGGCCGTATGGAACGCCGACCACGCCTTCCCGGCAGGCTTCGACCCCTTCTTCGCGGAGATCCAGGAGGTCTACGAGGAGATCGGCGAAGGCCATGGCGACCCGTGGCCCCCGCCTCCGCCCGAGGATCAGCCAGACCCCATGGCCACCGAGTTCGAGGCATCCGGGCACTTCACGGTGGTGGGGACGAAGCTCTACGTATGGGCCTTGCGCTACACGGCGGACGAGTACATCGCCCTGCTCGATACCTTCTCCGGCCACATCGCCATGGAGCCGGCCAAGCGCGAACACCTCTACCAGGAGATACGCCGCCGCCTCGCCGCACGCTCGGACGGAACGCTCACCCGCCACTGGTCGGCCGTCCTCACCGTCGGCCGACGCCTGTGACCGTGGGTAAGGGGTGCGGCCGGTGCTCAGGGGCCGGCCGCGGGTGGTTCAGGTCAGGGCGAGGAGGGTGACGGCGACGGCGGCGGCGCCCAGGCCGGCAAGCTGGCCGCGGCCGATGCGTTCGGCGAGCACGCCGCGGGCGAGCAGGACCGTGCCGGCCGGGTAGAGGGCGACGATCACGGCGACGACGGCGAGGTCCCCGCTGCGGGCGGCGAGCAGGAACAGCAGGTTCGCCACCGAGTCCAGCACACCCGCGGTCGCTGACATCGCGTACGCGGGCCGCTCGGAGCCCAGCCTGCGGTGCATCAGCCCGGCCGCGGTCAGGGTGACAGCCGAGGCGACCGCCCGGCCCACGATCAGCGGAGCCACCCCGCTGTCCGGCGGCGCCTGGTGCAGAAAGACGAGCTGAAGGGCGATGGCGGCGCCCGCGCCGAACGCCAGCAGCAGCGCAGTGCGTGAGGGGCGCGTCGAGCCAGCGCCGTGACCGGCGCTGACCAGCACCACCGCCGCCAGCGCGAGCGGCAGGCCCACCAGTCCGGTGGCGGACAGGTGCTCGCCCTGGAGCAGACCCACGCCGACGGGCAGCACGGCCGACACCAGCGCGGTCACCGGCGACAGCACGTTCATCGGACCGATCGCCAGAGTGCGGTAGAGCAGGGCGAACGCGGCGGCCGAGGCGACCCCCGAGGCAGCGCCCCAGCCGAGGGCCGCAGGGCTGAACGAGGCGCCGAGGGCCGGCCACAGCAGCAGCTCGACCACGAGGCTGGCCGGGGCGGCGATCATCACGGTGCGCAGCACATGAGCCTTGCGGGCGCCCAGGCCGCCGAGGAAGTCGGCGCATCCGTATGCGAGTGAGCTGCCCAGGGCGAGCAGGAGAGCGAACACAACAGACCTCACCATCAATGGAACGACCACAGAGTACAATCAATCGACCGGTAAGTGCCAATCGAACGACCGCACGGTGCATCGAAATGGTCCATTGCGAGGATGGTGATCAGATGGCCGAGACGGCCGCAGCCCTGCGGACGGTCGCGCACAACGTCAGGGCGGCGCGCACCCGCGCGGGCCTGTCCCTGGAGGAGCTCAGCCGGCGCGCCCAGGTCAGTAAGGGAGCTCTGGTCGCGCTGGAGAAGGCCCAGGGCAACCCCAACCTGGCCACCCTGGTCCGGCTGGCCGACACCCTCGGCATCTCGGTGTCGGCCCTGATGCAGGGGCCGGCCGAAGGTCGCGTCCGCGTCGTGACCGCCGAGGCCGTGGCGCCACTGTGGACCGGCGAGCGGGGCAGCGAGGCCCGGCTCATGCTGACGACCTCAGGGCCGGCCCCGGTCGAGGTCTGGCGCTGGAGACTGGAACCGGGCGAGGAGTACCCCAGCCAGCCCCACCACGCCGGAGTCGTGGAGACCGTCAGCGTCATCTCCGGCCGGATGACCCTGGTCGTCGACGGCACCGAGCACACCGTCGAAGCCGGGCAGACCGCCACGTTCGACGGCGACGCCTCGCACACCTACCGTGGCTCGGGCACCGAAACCTGCACTTTTATCATGACCGTCCATCTGCCGCCCGGCCCCGGCGCGGGCCCGCCGGAAGCCGCCCGCCGGGCGTGAACCGCCGGCCACCGAGTGGAAGGCAGGCCGCCGGCGGGCCCACGCGAGCCCGCCCGGCAGCCGTTCAGGCGGTGTCGCCGCCGTCGGCGAGCAGCGTGCTGCCGGTCATGAAGGCCGACAGGTCCGACGCGCAGAACAGCACGACGCGCGCGATGTCGTCAGGAACGCCGACCCGGCCGACGGGACCGTTCAGCATGAGGTCGGTCGGGGGGACGTCGGTCGGCGGGGCGTCGTCGCCCAGCGCGGCCGCGGCCGCCATCATGTTGCCTTCCGTGGGGACATAACTCGGTGCGACGCCCAGCACGCGGATGCCGAGCGGAGCGAGTTCGAGGGCCAGCTCCCGGGTGAGACCGCGGGCGGCGTGCTTGGATCCGACGTAGGCGGCCAGGCCGGGGGCGCTGCCGCGGAAGCCGGCGGTCGAGATGATGTTCACGATGACACCGCCCGTGCCTCCGGCCGGCATGCGCCGTGCCGCCTCACGAGCGCCCAGGAAGACGCCGCGCGCGTTCACGGCGAACACGTTGTCCCACGTCTCCTCGGTCATCTCCAGCACGGGGACGGCCGGGAAGACTCCGGCGTTGTTCACCCAGACGTCCAGGCCGCCGAGCTCGGCGAGCGCGCGGTCGGCCGCCGACGCCACGGACGCCGCGTCGGTGACGTCCATGGCGGCGCCGACCGCGCGTACGCCGTGCTGTTCCGCGATCTGCTTGGCGGCGGTCACGGCGAGCGCTTCGTCGATGTCGCCGATCAGGACGTCGGCTCCCGCCTCGGCCAGGCGCGAGGCGATGGCCTTGCCGAGCCCGCGACCGCCTCCGGTCACGACCGCACGCCGCCCGCGCAGGGAGACGAGCTCGGCCAGGGATTTGCCGGACACATCGGCAATGGACATGAATGATCTCCTTCAGGGTGAAAGGGGATGGCGCCGGCCCCGGACCGGTGTGACGCGCCTCATCGCGCGCTGTCCTCGTCGCGCGTGTCGATGCGGTAGTACCCCTGCAGCAGGGGCCAGGTCATCTCGGCGATCTCGGTCGGGGTCCGGGAGCACCCGGCCTGGAGCCAGTCGATCGCCACGCCGATGAGGGCGCCGGCGGTGAACGAGGCCGTGACGTCATGCGGGATGCGCCGCAGCGGCTCGCCGGCGCCGGTGTGGACCAGGTGTTCACGGATGACGTCGGCGATCCGGCGGCGCGTGTGCTCGACGACGCGCGCGCTGCCCTGCGGCCCCAGCAGCGCGCGATACAGCCCCGCGTGCGCGGAGAGGCTGGCGAAGAACGCCGCCAGCGACCGGGTCGCCTCCTGCGCCAGGTCGGCCGAGTCGAAGGCGGGAGCGGGCAAGGACTCGATCAGGCCGTCGATCATCGCGGTGCAGGCGTCCTCGGCCAGCTCGTGCACGTCCCGGTAATGGGCGTAGAAGGCGGAGCGGCTCACCCCGGCGCCCTCCGCGACGTCGGAGACGCTGATCCGGGCGAGGTCCTGCTCCTCGACCAGCTCGATCAGCGCGCGCGCCAGGGCTGAGCGGGTGCGGCGCACGCGCCGGTCGCCCGACGGGGTATTGCTCGCTCTGGTGCCGGCCATGCCTGCCAGCATACCGAACGACGACAGATGTAAGTTATCTTGCAGATGTAGGCGAATGTGCCTGCCGGTGGCGAGACCCTTCCCCCTTCACGATCGTTCACGAGGAGACGCCGAATGAGTGTCAATGAGCAGGTCCTGAGCTACCCGATCCCCGCCGACGCGGCACTGGAGCCGCCCGCGGAATGGGCCGAGCTGCGCGGCACGTGCCCGGTGGCTCACGTGAAGCTGCCCAGCGGTGACCAGGCGACGCTGCTGACCCGCTACGAGGACGTCAAGCAGGTGCTCGCCGATCCGCGCTTCAGCCGCCTGCTGAACGCGCCCGACGCCGCCCGGCTGTCGGCCACCGACGACGGCGGGCTGTTCAACAGCGAGATGGCGACGATCATCCCCGACGGCGGGGAGGAGCACCAGCACTGGCGGCGTCTGGTCGGCAAGTGGTTCACCGCCAAGCGCATGAACGCCCTGCGCCCCGTGATGACCCGGATCGCCGAGAACCTCATCGACGACATGGTCGAGAGCGGCGCCCCCGGCGACCTCAAGGCGTCCCTGGGCTTCCCGCTGCCGGTGTACGTCATCTGCGACATGCTCGGCGTTCCCGCCAGTGATCGGGACCGGTTCTCGTACTGGTCGGACACGCTGCTCAACCTCACCCGGTACGACAAGGCCGAGATCGAGGCCGCCCAGGCCGAGTTCTTCCAGTACATGTCCGACCATCTGGCCGCCAAGCGCGCCGAGCCGGGCCAGGACCTGCTGAGCGAGCTGATCGCGGCCGGCGGCCCCGAGGACGGCGGCCTGTCCGACATCCAGATCCTGGTCACCGGCATGGCCCTGCTGGTCGCCGGGCACGAGACCACCGCCAACATGATCGGCAAGATGATCTCCATGCTGCTGGCCGACCGCAGCCGGTGGGAGGCGCTGCTGGCCGACCCGTCGCTGATCCGCACCACGGTGGAGGAGAGCCTGCGCATGGACGCCAACTCCGGCTTCGGCCTGCCGCGGTACCTCAAGGAGGAGACCGAGGTCAGCGGCACGGTCCTGCCCAAGGGCACCACCGTGATCTGCAGCATGGCCGCGGCCAACCGCGACGAGAGCGCCTTCGAGGCCGCCGACCGGATGGACCTGACCCGCAGCCCCAACCCGCACCTGTCGTTCGGCTCCGGCGCGCACTCCTGCCTGGGCCAGGCGCTGGCCCGCACCGAGCTGCAGGTCGTCCTGGAGGTGCTGCTGCGCAAGCTCCCGTCGCTGGAGCTGGCCGTGCCCGTCGAGGAGCTGGAGCGGGTGGAGGGGCTGGCCGTCGGCGGCCTGCGTACCGTCCCGGTCCGCTGGTGACCTGGATCGAGAAGGAGGGATCCCGGATGAAAGTCACTGTGGACGAGGCCAGATGCTGCGGCGCCGGCCAGTGCGTGCTGATCGCGCCGGAGGTGTTCGACCAGCGCGACGACGACGGCATCGTCATCCTGCTGGCGTCCGAGCCCGGCGCTGACCAGCACACCCAGGTTCGCGAGGCCGCCGCCGTCTGCCCCGGCGCCGCCATCCAGGTGACCGACCAGGCCTGACCATCAGCCGTCCGTGCCCCGCGCGGGACGTGGGCGGCTGAGGGTTCGACCCGGCGGGCGGACGATGCCATTCCCGGGCGCCGACCGTACGCGACCTTGACCCTCACCTCGGCGGACGTTGCCGAACACGTTTCTAGGCTGAGCCGCATGCGACTGCCGCGGATGTTGAGCATGCTGGGCGCGTTGTCCATCGCCGTGATCTCGTGCAGCGCGCCAGGCCAGCCGATGATGGCGGCCCCCGAGCCCGCGCCCCAGCAGCCCGCGCCCCAGCGGCCGGCGCCCCCGCAGCACGCGCGGACACCTGCGCACAAGACGCCGGTGGACGTCTACGCCCACGACCGGCCCGGGATGCTCAGCCCCAAGGTCAAGGACCTGACACCGCGCGTGTACATCCCCAACAGCGAGTCCGACACCGTGGACGTCATCGACCCGCGGACGTTCCGGGTCGTGCACCGCTACCGGGTGGGCAGCCTGCCGCAGCACGTCGTGCCCTCCTGGGACCTCAGGACGCTGTGGGTCAACGAGAACAAGGGCAACCGGCTCACCCCCATCGACCCGGTGACGGGCCGCCCCGGTAAGCCGGTGCCGGTGGAGGACCCGTACAACCTGTACTTCACCCCGGACGGCTCGTACGCGCTGGTCATGGCCGAACGCCTCAACCGGCTCGACTTCCGCGACCCGCACACGATGCGCCTGATCCGCTCACTCCCCGTGCCGTGCAGGGGGATCAACCACGGCGACTTCACCGCCGACGGATCGGTGTTCCTGGCCAGTTGCGAGTTCTCCGGCCAGATGGTGGCGATCGACTGGAAACGCCCGCGGGTGCTGAAGACGATCGACGTGCACGCGGGCAACATGCCGCAGGACGTCAAACTCTCGCCCGACGGACGGCTCTTCTACGTCGCCGACATGATGGCCGACGGCGTGTGGATCATCGATGCCCGCACCTTCCGGCGGACAGGCTTCCTGCACACCGGCAAGGGCGCCCATGGCCTGTACGTCAGCAGGGACTCGCGGTCCCTCTACGTCTCCAACAGGGGAGAGGGAACGGTCTCCGTCATCTCGTTCGCCAGGCGCAAGGTGGTCGACCGGTGGCGGATCCCGGGAGGCGGCTCACCCGACATGGGCGGGGTGTCGGCGGACGGCAAGCAGCTGTGGCTGTCCGGCAGGTACCACGGGGTCGTGTACGTCTTCTCCACCGAGACGGGCAAGCTGCTCCACACGATCAAGGTCGGCCGGGGACCGCACGGCCTGTGCGTCTATCCCCAGCCCGGACGCTACTCCCTCGGCCACACCGGAGTGTTCCGGTGATCGGCCGCCGCGGCTTCCTGGCCGCCGGTGGAGCGGCGGCCCTCTCCGCCTGCTCGACGCCTCGCCCTCCGACGGCTCAACCCTCCGCGGAACCGGCCGCCGGGGCGCCACAGCCGTCGTCCGCGAGGTCGGGCCCGTCCATGCCCCGCCTGCCGGGCGAGGTGCTGCACGGTCCACGTGACCGCCCGCTGGTCGCGCTCACCTTCCACGGGGCGGGGACGCTCGCGCTGACCGAGAAGGTGCTCGCGGCGATCGAACGGGAACACGCCCGTGCCACCGTCCTCGCCGTCGGCACCTGGCTGGACCGGCCGATCGCCGACCGCATCACCGGCGCGGGCCACGACCTGGGCAACCACACCATGCACCACCTGGACATCTCCGCGCTGCCCGCGGACCAGGCCCGCAGGGAGATCGAGGACTGCGCCGCCAGGCTGCACGCGCTGACCGGGACCGTCGGCTCGTGGTTCCGCCCGTCCGCGGCCCGCCGAGCCACGCCCCTGGTCCAGGAGCTGGCCCGCCGAGCCGGATACCTGACGTGCCTGTCCTACGACGTGGACTCCCGCGACTACCTGAACCCGGGCGCGCGGGCGATCACCGCCGACGTCCTGCGCGAGGTACGGCCCGGCAGCCTGGTCAGCCTGCACCTGGGCCACCCGGGGACACTGGCCGCGATCCCCCGCATCCTGGACGGCCTGCACCGCCGCGAGCTGCGTGCGGTCACCGTCACCGAGCTGCTCACCTGACCACCGCGCTTCCCTGGTAGGCGCACCCCGCCGATCAGGAAGATCTTTGCGTGTTCGCCGGGTGCCGGGCGGGCCGGCGGCGTGATGATGCCGCATGCCGACCACGCAGGCCAAGGGCCGCATCCTGTCCGAAGCGGGCCGTGACGGACGGCTGATCATGGCGGCGCGGGCGTTGCGGACCTTCGGGTACGGCTGCACCAGCGTGCTCCTGGCCGAGTTGCTCACCCAGGACGGCGACGCTCCGTGGCAGAGCGGACTGCTGCTGGCCGTGGCGTCCGCGGGCTCGGTGGTCGCCAGCCTGACGCTGGGACTGTTCGCCGACGCCTGGGGACGGCGGCGGGCCCTGGTCGCGTGCGGCTGCCTGATGGCGGTCGCCGGCGTCGCGTTCGCGATCAGTGAGTCCTATCCCGTCCTGCTGGCCGCCGCCTTCATCGGGACCATCTCGCCGTCCACGAACGACAACACGCCGTTCTCGGGGGTGGAGCAGTCGATTCTCGCCCAGACCTGCGGTCCGGACCGGCACACGCACGTCTTCACCTGCTACAACGTCACCGCCATGGCGGCCGGCGCGCTCGGCGGGCTGGCCGCCGCCGCGCTGGGGACACAGCCGTGGGTGTCGGCGGCCGACGCCGGTTTCGCCCTGTACGCCGTCCTCGCCCTCTGCACCGTGCTGCTGTTCCGGCGCCTGTCGCCGGCGGCCGAAGCGCCCCGGTCCCCGCGCAGCGACGCGAGCGGCCAGGTGGGCGCAGGGGAGCGGCGGGTGCGCGTGCCCGGGGACGTCCGCCGGCTGGCTGGGCTGTTCGCACTCGACGCCTTCTCCGGTGGGCTGGCCGTCCAGGCGGTCCTGGCCTGGTGGTTCGCCCACCGCTACGGGGCCACCACCACGCAGCTCGGCCTGGTGTTCTTCGCGGCGAACCTCCTTCCGGCTCTCGCCCAGCTCACCGCGCCCCTGCTGGCCGCACGGCGTGGCCTGCTGGCGGCCATGCTGCTTCCCCACCTCGCCGCCAACGTGCTCCTGGCCTGCATACCGTTCGCTCCGACTCTGGGCGGGGCGGTCACCCTGCTGCTGCTCCGCCAGGCGGTCTCCAAGATCGACGTACCGGCCCGGCAGGCCTTCACCGCGGCTGTCGTCGCTCCGGAGCATCGGACGGCCGCCGCCAGCATGACCAGCCTGGCCAGGAGCGTCGCCGTGTCCGTGAGCCCGCTGGCCGCCACCACCCTGCTCACCGGCACCCTCGTGACCCTGGGCGTGCCGCTGCTCCTCGGCGCCGCCCTCGGCATCGGCTATGACGTCACGCTCTGGCGCACGTACCGCAAGACCCCCGCGCCCGAGGGCTGAGCAGCACTGGAGGTCAGGCGGGACGTCGGCCGAACGGCTCGGCGATCTGCGCGAGTGCTTCCTCCGTGAGCTCGCGCAGCGTACGCGTCTCCTGCTCGGCGCACCACCATTGCGTGGCGACGCGCAGAGCGACCAGGAACGCGGCGGTCAGCATCTCCGGGCTGACGTCGCTCTGCTGCTCCCGGCCGGCCACCGCCTGACTCAGCTCGCGCTCCAGCCGGACCCTGTTCGCCAGTTGCCTGGCCAGGAGGGAAGGGTGGCGCATGGCCAGCCGGGTGCGCTGGTGCAGCTCACGGTCGGTGTCGCCGACCTCGTCGTACAGGCTCTCCAGCGCGCCGCGCAGCGCCTGCCAGGCGGACCGGTCCGCGGGCTGTTCGCGCACGCGCTGCACCAGGGTGCCCAGGCGCTGCTCGTCGCCGTACAGCAGGGCGTCTTCCTTGCCGTCGAAGTAGTTCGAGAACGTCCGCCGGGAGATGTTCGCGGCGTCGGCGATGGCTTCGACCGTGACGTGATCCAGGCCGTGCTCGACGGTGAGGCGCAGCGCGGCCTCGTGCACCGCCTGCCGGGTCTCGGCCTTCTTGCGCTCGCGCAACCCTGCTGTGCTGTCCATGATGCGGACAGCTTACCCAACGGGAATAATTGCTCAGTGCGCAAAGTTGCCCTATGTGCATGTATGGTGTCCCAGTTACCTCTCAGTCCTCAGATCGGAGGCTGCGCGTGAGCGCACAGCCGGCAGCGCCAACCGCGGCGGAGCCGATGACCCACCGTCAAGTCCTCGAAGCCCTCAGCGGCCTGTTGCTCGTCCTGTTCGTCGCGATGATCAGCGGCACCATCGTCTCGGTGGCGCTCCCGCAGATCATCGGAGCGCTGGAGGGCAGCCAGTCCCAGTACACGTGGGTCGTCACCGCATCGCTGCTGGCCTCGACCGCCTCGACTCCCATCTGGGGCAAGCTCGCCGACCTGTTCAACAAGAAGCTGCTGCTCCAGATCTCCATCACGATCTTCATGGTCAGCTCGCTGGCCTGCGGCTTCGCCCAGAACACCGGGCAGCTCATCGCCTTCCGCGCGATCCAGGGCCTGGGCATGGGCGCCCTGCAGATCCTCGTCCAGGTCGTCATCGCCGCCATGATCAGCCCGAAGGAGCGCGGCCGCTACAACGGCTACCTCGGCGCCGTCATGGCCGTGGCCACCGTCGGCGGCCCGCTTCTCGGCGGCCTCATCGCCGACACGTCCTGGCTCGGCTGGCGCTGGTGCTTCTTCATCGCCGTCCCGTTCGCCGTCGCCGCCCTGGCGCTGCTGGCCAAGACCCTGAACCTCCCGACCCAGCGCCGCGCGAACGTGAGCATCGACTACTGGGGC
The DNA here is from genome assembly GCF_044459125.1 of Nonomuraea sp. NPDC050383. Classification (NCBI taxonomy): domain Bacteria; kingdom Bacillati; phylum Actinomycetota; class Actinomycetes; order Streptosporangiales; family Streptosporangiaceae; genus Nonomuraea; species Nonomuraea sp. NPDC050383. Next base: position 129,292 of record NZ_JBITIP010000008.1, read on the forward strand.
GCCACCCTCATCGCCGTCGGCGTCAGCGTTCTCCTCATCTGGGTCACCTTCGTCGGCAACGACTTCGACTGGCTGTCCTGGCAGACCGCGGTCATGGCCGGCGGCGGCGTGCTGGTGCTCGCGCTGGCCACCTGGATCGAGTCCAAGGTCAAGGAGCCGGTCGTCCCGCTGCACGTCATCAGCAGGCGGACGCCCGCCCTGGCCATCCTGGCCAGCCTCGCCGTCGGCATGGCCATGTTCGGCGGTGCGGTCTTCCTCGGCCAGTACTTCCAGATCGGCCGCGGCTACGGCCCCACCGCCGCCGGCCTGCTCACCATCCCGATGATGGCGGGCGTGCTGTTCTCCTCCACCATCAGCGGCAGGATGGTCTCGCGCACCGGCCAGACCAAGCCGTTCATTCTCGTCGGCCTGGTCATCCTGTTCCTGGGCTTCACCGGCCTGGCCACGATCGACCACAAGACCGCGCTGGTGCTGGTCTCCGCGTACATGCTCGCCGTCGGCATCGGCGTCGGCATGTCCATGCAGAACCTCGTCCTGGTCATCCAGAACACCGTCCCGCTGCGCGAGATCGGCGCCGCCAGCGGTGCGATCACGTTCTTCCGCTCGCTCGGCGGCACCGTGGGCGTCTCGGTGCTCGGCGCCGTCCTGGCCAACCGGGTCGCCTCCAACATCGCCGAAGGTCTGGCCAAGGCGGGCATCCCCACCGGCGGCGGCGCGGCGGGCGGCAGCCTCAACATCGCCGCCCTGCCCGAGCCGATCAAGGTGATCGTCAGGTCCGCCTACGGCGACGCCACCGGCCACATCTTCCTGATCTCGGCCGGGATCACCGTGGTCGGCCTGATCGCCGCGGCCTTCCTCAAGCCGGCCAAGCTGCGCGACAGCCTCGACCTGCCCGAGCAGGCCGCCACGCCGGAGCCCGCGACCACCACCGCCTGACCCGATCCGGAAGGCCGCGTCCCCGCATCGCCCGCGAGGACGCGGCCTTCCCTGTTCGTCAGGGGTCCAGGCGGACGGTGACGGTCACGCGGCCCGCCTCGTCACGTCGGGCCACCGCATGCCCGGTGCGGTCGATCCCCTCCAACTCCAGCGATATCGGACCACCCTCGTCCAGGAAGTTGCGCCACCACACCTTGGCGTCGGGGAGTTGAACGCCGATCGTCACGGTGTCGGCCGCGCGCCGGAAGGCGACCGGTGTGCTGAAGGTACGTCCCGAGCGGCGTCCGGTGTAGGTGACGACCGTGAGGTGCCCGCTGACCAGCCGGCCCCATCGAGGAGAGGCGCGCAACGTCATGACACAGGAGTTGAAGCGGCCGATCGCTCGCTTCGGCAGCGGCCTCTGGAAGGGCACGGAACCTCCAAATGACGACGGTGTCTCTGACCGGCCAGCGTAGACCGGCACGTGGACAGGCCCGTCCGCTGCCGGAGATCCGCGCGCCGGAGTGGGCCGCTCAGCGGAGGAAGTCCAGGAGGACCGGGACGATGGCCTCCGGGGTGGGGCCGTGGCCCTGGCCCGGGAGGATGCGTCGGCCGGCGTGGGGGAGGGCTGCCGCCACCGCGTCGGCGGCCTCCGGCATGCCGGGGAAGGTCTGGTCGCCCGAGTACACGATGGTGGGCACGGTGATCGAGGACCAGCGGCCGGTCCAGTCCGGGTCGACGTTGATGTCGTGGACGGCCGCGAGGTCGTAGGCGAGCGTCGGGGCGACGGCGACCATGTCCGCCCATCCGGGTGACTGGGCCATCCCGTCGACGGCCTCGGACGGGACGCCGATCACCGCGGTCAGGTTGTAGCGCATCGCCTCGTCGTTCTTGCCGGCGGCCAGCAAGGAGCGCAGCGTGTCCAGATGCTCGGCATGGTCGGCGCCGGCGAACAGCGGCGGCTCGTAGAGCGCCAGCGCGGTGACCCCGACGCCGGCGGTCGCGGCGGCCAGGGCCACGGTCGCGCCCGACGAGCTGCTGTAGAGGGTCGCGGTGCCCCCGGCTGCCTCGATCAGCGCGGCGACGTCCTCGACCTCTCGCTCCAGCGCCCACGGCGCGGTGTCGCCGGATCGGCCGCGTCCGCGCCGGTCGTAGTCGATCGCCGTGAAGCCCTCGGCGCCGAGCCGCCGCGCGACCTGCCCGGTGCTCGGGTCGATGCCGCGGTACTGGGTGGCCCCGCCGACGAAGACGATGGCGGGCCCGTCACCGTGGCGGTCGTAGTCGATGACCGTGCCGTCCTGCGAGGTGACTGTGCTCAAGATCGTGCCTTCCCTGCGTGATGGCGGTCGGATGATCGTTGGTCGGGCTCCGCCCCTACGGCGTGCCGGGTGGGCACGCGCCAGGACAAGGCCGAGGTCAACGGTATGGGAGAGGGCTGACATTCTCTTCCGAGGGTCCGCGGGGGCGTCGCCGGCGCGCCTGAGGCATCCCCGTCCGCGATTTCTGGACGTTTTCTGTGCGCGCTCCCATCACGCTTGTCCGCTAGCAGGAGCGTTTCGGGGGCTCGGTGAACACGGCGCCCGCCGAGGTACGTCCTCGGCGTCCGTGCGAGGCCCCGACGTCACGTTGAGGAGACACACGTTGAAGGCTCGACTCCGCCGTCCAGCCGCGCTGTTAGCGGGCGCGATCATCCCCCTCTCGCTTCTCACGGGGCAACCGGCCGGCGCCGCGAGCGCCGATCCCGTCGCCGACGCCTTCGCGCGGGCCTCCTCCGCGTACGAGGTGCCGCGCGATCTGCTGGTGTCCGTCGCGTACGCCGAGACCCACCTCGACGGGCACGACGGCAAGCCCAGCTCCTCCGGCGGCTACGGCGTGATGCACCTGGTCAGCAACCCCAAGGTGCACTCGCTGGAGCGGGCCGCCACGCTGACCAAGCAGTCCGTGTCCGCCCTCAAGTCCGACACCGCGGCCAACATCACGGGCGGCGCCGCCGTGCTGCGCGCCTACGCCGACGAGCTGGGGCTGGGCGCCGCCGCGCGCAAGGACCCCGCGAAGTGGTACTCCGCGGTGGCCAGGTACGGCAACTCCGCCTCGCCCGAGGTCGCCCGGCTGTACGCGGACACCGTGTACGAGATCATGGGCGACGGCGTCAGCGCCACCACCCCCGCCGGCGAGACCGTGAAGGTGGCGGCGCGCGGTGTGGAGCCCGACCGGGGCACGTACGCCAAGGTCCAGAAGCTGGGCGAGCAGGACTCCACGCTCGCCGCGGCGGCCGTGGACTACCCGGGGGCCACCTGGGCGGCCGCCCACAGCTCCAACTACGCCGTGTCCGACCGGCCCAACAGCGACGCGATCGACCGGATCGTCATCCACGTGACGCAGGGCTCGTACGCCGGGACGATCTCATGGTTCCAGACCGGGCCCCGGCCGAACCCGACCTCCGCGCACTACGTCGTCCGCTCCTCCGACGGCGCCATCACGCAGATGGTCAGGGAGAAGGACCGGGCCTTCCACGCCGGCGACTACAACCGCCGGTCGGTCGGCATCGAGCACGAGGGCTACGTGGACAACGCGTCCTGGTTCACCGATGCGATGTACCGCTCCTCGGCCGCGCTGACGCGCAGCATCGCCGACCGCTACGGCATCCCGAAGGACCGCACCCACATCATCGGGCACAGCGAGGTCCCCACCGCCGACCACACCGACCCGGGTCCTAACTGGAACTGGACGACGTACATGCGGTACGTCACCAACGGCGGCGGGGCCACGAACCCGCACACGCCCGAGTCGGTCTGCGGCACCGGCTACAAGGTGATCGACTCCGCGCCCCTCGGGACGGCGGGCAACGTCTACCTGCTCTACAACTCCACCAGCGGCAACAACTGCGTGGCCACGCTCAAGACGTCCTCCCTCGGCCAGGCCACGGCCACCAGCGCCTTCCTGGAGGTGCAGGGCAAGACCCGGGTCACCGACAGCGGCAACTTCTCGTACTACGCGGGGCCGGTCATCGCGGCGGCGGCCGACAAGTGCGTCAAGTGGGGAGGCAAGGCGGGCTCGTCCACCTACGAGAGCGGTTTCGAGCACTGCGGATAGCGGCTGAGAACGACGCGAAGGGTGCTGGCCGGTTCACCGGCCGGCACCCTTTTCCGTGCGGCCGGTCCGGGGGGGGTGGCCGGTCAGCCGAGGAGGGCGCGGTGGGCGGTGAGCCACACCTGGCCGGCGCAGCGCCGTTCGACCTCCTCGGGCGCCAGCCACTCCGCCCCCGTGCTCTCCGACCCGGGAGGCGGCGCGGTGGGCGGCCCAGGCTCGGCGAGCCGGGCCTCGAACATCACCATGTACGTCAGCGGCGCGTAGCGGTAGCCGGCCGGAGGCGGGCCGGTCAGCTCTATGCGCTGCCAGGCGAACACCGACAGCCGCTCCGGCGGCAGCGCCAGGCCCGTCTCCTCGGCCAGTTCGCGGGAGGCGGCCTCGGCGGCCCGCTCGCCCGGGTCGAGGTGGCCGCCCGGGATGTCCCAGCCGCGCCCCTCGCGGCCGACGCGGGTCAGCAGCGTGCGGCCCGCGCCGTCGAGGACGAACGCGAAGGCGGAGGTGGTCTGCTCCACCGGCGGCAGGCTCCGGGTCAGCGCGACCTCCAGGCGGTGGGGCGCGGGGATCCACGGCACGGTGATGGTGGCGAGGACACGGGTCATTGGCTCATTCTCCACCGGCGGGCACCCTGGGGCGCCGATCCTCCCTTGCGTCACACTGCGCGACATTTCGCATGAAACGGGCATGATGGAAGTGATTGTCGTTGTTACTGCGAAAGAAAGGGCGTTACAGCCTATATGCGTCGTCACATCGCGAAGTGGTGGACCGTAGCAGTTCCGGCGTTGGCGGTGCTCTCGCTGGCGCTCGGCTGGGGACGCAGCCTGCCCATGGCCTGGGCAGTCCTGCTGGCCATCGTCCTGGCCGGAGCCGTGCTGGCCGCCGTTCACCACGCCGAGGTGATCGCGCACCGGGTCGGCGAGCCGTTCGGCTCGCTGGTCCTGGCGGTGGCTGTCACGGTGATCGAGGTGGCGCTGATCGTCAGCCTGATGCTCTCCGGAGGGGAGAAGACGGCGTCGCTCGCCCGCGACACCGTGTTCGCCGCCGTGATGATCACGTGTAACGGCATCGTGGGGCTGTCCCTGCTGGCCGGCACGTTGCGGCGGCGCGTCGCGGTGTTCAACGCCGAAGGGACCGGCGGGGCGCTGGCCACGGTCGCCACGCTGAGCACGCTCAGCCTGGTCCTGCCGTCGTTCACGACCAGCGCGCGCGGGCCCGCGTTCTCCTCGGCCCAGCTCGCGTTCGCGGCGGTGGTGTCGCTGGCGATGTACGGGCTGTTCGTGCTCACGCAGACCGTACGGCACCGCGACTACTTCCTCCCGGTCACCACGGAGACCAGGGAGGGGAAGGCGGAGGTCACGGAGGTGGAGCACGCGCCGCGGCCGTCCGGGCGCACGGCGCTGGCCAGCCTCGGGCTGCTGCTGGTGGCCCTCGTGTCCGTCGTCGGCCTGGCCAAGGTGGAGTCGCCGGTCATCGAGCTGGCCGTGGCGAACGCCGGGCTGCCCCAGGCCGTCGTCGGCGTGGTGATCGCGCTGCTCGTGCTGCTGCCCGAGACGATCGCCGCGGTCAGGGCGGCCCGGCGCGGTCAGATCCAGATCAGCCTGAACCTGGCGCTGGGCTCCGCGATGGCCAGCATCGGCCTGACGATCCCGGCCATCGCGGTCATGTCCATCTGGCTGAAGGGGCCCCTGCTCCTCGGCCTGGGCGGCACGCACTTGGTGCTGCTGGCGCTGACCGTGGCCGTCTCCACGCTCACCGTCGTCCCGGGGCGCGCCACGCTGCTGCAGAGCGGGGTGCACCTCGGGCTGTTCGCCGCGTTCCTCTTCCTGGCGGTCAGCCCCTGACGAACGGCCATCGGCCCGTGACACCTGGCGGCCGGCCGTGACGCCTGCCGCCCAGGGTCTCAGACGCCCTTGCGCAGGGCCCGGTTGCCGGCGACGAGGCCGAGGACGGCCACCAGCGCCGCGGCCGCCGTGCCGTACAGGACCGAGGGGTGGGTGAGGTCGCCGGAGAAGAGGGCGCGCTGCGCGTCCACGACGTGCGTGACGGGATTGACCTCGCCCACCGCCCGCAGCCAGGACGGCCCTCCGCTCATGGGCAGGAACACCCCGGACAGCAGCATCAGCGGGAACAACAACGCCTGGGTGACCAGGTAGAACAGGGTGCCGTCGGGCGCCGACCTGATGGCCAGCGTGTACGACAGCGAGCCCAGCCCCGTGGCGAACAGCAGCAGCATCGCGATCCCGGCCGGCGCCCCCGTGGGGTGGAGCCGGAACCCGAGCGGGAGCGCCAGGACGACGATGAGCAGGGCCTGGCAGAGCAGGACCACGGTGACCTTCATCGTCCTGCCGACGAGCATGGCCGTGCGGTTGAGCGGGGTGACCAGGAGGCGCTCCAGCGAGCCGCCGATCAGCTCCACCAGCATCGTGTAGCCGGAGGCCATCGGCCCGGTCAGGCACATCATCACGAGGATGCCCGGCACGAACCACTGCCAGGACGACCCGACCGCCCCGTCCAGCAGTGCCCCGTACAGGAACAGGAACAGCAGCGGCTGGCCCATCTCCAGCAGGAGCCCGGCCGGCTGCCGGAGCGCCGGGGTGACCTCGCGGCCGAAGACGATGGCGGTGTCACGCAGGAAGGTCTTCATCGGTGAGGCTTCTCCCGGTGAGAGTGAGGAACACGTCGTCGAGGGTGGGGCGGCCGGTCTCGGCGGTGACGGCCTTGACGCCCGCCTCCTCCAGCGCGCGCAGGTAGACGGGCAGGGCGGTGGGAGCTCCGGGGACGCGCAGGCGCACGGTCGTGCCGTCCACGGTGACAGCGTCGCCCGAGGTCCCGGGTGCGGCCATCGTGCGGGCGACGACCGCGGCCGCCGCCGCCTCGCCCTCGGTCCGGGTCGTGATCGTGATGTGGTCGCCGGTGAGGTCGTTCTTCAGCCGCTCGGCCGTGCCGTCGGCGATGATCCGGCCGCCGTCCACGATCACCACCCGCTCGGCCATGGTGTCGGCCTCCTCCAGGTAGTGCGTCGTCAGGAACAGGGTCATGCCGTACGCCTCGCGCACCCGCAGGATGTGCTCCCAGATGTCGGCGCGGCTCTTGGGGTCGAGACCGGTGGACGGCTCGTCCAGGAAGAGCAGGGAGGGCCGGTGGACGAGCCCCAGGGCGATGTCGAGGCGGCGGCGCTGGCCGCCGGACAGCGTGCCCGGCCGGCGGCGGGCCAGGGCGCGCAGGCCGAGCAGGTCCAGCAGCTCGTCGGCGCGCCCGGCCGCTGTCGCGGTGGTCATGCCGTAGAAGCGGCCCTGGCTGACCAGCTCGTCGCGGACCTGGAAGTTCTCGCCGGCGCTGCTCTTCTGGCCGACGTACCCGATGTGGGCGCGCACCCGGCCGGGGTCGCGGACGACGTCGTGGCCGGCGACGACGGCGGTGCCGGAGGTCGGGGGCAGCAGGGTCGTGAGCATGCGCAGCGTCGTGGACTTGCCGGCGCCGTTCGGGCCGAGGAAGGCGACCAGCCGGCCGGCCTCCACGTCGAGGTCGATGCCGCGTACGGCGTGGACGGTCTCCTTCTTCACCGTGAAGTCTCGGGTCAGTCCCCGGGTATGGATCATGCTGTGGCTCCTCTGAGCATGGCGGGGAGACCCCGGGCGGGGTCGGTCTGGGGAATCCAGGACATCTTGCGGCCGCATGTCCCTTTCCGGCAAACGTGAAACGCATGTTCATGTACGGCGCTGACCTGCGGAGATGATGGCGTGAGCACGTACTCGGTATGAGGTCTTTTCGGTCATTGAGCTGCGATTTCTAGAAATAAGGACATTTTTTGGAGAAAGCGCTTTGATAACGGTGAACTGAATCGCCTTGCGGGCCCGTACGGGCTCCACGATGATCACCGGCGTGAATCGTCTGTTGGGGGCCGCGCTCGCGGCCGTGATGGCCGGCGCCCTGAGCGCGTCCGGCGGCGCCGCCGCCGCGGCGGACGGCGCGATCGCCGGGGTGGACGTGAGCAACTGGACCGGCGAGGTCGACTGGAGCACCGTCGTGTCCGGCGGCGGGAAGTTCGCCTTCGTCCAGGCCACCGAGGGCGTCGACTACCGCAACCCGCGCTTCGACGCGCAGTACGACGGCGCCGCGGCGGCCGGCCTGGCCCGCGGCGCGTACCACTTCGCCCAGCCGCACGAGTCCGACGGCGCGACGCAGGCGGCCTTCTTCCTGCTCAACGGCGGCGCCTGGAGGTCCGACGGGTGGACGCTGCCCGGCGTGCTGGACCTGGAGGACAACCCGTACAAGGACCGCAACGGCAAGAACTCCTGCTACGGCCTGTCGCCCGCCGACATGGTGACCTGGATCAAGGGGTTCACGGGGAGGTACCTGCAGGAGACCGGCCGCCGGGCGATCATCTACACGACCGTGAGCTGGTGGCGGACCTGCACGGGCGACTCCGCCGCGTTCAGGGCCAACCCGCTGTGGCTGGCGCGCTGGGGGGCCGACCCGGGCGAGCTGCCCAAGGGGTGGAAGCGGCACACGTTCTGGCAGTCGGCCGAGAAGGGGACGCTGCCGGGCGGGCAGAACTCCTTCAACGGCGCCCAGGACGAGCTGGACGACCTGGCCAACCCGCCGGCCGAGATCACGGTCGCGGGAGCGGCCAGGGACAGGAGGCACTACACGGTCACGGTGTCCAACACGGGGCCGCACCCGGTGACGCGCATCAAGGTCTCCGGCCGCGCGTACGGCGGGCAGCGCGTCGTGGCGGCGCCCGGCTGCTCGTTCAGCGGCACGGCGGTGCGCTGCGAGATCGCCGAGCTGCGGCGGGGGCAGAAGGCCACGCTGACCTTCACCACCAGGCCCCGGTCGGCCAAGGGCACTGTCGGACTGCGGTTCGAGGTCGGGTCCGTACGGCTCACGCTGAGCGCCTCGTGAGCTGATAAGGCAGTATCTGTCCAGAGCAGACCTTTGTGACCGGAGGGAGCCCTGGGTGTCGGTGAGGCGGCGGCTCGCGCTCGTGACGGCGCTCCTCCTGCTGACCGCGACCGCGTCCGTGCCGCTCATGCCGTACGTGCAGCCCGAGATCGTGCGGATCGCGCTCCGGATCGAGGGGCAGCGCATCGCCTACTCGTGGGGCGGCGGCCACGGCGCCGAGCCGGGTCCGTCGAAGGGCACGTGCGCCGGTTACCGGGGGAGCATCCTGCCGTGCCCGGCGGAGCGGACGCGCGGGCTGGACTGCTCGGGGTTCGCCCGATGGGTGTACGCGCAGGCGCACGGCGAGGACGTGCTGGGGCCGGGTACCACCAACGACCAGGTGCGCCGGATGCGCCGGGTCGGCTCGGCCGCGCCCGGGGACCTCGTCTTCTTCGGCAGGGCCACGCGGAAGGGCCTCGACACCCACCATGTCGGGATCTATCTGGGCGACGGAAAGATGATCAACGCGCCCGAGACGGGGGCGTTCGTCCGCGTGGACCGCATCTCCCGGCTCAAGGACTTCGCCGGCTTCTACCGGCTCTGACGCCGTCCGGACCTTCTTGGTAGGGGTGTAACGACAGTCGCCTGCCGAAAAATGAGAGACCGGAGGGCTAATCTGTGCCGCTATGGACAGGCGATGGGTCGGGCCCGACGGCTATGAGATCGTTCCGGGGCTGCGCGACGGGCGGCAGGTGCTGCGGGTGTGCCGTCAGGGGCAGGTCGTCGCCGACTGCTTCTCCGTCGCCGAGGTGGCCGCGTTCGTCGACCTGGCCGATCTCTGCGAGGTCGTCAGCCTGCGGCCACGGCGGGGCTTCGAGGCCGTCGGCTAGCGCGACCTGCGCGGCCTCGACGAGTTCGCATCATCGCTGAGGGCCGTGTATGGTTACACCTGTCCGCAGCGCCGGACAGGCCCCTATAGCTCAGTCGGCAGAGCGTCTCCATGGTAAGGAGAAGGTCAACGGTTCGATTCCGTTTGGGGGCTCGCAACACGAGCAGACAGTACGCCCGACCCGCAGGAACGCGGAGTCGGGCGTTTCTCGTTGTGCCGCCTTTTCCAGCCCCGCGCACCGACCACTGATCACCGGTCCATGGAAGGGCGGGAAGAGGTCGCGCGGCCGGGGCCCCGCTGCTACGCTGACGCGCACTCCGCGCGGCCAGTGAGCCCGCCGCCCCTCCAGCCCCGCTCGGAGCGATCGGCCGCTCCCCGGAATGCGGGAACGGGCCCCTGACGTTGATTTCGTCAGAGTGGTGTTCCTGAGGCATACTGGGAGCACTCACCCGATCAGGCGAAGTACATATGTGCTTCACGGGTCGGGTATCCTCGACGGGCCGGGTCGTTTCATCCGGCTCAAAGGCGGAGTAGCTCAGTCAGGCAGAGCAAACGGCTCATAATCGTTGTGTCGCCGGTTCAAGTCCGGCCTCCGCTACTGCCCCTCCCCAGGTCGCCGACCTGGGCTTGGGCATGTCCTAGTCCCGAACGTAGAAAGGCACTCCCACGTGGCTGCCACCGACGTTAGGCCGAAGATCACGCTGGCCTGCCAGGAGTGCAAGCACCGCAACTACATCACGCGGAAGAACCGGCGCAATGACCCGGATCGGCTTGAGCTGAAGAAGTACTGCCCCAACTGCCGCTGCCACCGCGCGCACCGCGAGACCCGCTAGCTCTTCCGAGCGCGGCTCGCCCGGCAGCACTGCCTGGCCACACGCACCACACAACCGGCGCCCCGGATCGAGGCGCCGGTTTGTCGTGTTCGCCCACCGGTGTCGCTCCGCCCGGTGGCCTGATCCCCTCGGCAAAATCCCGGGAAAGCGGCGACGACAGCCGAACCTTGTTCTGTTAGCGTCTGGCTCGACGGCGCAGCCCATGCGGGGGAGCCGATGCGAAGGAGCACAGATGGCCTTGAACCGTGACTTCGTCGGGCGCACGTACACGTCCAGCGCCCCGTACGAGGTCAGCCGGGTGAAGATCAGGGAGTTCGCGGCCGCCATCGGCGACGGCAACCCCATCTACCGGGACAAGGAGGCCGCGCGGGCGGCCGGCCATCCCGACGTCGTCGCACCGCCGACGTTCCCCATCGTGTTCAGTCTCCAGGGCGGCAGCGAGGCGCTGGTGGACCCCGAGCTCGGCCTGAACATCGCGATGGTCGTCCACGGCGAGCAGCGGTTCGAGTACGTCCGTCCCATCTACGCGGGCGACGAGCTGGTCACCAGCTCCACGATCACCGACATCCGCAGCGCCGGCCGCAACGAGCTGATGACCATCCGCAGCGAGGTCACCACCGTGTCCGGCGAGGCGGTCTGCACCACGTACAACACGATCGTCGAGCGGGGAGGTGCGGCCTGATGACCGCGACGGTGAAGTACGACGAGGTCGAGGTGGGCCGGGAGCTCCCGGCCGTCGACTACCCGGTGCGGCGGGTCAACCTGGTCATGTACGCGGGCGCGTCGGGCGACTACAACCCCATCCACTGGAACGAGCGCTTCGCCAAGGTGGTCGGGCTGCCCGACGTCATCGCGCACGGCATGTACACCATGGCGCAGGCCGGCCGCTTCGTCACCGACTGGGCCGGGGATCCGGCGGCGGTGGTCGACTACGGGGTGCGGTTCTCCTCGATGGTGGTGGTGCCCGACGACGAAGAGGGCGCCACGATCACGGTCAGTGGCGTGGTGGAGGAGAAGCTGGCTGACCGGCGCGTGGTCGTCGGCCTGACGGCCCGCTCGGGCGACGCCAGGGTGCTGTCCAAGGCGCGCGCCGTCGTCCAGCTCGCCTGAGCCGTGGCCGCCTGACCCTCCGCCCGTCCGACCCTCCGCCCGTCAGACCCTCCGCTCATCCGGCCCTCCGCGTCCGAGCGCTCCGTGCTCCTCCTGCGGCGAGATCGCCGCCACACCGGCTCCACACCGGCGCTCCGTACATTCGAGTACGCCAAGCGATCAAGGAGAACGGAGCCAACAGCATGCCGACTCAGACCGTGGAAGTACCGCAGTTCACGCTGGCCGCGAACGCGACGCCGGCCGTCACGACCGACGCGCAGCACGAGCGCGCCTGGTACCCGCCCTTCGCGTCCCCCCGCGCCGAGTAACGCGAGGACGGGCGGCCGGCGGCGGGCACTCCCGCCGCCGGTCGCCCGGCGAGGTCCCCCATGAGACCCCCTGGTGAGATCGAGGTGACGCCCGTGGACGCCGTACCGAACGACGACCTGATATCCCGCATCGACCTGGCGCTCGGCTCCGACCCCCGGTTCGGCGACGCCGCCGCCATCGAGACCCGCAACCTCGCCCGTCACCGCCTCGGTCTCGGCGTGCTGGCCCGGCACCATCCGGGCGCCGCCGGCCGGCTGGAGCGGCTGGCGCAGGCCGGGGACGCCGAGCTGCGGCCCCTGATGTACGACCCGGTGCTGCGCAACGCGTTCGAGAACGACCTGACGGCCCTGGAGCGGGGAGCCGGTCGGACCGGGGCCCTCGCCGGGTTCCTGGAGAGCGGCGTCGCCGACACGCTCGACGGGGTGGGCCCGTGCGAGCGCCTGTCCGAGCCGAGGGTGCGCCCCTGGCCGGGGGCCGTCTCGTGGGTGTGGACGGACCTCCACCCGTCCTCCGGGCCGGAGCGCAAGCTGAGCGCCCGGCTGGAGGAGCTGCTGGCCGGGACGCTGTCGCAGGAGGGCTCCGGCGGCCGGGTCCGCCCCGACGCCGGCATGCTGTCGGCCCTGACCCGCGCCGCGGCGCTCCTTGGCGAGCTGCTGCCCCGCACGGGCGCCGGGGTGCTGCCGCACGTCTCGCTGACCGGGTTCGTCCGCGACGAGCTGGCCGACGGCGCGCTCAACTCGATCTCCGGCGGCGACCCGCTGCCCTCGGCGCTGTTCCTGGCTCCCGAACGGCTGGACGACCCGTGGACGGCGGCCGAGACGCTGTTCCACGAAGGGCTGCACCTGAAGCTGTTCGACGTGCTCCGCACCGGCTCCATGGTCGCGGACGCCGACCAGATGGTCCCCATCCCGTGGCGCGTGCGGCCGTGGACGCTGACGCGGGTCCTGTTCGCCCTGCACGTGTACGCCCACCTGCTGCTGTTCCAGGCGGCGGCCGCGGCGGCGAGTCCCGCCGTCCGGTCCCGGTACGGCACGCCGCCGGCGACCGCGTTCGCCGACCGGGCCACGCCCGGCAGCCCTGCCGCGGCGGAGGGCACGCACACCACCGGCCTCGAACGGGTCGCCTACCTCGCCCGGCAGGCCGCGCTGGCGTACGGCGAGGGGCTGACGGACAACGGCAGGCGCTTCGTCGACTGGCTGGTGGGAGCCGTGTCTCCCCTCGCGCCGGGCCACCTGCCCGTGCCCGCCCCCTCTCGTCCTGTCCAGGCGCGGCCGGATGTGCGGCCGGAGGTGGAGCTGGAGGCGCGCGGTTACCGCCAGGCGCGGCCGGTTCACGTGTGCCCGATCCCCGAGCAGGGGCAGCTCGTGGCCGTCTCTCCCGGAACGCCGCGGTTCCAGTGGCTCAACGGCCACGCCTGGCTGCTGTACGCCCTGTGCGACGGCGGGGACCTGACCTCGCTGCGCGCCCGCTACCGCGAGGCGGCGGGGCCCGACGCGGACGCCGGGCTCGGCGCCGGCCTGGCGGGCCTCCTGTCGGCCGGTCTCATCGAGCCGGTCGGCGCCTGACCGCCAGGATGCGGTCATGCGTCGAGCCGGTCGGCGCCTGACCGGCGGGGTGCGGTCATGCGTCGAGCCGGTCGGCGCCCGACCGGCGGGGTGCGGTCAGCCGGTCACGCCCAGCTCGTCGAAGAGCCGCTCGGCCGTCGCCAGATGGTGCCGGGCGGCCTCGGCGTCGCCCCGGGCCGCATGAGCCTCGGCCAGCTCCTGGTGGGTCTCCGCCAGCCCCTTGCGGTCTCCGATGCCGTCCCGGATGCGCAGAGCCGCGGCGTAGTGCGCCAGCGCCTCCTCCTCCCGGCCGAGCCGGTGGTAGAGGCCCGCGAGGTCGTTGGCCACCTGCCCCTCGCCCCTGCGGTCGCCCGTCTCGCGGTGCAGGGCCAGCGCCTGCCGCAGGTGCCCGAGCGCCGCCGCGTGCCGCCCGAGGGCGACCTCGGCCAGGCCGATGTTGTTGAGCGCGCGGGCCTCGCCCTTGCGGCTGCCCGCCGCCCGGCGCAGGGCCAGCGCCTCGCGGTACAACTCCAGCGCCAGGGCGGGCCGGCCCTGGGTGTTGCGGACGACGCCGAGGTTGTTGAGGGTGTTCGCCTGGCCGTGGACGTCACCGGTGCCACGGTGGACGGCCAGCGCCCGCTCGTAGCAGGCGACGGCCTCCTCCAGGCGGCCGAGGTGCCGCAGCACGATGCCGGTGAGGTTGAGCGTCCGGCCCACGGCGTCGTCGTCGCCCGACCTCTCCAGGAGGCGCCGGGCCTCGTCCAGCTCGGCCAGCGCGGCGTCGTACCGGCCGAGCAGCCAGGAGACGGCGCCGATGCTGCGCAGCGCGACGCCCGCGCCATGTGCGTCCCCGAGCCGCCGGTGGATCTCGAGCGCTCCGCGGTGCTCGGCCAGGGCCTCGGGGTAGCGGCCCAGATGCTCGAACACGGTGCCGAGGTCACCGCGGGCGGCGGCCTCCTCGCGGCTCCTTCCCGCCCGCCCCGCGGCGGCGGCGGCCAGGGCGTGCAGCTCGGCGGCGTCGATCAGGCGGTGGCGCAGCCGCAGCGGCTCGGCGAGCGCGGCGGGCAGCCGCCAGGCGGCGTCGAGGCCGTGCTCCGCGGCGTGGCGCGTGGCGGCGAGCACGTTCTCGTGCTCCTCGTCGAGCGCGAGGGGGTCGCGGAGCGTGACGTACCACTCCAGAAGCCGCCGTAGCGCCTCCTGTCGCGTGTGGGGGGCGTCCTCGGTCTCGGCCTGGTGACGGGCGTAGTCGCGGAGGAGGTCATGGAAGCGGTAACGCTCCTCGCTCAGCCGGCCGCGACGGCACTGGAGCAGGCTCGCGGCGCGCAGCGCGTCCAGCCGGGCACGGGCCTCGGCGGCGGAGACGCCGAGCATCGCGGCCGCCGCCGGAGCGGTGAAGTCGCCGCCGGGGACCAGCCCGAGGCGGCGGAACGCGACCCGGTCGGGTCCGGCCAGCGCCTCGTGCGACAGGTCGAACGCGGCCATGACCGCGGCGGCCGGGGCGTCGCCGAGGCGCAACGCGGCGAGCCGTCCCCGCTCCGCGAGGTCGGCCAGGTAGGTCCGGATCGGCCGGTGGGGGTGGCCGGCCAGGTGGGCGCCGGCGATCCGCAGAGCCAGCGGCAGCCGCCCGCACTGACGGGCCAGCTCGGCCACGGCCTCCGGATCGTCGGCGGCGCGGGGGCCGACGACCGCGGCCAGCAGCGCCACGGCCTGCGGCTCGGTCAGGACGTCCAGCTCGACGGTCGTCACCGCGTGGCGAAGGGCCAGCCCGGCGAGCCGGCCGCGGCTGGTGACCAGTGCCAGGCTGCCGCCGGTGCCCGGCAGGAGCGGCTCCACCTGGGCGGGGTCGCGGGCGTTGTCGAGCACGACGAGCACGCGCCGGTCGGCGAGCAAGGACCGGTAGGCGGCGGCGAGCTCGTCCTCCCCGGCCGGGACGCGCTCCGGCGGCATGCCGAGGGCGCGCACGAACCGGTCCAGCGCCTCCCGGGGCGTGACGGCCTCCCGCGGCCGGTGTCCGCGCAGGTCGATGAAGAGCCGCCCGCCGGGGAAGCGCCCGGCCATCCGGTGCGCCCAGTGGACGGCGAGCGCGGACTTGCCCACGCCGGGCATGCCGCTGACCACGACCACGGTCTCGCGCCCGAGGTCGGCCGGGGAGCACCCTTGGTCGGCCTCCTCCGCGGTCGCCGTCGTGTTCTCGCCCTCGGCGAGCGCGGTCAGCTCCCGCAGGGCGGCGCGATGGCCGGTGAAGTACGCCAGATCGGGCGGCAGCCCCTGGGGCTCCCCGCCGGCCTCCACCCCGGCGTCCCCCTCACCGCCGGCCCCGGAGCCGCCGTCCTGGGAGCCGCCGTCCTGGGAGCCGCCCGCCCGGGAGCCGCTGTCCTGGGAGCCGCTCGCCCGGGAGTCGCCGGTGGCGGCCCTGGCGCGGCGCCGGAGGATCGTCTGCTGGAGCAGGCGCAGCTCCGGCCCCGGGTCCAGCCTCAGCTCCTCGGCGAGCACGCGGCGCGCCTCCTCGTACGCGGCCAGTGCCTCCCCCGACTGTCCCGACCGGTCCAGCGCCAGGACCAGCCGTTCCCACAGGGACTCGCGCAGCGGGTGCTCGGCCAGCGTCCCCCGCAGCTCCCCGGCCGCCTGGGCGTGCCGGCCGAGCCGGGCGAGCACGTCGGCGTACTGCTCGACGACCGCGGGCCGCAGCCCGTCGAGGCGCGCCCGCTCGGCCGTCACGATCGGCGAGTCCGGCACGTCGGTGAGGGACTCCGCCCGCCACAGACCCAGGGCCTCACGGAAGACCCCCGCGGCGCGTTCGAGCCGTCCTGCCTCGGCCAGCTCGCGCGCCCGTACGGCCTGCCGCTCGAAGACGCGGGCGTCGAGCGTCGCCCCGTCCAGCTCCAGCCGGTAGCCGCCCGGCTCCCTGACCAGCCCGCTCAGGCCCTTGCCGCGCAGCCGGGAGAGCAGGGAGTGCAGCGTGCCGTCCGCGCTGCGCGGCGGCTCCGCTCCCCACAGCTCGTCGACCAGTCTCTCCGCCGGCAGGGGCCGCCCCGCCCTGATCAGCAGCACGGCCAGCAGCCCCCGCTGCTTCGGCGCGGTCAGCGGCACGGGAGAGCCCTCGCGCCGGAACTCCAGGGGCCCGAGGATCCGGAATTCCAGGCATCCCGTCGAACCCGTCGCACCTGTCGAACCCGTCAAGCCTGTCAAGCCTGTCAAGCCCCCTCGTACCCGGCGAAGTACCCGGCGAAGCCGCCCCATGCGCGCAAGGTCCGCGCAAGCGCGGCGTGGCAGTCTAGATCGGGATCCGCTCCGCCCGATAGCACTGATGTGGCCTGTCCGTTTCAGCAGGAGCTCAGGAGGAGTCATTGCCCCCGACGTCCCATGGAGTCCGTCTCGGCCTGCTCGGCCCGCTGCAGATCCTCCGGGGTGACGGCGCGGTGGCCATCACCGCGCCCAAGCACCGCGCCGTCCTGGCCATCCTCGCGATCAACGCCGGCCGTCCCGTCTCGGCGGACCGGATCGCCGAGGAGCTGTGGCAGGGCTCGGAGCCGAAGTTCGCGCGCAAGACGCTCCAGGGGTACGTGTGGCGGCTGCGCCGGCTGCTCGGCGACGACCTGCGCACGCGGCAGGGCTCGTACGAGCTGAGCGTGGCCTCGGAGGAGACGGACGCCGCCCGCTTCGAGCGGCTGCTCGCGGACGGCCGGCGTGCCGTCCGGGACCGGCAGCTGACGCAGGCCCGCGCGCGGCTGGAGGCGGCGCTGACCCTGTGGCGCGGGCCCGCGCTGGCCGACGTCCCCGCCACGCCGATGGTCCGGGCGCACGCCGGCCGCCTGGAGGAGGCTCGGCTGCTGGCCGTCGAGGCGGTCCTGCGGACCGACGTCGACCTCGGCCGGCCCGCGGCGGCCGTCCCGGAGCTGCGGGAGCTCACCCTGACGTACCCGGCCCGCGAGCCGCTGCACGCGCTGCTCATGCTGGCGCTGTACCGCGCGGGCCGCCAGGCGGAGGCGTTGTCGGCGTACGGCGTGCTCCGCGCGACGCTGATCGCCGACCACGGCCTGGAGCCCGGCAGGCCCGTCCAGGAGCTCCACCGCCGCATCCTGGCCGCAGACCCGGATCTCGACCGGACAGACGGGCGTCCGGACGCGGATCAGCCGAGCGAGTCGATAGGGCGGGTGGCTTCGGGGTAGCGGACTGGACATGACCGAAGCTCCGCACCATGTCACAGTCTGGCCAACGGTCCGATCGATCCCCGTGTCCGCCGTGACCGACGGCACGCCGTCGCGCCGCCTGCGTCCCCCGAGGCCGCAGGACATCGCGGGCGGCACGGGCACCGGCCGCGACACCGCGGGCGGCGCGGGCCCGGGCGGCACGGGTTCGGGCGGCGCGGGCCCGAGCCCCGCCGACCGGCCGGCGGGAAGCGCTCAGACGGTAGCCACCGGGGTCGGCACGGGCCGGGCCCGTTCCGCCGGGGCGGGCGCGGGGGGCGCCGCCGGGTCCGGCGCGCGCGGCAACCCCGCCGCGGAGTTCGGCTTCTCCGGCGACCCGGCCCAGCACGGCGACCCCGGCGACGACCTCCTCCACGCCCAGCGCGTCTGGGACGGCTCGCTGGCCGTCAACCGCCTGGACGACCTCGGCGTCAACGCCGAGCGGCAGCGGGTACGCACCGAGGACATCACGACCACCGTCGGCGTCGTGGTCGACGGGAACCCCGAGGACACGCGCCGGACGTTGCGCTCGGTGATCGAGCACACCGCCGCGCACATCCTGGCCCTCGACCTCGGCGACGTGGACGGCGCCGGAGCGGTGCTGAGCGAGCTGGCCGGCCGCCACCCGGAGCGCTTCACCGTCTGGCACGTCGAGGAGAAGCCCGCCTGGCGGGGCGGCACGGCCACGTGGGGGGAGTGCCGGGCCAAGCTGCTGCGGCTGGACACGGCCGAGGTGCACGTCGTGATGGACAGCTCCGTCGTGCTGGACGGCGACGCGATCACGCCTCTCGTCGCGGCGATCGACGACGGCGCGGTGGCGGCCGGGTGGACGGGCCTGGAGCAGGACGGCGGCGCCTGGCGCGAGAGCGGCCCGGGAGAGGCCGCGCGGGAGGTCTCCGCGCTCGGCGGCGACCTGCTGGCGGTACGGAGGTCGGCGGCCCTCGGCGACGCACCCGAGGACGCGCGGGACGGCTCGGAGCTGTCCCGGGGACTGCGCGGCGTCCAGGTGGTCCCCGGCGACCGCCTCCCGGTCCGCCGCCAGCGCTGACGAGCTCCCGATCCCGTCGAAGAGGAGAGCCTCCGGAGCGGTCCGGGCATCTCCTAAGCTTGGGGCTCATGGAGATGCTCGCGCCGTACACCACGCTGGGCCTGGGCGGCCCGGCCCGCCGCTTCGTCGAGGCAGCCACCGCTGAGCAGCTGGTCTCCGAGGTGGCCGAGGCCGACCGGACGGGCGAGCCGGTGCTCGTGCTCGGCGGCGGCAGCAACGTCGTGGTGGCCGACGACGGCTTCGACGGCCTGGTCGTGAAGGTCGCCTCCGAGGGCGTGTCGGTCTCGCGCGACGGCGAGCAGGTGCTCGTCACGGTCGAGGCGGGCGAGAGCTGGGAGTCGCTGGCCGCCCGCGCCGTGGCGGAGGGCTGGGCCGGCGTCGAGTGCCTGTCGGGCGTCCCCGGCCTGGTCGGCGCCACCCCCATCCAGAACGTCGGCGCGTACGGCCAGGAGGTCTCCCAGACCATCAGGTGCGTACGCGCCTACGACCGCCGCACGCGTCACGTCGTCGACGTGGAGGCGCGCCAGTGTGCCTTCTCCTACCGCGACAGCGCGTTCAAGCGCGACCCCGGGCGGCACGTGGTGCTCGCGGTGACCTACGCCCTGGACGTGTCCGGGCTGTCGGCGCCCATCGCGTACAAGGAGCTGGCCGGGCGGCTCGGCGTCGAGCCCGGCGAGCGGGTGCCGCTGGCGGACGCCCGTGAGGCCGTGCTGGAGCTGCGGCGCTCCAAGGGCATGGTGATCGACCCGGCCGACCCCGACACCCGCAGCGCGGGCTCGTTCTTCACCAACCCGGTGCTGAGCCGGGAGGAGGCGGAGGAGCTGGGGACCCGCGCGCCCGGTCACCCGCGCTGGGACCTGCCGGACGGCTCCGTCAAGATCCCCGCGGCCTGGCTGATCGAGCAGGCGGGCTTCGCCAAGGGCTACTCCCGCGGCCCGGCCCGCATCTCCACCAAGCACACGCTGGCGCTGACCAACCCCCAGGGCGAGGCCACCGCGGCCGACCTGCTGGCGCTGGCCGGCGAGGTGCGCGACGGGGTGCGGGAGAAGTTCGGGGTGACGCTGGTCAACGAGCCGGTGCTGGTCGGCTGCGAGCTGGACCCCGGGCAGCCGGCCGTGGCCGGGGCCCCGGAATAGGGCACACCCGGAGACTTGTTAGAGTTCTCCGGAAACACACCGAGGGGGAGTAGTCCCAATCGCGTGATCGACACACTGGCGCCGCGGCGCCCGGTCACGCGGGCCTTTGACGGGCGGACGAGACCTTCGGCCTGGCAGTCGTGGACATGTACGTCATGGACGAAGACGCTGCCGGGCCGGAGTCATGCCCGGATCTCCCCCGGGCGGCCCGCTCACGGTCCGGCCGCGCGGAAGAGGACCGTTGGAAGCGTTCTGGATCAGTCTCGCCGTCATCTTCGTGGCGGAGCTGGGTGACAAGAGCCAGCTGATGGCGATGACGTTCGCCACCCGTTTCAAGTTCTGGCCGGTGCTGACCGGCATCACCCTGGCGACGGCCGTCGTTCACCTGTTCAGCGTGGCCGTCGGCCGGCTGGTGGGCGACGCGCTGCCCACCACCGCCATCTCCGTCGTGGCGGGCATCGCGTTCCTCGGGTTCGCCCTCTGGACGCTCAGGGGTGACGAGCTGTCCGACGAGGAGTCGAACAAGGCGCAGCGCACCACCCGCAACGCGATCATCGCCGTCACCGTGGCGTTCTTCCTGAGCGAGCTGGGCGACAAGACCATGCTGGCCACGATCACGCTGGCCACGCAGCACGGCTGGCTGGGCACGTGGATCGGCTCCACGGTCGGCATGGTGGCCGCCGACGCGCTGGCCATCGTGGTCGGCCGCATGCTGGGCAAGCACCTGCCGGAGAAGGTCATCAGGTACGGCGCCGCCGCCGCGTTCGCCGTGTTCGGCGTCGTCCTGCTGGTGGAGGCGTTCGTGTGAGGCGTGCCTAGAGCGACAGCAGCGAGAGGCGGTGGGCCGCCGCGGCGGCCTCGCCGCGCGTCGTCACCCCGAGCTTGGCCAGGATGTTCGACACGTGCACGCTGACCGTCTTGGCCGAGATGAACAGCTCGCCGGCGATGTCGCGGTTGGTGCGGCCGAGCGCCACCAGCCGCAGCACCTCCAGCTCGCGCGGTGTGAGCAGCTCCGGCGTCACCTGGCCGGGCTGCTGCGGCTGGATCCCGCCGACGCGGCGGGCCAGCGCGTCGATCTCCTCCAGCAGCGGCGCGGCCCGCAGCTCCGCCGCCAGCGGCCGGGCCGGCGCCAGCCGTGACGCGGCCCCCTCACGGTCGCCCGACCGGGCCGCGACCCCGGCGGCCCGCAGGAGGGCCTTGGCCTGGTTGTGCGGGCGGTTGAGCCGCTCCCACGCCGCCGCGGCGGCGTCGAAGTCACGTGAGTACGACAGCCGGTACGCCTCGGCGACCGGCCCGCTCACCTTGAGCCGGGCGGCGACCTCGGCGGCCTGCTCGCGCACCGCGCGGGCACGGGCCGGCTCGGCGTCCTGCATCGCGTCGCAGACCACGGTCAGCAGGGCGAGCAGCCGCCAGCCGAGCATGGCCTTCGGGGACTGGGCGGGCCGGGCGAGCGTGCGCTCGGCGACCGCCAGCGCGGCGTCCGGCTCGCCCCGCAGCAGGTGCCAGCCGATGTGCAGCCGCATGCTGTTGGTGATGTCCTGGACGAAGTCCTCCGGCCGCTCGGACAGCACGCCGGTCTCGCGCAGGATGCTCTCCACGAGGTCCACCTCGCCCCGGCCGATGGCCACGTCGGCCCGCACCCGCAGCAGGTGGTGGCGGTTGCGCAGCACCGGGCCGAGGTTGAGCGCCCGATCGACGGTGTCGAGGGCCTCGTCCCAGCGGCCGATCGCCTCCAGCGTCTCGGCCATGTTGAGCAGGCTGAACAGGCCGGACAGCCGGACCCGGCCGTACTTCTTGGCCTGCCGCCAGCCCTCCTCGCCCAGCGCCAGGGCCTCCTGCCAGCGGCCGAGGTCGTTGAGCGTGTCGACGTTGTTGCCGATCGCGCGGGTGATCACCCGGCCGGAGCCCTCCTCGCGGCCGATCTCCAGCGCGCGCAGGTTGGTGGCGAGCGTGGCCTCGGTGTCGCCGGCGAGCGACTGGCCGAGCGCCACGTTGAGCAGCAGCTCGGCCTCCTGGCAACGGTCGCCCAGCTTCCTGGCCAGGGCGAGGCCCTCCTCGGCGAGCGCGAGGCCCTCCTCGGCGTCGCCGCGCAGCATGAGGTGCTGCGACATCGGCACGATGACGTCGACGCGGGCCAGGTTCGGCTCGGGCACGAGGCGCAGCGCGTGGCGGAGCTGCTCGACGACGTCGGTCTTCTCCTTGTAGACCTTGAGCTGGGCCCAGCGCACGAGCAGCTTGGCGACCCGGGCCGGCTCGCGCGTCTCGTCCAGCTCGGCCAGCGCCGCCTTGACGAACTTCAGGCCCCGGTCGAGGTCGCCGCTGGCGCGCGCGGCCTCGCTGGCCTTCTCCAGCACCGCGGTGTGGTCGGCGCCGATGCGCTCGGCCGCGTCCGGCACGCGGTCCCACAGCATGAGCACGCGTTCCAGCAGGGGGATGGCCTCGGTGTAGGCGAAGGCGTGGAACGACGCGCGGGCCGCCTCCCAGGCGGAGATCAGCGCCCACTCGTCGTCGCGCGCGCCGTGCCAGTGGTGGGCCAGCTCGACCTCGGCGCGGCCGGGCGGCACGAGCGTGCGGTCGCGGGAGATCTCCTCGGCGTAGCGGGCGTGCAGCCGCTGGTGCTCGCCGGGCAGCAGCTCGTCGTGGACGGCCTCGCGGATGAGCGAGTGGCGGAAGAGGTAGGCGCGGCCGTCGGCGATCTGTAACACGTTGCCGGCGATGGCCGGGCGCAGCGCGCCCTCCAGCTCCGGGTCGGACAGGCCGCTGACGGCGGCGAGCAGCGCGTGACCGACGCGGATGCCGCCGGCGGCGGCGATGCGCAGCACCCGCTGCGTCTCCTCGGGCAGCCGCTCGACCGCGCCGAGGATGAGGTCCTGCATCGAGGACGGGAACGCGCAGTCCACGCCGCCGTCGAGCAGCGCCTCGACGAACAGCGGGATGCCCTCGCTGCGGTCGTAGACCTTCTCCACCTTGTGGAAGGCGGGCGATTTGCCGAGGATGCCGGCCATCTGCTGGGCCACCTCGTCCTTGGACAGGCGGGGCAGGTCGAGCCGGAGAACGCCGCTGACCCGCCCCAGCTCGGCCAGCACCGGGCGCAGAGGGTGCTGCCGGTGCAGGTCGTCGGAGCGGTATGTCATGACGATGAGCACCTGAGGCGCGCTCAGGTTGCGGCACAGGAACGCGATCAGGTCGCGGCTGGACCTGTCGGCCCAGTGGATGTCCTCGATGAGGAGGACGGTCGGGCGGCTCTCGGCCAGCCGCTCCAGCAGCGTGAGGATCTGCTCGAACAGCCGTGCCCGGCCGGTGTCGGTGTCGCCGTCCCCGCTGGGCTCGCCGAACTCGGGCAGCAGCCGGGCAAGGTCGCGCTCGGCGCCCTCGGGCAGCAGTGACGCCACCCGGGCGCGGCCCTGCTCCCGGACGAGCTGCCGCAGCGCGGCGGTGAACGGCGCGTAGGCCAGGCCCTCGGCCGACAGCTCGACGCATCCGCCGTACAGGATGAGGGCGCCGTCCCGGGTGACCTGCTCGGCGAAGCGCTGCGCGAGCCTGGTCTTGCCGACGCCGGCCTCGCCGCCGAGCAGCACGGCCGTCGCGTTGCCCTGCCGGGCCTCCGCGAACGCCTGGGAGAGGGTCGTCAACTCCTCCGCCCGTCCGACGAAGACGGGACTCACCGAACGGCCCAGCATGTCTTCCAGCATGTCATGCCCTTTGGTGAGCTTTCGCCGTATTTATGAGGGATTCCCGGTGGGGACGGTTCTTCAGGTGGGCGCAGAGGCCCGGCCGCGAGGGAGGGTGCGGCCGGGCTCTCGTGACGTGCTCATGAAGAACGGCGCTTGCCGAAGACCGAGCGACGCTCGGACTTGTTGCCCTTCTCCGCCTCGCGTACCCGGCGGTGCTCCTCGGCGGCGGCGCGCAGCTCCCGCGCGTGGCTCTTCATCAGCTGGTAGTCCATCTCGGGGTTCATGGTGTCTCCTGTTTCAACCCGCTTCTTCCTGACATCCTTAAGATTCGGGCTAAGGCCCACCCCGCCACATCGGGCGGATTCCCTATCTCCGGGGCGGTTCTGGCAGAGGGGTACCTAGGACGTGGCCCCGTACCGCCTTAGACAGCCCTACGCGCACCTCAGAGCCGCCTTACGCCGCCCTGGGAGCCCTCTCCTCCGCTCACCGGACACGAGTGGCCGGACACCAGGGGAAAGATCCGGTTTGGAGCTGGCCACCCTGGTCGGCGATGCTGTGAAGGTGTCAACTATGACTACTTCGCTCGCGGACGTGGCCGCTTCCGGCACGACGCTCAGAGCGTTCCTGCACGGCCTGCCCGGTGTGGACCGGGTCGGCGCGGACCAGCGGGCGGCGATGCTGGGCACCCGTTCCATCAAGACGACGGCCAAGGCCCGGGCGATCGATCTGGCCATCTCGATGGTCGACCTGACCACCCTGGAGGGCGCCGACACCCGCGGCAAGGTGCGGGCCATGTGCGTCAAGGCCGTCCACCCCGGCGCCGGGGTCCCCCGCGTGGCGGCCGTCTGCGTCTATCCCGACATGGTTCCCGTGGCCGCGGAGGCCGTGGCCGGCTCGGGCGTGAAGGTGGCCTCCGTGGCCACGGCCTTCCCCAGCGGCCGCTCCTCCCTCGACGTCAAGGTGGCCGACACCGAGCTCGCGGTCGCCGCGGGCGCCGACGAGATCGACATGGTGATCGACCGGGGCGCGTTCCTGTCCGGCGACTACCTCAAGGTGTGGGAGGAGATCGTCGCGGTCAAGGCGGCCTGCGGCGACGCCCACCTCAAGGTCATCCTGGAGACCGGCGAGCTGGCCACCTACGACAACGTGCGGCGTGCCTCGTGGCTCGCGATGCTGGCCGGCGCCGACTTCATCAAGACCTCCACCGGCAAGGTCTCGCCCGCGGCGACGCTGCCGGTGACGCTCGTCATGCTGGAGGCGGTGCGCGACTTCCGCGACCGCACCGGCCGCCAGGTCGGCGTCAAGCCCGCCGGCGGCATCCGCACCACCAAGGACGCCATCAAGAACCTGGTGCTCGTCAACGAGGTCGCCGGCGACGACTGGCTCTCGCCCGACTGGTTCCGCCTGGGCGCCTCGTCGCTGCTCAACGACCTGCTGATGCAGCGCGAGAAGCTGGCCACCGGCCGTTACGCCGGTCCCGACTACTTCACCCTGGACTGAGGATGGCGATGTTCGAGTACGCGCCGGCCCCCGAGTCGCGCGAGGTCGTCGACCTGCGGCCGTCCTACGGCCTGTTCATCGACGGCGAGTTCACCGAGGGCTCCGGCCCGGAGTTCAAGACCGTCAACCCCGCCACCGAGGAGACGCTCGCCGAGGTGGCCTGCGCCTCGGCCGACGACGTGGACCGCGCGGTGCGCGCCGCGCGCAAGGCGTTCGGCGGCTGGAGCGCCCTGCCCGGCTCCGAGCGGGCCAAGTACCTGTTCCGCATCGCGCGGATCATCCAGGAGCGCTCGCGCGAGCTGGCGGTGCTGGAGTCCCTCGACAACGGCAAGCCGATCCGCGAGTCGCGGGACGTGGACCTGCCGCTCGTGGCCGCGCACTTCTTCTACTACGCCGGCTGGGCCGACAAGCTCGGTCACGCCGGGTTCGGGCCGAGCCCGCGCCCGCTCGGGGTGGCCGGCCAGGTCATCCCGTGGAACTTCCCACTGCTCATGCTGGCCTGGAAGGTCGCCCCGGCGCTGGCCTGCGGCAACACGGTGGTGCTCAAGCCCGCCGAGACGACGCCGCTGACCGCGCTGCTGTTCGCCGAGATCTGCCGCCAGGCCGAGCTGCCGCCCGGCGTGGTGAACATCGTGACCGGCGCGGGCGAGACCGGCGCCGCCGTGGTGGCCCACCCCGAGGTGGACAAGGTGGCCTTCACCGGCTCCACGGAGGTCGGCCGGCTCATCGCGCGGACCGTCGCGGGCACCGGCAAGAAGCTCACGCTGGAGCTCGGCGGCAAGGCCGCCAACATCGTCTTCGACGACGCCGCGATCGACCAGGCCGTCGAGGGGATCGTCAACGGCATCTTCTTCAACCAGGGCCACGTGTGCTGCGCCGGCTCCCGCCTGCTCGTGCAGGAGTCGGTCCAGGAGGAGCTGCTGGCCGCGCTCAAGCGCCGGCTCGGCACGCTGCGGCTCGGCGACCCGCTCGACAAGAACACCGACATCGGCGCGATCAACTCCGCCGAGCAGCTCGCCAAGATCCGCTCGCTCAGCGACATCGGGGAGAGCGAGGGGGCCGAGCGCTGGTCGCCGGCCTGCGACCTGCCCGAGCGCGGCTACTGGTTCCCGCCGACCCTCTTCACCGGCGTGGCCCAGTCCCACCGCATCGCCCAGGAGGAGGTCTTCGGCCCCGTGCTGTCCGTGCTGACCTTCCGCACCCCGGCCGAGGCCGTGGAGAAGGCCAACAACACCCCGTACGGGCTGTCGGCCGGCGTCTGGACCGAGAAGGGCTCGCGCATCCTGTGGATGGCCGAGCGGCTGCGGGCCGGGGTCGTGTGGGCCAACACCTTCAACCGCTTCGACCCCGCCTCGCCGTTCGGCGGCTACAAGGAGTCCGGCTACGGCCGGGAAGGCGGGCTGCACGGGCTGGAGGCGTACCTTGACGTGTGACCACCGCCGCGCCCGCCGCAGGGCGCGCCGTGCCCAGGCCACCCGTGGCCACGCCTACGCCCGCGCCGGGCGGCCCGTACGCACCGGCTGGTACGCCCACCGCTGCGGCGTGAGCCGGTGCGGCCAGGTTTTCGTGCCGGTCGAGATGTCGCAGGAGATCACGTGGAGGGGACGCGGCGATGAGTAGGTTGGCCGTGCGCAAGACCTACAAGCTGTTCATCGGCGGGGCCTTCCCCCGCTCGGAGAGTGGGAGGTCCTACACCGTGACCTCGCCCGACGGCGACTTCCTGGCCAACGCCTCCCGCGCCTCGCGCAAGGACGCCCGCGACGCCGTGGTGGCCGCGCGCAAGGCGTTCCCCGGCTGGTCCGGGGCGACGGCCTACAACCGGGGGCAGATCCTCTACCGCGTCGCCGAGATGCTGGAAGGCCGCCGCGCCCAGTTCGCCGACGAGCTCGGCCTCGGCCGCGCGGAGGCCCTCGCGTCGGTGGATGCGGCGGTCGACCGGCTGGTCTGGTACGCGGGCTGGTCCGACAAGATCGCCGCCGTGCACGGCACGGCCAACCCGGTGGCGGGGCCGTACTTCAACCTCTCGTCGCCGGAGCCCACCGGCGTGGTCGCGGTCGTCGCGCCGGCCGACCCGCTGCTCGGGCTGGTGTCGGTGGTGGCGCCCGTCGTCGTCACCGGCAACACATGCGTCGTGGTGGCCTCCGAGCCGTCGCCGCTGGCGTCGATCACGTTCGCGGAGGTGCTGGCCACCTCCGACCTGCCGGGCGGGGTGGTCAACGTCCTCACCGGGCGGCAGGCGGAGCTGGCCCCGTGGCTGGCGGCCCACATGGACGTCAACGGGCTGGACCTGACCGGGGTGGACGACGCCGACCTCGCGCTGCGCTGCGAGCAGGAGGCGGCCGGCAACCTCAAGCGGGTCCTGCGGCCGGCGCCGGAGCCCGTGGACTGGACGGCCGACCCGGGCCTGACCAGGATGACCCGCTTCCTGGAGACCAAGACCGTCTGGCATCCGCTGGGCGTCTGAGCCCCGTCCGGCTCAGGCCGCCGGCGGGATGTCGTGGTTGAGGCGGAAGACGTCGGCCGGGTCCCACACCGCCTTGAGCGCGGCCAGGCGGCGGCAGTCGCCGGGGGCGTAGGCCGCTCGTACGTGGTCGGGGGCCGCGTGCTCGCCGGACAGAAAGGTGAGCGCGCGGCCCCCGGTCGACCACGGGGCCAGGGCGTCGCGCATCCGTTCGTGGACCCGGCGCGCGGGAGCGGGCCCATGCCGGCCAGCCAGGAGTCAGAAGTCAAAGAGATGAGTGTGCTCCTGGATATAACATCCAGTTATGGAGCTTCGTCAGCTCGCCTACTTCGTGGCCGTCGTGGAGGAGGCGAGCTTCACCCGGGCCGCCGCCTCCCTGCACGTCGCCCAGCCCGGGGTCAGCGCGCAGATCCGCCAGCTCGAACGGGAGCTGGGCCAGCCGCTGTTCGACCGGTCCGGGCGCACGGTGCGGCTGACCGCGGCGGGCGAGGCCGTCCTGCCCTACGCGCGGGCGGCGCTGAAGGCCGTGGCCGGCGTCCGGCAGGTGGTGGACGAGCTGACCGGGCTGCTGCGGGGGCACGTCGTGATGGGCGCCGTCTCCCTGCCCGGCGTGCTCGACGTGCCGGGACTGCTGGCCGACTTCCACGACGCCCACCCTGCCGTCGAGATCACCCTCAAGGAGGCCGACCCCGAGACCGTGATCCAGGAGGTGCGGTCCGGGCGGATGGACCTCGGGCTGTTCGGCCTCGGACCGGCCGTGCCGCCGGGGCTGGACGTCCAGATCGTGGCGAGTCAGCCACTCGTCGCCGCCGTGAGCCTCGACCACGAGCTGGCCGGCCGGCCCGGCGTCGAGCTGGCCGACCTGGAGGGGCGGGTACTGCTCAGCCTGCCGCCCGGCACCGGGTTGCGGGCCGGCCTGGAGGAGGGGTGCGCGGCGGCGGGGTTCCGGCCCAGGGTCGCGCTGGAGGCCAGCGAGCCGCTGGTGCTCGCCCGGTTGGCCGCCCGTGGCCTGGGCATCGCCGTGCTGCCGGAGACGGCGGTGAGCGCGGCCGAGGGACGGCTGCACGTCATCCAGATCACCCGGCCCCGGCTGCGCGGCCGGATGGCCATCGCGTGGCGGTCCGAGGGACAGGCCGGCCCGGCGGCCCGGGCACTCATCGAGCACGCCAGGAGGACGCTGCCCGACCTGGGCTTCGAGTAGGCACACCGCGCCCGCTTCATGCCGCCGGACAGAACACCGATTGGAGAGCGCTGGTGACGCGTCGCGGCATGGTCATGCGCTCGGCATCGTCCATGGCCACCGTCACGGACACGGCGAACTGCAGGCGGCCGTCCGAGGAGGTGTAGGTCGCGGCGGTGAAGCCGGGGGCGCTGCCCCCGCCCCCTGCGGCGAACTCGGGGTTGCCGGCGCACGGGCCGCCCGAAGGCGGCGGCAGCTGGCCGGGCGCCGGATCAGTGATCACTTTGCGCAGCGACTCCGGCAGGAGCCTGCCCTGTCGGAAGGCGCTTTGGAAGGCGCTGACGTCGCGCGCGGTGGAGACCACTCCGCCGGCGCCGAGCATGGTGGTGACGTTGAGCCTGTCGACATCGCGCAGCTTGCCCGTCTCGTCCGGGGCGTAGCCGTGCCCGTGCGGGCCCCTGATGCCCTCGGTCGCCTTGGTGGGCAGGTAGGTGTCGCGCATTCCGAGTGGGGCGAAGAGTCTCCGGTTGAGTTCGGCCGCCAGTGACCTTCCGGACAGTTTTTCGATGATCATGCCGAGCAGGATGTAGTTGGTGTTGGAGTAGTTGAAGGTCCCAATCTCCACGGGCCGGGAGTTCCTGCGCGAGGCCGCCAGCAGGTCGGTCGGGCGGTAGTCACGCGCGGAGTCCGAGGTGTCCGGGCCGATGTAGTCGGGGATGCCCGAAGTCAGCTGGATCAGGTCGCGTACCGTGATCTCGCCGGCCCGCTCGACCAGGTCCTTCTCCGCCACCTCCGGCAGGACCGCGCCGAGCTTGTCGTCCAGGCTCAGCTTGCCCTCCTTGACCAGTTGCAGCACCACGGTGGCGGTCATGGTCTTGGTCTGCGAGCCGATCCGGTAGCGGGCGTTCGACGGGATGGCGCCGCCCTTGCCGTTGAGCAGGCGGGAGCCGGCCGATCCCTTACCGACCCGCTTGCCGTCCACGTAGACCTCGCCGATGGCGCCCACCACGTGGCCCGTCTTCACCAAGCCTTCCATGGCCTTCTGCACGTCCCCGACCTTGACGGGGCCGGCGGACACCGAGGCGGTGGCGGGCGCGGCCACGCTCAGAGCCAGCGCCGCGCACACCACCGTGGCCATGCGAGCCACTGCCGCTCGATGCGAAACCATGAGATCTCCTTTGTCGGAAGCCGAAGCATCAGATGTCGAGTCACGGTTCTAGGGAGGGGAGTGTTCAATCGGGGTAAGTCCGACCGTCCAGCGGTCGATGTCGAGCCGCGCTTACGCGTTTCTGTAGAAAACGGGTATAAGTCTTCGCCGTGGGATCTACCGTGTCCGTCCCCCAGACGCGCGCCATGGTGGGCGACGAGCTGTCCGCCGACGACGCGTGGGCGACCCTGCGCAAGTACGGCGGATGGCATCTCACGCGCGACTCGCTGATCCGGTTCAGGTACGGCGACGGCATGAGCCACTCGCGCGCGCTCGCCTTCCAGATCTGCCTGGCCATCATCCCCGGCGCCATCGCGCTGGTCGGCCTCAGCTCCGTCACCCACCAGGAAGAGCTCGGCCAGGTGCTCGAACTCACCCTGCGCCGCCTGGCCCCCGGCGATGGCGCGGCGGTCACGGAGGCCCTGGGCAACGGGCATCACGCACGGGGCGCGCTCGCCCTGTGGCTGGGCCTGGCCACCACACTGGCGGCGCTGACCACGGCGATGGCGCAGTTCGAGCGAGGCGCGAACCGGATCTACGGTGTCGAGCGCGACCGGCCGTTCCATCGCAAGTACGCCAGGGCCGCCCTGCTCGCGCTGGTCGCCGGGGTGAGCATGATCACCGGGTTCACGGCCATGGTCGGCGGTGGGGCCATCGGCGAGGCGATGACCGAGGTCTTCGGCTGGGGCGACGGGACGCGGCAGGCGTTCGCGCTCGTCCGGTGGCCGCTCGGCTTCCTTCTCGCGCTGGTGTCCACGGTCACCCTGTTCAGGGCCTCGCCACGGCGCCGGCAGCCCGGACACAGCTGGCTCGCCTTCGGCGCGCTGGTGGCGCTGGCCCTGTGGACCCTGTTCACGCTGGCCCTGGCTCTGTACACGGCGAACAACAGCACCTTCGGCGCCACGTACGGCCCGCTGACGGCGGTCATGGCGCTGTTACTGTGGTCGTTCCTCAGCTCGATCGCGCTCTTCCTGGGCGTCGCTTTCGCGGCGCAGCTCGAAGCCTGCCGGGCCGGCGGTGTCCCGCCCGCGCACCCCGACACGGGGCCCACAGCGGAGGAGGAGCGCGAGCCCCTGGTCGGGGCGGTCGGCTCCGGCGTGATCACGACTGCCCGCCGCGTCGTCACCACGCTGGGCGGGAAGCTTCCAGGCAAGCGCTGACCGCGGGCGGCGCCCGGCCCGATCGGTCGGATAGGGGGCGGCCGTCGAGCCCGAGCTCCCGGCCCGGGCGGGCGTCACGCGGACATGCCCGGCGGGCGTCACGCGGACATGCCGGGCGGGCGGACCAGCGGGTGGGCGGCTTCGAGCTGGGCGGCCAGGCCGAGGAGCTGCGGCTCGCCGCCCGGGGGCGCGACGAGCTGCACGCCGATCGGCAGGCCGCTCGAATGCGTCGCGATCGGCACGGCCAGGGCCGGCCAGCCGCACATGTTCCACGGCCCCGTCGCGGGGGCGAACCTGATGTTGGCCGGCGCGTTGCGGGCGAACCCGCGCTCCCGCCAGCCCCCGGCCGCGGGCGGCACGGTGGCCAGGACGGGCGTGATGAGCACGTCCGCGTCCCCGAACCACTGGTCGGCTCCGTACGCCTGCCAGCGCGCCCGTCCCCGGGCCCCGTCCAGGCTCAGCGCCCGCAGCAGCCGGCCGGCACGGGCCAGCGCCCGGCTGCGACGATCGAGCCCCCGGCCACCGGCCCTCCCCGCGGCCGGGAGGGCGTCGGCGGCCTGCGCCGCGCGGGACAGCCAGGTGGCGACCGTGGACGGCCCCAGCCAGAACGGCAGGCGGCGCTCATGCTCGACCACCGTGTGCCCGGCGACCCGCAGCGTCTCCGCCGCCCCGCGCACCGCCGCCCGGAACTCCCGGTCCATCGGCAGCCCCGCAGGCAGCGGCTGCGGCGCGTACGCGATCCGCAGGTCGAACGGCTCCACCTCGGCCGGCGGCGGCGGCGCGTCCCACACCTCGTCCTCGCCCGCCCACACCGACCGCAGCATCCGGGGCGCCGGCTCCAGCCGCCGGCCGGCCCGCCACGACTCGGCCAGCGTGGGATCGGCCGCCAGCACCGACAGGGCCAGCGCCAGGTCCGGTACGCGCGCCGCCAGCGGGCCGTTCTCGCTCAGCCCGTCCCAGTCGTCACCGGGCGCCGGAACGAGCCCCGCGCCGGGCTTGACCGCGTACACACCGCACGCGGCCGCCGGGATGCGCAGCGAGCCCATGCCGTCGTTGCCCAGCGCGATCCGCACCATGCCCGCCGCCACGGCCGCGGCACTGCCCGAAGAGGAGCCGCCGGCCGTGCGGGAGGGGTTCCACGGGTTGCGGACGGTGCCGAACACGCTGTCGCCGAACGCGACCAGCCCCAGCTCGGGCAGGTTCGTCAGGCCG
This sequence comes from Nonomuraea sp. NPDC050383, assembly GCF_044459125.1. Lineage (NCBI taxonomy): Bacteria > Bacillati > Actinomycetota > Actinomycetes > Streptosporangiales > Streptosporangiaceae > Nonomuraea > Nonomuraea sp. NPDC050383. The sequence continues at coordinate 161,628 of NZ_JBITIP010000008.1, forward strand.
ACCACGATCGCGCCGGCCGCGCGCAGGCGGGCGACGGCCTCGTGGTCGCGCGGCGAGGGCGAGTCGGCCGTCGCGGCCGAGCCGGCGCGCATGGCTTCGCCCGCGACCTCCAGGTTGTCCTTCACCGCCACCGGCACCCCGGCGAGCGGCAGATCGGCGAGGTCACGGCGCTCGCCCACCGCCCGCGCCTCCTCCACGGCCCGCTTCCTGACCACCCGGAACGCGCCCACCTGCGGGTCGCGCCGGGCGATCAGGTCCAGGTGCTCCTCGACGACCGCGGCGGCGCTGACCTCGCCGCGGCGCACGGCGGAGGCGATCTCTCCTGCTGATCTTCCGGCCCACGACATGCCTAGAAGTGTGCAACGTCCGGCGTCCCGTGGCGAGGCCCCTTTCGGGCGCTCGTGGGTCTCCGCCTAGGCTCGGCGGAATGAACGGCCCCTCCCTCGCCACCTGCCAGCGCTCGCTGGGCGACCCGTCCGTCACGTTCCCGCTGTGGCCTCCGCAGCTGCTCGGCTGCCCCGAGACGAGCACGGACGAGATCGCCTACCCCGTGGAGGTCGATTACGACTACGCGCGCGTGGACACCGCGCTGTTCGGCCAGGAGCCCGGGCCGGACCTGGCGCGCTGGGCGCCGCTGCTGCCGCCGCTGCGCGTGCCGACGCTGGGGGAGGGCGGCACGCCGCTGCTGGAGCTGGACGGGCTGCCCGGCGTCCACCTCAAGGACGAGTCGCGCAATCCCACCTGGTCGCACAAGGACCGCCTGAACCGGGTCGCCGTCAGCGCCGCCGTGGGCGCCGGCGCGCCGGGTGTGGTCGTCTCCTCCTCCGGCAACCACGGCGCCTCGGCCGCCGCCTACGCCGCCCGCGCCGGGCTGCCCGCGATCGTGCTCGCCTCGGCGGGCTCGCCGCCGGCCGTGCAGTCGTTCGTCCGCGCGTACGGGGCCAAGGTGCTGACCGTGCCGGAGGAGGACCGCTGACCGCTGATGCGCCAGATCGTGGACCGGCTCGGCTACCACCCGGTCAGCAACCTCACCGTGACGCACACCGGGCACCCGTTCGGCGCCGAGGGCTACAAGACCATCGCGTACGAGTTGTTCGCCCAGCTCGGGCGGGTCCCGGCGGCGGTGTTCGCGCCGACCGGCTACGCCGAGATGCTGTACGGGGTGTGGAAGGGGTTCACGGAGCTGCGCCGGCTCGGGGTCGCGCAGTCGGCGCCGCGGATGTTCGCCTGCGAGCCGGCCGTGGGCGCCCCGCACGCGCGGGCCCTGGCGACGGGCGCGCCCGCGGCGATCGTCGAGACCGGGCCCACCGGCGCGTACGGCATCGCCTGCACGGTCGGCGGGCACCGGGGCGTGCGGGCGGTGCGCGACAGCGGGGGTGAGGCGGTGCCGGTCACCGACGCCGAGCTGCTGGCGGCCCGGGACGTCCTGGCCGGGCAGGGACTGTGGCAGGAGCTGTCCGGCGCCGCCGGGCTGGCCGGCTACCGGAGGCTGGGGCGGGAGTTCGACGGGCCGGTGGTGTGCGTGGGCACCTCCAGCGGGTTCAAGGACATCGAGACCGGCCGGGAGCGGGTCAGCGTGCGGGAGAACGCCGGGCTGGACGACGTGCTCCGCGCCCTCAGCTCCTGAGCCAGATCCTGAGGGGGCCGGCCGGGGTGAAGCCGTGGCGCTCGGCGGGCGCGGTGTCCGCCTCGTAGCCGACCAGCGGGCGGCCGGACCCCGTGGCCCGGGCGACCGTCCCGGCCCAGGCCGTGTCGTCGTCGCAGCCGTTCGCGAAGACGTTGGACACGCCCACCGCCTCCCCGCCGACGGTCAGCACGCAGCCGCAGACGATCTCGCCGTCCCGCCGGCCGTACAGGATCGCGACCTCCTCCAGCAGCGACGGCGGGAAGAGGCCGTCCGTCCCGCCGCCGAAGCAGGCGTGCTCCCACGCGCGGAGCTGCGGCGCCGTGCGCACCCGCCGCCAGACGACCTCCCCGGCGTTCCCGGCTCCTTCCGGGGCCGGCATCGGCGGCCGGTGGATCCACTGCGCCTCGAACAGCACGTGGAAGCCGTGCGGCGTGAGGTCCAGCGTGGCGAAGCTGTCCTTGACCGAGGCCCCCGGGCCCGCGTCGATGCCGTCGAGCACGTCGGCCTCGGTGGCGTCCGGGGAGAGGGTGACGGCGTCGGGATAGTACGGCGGGGTCCGGCGCGGGCTCGTCCAGGCGAGGGAGGTGAAGCGGCCGGTCAGCCCGTGGGCGCGGCACATCGTGTCACACCAGGCCGCGTTGTCGCGGGCCGCTGCGAGCGCGTGGGTCATGGTGTCCTCCCCGCCCGGCCGGCGGGCGCGTGTCATGATCGCCGGTTGGCCCGGCGCGTGGGCGTCGCCGTCAGTGGGTCCTCCGGCCACGGATGCCGGGGGTAGCGGCCGCGCAGCTCCGCCCGGACGGCGCGGTAGCCGTCGCGCCAGAACGACGCCAGGTCCGCCGTCACCGCCACCGGGCGCCCCGCCGGCGAGAGCAGGTGCACCAGCAGCGGCACCCCCGCGACGGCCGGGGCGGCGTCCCAGCCGAACAGCTCCTGGAGCTTGACCGCGAGCACCGGCCGCTCCCCGGAGTAGTCCACGCGCACGCGGGAGCCGCTGGGCACCTCGACGCGCTCCGGCGCGACCGACTCCAGCCGCTCGCTCCACGGAACCAGCCGCAGCAGCGCCGACGCCACGTCGATCCGCTCCAGGTCGGCCCGGCGGCGGGCCCGCGACAGCTCGGGCTCCAGCCACCGGTCGGCCAGGTCGACGAGGGCGTCCATGCCCGTCCCCCCGCCCTGGCCGCCTACGTCCGGCCAGGGGTCGCCGGCGGCGCGGTGGCAGAACGCCAGCCGGTCGCGCACCGCCAGCGCCTCCTTCGTCCAGGTGAGGACGTCCTCGGTGCGCAGGCCGTACAGGAGGGCGGCGCGCACGTCCGCGTCGGGGAGCGGCGCGGACGACAGCTCGATCGCGCCCAGCCGCTCGACGATCCGCGCGGAGACGTCGCCGCGCCGCTCGCCGGGAGGCACGCGCCAGGCGACCTCCTCCTCGAACGTGACCGGGTACGCCAGCCGTGCCGTCGCCTCGTCGATCTCCACGGCCTGCCGGACGCGAGCCGACGCCGAGCCCGTGGGACGGTCGGCCACCGCCACGGCCAGCCAGGGGGTGCGGGCCAGCTTCGAGCCCTCGCCGAGGGCGGCGGCCGTGCCGGAGGCCATCAGGTAACCGCCGCCACGCCGCCTGGCGACCCGCTCGGGGAACGCCAGCGCGACGACCAGCCCCGCGAGCGCGTCGTCCCCGGCGGCACCGCCGCCCGGCGTCCGGCCGTCGTCGCGGTCGCCTCCGGAGGCCGATCTCGACAGCCGTCCGACCTCCTGGCGCCAGCGGGCGGCGAACGCGTCGCCGCCGCGGCGGGCGGCCCGCCAGACCTCCACCAGGTCGTCGCCCGCGTCCCGGGGGAGCTGCTCCGACAGGAGGGCGACGACCTCGGCGGCGCGCGGACCGGCGTCGATGAGCGCCCGCGCCAGCCTGGGATGCACGCCGAGCCTGGCCATGCGCCTGCCCCGGGCGGTCACCCGGCCGCCGTCCAGGGCGCCGAGAGCGGTCAGGGTCCGGGCGGCGGCGGCCATCGCGGCGGCCGGCGGCGGGTCGAGCAGCGCCAGCGCCGCCGGGTCGGTCACGCCCCAGCACGCCGCCTGGAGGGCGAATCCGGTCAGGTCGGCGAGCGCGATCTCCGGTCTGGCGTGCTCGGCCAGGCGCTCGTGCTCGGCCTCGGGCCAGCAGCGGTACACGGTGCCGGGGGCCTCGCGGCCCGCCCGGCCGGCGCGCTGGACGGCGGCGGCCTTGGAGACGCGGACGGTGGTGAGGGAGCCGAGGCCGCGGGCATGGTCGGTACGCGGCTCGCGGGCCAGGCCGGAGTCCACCACGACGCGGACGCCCGGCACGGTGAGGCTCGACTCGGCGACCGAGGTGGCCAGCACGATCCGGCGGCGCGTCCCGGGCGACAGGACGGCGTCCTGCACCCTGGCCGGCGCCTGCCCGTGCACCTGGAGGAGCTCCACGGGCGCTCCCCGGTCGTCCGCCACGCCGTGCAGCAGGCCGGCCACCCTGCCGATCTCGGCCGTGCCGGGGAGGAAGCAGAGCACGTCCCCCTCGCGCTCGGTCAGTGCCCGCCGTACGACCTGGGCCACGTGCGTGAGCAGCGCCGGGTCGACGCGCAGCCCGTGCGGGGGAGCGACCGGCCGGGCGGGCGGCGCCCACACGGTCTCCACCGGATGCGGCGCCCCGGACGCCGCCACCACCGGAGCCCCGCCCAGCAGCCGCGACCAGGGACCGGCGTCGGCCGTCGCGGAGGTGGCCAGCAGGCGCAGGTCGGGGCGGAGCGTCTCGCGCACGTCCAGGAGGAACGCGAGCGCCGTGTCGGCGTCCAGGTGACGCTCGTGGCACTCGTCCAGCACCACGACGTCGGTGCCGGGCAGCTCGGGGTCGCGTTGCAGCCGCTGGAGGAGGAGGCCGGTGGTGACGACCTCGACCATGGGGTTCGCGCCCGTGTGCCGCTCGCCGCGGATCGCGTAGCTCACCCCCATCCGGCGGGCCGCCGCCCGGACGGCGAGCCGCCGCGGCTCGGCCACCAGCACGCGCAGCCCCGTCCCGGCCAGGGCCGGCGGGACGACGGTGGTCTTGCCGCTGCCCGGCGGGGCGGTCAGCACGGCCGTGCCGTGCCTCTCCAACGCCCTCAGCAACTCGGGCAGCGCGTGCCGTACGGGCAGCCCGTCCCCGGTCCCCGTCACCGAGGCCGGCTCAGGCGCTGCCATGAGCGGAAGCGCCATGAGCGGCGGGCAGGGCGTCAGGCACGGTGGTGACGTCCGTCAGCGCGGCCCGCAGGATGGTGTCGAGGAGGCCCGGGAAGCGGGTGTCGAGGTCCTCCCGGCGCAGGCGCATGTACTTCTGCCGCCCGTCCTGCCGGGTGAGCAGCACGCCGGCCTCGCGCAGGGTCCGGTAATGGTGCGAGGCCGTGGATTTGTGCACGCCGAGCTCCTCCAGCACGCTGGAGCAGTTCTGCTCCGTCTGCGTGGCGAGCCGGACGGCGATCTCCAGGCGTACCGGGTCGGCCAGCGCCCGCAGGACCTCCGTGAGCTGGATGGCCTCCGTCGCCGGATGCGGTAGCTGGCGCATGGTCAGACCCTATCTCCGTCGCATAGTTTGACAATTATCAAACTATGCGACGGTCCGATGGGTGTCCAATCGATGCGTACGGACGATCGGCGGCTGGGCGGGTCAGGTTGCGGTCAGGCCGCTGCGGGCCAGGACGCGCAGGTGCTCCAGCATGTCGCGGGGGGTGTCGGCGAGCGCCTGGACGCAGACGTGGTCGGCACCGGCGTCGTGGTGCGCCCGGACCCGCTCGATGATCGTCTCGGGGTCGCCCCACGCCACGATGGCGTCCACCAGCGCGTCACTGCCGCCGTCGGCGACGTCCCTGTCCTCCCAGCCGAGCTCGCGCAGGTTGTTCACGTAGTTGGGCAGGGAGAGGTAGAGCGACATGAACCGGCGGGCCGTCTGCCGCGCCCGCTGCGGATCGGTGTCGAGCACGACCGTCTGCTCCGGCGCCAGCACGGGATCGGGGCCGAGGGCCGCCCGGGCGCGGGCGGTGTGCTCGGGGGTGACGAAATAGGGATGGGCGCCCTGGGCGCGCCGCGCGGCGAGCTCCAGCATCCTGGCTCGGAGTGCGGCCAGCAGGCGCGGGGCGGGTGCCGGCAAGGGAGCGGCGTACTCCGTCGCGTCCATCGCGTCGAGGTAGTCGCGCATCACCGACACCGGCTTGCGGTAGTCGTGGCCTCTCATCGACACCGCGGGCGCGTGACTGACGCCGAGGCCGAGCACGAACCGGCCGTCGAACGCCTCCGCCAGAGCGTTCGCCCCGTTCGAGGCGGCGGTGGCGTCGCGGGCCCAGATGTTGGCGATGCCGGTGGCGATCAGCATCCGCCGCGTCGCGCCCAGCAGGATCGACGCATGGACCAGCGCCTCCTTGCCGTGCGGAGCCTCGCCGAACCACAGTGTCCCGAAGCCCAGGCTCTCGATCTCGGCGGCGGCCTCCCGCTCGAACGCGGCCGGCTCCCCGCCCAGCGTGCCGCTCCAGACCCCTATGCGCCCCATGCGCCGCTTCAACGCCGCGACATCGATGCTCGTGTCGGCCATCGCGGGATCACCTCCTCATCGACACCTGGTCGCCGGGTCACATCTGCTCACGATATGCAGCGCATCGTCGGGGCGGGTTAACGCCCGATTCATGACTTGCCGCATTCCCGGCGATCACCGCTTCTCCGCCAAATGGTTTGACAATTATCAAACCGTGCGACAGTTTGATGGGCGTCCAACTGACGCGTACGGAGGATCATGTGACCACCCGGCTCTACCCCCTGGCGCTGGGCAACTTCGCCGTCGGCACCGGCATGTTCGTGACCGCCGGGCTGTTGCCCCCCATCTCCCGCGACCTCGACGTCTCCCCGTCGGCGGCCGGGCAGCTCATGACCGTGTTCGCGCTGGCCTACGCCCTGCTGTCACCCGTGCTCGCCGCCGCGACGGCACGCCTGTCCCGCAGGCGGCTCCTGCTCGTCGCGCTGGCCGTCCTCGTCGTGGGCAACGCGTTGACCGCCCTCGCGCCCACGTACCCGTTGGTCATGGCGACGCGTGTGATCGCGGCGGCGGGGGCGGCGATGTTCACCCCGACCGCGTCCGGCGTGGCCACGGCGCTGAGCACCCCCGAGCGCAGGGGCCGGGCCCTGGCGCTGGTGATGGGCGGGCTCACCGTGGCCTCGGCGGTCGGCGTGCCGCTCGGGACCCTGCTGGGCGGCGTCGCGAGCTGGCGGGCCACGCTGTGGCTGGTGGCCGGGCTGGGCGTCCTCGGGTTCGTGGGCGTGGCGGCCGTGGTGCCCGACGTCAAGGTGGCCACCTCGGGGCGGCTGGCCGAGCGGTTCGCGCCGCTGGCCGACCGGCGGGTGCTGGCGGTGCTGACGACGCAGCTGCTCATGTTCGGCGCCGGGTTCACCGCCTACACCTACATCGGCTCGCTGTTCGACCTTCCGCTGCCCGCCGTGCTGTGGGCGTGGGGGATCGGCGGCGTGGTGGGCAACCAGCTCGGCGGGCGGCTCACCGACGCGTACGGGCCGCGCCGGATGGTGCTGACCGGCCTGGTCGCCTCCACCGTGGCGCTGGCCCTCATCCCCGTCGCGAACCTCGCCCTGCCCGTCGCGCTGGTGTGGGCGTTCCTGTGGGGCGCGCTCGGCTGGCTGATCGCGCCCGCGCAGCAGTACCGGACGGTCGGCGCGGTGCCCGGCAACGTGTCGATCGGCCTCGGCCTGCTGGCCTCGGCCCAGTACTTCGGGCTGTTCGTGGCGGGCATCACGGGCGGGCTCGCGCTCGACTGGTACGGCCGCGCGGGGGTCGTGGTCCTGGCGACCGGGATCGGCGTGGTGGCGGTGCTGTTCACGCTGGCGACCTACCGGCCCGTCGTGGATGCCCCAGAATTGACGCATGTCCGAGCCGCAGACCGACCCGCGTGACGAGCCCGCCCCCTTAGGAGCCGTCGTCCTCCTGACCGTCGCCTCGGCCGTGGCCGTCATGGCCGTCACCAGCCTGCTCGACGAGCCGCCCAGCCTGAAGTTTCTGCTGCTCGGGCCGATCGCGCTGGTCGTGTTCGAGGTGATGGTCCACGAGGTGTGGTGGCAGCGCTGGTGGGGCGCGGTGCCGGGAGCCGTGCTGGGGCTGACGCTCTACTTCGAGGGCCGCGAGGCGCTGGGCGACGTCGTCGGCGACTCCTGGGCCCATCCGCTCGCGTACGTCACGGCCTGGGCCCTGTTCGCCGTCGTCTTCGCCCTGGCCAGCCGCTACCCGCGCACCCTGAGCGCGTAGCGGCCTCAGCCCTGGGCGGGGATCCAGCCCAGCGTGACCGCGAGGATGACGAACAGGCCGAGCGCGATCCGGTAGACGACGAAGCCGGTGAAGCGGTGCTTGCTGATGTAGCGCAGGAACCACGCCACCGCCGCGTAGCCGACGACGAAGGAGATGATCGTGGCCAGGATCGTCGGACCCCACGCCGGCGACTGGCCCCCGCCGATCTCGCGCAGCTCCAGCAGGCCGGACGACAGCACGGCCGGGATGGCCAGCAGGAAGGAGTACTTCGCGGCGTCCTCGCGGCGGTAGTCGAGCAGGAGGCCCGCGGTGATGGTGCCGCCGGAGCGGGAGACGCCCGGGATGAGCGCCAGCGACTGCGCGAAGCCGTACACGATGGCGTGCGTGAAGCTGAGGTGCTTCTGCAGCGTGAGCCTGTTGCGGGCGGTGTGGTCCGCCCACCACAGGATGAGGCCGAACACGATCAGGGTGGTGCCGACCAGGCGGAGATCGCGGAAGACGGTCTCGATCTGGTCCTTGAGCAGCAGGCCGAGCACGCCGATGGGCAGGCTGCCGACGATGACGTACCAGCCCATGCGGGCCGCGTGGTGGGAGCGCAGCGCGGGGGTCCACAGCGAGCGCGTCCACATGGAGACGATCTCCCAGATCTCGCGCCGGAAGTAGATCAGCACGGCGGTCTCCGTGCCGAGCTGGATCACGGCCGTGAACGCCGCCCCCGGGTCCTGCCAGCCGAAGAACGCCGACACCACCCGGATGTGGGCGCTGGAGGAGATGGGCAGGAACTCGGTCAGCCCCTGGATGAGGCCCAGCACCACCGCTTCGAACCAGCCGATCACCGGAGCACCTTTCCAAAGCCGCGAAAGTGACGAGGTGAGGCTAGCGGATGCGAGGACCCCGCATGCCCTTCGCCCAGTCGCGGGCGAAGGTGGTGAAGTCGCGCGCGGGCCGGCCGAGCGCCTCCCGGACCCCGTCGGCCACGTACGCGTTGCGCCCGTCCAGCACCTCGGCGAACAGCGCGTTGAGCATCTCGATCTCGTCCTGGGGCACGCCGGCCTCGGCGGCACCCGCGGCGAACTCCTCCGGCTTGACCGGCGCGTACTCCACCGCCCTGCCCAGCGCGGCCGACAGGTCGGCGGCGGCGTCCGCGAACGTCAGCAGCCGCGGCCCGGTCAGCTCGTAGACCCGCCCCGCGTGCCCGTCCTCCGTGAGCGCGGCCACGGCCACGTCGGCGATGTCGTCCGCGTCCACGAACGGCTCCGCCACCTCCCCGGCCGGCAGTGCGATGACCCCCGCCTGGACCGCGTCCAGCAGGTAACCCTCGCTGAAGTTCTGCATGAACCAGGCGCAGCGCACGACGGTCCACTCCAGCCCCGACTCCTGGACGATCCGCTCGCACGCCTGGGCCTCCGGCTCGCCCCGGCCGGACAGCAGCACCATCCGCCGGACGCCGCTCCCGGCCGCGAGCTCGGTGAGCGCCCGGATGTCCTGCCGCGACCCGGGCACGGCCAGGTCGGGGTAGTAGGTCACGTACACCGACTCGGCGCCCTGCAGGGCGGCCGGCCAGCCGTCGAGGTCGGCCCAGTCGAAGGCCGGCGTGGAGGAGCGGGACCCGGACCGCACGGGACGGCCGAGAGCGGTGAGCCTGTCGATCACACGGCGGCCGGTCTTGCCGGTGCCGCCCAGCACCAAAGTTGTCATGCCTCCAGTAAGCCCGATGATCGTTGGACTCTCCATGGTTGAGAAGCGCACTTCCATATGCGATCGTCTAACGCATGGATCATCTGGCCGCACTGCTCGACGGCCCCCGCGCCCGCGGCGCCTTCCTGCTCCGCTCCCTGCTCGACCCGCCGTGGTCGCTGCGCGTGCAGGACGAGGCCCCGCTGACGCTCGCCGCGCTCGTCCGGGGCGCGGCCTGGGTGGTGCCCGACGGCCGTGAGCCCGTGCGCCTCGCACCCGGTGACGTGGCCCTCATGCGCGGGCCCGAGCCGTACACCGTGGCCGACGACCCCGCCACCCCGCCGCAGATCGTCATCCACCCCGGCCAGCGCTGCACGACGCTCGACGGCGAGGCGCTCTACCAGTCCATGGAGCTCGGCGTGCGCACGTGGGGCAACGACCCCGAGGGCGCCACCGTGCTCATCACCGGCACGTACCAGGTGCAGGGCGAGATCAGCAGGCGGCTGCTGGAGGCGCTGCCGCCCCTGCTCGTCCAGTCGGGCGGCCCGGTGATCGGGCTGCTCGGCGCGGAGATCGTGCGGGACGAGCCCGGCCAGGAGGTGGTCCTCGACCGGCTGCTCGACCTGCTGCTCATCTCCACGCTCCGCTCGTGGCTCGCGGACAACGACGCCCCCGCCTGGTACCGCGCGCAGAGTGACCCGATCGTGGGCAGGGCCCTGCGCATGTTGCACAACAACCCCGCCCACGCGTGGACGGTCGCCTCGCTCGCCGCCGCCGTCGGCGTCTCCCGTGCGTCGCTGGCCAGGCGCTTCACCGACCTGGTGGGGGAGCCGCCCATGGCGTTCCTCACGGACTGGCGGCTGGCGCTGGCCGCCGACCTGCTGCGCGAGCCCGACGCCACGATCGGCTCCGTCGCCCGCAGGGTCGGCTACGGCAGCTCGTTCGCGCTCAGCGCCGCCTTCAAGCGCGTGCGCGGGATCAGCCCGCAGGAGCACCGGGCTGGAGTGGCCGGATGAAGCCGCTGCTGCTCGTCGACGTGGACGGTGTGCTCAACCCGTTCGGCCGGCCCGACCCCGGCTTCCGCCGCTACCGGTGCACGGTCGGCCACGAGGTCTACACCGTCCATCTCAACCCCCGCCACGGGGCCCGGCTGCTGGAGCTGGCCATCGCCACGGGCGCGGAGCTGGCCTGGGCCACCACCTGGGAGGACCACGCCAACGAGTGGATCGGCCCGCGCATCGGCCTGCCGGAGCTGCCCGTCGTGCCGATGGGGCCGGTGCTGGGCAGCGACATGGGCGAGATGTTCAAGACGCCGCACGTGGCCGCGTACGTGGAGCGCAGGCCGTTCGTCTGGTTCGACGACCAGGTGCGGTGGGAGGACGAGAACTTCCTCAGGGAGCGCCAGGGTCTCGACGACTTCCTGCTCGTCCACGTGGACCCCAGAGGGGGCCTGACCAGCGAGCATCTGGCGCGGGCGCACCGGTGGCTGACCCTGTCAGGGTTTTCTCAGGGTGCGTGAGGGGAGAGCGAACGTCTGGTTGTCCGTTGTCCAGATAGGTGCAACCACACGGAGGAAACAGCATGTACCGCTCACGAGACCACAGAATCCTGGCCGGCGTCTGCGGCGGTCTCGCCGACAAGATGGGCCTGCCGCCCACGCTCGTCCGCGTCCTGTGGCTGATCCTGTCGCTTCTTCCCGGCCCCATGTGGGTCCTGTACGTCGCCATGTGGCTCCTCGTGCCCGAGGAGCCGAGGAAGTACTGACCGCGCGGGCGGCCTATCCTCTAACCATGAAGGCTAGGCCGCTGACCCTCATCCAGGACGAGCTGGTCGACTACGACAAGGCGATGGAGCGCATGGGCGACCTCGTCGCCGAGCGCCAGCGAGACGAGCGGCCGGACACGCTCTGGCTGCTCAGCCACCCGTCGGTCTACACCGTGGGCCGCCGCACTCCCGCGGCCCACCTGCCCGACCCGTCGCGCGGCATCCCCGTGGTCGAGACCGGCCGCGGGGGCCAGCTCACCTACCACGGCCCGGGCCAGCTCGTCGGCTACCTCGTCGTCAAGCTGGCCGAGGACGAGGGGATCGTCGACTACGTCCGCGAGGTGGAGCTGCGGCTCGTCGAGGCGCTGGGCGCGCTCGGCCTGCCCGCCGAGCGCCGCGACACCCCGCCGGGCTCGGAGCTGCTGACGGGCGTCTGGACGTCGGCCACCGGACGCAAGATCATCTCGATCGGGATGCGGCAGAGCCGCGGCGTCACCAGCCATGGCTTCGCCCTCAACGTGGACGGCGACCTGGAGCCCTGGCACTGGGCGGTGGCCTGCGGCATGCCCGACGTGGACATGACCTCGCTCAAGCGCGAGCTGGGCGAGACCACGATGGACAAGGTCCGCGCCGCCGTGGCGGCCTCCTTCGAGGCCGCCTGACGTGTGCGTCAGCTGACGGGGAGTTCGTCGACGGTGCGGCGGGGGCCGGTGAACCAGTGGCGGGCCGACAGGGCCCACCACAGGGCGATGCCGATCAGTACGACGCCCACGGCGAGCGGGGCGTAGTTGACCGACGTCCACGTGAACTTCGGGTCGCCCGGCACACCCGCCGGTGAGAACGGCATGATGAAGTAGACCGACACGACGGCGATCTCCGCGCAGGCGATCCAGCCCATCACCCGGTACTTCCCGCCGAGCGTCCACGGCCCCGGCCGGAACCTGTCACCCATCCGCAGCCGCAGCCAGATCGGGATGATGAACGCCAGGTACAGCCCGATGACCGCGATCGACACCACGGCGAAGAAGGCGACCGGCGTCGTCGTGCCGGGAGGCGCGTACAGGGCCGGGAGGGTGATCAAGGCGGCCACCGCGCAGCCCGCGAGGATGGCGTTGACCGGCGTGCGGTTGCGGTCCACCTTCGACCACAGCCGCCATCCCGGCACCGCGCCGTCCCGCGAGAAGGCGTACATCATCCGCGACATCGACGTCACGCAGCTCATCCCGCAGAAGAACTGGCCGATCGTGGAGATCGCGAAGATCACCGTGGCCAGCGGCGAGGACAGGGCGGTCTCGAAGATGGCGCCGACGAAGCCGGACTGCTTGTTGATCTCGTCCACGTCCGTCGCGGCGAACAGGAACGCGAGCAGCAGGATCCAGCCGCCGATCGCCGAGTAGAAGATCGACTGCCACAGGCCGCGGGCCGCCGTCCTGGCCGCGCCCTGGGTCTCCTCCGACACGTGCGCGCACGCGTCGAAGCCGGTGATCGTGTACTGCGTCAGCAGGAAGCCCAGGGGCAGCACGTACAGCCAGAACGGCAGCCCTCCGTCGCCGCTGCCGAACCCGGAGTTGTTGATCTTCTCGGTGAAGACGAACCCGAGCGACTGGTGCTCGGCCGGCGCGAAGACCAGGATGGCGACCACGACCGCGGCGCCGGCCACGTGCCACCAGACCGAGACGTTCTGCAGCAGCGAGATGAGCCGGTGGCTGAAGATGTTGATCAGCGCGTGCAGCACGAGGACGACCACGAAGAGCAGGAACGCCTGGTGCAGCGTCGCCTCCCAGGCGCCGCCCGTCACCCGGTTGAGGGTGATGCTCAGGAACGTGGCGCAGCCGTAGTCCACCGAGGCGGTCACCGCGATGAGCCCGATGAGGTTGAGCCAGCCGGTGAACCAGCCGTGGATCGGCTTGCCCATCGTGGCGGCCCACCAGTAGATGCCGCCCGCGGTCGGGTAGGCGGAGACCAGCTCCGCCAGGCATAACCCGATGATGAGGATGAACACGGAGATCAGCGGCCAGCCCCACGAGATGGCGATGGGGCCGCCGTTGTTCCAGGCCTGTCCGAAGGTCGTGAAGCAGCCGGCGAGGATCGAGATGATGGAGAAGGAGATCGCGAAGTTGGAGAAGCCGCTCCAGGTCCTTGCCAGCTCCTGCTTGTAGCCGAGCTCGGCGAGCCGCCTGGAATCCTCTTCAGTGGTCATGAGGTCTCCCTGTGCGCGGGGGGAGTCACTGATTGGTCTACCTGTAGACCATTTCGGAGGACAGGGCAAGGCGTTACAGCTGATTGTTGGCGGGGTCATCGGTCCTTGTCGGATCCATGTCGATGATCGCCTTGCCGCGGACCTTCCCGTCGCGGATCGCGGCCGCCATCTCGCCCGGCCGCTCCCATGACCACCGCCCGCCCACTCCGGCAGACAGCTCGCCCCGCGCCACCAGCTCCACCAGGTACGCCAGGTCGGCCGCCGGCGCGGCGGCGTCGCCGAACGAGCTGATCGTCCGCGCCTCGCCGAGCACGAACGTCGAGTTCGGGACGAACACCGCGGGCTCGCCGGCCGCCCACCCGACGCTCTGCAGGTTGCCGCCCGGCCTCAGCAGCCGCCACGCCGCCACCAGGTACGGCCCGCCGAGCAGCTCGATGACCGCGTCCACCGGCTCCACGCCGTCGAGGTCCGTCACCGTCTCGGCCCCCAGGTCGCCCGCGCGTGCCGGGTCCCGGACCTGGGCGATCACGTGCGCCCCGGCCCGCCGGGCGAGCTGCACGGCCAGCCGCCCCGTCGCCCCGGACGCACCCGTCACCAGCACCCGCCTGCCCAGCAGCGGCCCGGTGGCGCGCAGGGAGCGCAGCGCCGCGAGGCCCGCCATCGGCAGCGCGGCGGCGTCGGCGAGGTGGACGCCGTCCGGCACGACGGCCAGCGCGTCCGTCGGGAACGCCGCCCGCTCCGCCCACGCCCCCGCCGCGAAGGCCACGACCCGCGCGCCGGCGGCCGGCCCGGTGCCGTCCTCGGCGGCCCGGAGGACCACGCCGGCCGAGTCGTAGCCGAGGACGGCCCCGTCGGGGAAGTGGCCGATGTGGCGCAGCTCGGAGGGGTTCACGGAGGCGTGGTGGATCTCGACGAGCGCCTGACCGGGGCCGGGCTCGGGGTCGGGGACGGTGACGGGTGCGGCGGGAAGGGCTCCGCCGGAGACGATCAGGGCACGCATCGCTTGACTCCTTGACATCCAATTAGCGGACTGACGGTCCGCTTCGCTGTGGGGATAGTATGGGGACCGTTGGTCCGGTTGCAAGTGGGCGAGACGGAACGAGGTGGGCCGGGTTGCGAGCCGACGCGACGCGTAACCGGGAGGCGATCCTGCGCGCGGCCGAGGAGCTGCTCGCCGCGCACGGGGCCGAGCACGTCTCACTCGACCGGGTGGCCGCCGCGGCGGGAGTGGGCAAGGGCACGGTGTTCCGCCGGTTCGGCAGCCGTACGGGGCTGTTCCAGGAGCTCCTGGCGGAGCGGGCGGAGGCGCTGGCGCGCGCCATCGACACCCCGGGCTCGCCGCTGGGTCCCGGCTCGCCGCCCCTGACGAGGCTGCTCGCCTTCCTGGACGAGCTGGCGGGACTGGCCGAGCGCAACCTCGCGCTGTTCGCGGCGCACGAGCGGGCGTGCGCGGAGGACAAGTACGCCGACCCGACCTACGTGCGCTGGCACGCGCACGTCACCGCGCTCGCCGGGCAGGCGCGGCCCGGCCTCGACGCCTCCTTCGCGGCCCACGCCCTGCTGGGGCTCTTCGACGCCGACCTGGTCAGGCACGTCATGCGCGAGGGCGGGGTGACGCGGCTGCGGTCGTCGGTCCGCGCCTTCGCCGAGGCCCTGCTGGGCTGATCCGGCGCCAGACCGGGCAGGCCGGGCAGACTGGACGGATCGGGCGGATCAGGCGGATCAGGCGGATCAGGCGGGCTCGGGGATGTCCGTGAGCTCCGCGAGGACGGTGCGCAAAGCCAGGTCCGCCACCTGGCGCAGCTCCTTGCGGGTGCGGCCGCTCGCCGCCTGCACCGCGATGCCGTCCGTGACGGTGTGGACCAGCCGGGCCAGGACGGCCGGGTCGCAGCCCGGTGGCAGGTCGGGCGCCTGCTCGAAGCGCCGCCGCAGCGCGGTCTCGGCGGCCCTGCGGCACGCGATCGCCGCCTCACGGGCGGTGGCGGAGTCGGGGCCGCAGGCGTGGACGCTGTTGACGCTCAGGCAGCCCGGCCCGCCGGCGCCGGTGGTCAGCTCGACCGCGCCCTCGACCAGGCGCCGGACGACCTCCCGGATCGTGGGCGCGATCAGGGCCTCGGCGGCGAAGGCACCCGGGCCGCTGACGTAACGGTCGAGCGCCTTGGCGAACAGCTCCTCCTTGTTGCCGAAGGCGGCGTACAGGCTGGGCCGGTTGACTCCCATCGCCGCGGTCAGATCAGACAGCGACGTCCCCTCGTAGCCCTGTCTCCAGAACACCTCCAGCGCCCGGTCGAGCGCGATGTCGGCGTCGAAGGCGCGTGGTCTGCCGCCGGGCATGCCGTACCTCCCCAGTTTTATACCTATCGGTACGTTACCTCTTGATCCCGCGCTCCGCCTCCCCTAGTTTTATACCGATCGATACGTAACTAGGAGAGGTCGGACATGATCAGAGCCGGAGTCGTCGGAGCGAGCGGCTGGGCGGGGGTGTCCCACCTGCCCGCGCTGGCCGGGCTGGACGGGTTCGAGGTGACGGCGGTGGCCACCACGAACCGGGCCAGCGCCGGGAAGGCGGCGGCCGAGCACGGCGTGCCGCTGGCGTTCGCCGACGCCGGCGCGCTGGCCGCCCATCCCGACGTGGACCTCGTGGTGGTGTCGGTGAAGGCGCCCGGGCACGCCACGGTCATCAGGGCCGCGCTGGAGGCGGGCAAACACGTGGTGTCGGAGTGGCCGCTGACCGTGGACCCGGCCGAGGCGGACGAGCTGGCCCGCGCCGCCACGGCGGCCGGCGTGGTCCACGCCGTCAGCCTCCAGGGTCATCACTCGCCGGACGCGCGCTTCGTCCGCGACCTGGTCGCGGCGGGCCGTGTCGGCCGGCTGGAGTCGGCCGTCCTGGTCGCCGCGGGCGACCCGCTGGGCGGCGCCGTCATCCCGGCGGGCATGGAGTGGAGCACCGACCCCGCCGGCGGCACCACCATCCTCACGATCATGGCCGGCCACTTCCTCGCGACGCTGGAGCGGATGGCGGGCCCGCTGACCGAGGTGTCGGCGCGGCTGCCCCGCCGGTACGACACGGTCGCGGTGGGCGACACCGGCCGGACCGTCGCGAACCGGGTACCGAGCCAGGTGCTGCTCCACGGCACCCTGGCCGGCGGCGCCACCGCCTCCGTCACGGTCCACGGGGGCAGCGGCAGCCCGGACGGGTTCCTCGTCAAGCTCGTCGGCTCCGAGGGAACGCTGACCGCCGGCCCTGCCCGGCCGGGCGTGTACATGCACTGGACCGACTGGGAGATCCGCGTCGGCGGCGAGCGCGTCGAGGTGCCCGCCTCCTACCGGACCGTGCCCTTCGACCCGGCCGGCGGCCCGGTCGCCAACGTCGCCGCCTTCTACCAGGAGGTCGGGCGGGCCATTCGGGAGGGCCGTCCGGCCGATCCCGACTTCCACGCCGCGGCGCGCCTGCACCGGCTGCTCGCGGCCATCGAGCGCGCCGCCCTGAGCGGCGGCGCGGAGGAGGTCTCGTGAAGTGCGGCGGGCGGGCCGTCTCCTGGCCGCCGTGCGTGCCGGACGAGCTCAGGCGCTGAACGCGTCGACCGTCGCCTGGTTGAACGCCTTGAGGTCGTCGGGCTTGCGGCTCGTGACCAGGATGTTGAGTCCCGTGGTGTCCACCACGACCTCCTTGTCCACCCAGGTGGCGCCCGCGTTGCGCAGGTCCGTCCGGAGGC
Organism: Nonomuraea sp. NPDC050383; assembly: GCF_044459125.1. NCBI lineage: Bacteria > Bacillati > Actinomycetota > Actinomycetes > Streptosporangiales > Streptosporangiaceae > Nonomuraea > Nonomuraea sp. NPDC050383. The sequence goes on from NZ_JBITIP010000008.1 coordinate 178,895, forward strand.
TGGGCCAGGAGGTCATGGTGCGGTCGCGCACCACGTCGGCCTCCACCAGCGTCCAGGGCGCGTGGCAGATCGCGGCCACGGGCTTGCCCGCGTCGAAAAAGTCGCGGACGAACCGCACGGCCTTCGGCTCCATGCGCAGGAAGTCGGGGTTGGCGACGCCGCCCGGCAGCACCAGGCCGTCGAAGTCCGACGCCGAGACCTCGTCCACCGTGGCGTCCACGGCGTAGGTGTCTGACTTGTCCAGGTGGTTGAAGGCCTGGATCCGGCCGGAGGCGGTGGAGACGAGCTTCGGAGTGCCGCCCGCCTGCGTGACCGCCTTCCAGGGCTCGGTGAGCTCCACTTCCTCGACCCCCTCGGGGGCGACGAGGAACGCGATCGTCTTGCCGTCCATCATCAGGATTCCTCCTTGGAGCGGATGTCCTCACCCCCTATCCGGCGTCCTGGGATGTATGCGTGCGCGGCCCACGCCGCGGCGGCTCCCACGGCGTACCAGAGCAGGTCGGGCGGGTTGAAGGTGCTGCCCAGCACCGGCCGCAGGACCGGGGGGATCTCGGCGAGCTGGGCGAACTCGATCGCCCAGCTCAGCCCGCCCGCCACGAGCGCGGCCACGGCGGGCCGGATCCGCGGGCGGACCAGCACGACGAGCGTGTAGAGGAGGACCGTGTACAGCGCGTCGCCCGCGTACTTGGCGAAGGCGCCGTCGGCCAGCGCCCGGACCCCGAGCCCCGCCACGACCGTCAGGACGGCGACGAGGGCGACGGGCAGGCGCGGCATCGGGCCACCCTAGCCGGGTTGACGCGGCTCGATACCATCGGACCACATGAGCGCGACCATGGTGGTGAAGGACCTCGCGGCGGGTCACGGGGATCGGGTGCTGTTCTCGGGGCTCGACCTGGTGGTGAGCCCAGGCGACGTCATCGGCCTGGTCGGGGCCAACGGCGCCGGCAAGTCGACCCTGCTGCGGATGCTCGCCGGCCTCGACGCCCCCGAGGAGGGCGCCGTACGCCTGAGCCCGGCGACCGCGACCGTGGGCCACCTGCCGCAGGAGCCGGAGCGCAGGGCGGGCGAGACGGTCGGGGCGTTCCTCGCCCGGCGCACCGGCGTGGCGGCGGCGCAGCGCGACCTCGACGCGGCCACGCAGGCCCTCGTCGAGGAGCGGCCCGGAGCCGACGACGTCTACAGCGACGCCCTGGAGCGCTGGCTGGCGCTGGGCGGCGCGGACCTGGAGGAGCGGGCCGAGGAGGTGGCCGCCGACCTGGGTCTCGCCGTGGACCTGGGCCAGGCCATGACCTCGCTGTCCGGCGGCCAGGCGGCCCGCGCGGGGCTCGCGTCGCTGCTGCTCAGCCGGTACGACGTGTTCCTGCTGGACGAGCCGACGAACGACCTCGACCTCGACGGGCTGGACCGGCTGGAGCGGTTCGTCACGGGCCTGCGGGCCGGCACGGTGCTGGTGAGCCACGACCGCGAGTTCCTGGCCAGGACCGTCACCAAGGTGCTGGAGCTCGACCTCGCCCAGCAGCGGATCCGGCTGTACGGCGGCGGCTACCAGGCGTACCTGGAGGAGCGGGAGGTCGCCCGCAGGCAGGCCCGCGAGCAGTACGAGGAGTACGCGGGCACCCGCGCCGACCTGGAGGCCCGCGCCCGCACCCAGCGCGCCTGGATGGAGAAGGGCGTGAAGAACGCCCGGCGCAAGGCCACCGACGGCGACAAGATCGGCCGCAACATGCGGGTGGAGTCGACCGAGAAGCAGGCCGCCAAGGCCCGCCAGACCGAGCGGCTGATCGAGCGCATGGACGTCGTGGAGGAGCCGCGCAAGGAGTGGGAGCTGCGCATGGAGATCGCCGCCGCGCCCCGCGCGGGAGCGGTCGTGGCGACCATGCGCGGCGCGATGGTGCGGCGCGGCACGTTCACGCTCGGACCGGTGGACCTGGAGGTGGGCTGGGCCGAGCGGATCGCGATCACCGGCGCCAACGGCTCGGGCAAGACCACGCTGCTCGGCGCGATGCTCGGCCGGATCCCGCTGGACGAGGGCAACGCCGCGCTGGGGCCGGGCGTGGTCGTCGGCGAGGTGGACCAGGCCAGGGGGCTGTTCGAGGGGGAGGAGCCGCTGCTGGACGCGTTCTCCGGGCACGTGCCCGAGATGGTGCCCGCCGACGCGCGGACGCTGCTGGCGAAGTTCGGGCTGCGGGCCGCGCACGTGCTGCGGCCGGCCTCGACGCTGTCGCCGGGCGAGCGCACCCGGGCCGCCCTGGCGCTGCTCCAGGCCAGGGGCGTCAACCTGCTGGTGCTGGACGAGCCGACCAACCATCTCGACCTGCCCGCCATCGAGCAGCTGGAGTCGGCCCTGGACGCCTACCCCGGCACGCTGCTGCTCGTCACCCACGACCGCCGGATGCTGGACGCCGTCCACATGGATCGCCGGCTCCGCGTGGATCAGGGCAAGGCCATCCAGACCGACTGAAAATTTACACCGGATCAGGAAACGAAGATGAAACAATTTTCCGTCACTCGTTGACACGCACTGTTCGTATGGTGTGCCTTTCTCTACACAGGAATTCCCGCCTGAAGGTGAGGCACATATGAGGAAATGGATCGCACGCCTGGCTGTGCTGGGCGTAGCGCTGTTACTGGCAGGTCAGGGTCAGGTGGCACTGGCCCAGGAGCCTGCGGCGGGGAAGAAGGTCCTCCGTGTCGGGGCCACCCAGGCGGTGGACTCGATGAACCCCTTCCTGGCGGTCCGTCTCGTCTCCACCTCGATCCACCGGTGGATGTACGGCTACCTCACGGTGCCCGACTCGAAGACCCTCCAGCCCAGCCCCGACCTCGCCGAGTCGTGGACGTCCTCCGAGGACGGCCTCACGTGGACGTTCAAGATCCGGCAGGCCAAGTGGTCCGACGGCCAGCCGGTCACGGCCGACGACGCCGCCTGGACGTTCAACAAGATCATGACCGATGACGCCGCGAAGACCGCCAACGGCCCGGCCGTGGAGAACTTCGAGAGCGTCACGGCCAACGGCCAGGACCTGGTCATCAAGCTGAAGGCGCCCCAGGCCTCCATCCTGGAGAACCCGATCCCGATCATGCCCAAGCACGTCTGGGAGAAGGTGACCGACCTCGCCAACTACGAGGCCGACACCTACCCGGCCGTCTCCAGCGGGCCCTACATCGCGGTCGAGCACAAGAAGGACCAGTACGTCAAGCTGCAGGCCAACCCCAACTACTGGCGGGGCAAGCCGAAGATCGACGACCTCCAGGTCATCTTCTACGACAACCCGCAGGCCGCCATCGCGGGCCTGAAGAAGGGTGACATCGACCTCATCGGCCGCCTCGCGCCGCCGGAGTTCCAGGCCATCCAGAACGACCCGAACATCGTGGCGTGGAACAACCAGGGCCGCCGTGCCGCGTACCTGGAGGTCAACCCCGGCGCCACGACGACCGACGACAAGCCGGTCGGCGACGGTCACCCCGCGCTGAAGGACGTGAAGGTCCGCCAGGCGCTGCACTACGCGATCGACAAGCAGAAGCTCGTGGCCGAGGTGCAGAGCGGCCTGGCCAAGCCGGCCGACGGCTCGATCGTGCCGCCGATGTACAAGGACTTCTTCTGGGAGGCCACCGGCGACACCAAGGTCACCTACGACCCGGCCAAGGCCAACAAGATCCTCGACGACGCGGGCTACAAGAAGGGCGCCGACGGCGTCCGCACGATGCCCGACGGCAAGAAGAAGCTGGAGTTCCGCTTCACGATCCACACCGACACGCCGATCGAGGACAAGCTCGCCGAGTACCTGACCGGCTTCTTCAAGGAGATCGGCGTCACGCTGACCACCGTGAAGCTCGACTCCAGCAAGTTCTCCGAGGAGACCGGCGTCACGGGCAACTACGACATCGCGATCAGCGGCTGGTCGGTCAACCCCGACCCCGAGGAGGTCCTGGCGACGCACCTGTGCAGCCGCCGGCCGACCCCCAAGGGTGAGGGCGGCGGCACCGAGTCGTTCTACTGCGACCCGACCTACGAGAAGCTCTACCAGGAGCAGCTCAAGGAGCTCGACCGCACCAAGCGCGCCGACCTCATCAAGCAGATGCAGGAGCGCCTCTACACCGAGGCCCCGATCATCGCCGTCTACTACACAAATGACCTTGAGGGCTACCGCAAGGACCGGATCACCAGCATCACCTCGATCCCCGAGCAGAACGGCCTGCTCTACGGCGGCAGCGGCTACTGGCCGTTCTACACCGTGGACACGGTCGCGGCCCCGGCCGCCGGCTCGACCGCCGACGGCGGGTCCAACACCGGGCTGATCCTCGGCGTGGTCGGCGGCGTGGTCGTCCTCGGACTGGTGGTGTTCCTCGTGACCAGGCGACGCAAGGGCGTCGCGGACGAGCGCGAATGACAGCACCGCTCGAAGCAGCAGAGCCCGCCGCCGTCCAGGCGGCGGGCCCTGGTGACGAGCGCTCCACCCACGGCGGCACGCTGCGGTACGCGCTGTCGAAGCTGGGTGGGGCGCTGTTCAGCATCGCCATGGTGATCGTCGGCACGTTCTTCGTGTTCCGGCTGCTGCCCGGCGACCCGGTGCGCAACCTCGCGCAGGGCCGCAACATGACCCCCACCCAGCTCGCCCTGGAGCGCCACCGGCTGGGCCTGGACAAGCCGGTGCTCGACCAGTTCGTCGACTTCGTGGGCAAGACGCTCCGCTTCGACCTCGGCACCTCCTACGAGTACAAGCGGCCCGTCCTCGGCCTGATCGGCGAGCGGCTCGGGCCGACGCTGCTGCTCGCCGGCGTGGGCCTGGTCATCGCGGTCAGTCTCGGGCTCTGGCAGGGCACGCGGGCCGGCTGGCGGCACAACTCCCGCTTCGACCGGGTCTCGACCGGGATCTCGCTGGTGCTGTGGTCCGTGCCGACGTTCTGGCTCGGGCTGCTGCTGCTCATGGTGTTCGGCGTGGGCATCGGGCCGATCCCGGGGCTGTTCCCGACGCGGGGCATCGAGAGCGTGGACGCGCCCGACGGGTTCGCGTACGTGCTGGACGTGGCCTCGCACATGGTGCTGCCCTGCCTGACGCTGGTGGCCGTGGTCTACGCCCAGTACCTGCTGGTCATGCGATCCTCCCTGCTGGAGGAGGTCAGCCAGGACTACGTGACGGTGGCCCGCGCCAAGGGCCTGCGCGACGACGAGGTACGGCGCCGCCACGCGGTGCCCAACGCGCTGCTGCCCACGGTGACGCTGGTGTTCATGCGCATCGGCTTCGTCGTCGGCGGCGCGGTCACCGTGGAGACCATCTACAGCTGGCCCGGTCTCGGGCAGCTCTTCTACGAGGCGATCAAGGTGCCGGACTTCACGCTCATGCAGGGCACGTTCATGCTCATCACCGTCGCGGTGATCCTCATGAACACGCTGGCCGACGTGGTCTACCGGCTGCTCGACCCGAGAGTGAGGTCGGCGTGACCACCGCCACTGTGGAATCCGTCGCCTGGAGCCGCAGGCGGCTGGCGTTCGGCCGGTTCTGGCGGAGCTTCCGGCAGAACAAGGCCGGGATGGCCGGCCTGGTGGCGCTGGTCGTGGCCGTGGTGCTGGCGCTCGTCGCGCCGCTGTTCATCGACGAGAGCGTGACCAGCGTCGTGTCGGGCACCAGCGCCAAGTGGGCGCCGCCGAGCCTGGCCGAGCCGTTCGGCACGGACGAGTCCGGCCGGTCCATCCTGCTGATGGTCTGGTGGGGCTCGCGGGCCTCGCTGCTCATCGGCTTCCTCGCCGCGCTGCTCAGCATCGTCATCGGCATGGTCGTCGGCATCGCCGCCGGGCACTTCCGCGGCTGGCTGGGCGGCGTGCTCATGCGGGTCACCGACTGGTTCCTGGTGCTGCCCTCGCTGATCACCGCCATGGTCCTGGCCGCCATCCTGGGCGGCAGCACGTTCACCATCATCGTGGCGATCGGCGTGACCACCTGGCCCACCACGGCCCGCCTCATCCGGGCGCAGACCCTCGCCGTGGAGGCCCGGCCGTACATCGAGCGGTCCAGGGCCCTCGGCGGCGGCCACTGGCACATCACCACCCGCCACGTGCTGCCGAACGTCGCGCCCCTGCTGCTGGCCAGCACCACCCTGGAGGTCGCCAGCGCCATCGTCACCGAGTCGACGCTGGCCTTCCTCGGCGTCAGCGCCAACAAGACCTCGTGGGGCACCATGCTGCGCGCCTCCTACGACTTCGGCGCGGCGACGCAGGGCGCGTGGTGGTACATCCTCATCCCCGGTCTCTGCATCCTCGCCGTCGTCATGGCGTTCACGCTCTGCGGCCGGGCGCTGGAGGCCGTGCTCAACCCGCGACTCAGGAAGGCGGGCTGATGGCTCTGCTCGAACTGGACGACGTCTCCGTGACCTACCGCATCGCGGCGGGCGAGGTGCCCGCCGTGCGCGGGGTGTCGCTGGCGCTGGACGCGGGGACGGCGCTCGGGGTCGCCGGCGAGTCGGGGTCCGGCAAGTCGACGCTGGCCATGGCGCTGCTGCGGCTGCTGCCGCGCGACGCCCGCGTCGGCGGCCGGATCCTGCTCGACGGCGAGGACGTCCTGACCATGAAGTGGGGCCGGATGCGCGCCGTCCGCTGGGCGGAGGCGTCGATCGTCTTCCAGGGCGCGCAGCACGGGCTCAACCCGGTGCAGCGCATCGGCGACCAGATCGCCGAGCCGCTCCTCGTCCACGGCCTGGCCCGGCCCGAGGCCGCCCGGGGGCGCGTCGCCGAGCTGCTGGAGCAGGTCGGTCTGCCCGCCTGGCGGGCGCGCAGCTACCCGCACGAGCTGTCCGGCGGGCAGCGGCAGCGCGTGATGATCGCCATGGCGCTCGCCTGCTCGCCCCGGCTGATCATCGCCGACGAGCCGACGACCGCCCTCGACGTGATGGTCCAGGCGCAGGTGCTGACCCTGGTCAAGGAGCTGCTCGCCGAGCGCGGCATCTCGCTGATCATGATCTCGCACGACCTGTCGGTGCTCGCCGACGTCTGCGACCGCCTCGCCGTCATGTACGCCGGCCGGGTGGTCGAGCACGGACCGTCGCACGAGGTGTTCCACAAACCCCGGCATCCCTACAGCGCCGCGCTGGCCGCCGCCTTCCCCACGGTCGGCGACCCGGTCTCGCGGCTCGCGCCCAAGGGGCTCGGCGGCGACCCGCCCGACCCCATGGAGCTGCCGACGGGCTGCTCGTTCCACCCGCGGTGCCCGGTCGCGGTGGAGGAGTGCCCCACCCTGGACGTCGAGCTCTGGCGTGCCGGCCCCGAACACCGCGCGGCCTGCGTACACGTACGGCCGGCCGCCGACGCCGCCACCGAGCCCGCCGAGCCCGCCACCCTGGAGACCTCGTGACCGAGACGCAAGCCCCCGTGGAGACCGTCGGCACGGTCCGCCCCACCCTGCTGGAGGCCCGCGACCTGCACGTGGAGTTCCCCTCGCGCGGGCGGCGCGCCCGCGCCGTCGACGGGGTGGACCTCGCGATCGGCGAGGGCGAGATCGTGGCGCTCGTCGGCGAGTCCGGCTGCGGCAAGACCACGCTCGCCCGCACCCTGCTCGGCCTCGAACGCCCCACCTCCGGCTCCGTCCTGTACGGCGGGACGGCCCTGCAGTACGGCTCCAAGGCGCTCAAGGCGTACCGCCGGGAGGTGCAGCTCGTCCTGCAGGACCCGATGGGCTCGCTCAACCCGCGCCAGACCGTCTACGAGGCCGTCGCCGAGGGGCCGCGCATCCACGGCCTGGCGGGCGAGCAGGAGGTCGTCGCCTCGGCGCTGTCCCGGGCCGGGCTCCGGCCGCCCGAGAGGTTCTTCCTGCGCTACCCGCACGAGCTGTCCGGCGGCCAGCGCCAGCGCGTCGTGATCGCCGGGGCGCTCGCCCTGGAGCCCAAGGTGCTGATCGCCGACGAGCCGGTGGCCTCGCTCGACGCCTCGGTGCGGGGCGAGATCCTCGCGCTGCTGCTCCGGCTGCGCGACGAGCTGGGCCTGTCGGCGCTGGTCGTCACCCACGACCTCGGCCTCGCCTGGAACATCGCCGACCGGGTGGCGGTCATGTACCTGGGCCGGATCGTCGAGTCGGGCCCGGTCGAGCAGGTGCTGACCGCGCCCCGGCACCCGTACACGCAGGCCCTGCTGTCGGTGCTCCCCGAGTCGCCCGAGCGGATCGTGCTCACCGGCGAGCCGCCGGACCCGACGCGCATCCCCGGCGGATGCCGCTTCCACGCCCGCTGCCAGGTGCTCGCCTCCGGCCGCGCGGCTGAGGCGGGGGTGGACGGCAGGTGCCGGGCGGAGCCGCTGGCCGTCCTGCCGGCGGTGCCCGCGGCCCAGGCGGCCTGCCACTACGCGGCGGCCACCACCGGCCCGGGAGACCACTAGCCAGCTCACCAGACGTCATTGAGGAGCACGATCCCGCCGCCGGCAGGCCTCGGCCGACTGCCCCACGGACTGGGACGGGTCGATCATCGCGGCGGCCCGGGCGGCCTGGGAGCGGTGCCGGTGTTTGAACGCCTCCGGCAACGTCTCGGACACCACATCGTGGACCTGCCGCTGCTCCGGCGGGAGACCGTCCGGTGCGTCTACTCGTCCGGGGGCACCAGCCCTGATCGATACGCGTAGATCGCGGCCTGGACACGGGTGCGCGTGCCGATCTTGGCAAGGACGCGTGACACGTGGATCTTGACCGTTCCCGCGGCGATGCCGAGTTCGTCGGCGATCTCAGCATTGGTCCGGCCCAGCGCGACCAGCCGGAGCACCTCCGTCTCCCGCACCGTGAGCTCGCGGGCGTCGGCCTGGACGGGCGGGGTCGCGAAGCGGCGCACGAGCCTGCGGGTGACCTGCGGGTCGATCAACCCCTGACCTCGGTGGGCCGCGCGCACCGCCGCCAGGTAGAGGTCGGGGTCACCGTCCTTGAGCAGGAAGCCCACGGCGCCCGCTTCGAGTGCCCCGAAAAGATACTCGTCTGTGTCGAACGTGGTCAGCGCGATGATCGCCATGTACGGCGCCCGGGCCGTCAGCCGCCGGATGGCCGTGATCCCGTCCGTGCCCGGCATGCGGAGATCGGTGAGTATCACGTCCGGGTGGTGCTCGCTCGCCATGCTGACCAGCTCGGCCCCGTCGCGCGCGGCGCCGAGGAAGGCGATGTCGGGCTCGTGGCTCAGCAGTTGCCGTAGTCCCTCACGGGCGAGATGCTGGTCGTCGGCGATCAGGAGGCGGATCACGAACCCACCCGCCGGACCGGACGATCGTACCCGGGCGACTCCGGGGAAGGGCCGCCACCGCCAGCCTTCGCCGCCGGCCCACGATCCACACGGGCGTCCGGGGGGAGCACGGGGAGGTCGGCGCGCACCCGCCAGCCGTTCTTGCCGCGTGACCCGATGTGGCAGTGCCCGCCCAGCGCCTCCACGCGCTCACGCATGCCCGACAGGCCGCGCCCTCCGCTCGGAACGCGGTCGTCCGCCAGGCCGCCGCCGGCCGATGAGCGGGGCGGACCCGGGTCGTCGATGGTGACAACGACCCGGCTGTTCGCCCCACGAACCTTGACCGAGGCCGTTCCGGCCGTGGAATGCCGCGCCACGTTGGTCAGCGCTTCCTGCACGATCCGGTAGGCACAGGCCGCCGTCTCCGGGTGGACGGTGCTCTCCAGGTGGGGATCGACGTCGAGGGCGACGGCCAGCTCCGACCCGCCGCTGCGCTCCGCGAGCGCGGGCAGGTCGGCGAGGCCTCGCTCCTGCGGCTGGTTCTCGCTGTCCGACCGGACCAATGTCGTGAGCAGCGCCCGGATCTCGGCCAGCGCCTCGGCCGACAGACCGGCGATGCCGGCCAGTGCGCGGTCGGCCTCGGAGTCGCGACCGGCCAGCGCCCGCCGGGCGCCGACCGCCTGGAGCCTGATCGCACTGAGGTGGTGACCGACGATGTCGTGGACGTCTCGGGCGATCCGTGCTGCCTCCTGCGAGCGTGCCCGCTCCTCCCTGGCACGTTGCAGCCGCGCCGCTTGAGCGGCGCGGTCGGCCCGCAGTCGCAGCGCGTATCCGGCGGCGACCGGCGCCGCCCCGGCCGCCGCGTAGACGGACATGCTGGTGAGGCCCGGCGTGGACATGCCCCCGATGCCTGCCGCCACCGCCCAGACGACGGAGCCGATCAGGAGCGCCGAGCGCAGGCGGTGGCGGTGGAAGGCCGCCGACGCGACGGTCAGGCCCAGGATCCAGGTGCCGGTGTCGCGCTCCAGAGCGAGACTGACCGCCGGCATCACCGCCGCGGAGGCGGCGACCGCCGTCAGCGGCAGCCGCCTGCGTATCACCAGCGGTGCGCAGGCCGCCAGGGTCGGCACCGCCCACAGCGCCGCCGCGCCCACGTCGGTGAGCTCAGCAGGCCGGTCGCGCCACCATCCGTCCAGCGCCGAGAGCGTCAGCGCGATGATCGCCGTGGCGCAGGCCAGCAGGGCGTCGCGGCCCATGACGGGGATACGCCTCCAGACGCCGTCCGCGTCCCGTGCCAAGGACCGGAAAGCCGCTGACCGTCTCACGCGACCAAGTATCACGCCGGCCTTGCGGGGCAGGTGGCGCCGGGAGCCGGGAGCGTACCGTTGATCAAGTATCTGTCCACGTGCTCGGCCACGCAGGGATCGCCGTGGTTGACGTACAGGCCGTGGCCGATGCCGTCGTACCTGACCGTGACCGAGCCGGGGACCTGGTCGGTGATGGCGTGGACAGAGCTGTACTCGTAGACGGGCCCGACGCCGAGCAGCGGCGGAAGCGCGCGGGCAGGCAACGGCGCCGGCGGGTTGGCGGCCTCGGCAGCCCACGGCGAACACGCGAGACGCGCGTTCTCCCGGACGCCGGAGAAGTTCGGCGACACCTTGGCTGAGCGCCGCACCGCCGTACGGTAGGCGCGGTAGCCGTCATAGCGGAACCCGTCGGCGCACGTCACCGCGAGCAGGGCGCTCGGCTGCGGCGGCACGCCGCGGCCCTGCGGGTCGAAACCGGACGCGTCGCCCTTCGAGGCGCTCGCGATGGCTTTGGCGAACGCGGGCCAGCCCGCCTCGCGCAAGATCATGCCCTGCGCCAATGCCTTGAGGTCGTCCCCGTCGTAGCGGCGGTCCCCAGCGGCCGCGGAACCGGGCAGGGGATGGCGCTCGGCCCGCTTCACGACGTCCTGCCAGGCCGTTTCCGCGTCGGTCCCGCGCAGCGCGCAGTCGGAGGAGCCGGCGCACCATCGGACGAAGCGCTTGAACACCTCCTCCAGGCCCTTGTACTGCAGCCGCTCGGACTCCGCGACCGGGGACACGTGGTCGGGCACGCTGTCCAGCGCCATGGCGCGCACCCGCTGCGGGAACAGCCGCGCGTAGGAGGCGCCCAGCACGCCGCCGTAGGAGTTGCCCAGATAGGAGAGCTTCTCCTCGCCCAAGCCGGCGCGGATAGCGTCCATGTCGCGGGCCTGGGTGGCGGAGTCCATGTGGCCGAACAGGCCGGGCGCGGCTTCCCTGCAGGCAGCGACTGCGGCGGCGTTCGCCTTGAGCGCCTGGTCGTACTCGCGCCGGTTCTCCGGAGTGGCGAACGCGGGCCCGGTCGCGCAGGACGCCAGCGGGAGGTGCTCGCCGCTCTGCCCGCCGCGCGGGTTCCATGTGACGACGTTCATCCGGGTACGCAAACCGGCGAAACGGGGCAGTGACCGGGACAGCGCCTGAACGCCGGCGGCGCCAGGACCTCCGGGACTGAACAGGACGGTGCCCGCGGCCTCGCCGGTCGCGGATGCCCTGGCCAGGGTGAGGGAGATCGTCTTGCCGCCGGGATCCTTCCAGTCGACGGGAACGGCCAGTTCGGCGCACCGCAACTCGGCCGGGACGTCCGGGCCGCACGCGGACCAGGTGAGGGACGGCGCCGGTGGCGCGGTGGATGAAGTGGACGAAAGGGAGGCGGCGCCCGCGGGAGCATACGCTCCCAGCGTCATCACCAGAGGCACAGCGAGCAAGGCTGATCTCGGCCAGATCATCGAATCCTCCACAGGTGGTGCGGCGAGCGCCGCGGATGTCGTCACAGGCTAGGCAGAGGCATGTCCCGTCACATCTGCCACAGGGCATACATCCGACCCGCCGGGGCTCGGCCTGGCCTTCTTCGACGGACTCCACCCGCGCGGCGCGATCCCGTGGATCCTGGGCGGATGAGGAGGTCCTGGCTCTAGCCCTCCACGGTCGTGTAGTCGGCCAGCGCGATGGCGTTGGCGGCGCGGTGGATGGCGCCGGCGACCCGCTCGATCATCCGGTCGCGGCCGGGCAGGTGGGGCAGCAGCCTGATCATCATGAGCTGGATCCGGATGGCCAGGCGCGACCCGATCACCATCCCCTTGAGGTTGGCCGGGCCGAGCTTCTGGTTGGCCTCGACGAACGGCCGCAGCACGGCCTCGTACCGGTCGAGCGCGCCCTCGGCGCCCCGGGCCAGCTCGCCCGCCAGCACGTACGCGCCGACCAGCGCGAGGCTCGTGCCCTGCCCGGAGGCCGGCGAGGCGCAGTAGCCGGCGTCGCCCACCAGCACGACCCGGCCGCTCGACCAGCGGTCCATGTGGATCTGGCTGACCGAGTCGAAGTAGAAGTCGTCGGAGCGCCGGACGGCCTCCAGCAGCTCGGGCACCTCCCAGCCGGTCCCGGCCATGGCCTCGGCCAGCAGCTCCTTCTGCCGGGCGGTGTCGCGGTGGTCGTAGGCGAGGGGCGCCGACGACCACATGAACAGCGCCTTGGCGGTCGGGTCCTGCCGGGTGCTGTAGACGTTCGCGGTCCTGCCGGGCGCCACGTGCACGGCCTCCTCGCGGTCGAGGCCGAGATGGTTCGGGACGGTCGAGATGGAGATGTGGCAGCCGAGGTCGCGCCGGAACCGCTCCTCCTCGCCGAACACCAGCCGCCGGGTGACGGAGTGGACCCCGTCGGCCCCGATGACCAGGTCGAACCGGCGCGGCGCGGAGCGCTCGAACGTCACGGTCCCGTCCTCGGCGATCCCCGTGATCGTGTCGTCGAAGATGTACTCGACGTCGTCGCGCGTCAGGTCGTACAGCAGCTCGTTGAGGTCGCCGCGCATGATCTCCGCGTCGCCGCCGTGCCGGCCGCCGAACAGGTCGGCGTCCATGGTCGCGACGCGACGGCCCATGGCGTCGTAGTGGGTCACGTGGCGCATCTCCGTGCTCCGGGCGCGGACCGCCTCCAGCAGGCCCATGCGCTCGATCACGTCGATCGCGGCACCGCGGATGTCCACCTTGTAGCCGCCCTCACGGATCGCGGGCGCCCGCTCGACCACGGTCGGTGTGAAGCCGTGGCGGCGCAGCCAGTAGGCGGCCGTGGTGCCGGCGATGCTCGCCCCGGAGATCAGGATGTTCGTCATGCCCTGAACGGTACACGTGTGTCAGACGCTTGTCCAGAACGCTTGTATGAGACGGTTGTGCTACTCTCCTGGCATGGGAAATCGTGAGGACCTGCTGGCCGGGGCGAAGCGGTGCCTGATGGAGAAGGGCTACTCCCGCACCACCGCCCGCGACATCGCGAGCGCCTCGGGAGTGAGCCTGGCGGGCATCGGCTACCACTTCCGCTCGAAGGACGCGCTGATGAACGAGGCGCTGTTCGAGGCGATGCGGGAGTGGGGCGACGAGCTGGCGGCCACGCTGGCCGGCTCCGTGGATCCCGGGGCCACGCCGCTGCGGCGCTTCGAGGTGGCGTGGGACCGGGTCGTCGAGTCGCTGGACCGGCTCCGGCCGCTCTGGATCACCCAGTTCGAGCTGGTCGGCCAGGTGGACCATCTGCCGGAGGTGCGCGCCTACCTCGTCCAGGGGCTGCGGGCGGCGCAGGACGGGCTGGCGGAGCTGTTCGCGGGCATCGACCCGGCGACGGACCCGGAGCGAGCCCGGCTGGTGGGCTCGCTGTACCAGGCCATGCTGACGGGCTTCCTGTCGCAGTGGCTCCTGGACCCGTCCAGTGCCCTCAAGGGCCATGAGGTGGTCCAGGCCCTGCGCCTGGCCACCGCCTGACTCACGAGGGCGGGGGCGCCGTGACGATCGCGAAAGATTTGACGTAGCCGGCTCTCACCCGCAGCGTCGCGGCGACTCCTAGACCGCCGACCAGAGAGCGGTTCGCGACCGGGGCGGCAGCGGCGCACGACCCGCGAGAACCGCACGCGGCCGCGGTTCATGGCATCCGGGTCGCGTATCGGCCCCGCAACGCCAACGGACGATCGGACCAGGTTGGCACGCGGCCAACCTCGGGCGAAATGCCCCCAAAGCCACGCGTTTTCCTGGAAGCCTCCCCTCGCGCACCTGGTTGGAGACATTGAATCGCTCGAAGCCGACATGCCGGTCCGCATCCGACCGGCGAACCAGAGATGAGTGGGGAGACGTCATGTCGATCCAGCACTCCATGTCCATCCAGCACTTCCTGCCTTTCGTGTTCCGGCCGCCGAAGCAACCGGACGTCGCGCTGCAGGAACTCCAGCAATCCAGCGACAGGCGTCGCCGCAGTAGTCGCCGCCGTCACTGAGCGCTCGCCTCCGGCACGTTGACTCCGTGCCGGACGGATCAGGCGCGGGCCCCGGGCCCGCGCCTGATCCGCTGTCGGGCCGCCGCTGTCGGGCCGCCGGGTCGCGGGTGACGGCCCCTGGTCCTAGAACGCGCTGATGGTGGCCGGGGCGCGCTCCGTGCGGCTGAGGGTGCGGATGACGGCCGTCGCGCCGTGCCGGTGGACGGCGAGGCGGGCCAGGAGGTCCACGACCGGGTCCACGACCGTCGAGGGCAGGGCCGGTGTCCCCACGCCCACGCTTGCCGCCAGGTCGTCGGAGTGGACGACCAGCTCGATCACGCGCGTCAGGAGGAAGTCGTCCAGCAGCAGCGACCAGCCCGACGGCAGGTCCAGGACCCGGTCGGCCGGCTCGGCGGGCAGGGTGGCGCGCTGGTGCTCCAGCAGCTCGGCCGTGGCGGCGGCCAGCGCGGCGGGGCCGGCGGAGGCGGACTCCTCGCCGGCGCGCCTGATGCCGACGTTGATCTCGTGGTCGAGGCCCGCCTCGACCCATGGGGACCTGGCGTAGTGCTCCAGCAGGCCGATCGGCTCCGTCCCCGGCGTCGTGCCCGCGGCGAGCAGCCGGTCGACCCGGACGAGCTGGTGGGCGAGGTGTCCGGCCAGCCCAGCGACGCTGAACTCGGTGAGGGCGCTCGGCTTGTCCCAGGCGGCGGCCACGGCGGGATCGCCCAGCAGGGCCACCGCCGACTCCGCGGCCGTCAAGTAGGACGCTCTGATCTCCCCCATAAGCTCCGACCCTTTCCGCCTATGTCGTGATTCGCGCCAACACTATCCCCACGACGATCAGGCTCACCGCCGCCATCCGCCCCACCGAGATCGGGTCGTCGCCGAGCACGACGCCCAGCGTGATCGCCCCCACCGCCCCGATGCCGGTGAACACGGCGTAGGCGGTGCCGACGGGCAGCGTGTTCATGGCCTGGGAGAGCAGCCAGACGGCGGCGGCCATCAGGGCGAGGCAGAGCAGGGTGGGCACCGGGCGGGTGAAGTTCTGCGTCGGCTTGATGCTCTGGGACCAGGCCACCTCCACCAGCCCGGCGAGGAGGAGGACGAGCCAGCTCACGACGACACCGCCTTCAGGGCCGCGGCCAGCGACTCCTCGTGCTTGCCGCGCAGGTGCGCGAGTGCCGGGTCGAGCCCGGAGTTGACCAGCTCGGCGTGGAAGAACGTGACGTCCTCGACCGCGAAGTGGCCCTGGAAGAAGTCGCGCAGGTAGCGCTCCTGGTGGTCGTACGGCTCGCGCGGGGTGCCCGGGCCGTACGCGCCGCCGCGGGCGCCGGTGACCACGAACGAGCGGCCCTTGAGCGACATCTTCGGAAAGGTGATCTGGTCGATCCAGGCCTTCAGCGACGACGGGATCGAGAAGTTGTACATCGGCGTGCCGATCAGCACCACGTCGGCCGCCACCACCTCGTCCAGCAGCGGCTTCACGATCGCCCAGGCCTCGCGCCGGGCGGGGGTGCGCACCGCCTCCTCGTAGCGGGAGATGTCGGTGATCTGGTGCTCGAGGATGTGGTCGCACAACTCGGTCCACGCCTCGCCGATGTGCGGCACGGGGTCGGCGGCCAGGTCGCGGTAGACGTATCCCGCGTCGGGGTGCGCGGCGCGCCAGCTCTCGGCGTACGCCTTCGACAGCCGGCGGGAGAACGAGGCGCGGCGCGCGCTGGCGTCCAGGTGGAGCAGCATGGTTTCTTCCGATCTCTAAGCGGACACTATGTCCAGTTAACCATAACCGGACGCGATGTCCACCTAAACTGGTGGGCATGGAGAGAGCCGACGCTGCCCGCAACCGCGCCCGGATCCTCGAAGCCGCCGCCGCGCTGTTCGCCGCCAGGCCGCCGCACGAGGTGACGATGGACGACATCGCCAAGGCCGCCGGAGTGGGCCGGGGCACGCTCTACCGCCGCTACCCGGACCGCGCGTCCATCGCGGTCGCGCTGCTCGACGAGCACGAGCGGGAGCTGCAGGAGCGCCTGCTGCGCGGCGACCCGCCGCTCGGCCCGGGGGCGCCGCCGGCCGAACGGCTCGCCGCGTTCTACGCCGCGATGGTGCGGCTGCTGGAGGACCACGTCCACCTGGTGCTGGGCAGCGAGGTCGGCCGCACGCGGTTCGAGACCGGCGCGTACGGCTTCTGGCGGGCGCACGTCCGCTCGCTGCTCGTCGCGGCGGGCACGCCGCGCCCGGACGCGCTCGTCGACCCGCTGCTCGCGCCGCTCGCCCCCGAGGTGTACTCCTACCAGCGCTCGGACCTCGGCCTCACCCCCGAGCAGATCACGGAGGCCCTGGCCAGGCTCACCCGCGTCCTGTGACCGCCGGTGAAGCGAGGACCCCTGCCCACCGCGACGACAGCGCGACGCCGCCTCCTCCACGGCCGCCGGCCTAGGTCGGCCGGCGCTGGCTCAGAGGGCGTGGCCGCCGGCGACCTGAAGGACCTGGCCGGTGATGTACCGGGCCTGACGCGAGGCCAGGAACACCACCGCGCCGGCGATGTCGGCCGGCTCCCCGGCCCGTCCCAGCGGCACGATCGACCGGACGTGCTCCTCCGTGGCGGCGTCCATCCAGCCCGTCTGCACCGGCCCGGGGGCCACCGCGTTGACCCTGATCCCGGCCGCTGCCAGGTCGAGCGCCGCCGCCCGGGTCAGCGCCTCCAGGGCCGCCTTCGAGGTGCCGTACCCCACCTGGCCGGGGAACGCGCGGGCCGCGTCGGTGGAGACGTTGACCGCACTGGCTGAGTGCCCTGGCCGCCGGCGGCGAGCCAGCTCGGCGATGAGCAGGGTGGGAGCGATCGCGTTCACCTGGTAGGCGCGCGCGAGCCCGGCCGCCGTGACCGTTTCGAACGTGTCGGGGCTCTCGCAGTGGGCGGCGTTGTTCACGAGCACGTCAACGGGCCCGAGCCGGCTCTCGACCACGTCGAACAGCCGCACGGGGGCGTCCGGCTCCATCAGGTCGGCACGCACCGCGATCGCGCCGCCGCCCAGCCCGGCCGCGAGCTCCTCGGCCTCGTCCAGGGGAGGGGTGACGTGCTCCCAGGTGACGCCCGGTGGCGGCGCGGATCCCGCGAACCCGTGGACGGCCACCCGCGCGCCTTCGGCCGCGAAGGCGCGCGCGATGGCCGCCCCGATGCCGCGGCCGCCGCCGGTGACGAGAACGACCTGGCCGGCGAGTCCCGTGTCGATCACCTGACGAGCATGACACGCCGCCCGGACGACGATCAGGACGTGCTGAACAGGGCGCTCACCGACTCGCCGTCGTGGATGCGGCGCATGGCCTCGGCCAGGGCGGGCGCGATCGACAGGACCGTGAGCTTGTCGCTCGGCCGGGGCGGCGGGACGGTGTTGGTGCAGACGATCTCGGCGACCTCGGGCAGCGCGCCGAGCCGTTCGATCGCGTCGGCCGCGAACAGGCCGTGCGTGCAGGCGATCCGCACCGAGTTGACGCCGCGCTCCCGCAGCCGGTCGAGCAGCTCGATGACCGTGCTGCCCTTGGCGATCTCGTCGTCCAGGATGATCACGTCCTTGCCGGCGACGTCGCCGATGACCGAGCTGATCACCACCCGGTCGTCGCTGAAGCGCTGCTTGGCGCCCATCGCCACCCCGGCCCCGAGCAGCCGGGCGAAGGCCGCGGCCTCCTTGGCGTTGCCGAGATCGGGCGAGACGACGACGGTGTTGGACAGGTCGTAGCGGCGGAAGTGCTTGGCCAGCTCCCGCAGCGCGTGCAGGTGGTCGACGGGCACGCTGAAGAAGCCGTGGACCTGCGGCGAGTGGAGGGTCATCGCGAGCACCCGGTCGGCGCCGGCCGCCACCATGAGGTCGGCGACGAGCCGGGCCCCGATCGAGATGCGCGGCGCGTCCTTCTTGTCGCTGCGGGCGTAGGCGTAGTGGGGCAGCACCACGGTCGTGCGAGCCGCCGACGCGCCCCGGGCCGCGTCCAGCATCAGCAGCAGCTCCACGAGGTGCTCCTGCACGGGCGGCACGAGCGGCTGGATGAGGAACACGTCCCGCTCGCGGCAGTTGGCCTGGAGCTGGACCTCCAGCACGTCGTTGGCGAAGCGGTTGATCGCCACGGGGTGGAGCGGAGTGCCGAGATGGGCGCAGATCTCTTCGGCGAGCTGCGGGTGGGCGGAGCCGGAGAAAACCGTGATGTCACGCACGATTTCCAGAGGATATCCCTAGGGGTTCACGTAGTGGTGCAGCAGGGCGGGCTCGCCCGCCGCGTTCAGCCAGTCCGCCCGGCTGCTGGCCACGCGCCGCCAGCCGGTCCGCTCGTAGAACGCGATCGCGGCGCGGCCCTCGCTGGAGACCTCCAGGGCCAGGGGCGGGCCGTCGGCGGCGTGCGCGGCGCGGGCGGCGGCGAGCAGGCCGGCCGCCACGCTCCGGCCGCGGGCGCGCGGGACGACGAACAGGCGGGACACGACGGCGCCGACCGGTACGCCGACGAGCCGTCTGACGTGCTGGTCCGGCCGGGCCAGCCCGACGTGGCCGAGCACGGTCCGTCCGTCGTCGTCGACGGCCACCCATGCCTGGGCGAGGTCGTCGGGCGTGAGCCAACCGGCCGGGTCCGTGGGCCAGTCCACGGGGTAGCGGTCGGCGGCGTGGACCTCCTGCAGAGCAAGTACGCAGGCGGGCAGGTCGTCAGCGGTCCGGGGGCGGATCAGGGCGGGGCGGCGGGTCATGGCTGGAGGGTCTCCGGGGTGAGCTTGCCCAGGTCGTGGACGACGAGCCAGGCCAGTTCCAGGGCGTCGGGCGCGGGCGGGTACCGGGGGTGCGGGACCGCGACGACCCGCATCCCGGCCGCGTGCGCCGACCGGAGCCCGTTGCTGGAGTCCTCCACGGCGAAGCAGGCGCGGGGGTCGATACCCAGCCGGGCGGCAGCCTCCAGATAGCCGTCGGGGGCGGGCTTGCCGCGCTCGACCTCCTCGGTGGAGACCGTGGCGGCGAAGCACTCGTCCAGCCCTGCGGCGTCGAGGACGACGTCGATCAGCCGCCGGGGCGAGGAGCTGGCCAGTCCGAGGGTGAAGCGCCCGGCCAGCCGCCGTACGGCCTCCTGGGCGGCGGGCATCAGCGGGATGGACTCGCGGTAGCGTTCGGCCATCGCGTCCACCACCTGGCGGGCGATCTCCTCCGGCGGCCGGCCGACGCCGAGCTCGTGCAGGTACGCGGCCCACTCGCCGGTGCTCATGCCCATGAGCCGGGACTGCGTGTCGGGCCGCCACGTGCCGCCGTTGTCGGCGACGTAGGCGCGCCGTACCTCCTCCCAGACGGGTTCGGAATCGACGAGCACCCCGTCGAGGTCGAACACACACGCTTCCACCGCGAAACCCCCATGACGATCAGTCAGCCTCCAGCCAATCACACGGCGCCCGCGCACCTCCGGCAGAGGTAGGGGTTTGTCCGTATTGCCAGACTCTGTTGACCCTGTCCGTACCGGAAGGCGGGCATGCAGGGGAGCATGTCGGACCTTCCATTCCATGATCGTGACGACTCCGACGACGCCGGCCGTGGCTTCGTCGCCAGGCTCGACCCCGGGGTGATCAGGAACAGCGACGGCAGGGTCGTCTGGGACGGCGACTCCTACGCCTTCCTCCAGGAGGAGTGCCCCGACAGCGCGCATCCCGGCCTGTGGCGGCAGGGCCGGCTCTGCGCCCGTCAGGGCCTGTACGAGGTGACCGAGGGCGTCTACCAGGTGCGAGGGCTCGACCTGTCGAACATGACGCTGGTCGAAGGCGACACCGGTGTCGTCGTGGTCGACCCGCTCGTCTCGGTCGAGTGCGCGGCGGCGGCCCTCGGCCTGTACCGCGCGCACCAGGGGCACCGGCCCGTCACCGGTGTCGTCTACACGCACTCCCACGTGGACCACTTCGGCGGCGTGCGGGGCGTCACGAGCGGCGGCGTGCCGATCCTCGCGCCGGACGGGTTCATGGAGCACGCGGCGTCCGAGCACGGCCACGCCCGCTCCGCCGTGACGCGCCGCTCGGTCTACACGTACGGCCAGGCGCTCGAACGCTCCCCGCTCGGTCAGGTCGGCGCGGGCCTCGGCCTGGCCGCCTCCACGGGCGCGATCTCGTTCGTCCCGCCCACGGTGACCGTCACCCACACCGGCCAGGAGGAGGTCGTGGACGGGGTGCGGATGGAGTTCCAGCTCATGGCCGGCGCGGGCGACCCGCCGCAGATGGCGTTCCTCTTCCCCGGCCACCGGGCCCTCTTCCTGGCCGAGAACGTCACCCGTGACCAGCACGACCTGCTGCCCCTGCACGGCGCGGCGGTCCGCGACCCCCGCGTGTGGGTCCGCTGCCTGACCGAGACGATCACGCGGTTCGCCGGCCGCGCCGACGTCGCGCTCGCCTCGCACCACTGGCCGGTCTGGGGAGCGGACGGCGTCGCCCGGTTCCTGACCGGGCAGCGGGACCTGCACACGTACCTGCACGACCAGACGTTGCGCCTGATGAACAAGGGGCTCACCGCGTCCGAAATCGCCGAGACGCTTCCGCTGCCGCCGGCGCTGGAGGACGCCTGGCACACGCGCGGCTACCACGGCGCGCTCAGCCAGCACGTCCGGGCCGTCTACCAGCGCTACCTCGGCTGGTTCGACGGCAACCCCGCGCACCTGTGGGAGCACCCGCCACGCGAGAGCGCCATCCGGTACGTCAGGTGCCTGGGCGGCGGCGGCGCCGTGGTGGAGTTCGCGCGCGGCTACCTCTCGCAGGGCGACCTGCGCTTCGCCGCTCAGCTCCTCAACCACGCGGTCTTCGCCGACGAGGGCAACAAGGAGGCCCGCGACCTGCTCGCCGAGGTCTACACCAGGCTCGGGCACGGCGCGGAGAACGCCACGTGGCGCAACCTCTACCTGACCGGGGCGCTGGAGCTGGCCGATGGAATCGTGCCCGCGGTGCCCGCCGCCCAGTGCCCCGACCTGGTCGCGGCGCTTCCCGTGGACCGGATCTTCGACTCGATCGCCATCCGCCTGCACGGACCGCGCGCCTGGAACGAGAGCCTGGCGATCGACTGGCACCTGACGGACCTGGGGGAGCGCCACCGCACGACGCTGTCGAACGGCGCGCTCGTCCGGCAGCAGGACCCGCCGGACGGGCCGGTGGACCTGACGCTGCGGCTGAGCAGGCAGCAGCTCGTCGGGCTGCTCTGCGGCCGGGGCGCGGAGGGCGTCGAGCGGGAGGGCAACATCGGGGCGCTGCAACGCCTGGTGGCCCTCCTGGACGACGCCATGCCGGACTTCCCGGTGGTCACGCCCTGAGTCACAGGCCGGTGTGGGTGATCATCAGTACGACGGACCCGCAGGCCAGCACGCTCGCGGCGAACGCGCCCGCCCACAGGGGCAGCGCCCGCGCGCAGGTGAGGGCGAGCGGGAGGACCAGCCAGACGAACGGCGGCGCGGCGGCGGCGAGCGCGGCCCAGGTCAGCACGACCGGGAGCAGGCACAGCAGCGCGAGCCCCGGCCGGCCCGGGACCAGCTCGCCCTCCAGGAGCACCCAGGCGACGTACAGGCCGCCGAGCAGCGCGCCGCCGGCGGCCACGGCCGTGCCGCCGTCGCCGGCGGTCATGGCCAGGGCGGACACCAGCAGCGCGCCGAACGCGCCGTGGGAGATCCACCGGAGCACGCCCGGCCGCCGCGGTGAGAACAGGAATCGACTCATACGATCACCCACGGTAACCGTCGCGAAGGCGCGAGGCACTCACCGGGGCCCCGCGAGTCCCAAACACCGGGTCTCGGCTTCCCGTGAAGGCGCCCGGCGGCCCGCGAACGCGACCGGGCCTCGGTAAGCCGGTCAGAGGCTGAGGAGCTTGGCCTCCGCCTCCGGGGTGAGGCCCACCGGGGGGCGGCCGGGGCGGGGCGGGGCCTGGCCGCCGATGCCGGTCAGCCAGGTCCAGGTGTCGGCCACCGTCTCCTCGACCGGACGGCACCGCAGGCCCGCCGCCACCGCCTTGGACACGTCGCCCTGGTGCATGGTCTCGTGCCCCTCGTCCACGGCCCAGATCGGCAGGTCGGTCCACTGCTGGACGCCCGCCGCGAGGACCGCGCCGGCGTCGATCCAGCGCAGCTCCGCGTCGGAGCCGGTGACCCGGACGCAGGTCTCCAGCAGCTCGCCCATCGTCGTGAACTCCGGGACGCTCACCGTGTTGTAGGCCCCGCCGAGCCCGCGCCCGGCGGCGTCGAGGCACCACAGGGCCAGGTCGCGGGCGTCGATGTACTGCAGGCCGAGGCCGGGGGAGCCGGGGGCGGGCACCGTGCCGCCGCGGGCGATGCGGCTCAGCCACCACGGCAGCCGCCCGATGTTCTCGTACGGGCCGAGGATGAGCCCCGGACGGGCCAGCAGCGCCCGGTCGCCGAACGCGGCCACGGCCGCCAGCTCGCCACCCGCCTTGGCGTGGACGTAGTCGACGTCGCCGCCGTCGTCGGGTGACGCGTCCACCACCGGCGCGCTCTCGTCGGCGCCCGCCGCCGTCGGATAGGGGTGGACGGAGCGGCTGGAGACGTACACGTAGTGCTCGGCCCGCCCCGCCAGCAGGTTGGCGGCATCGCGGACGGCCGACGGCGCGGAGGACCAGGTGTCGACCACGACGTCCCACTCGCCGCGCTGGATCGCGGCCAGCCCGCCAGGGGCCGACCGGTCGCCGCGCAGGGCCCTCGCCCCCACGGGGGCCGCCCGGGTGCCCCGGTTGAAGACCGTCACGTCGTGGCCGAGGGAGAGCGCCTCCTCGGCGAAGGCCCGGCCGACGAAGTCGGACCCGCCCAGCACCAGCAGCTTCATGCCCCACACTCTGGCGCACTCCGGCACACCCGGGCGGCTCCGCACGCCCACAGCGGAATCGCCCACAGCGGAAGCCGGGCGGGAGGGCGGGCCGTGAAAGCATCGGGGCCCTCCGGGAAAGAAGGGGCGATCGTCGTCCACCGACCCAGCGGAGATGCCTGCATGGCCGTTCCCCCTGACCTGGCCGATCCGCCCGATCTCCGGGCCGGTTTCGAGGAGGTCTTCAACGCGCACTTCTCCGAGATCCACCGTTACATCGCCAGGCGGCTGCCGGACGACGCCGCCGACGACCTGGCGGCGGAGGTGTTCCTGGCGGCCTACCGAGGCGGCTACGACGCCTCACGCGGAGGGGTGCGGCCCTGGCTGTACGGCATCGCCACCAACCTCGTCGCGCGGCACCGCCGTACCGAGATCCGCAGATGGAAGGCGCTCAGCCGCACGGCCGAGCGCCCCGAGCACGACCACGAGGACGCCACGCTGGCCCGCGTGGCGGCCGGCGGGCTGACCGGCAGGCTGGCGGGGGCGCTGGCCGGGCTCAGCCGCGGAGACCGTGACGTCGTGCTGCTCAGCGTGCTGGGCGACCTCAGCCACGCCGAGGTCGCCGCCGCCCTCGGGATACCGGCGGGGACGGTCGCCTCCCGCCTCAGCCGGGCCCGCAGGAAGCTCCGCAAAGCACTCGGCGACGTCAACCCCTTGGAGGAGACCCATGGATGAGCTGAAGCTCCTGGCGAGGTCACTGCCGGACGCGCCGCCGCCCCGGGCGGAGGTGGTCGAGAAGGCGCGCGCCCGGCTGGCCGCGGCCCGGAAGGAGCCGGTACGGCCACGCCAGGCGGGGCGGGCAGGGTGGCGTGGCAGGACCTGGGGGTGGACCCTGGGGACGGCCGCGGCCACGGTCGCCGTCGTCATGGCCGTCGTCGCGCTGGTCGCGAACCTGACCACCGCGCCCGCGCCGCCGCCGGTGCTCGCGCCCGACGCCGGCGCCGGCGCCCTGCTCCGGCTGGCGGACCGGGTCGCCGGTCTGCCCGACGACAGCGACGCCTACTGGCGCAGGCCGCTGCTCGACAACGGGCTCATCCGCGTCCGCGCGGGCGACCGGGCGTTCAACGTGCTGTACTCCGACCGGATCGACCTCTGGCAGCCGCGCGACCCCGGCGATCCCGTCCAGGCGGAGCAGCGGAAGATGTTCGTCCGGCCGGCCACCCCGGCCGACGAGCGGGTCTGGCGGGCGGCCGGCTCTCCGACGACTCTCAAGCGCGTCTGCGCGCCCGGGGCCGACGAATGCATGAAGGTGCGGCTGCGGTCCAAGCCCTCCGACTGCCTCTACACGCGCGCGGCCGAGCCGGGCGGCGTGTTCGGCGACCGGCGGCTGGGCGAGCTCACCGTCGCGGACCTCGCCGCGCTGCCTGACGACGCCATCCGGCTGCGGGAGGTCCTGCGAACCCGCTGGGAGGGGCGTGAGGACAGGATGGGCCAGGTGAGCTTCGAGGAGTTCCTTCCCCGTGCCGGGTATCTCCTGGAGATGCCGGTCAGGCCCTCGGTCCGGGCGGCCGCCCTGCGGCTGCTCGCCGGACTGCCGACGACCAAGGTGATCGGCCCGGCCGTCGATCCCCTGGGCCGGGAGGGCCTCGCGGTCACGTTCAACAAAGGCCGCGGCTCCTTCGGCGAGTTCGGGGCGGACGACGAGGTGCCGGAGGTGTACGCCACCATCCTGGACCCGCGGACCGGCACAGTCCTCGCCCACACCACCGCAGCGGGCAGGAGCATCGAGGGGGCCGCGAAGGGGACGATGATGTACTACCAGGCGTGGGCGCCCGAGGCGGGATGGACGGGCGAGCGCCCTGAGCGGCCCCGCGCCTGCCGGCTCAGCGACACTCCCATCCCCTGACGGGCAGGAGGCCCGCCGAACCGTTCCGGCGCGCGTCGCGCGGAGTTTGACTTCCGGCCATGGACGGGGCGGAAATGGTCTGTAAGGATCTTTCGAGTACTTTTCCCCCTCGGAAGGCACACGGAAGAACATGCGGGTCGCACACGTACTGCTCACGGCAGCCCTCACCTCCACGCTCTCTGGCGCCCTCGCCTCCGCCCCGGCCGTCGCGGCGCGGGCGGAGGCACGGCCGATCGAGCTACCGGCGGAGGTGAACGGCGGAGCCTGGCAGTCGGGTCACGTGCAGGGCATCGCCATCGACCAGAAGAAGGGGTACATGTACTTCTCCTTCACCAACCTCCTGGTCAAGACCGACATGAAGGGCAAGCCGGTGGGCTCGGTCACCGGGTTCACCGGCCACCTGGGCGACCTCGACTTCAACGACAAGGACGGCCGCGTCTACGGATCGCTGGAGTACAAGGACGCCAAGGCGTTCTACATCGCCATCTTCGACGTGGACCGGATCACCAGCCTCGGCATGAACGCCGAGGGCTCCGACGTGGTGACCGCCGTCTACCTCAAGGACGTGGTGGACGACTACAGCGCCGACATGAACGGCGACGGCGTCTTCGACGGCAACACGGGCAACACCCCCGACCACCGCTACGGCTGCAGCGGCATCGACGGCGTCGCCTTCGGGCCGGAGTTCGGCAAGCGCGGCGGCCGGCAGAAGCTGACCGTCGCCTACGGCATCTACTCCAACACCACGCGCCAGGACAACGACCACCAGGTCATCCTCCAGTACGACATCCGCGACTGGCGCCGGTACGAGCGCCCGCTCACCCAGGCCCAGCCGCACACGGCCGGCCCGGAGCGGTCGGACGGCAAGTACTTCGTCCGCACCGGCAACACCACCTACGGCGTGCAGAACCTGGAGTACGACCGCCGGTCGGGCAACTGGCTGATGGCCGTCTACAAGGGCGTCAAGCCGCAGTTCCCGAACTACTCGCTGTTCGTGGTCGACGGCTCCGCCCGCCCGGTGGAAGGCCCGATCGAGGGGCAGCCGCAGCCGGAGCGGGGCGCGCTCCTCCCGCTGCTGCGCCAGGGCCTGCACCACGACGCGACCGACGTGTGGGGATGGGAGTCGGGCGGCCAGTACGGCCTGGCCTCGCTCGACGACGGCCGCTTCTACCTGGCCAAGGACGGCACGGTCGTGGAGGACGGCGTGACCAAGCAGACCGGCCGCGCCCAGCTGCACCGCTGGACCGGCCAGGCCCCGACCCCGTTCGAGCAGATCCAGTAGCGACGAGGTCACTCGCCCCGGCGGGCACGGGCGCGGCGCTTGCCCTCGTGCATGGCCTGCACCCGTGCCACCGGGATCGTGTGCCCCTCCTCGACCAGGCCGGCGGGCAGCCGCTGCGGCGGCGGCATCAGCTCCGCCCACGGGTCACGGCCGTCCAGCAGCCCCGGCACGGACCGGACGGTGAAGTCGCGCGGGCTCACCTGTTCGAGCTCCTCCCAGGGCACCGGGAACGACACCGGCACGTCCGGCCGGACGCGCGGGCTGTAGGCGGCCACCACCGTCGCGCCGCCCGCCCGGGTCGAGTCGATGAACACCTTGCCCTCGCGGTCCTCCCGGATGAACGCCGTCGTGGCCAGCTCCGGGTCGAGGCGCGCGGCCCGGGCGCCCACGGCCCGGGTGGCCGCCGCCAGGTCCTCCGCCGGGACGCCCTCCTCCACGGGCACGAACACGTGCGCGCCCTTGGCGCCGCTGGTCTTGACCGCCCCGGCCAGGCCGGCGTCGGCGAGCGCCTGCCGGACGAGCAGGGCCGCGCGCACGGCGAGGTCGAACGCGGTGCCCTCCGGCGGGTCGAGGTCGAGCACCAGGTGGGTGGGGACGCCGGCACGCGCCAGCGCCGGGTGGTACTCCACCGCCCGCTGGTTGGCGAACCACAGCAGCGTGCGCCGGTCGTCGCACAGGGCGTACGACACCTGCCGGTGGGACGCCTCGGCCCAGACGGAGACCGTGCGCACCCAGGACGGGGCGTACTTGGGGACGTTCTTCTGCATGAAGGCCGGCTGACCGGGGCGGACCCGCACGACCGACAGGGGGCGCTCGCGCAGGGCGGGCAGGATCCGGTCGCTGACGGCGTCGAGGTAGTCGACCAGGTCCCGTTTCGTGGCGCCGGACCCGTCGAACAGTGGCTGGTCCAGGTTGGTCAGCGGCACACCGTCGCGCGTCTCATCACTGCTCACCCGCCCCACCCTGCCCGCCTCACGGCTCGTCAGGCAACACCTCCACGCCGCCGGCGGGCCGTACAGCGACCTGGACGCTCTCAGGTCCTCCCTGGTCCTCCGCCAGGCGGACCACCGGCCACAGGTGTAACGTCGGCACCTCCCGCCTCCCGGCTCTCCCGCCGGGCGGAGGCTTCCCGGGCGCGACACGCCGAGTCTGCTCGGGGGAGGCGAATTGTGGTGTTTTGGGCGAGGTTAGGGACGGTATTCCGCTTGTGGGGGGTGCCATGAAACAGATCGTTGCCGCTGGTCTCGGGGTGGTGGTCATGCTCGGCCTGTGCGCCGCCTCGGCGCGGGCCGACGGGGATCTTCGCGACCTGAGCTCGGCGAGTGCCGACGGCCATGGGGCCGCTGCGGACGGGGACGGCGATGGCCAGAACGTCAGCAGCCGCCAGTACCGAATCCTGCTCCGCCAGTGCTCGTACGCGAACACGCCCGGCGCGCGCGCCCGCTGCCGCTCGAACGTGAGGGCCACCTACCGCATCGGCGCGGCCGACCCGTCACTGGACTGCCGGACCTACTCCGGCGTGACGGTGTGCGGGAAGCTCATGCTGAGCCCGTCCGAGCGCTCCTGCGTCACGGACTCGGTCGCGCAGGGGCTGTCCTACCGGCGCTCCGAGGTGGAGTGCTACGTCTTCCTCTGATCCGGCGATCACAGGGCCAGGGCGACCGTCATGCCGCACCACGCGGCGCCGAACCCGGCCGCCACGCTGCCCAGCGCGTTGAGCAGCGCGTACGTCCCGGCGCCGTCGCGGACCAGCCGCACGGTCTCGTACCCGAACGTCGAGTACGTGGTCAGCGCGCCGCAGAAGCCGGTGCCCAGCAGGGCCATGACGGGGCCGGGCGCCGGCACGGCGGCGAGGAAGCCCAGCAGGGCCGAGCCGAGCACGTTGACCGTGAGGGTGCCCCAGGGGAACAGGGAGTCGTGGCGCGCCTGCACGGCCCGGTCGGCCAGATAGCGCAGCGGGGCGCCGACGGCGGCCCCCAGCGCGACGAGCAGCACGGTCACGAGTCGCGCCCGCCCGCGCCGGTCCCGTACGGCCCGTCCGCGTCCGTCCCGTCCGCCGGTTCCGGGAAGTCGGCGTCTCCGGAGGAGCGGCCCGCGTAGCGGATGACCTCCACCTCGTCGAGGATCACCAGCCCCTCGGTGACCAGCTCGTCGAGCTGCGGCAGGAAGGACCGCACCTTGTCCGGCGCGTCCACGATCACGATCGCCAGCGGAAGGTCCTCCGACAGCGACAGGATCCGGGTGGTGTGGATGCGGCTGGAGGCGCCGAAGCCCTCGATGCCGCGCATCACGCTGGCCCCCGCCAGCCCCGCGCGGTGGGCCCGGTGCACGATCTCGTGGTAGAGCGGCTTGTGCCGCCACACGTCGCTCTCCCCGACGTAGACGGTCAGGCGCAACGCCGAGCCGTGGAGTCTCATCGCTCCTCCTCTCTCGACCGCCGGTCCAGGAACAGCAGGCGGCCCAGGCGGTCGCCCAGGTGGACCGCCAGCAGCGCGGCGACCAGCGTGCCCGCCAGGTAGGCCAGCGCCGTGCGCGGCTCGCCCGCCTGGAGCGTCCGCTGCGCGTCCACCACGTACGTCGAGAAGGTGGTGTACCCGCCCAGCACGCCCACCCCCAGGAAGGGCCGCACCAGGGGGTGGACCCGCCACGCCTCGGTCACGGCGACCATGAGCACGCCGATCAGCAGGCACCCCGTCACGTTGACCCCCCACGTGGCCCAGGCGAACGCCCCGGGCGCGTGGGGGAAGGCCAGCGTGATGCCCCAGCGGGCCAGCGCGCCGAGCATCCCGCCCACGGAGACCGCGCCGAGCGTGGCCCAGGGCACCCGCCGCAGCCGGCGCCCCAGGGGCCGGTCCGGGCGCGGCGGCCGCGGGCCGACGCCGGTCTCGGCGAGGCGGGGCGCTCCGGACTCCGGGCGGGCGTCGGACATGGCTCTCCTACCGGCTCTTCCACCGGGCGTTCTCGCCGGGCGTTCCGGCCGGGCATCTCTCATGGGGCACGTCCATCAGGTGCCGGCTCTCGTAGCGAGGCTACCCGCGGGCGGAGATCCTCAGCCGACGATCACCCGTTCCTCCGGCAGCTCGTAGCGGCGGGTACGGTCCTTCAGGGCCAGCGCCGACCCCAGCGTGAGCGGCCCGATCCGGCCGGCGAACATGAGCGCCACGAGCAGCACGTGCCCGGCGGTCGTCACGTCGGAGGTGATGCCGGTGGACATCCCCGCCGTGCCGAAGGCCGCCACCACCTCGAACAGCACCCGGTCCAGACCGTGCGGCGTCAGGACCAGCAGCACGTACGTCGAGACGACGACGAGCGCCATGCCCATCGCCGAGATCGACACGGCCTGCCGCTGCGCCGACTCGGGCAGCCGCCGCCGCCCGACCGCGACGTGCCGCTCGCCCCGCAGCTCGGCCCAGATGACGAACGCCAGCAGCCCGAACGTGGTCACCTTGATCCCGCCCGCGGTGCCCGCGCTGCCGCCGCCGACGAACATCAGCACCTCGGTCACCAGCCAGCTCGACGGCTGCATCTGGGCGATGTCCAGGCTGTTGAAGCCGGCCGAGCGCGCCATGACGGAGGTGAAGAAGGCCGCCAGCAGCTTGCCGCCGTCGTCCAGCGGGGCCAGCGTCGCCGGGTTGCGCCACTCGGTGGTGAGGTACGCCAGCGTGCCCGCCCCCAGCAGGATGAGCGTCGCCCCGACCGTGACGCGGGTGATGATCGACCACCGGCTCGGCCGCCGCCAGGAGCGCAGCAGCTCGAACACGACCGGGAAGCCGAGCCCGCCCACGATCACGGCCGTGGCCACCGTCAGGCAGATCCACGGGTCGGCCACGAACCGCATCAGGCTGTCCGGCCACAGCCCGAACCCGGCGTTGTTGAACGCCGACACCGCGTGGAAGGCGCCCAGGTAGAGAGCCCGGGACAGCGGCTCGTCGTACCCGGCGACGAAGCGGGCGGTGAGCACGACGGCGATGACGGCCTCGCAGGCGAGGCTGAAGAGCGCCACCTTGCGCACCAGCCGCCGCACCTCGGCCATGCTGAGGGCCTTGGTCTCGGCCTGGGCGAACAGCCGCGCCCGCAGTCCGAGCCGTCCGGCGACGAGCACGGTGAACAGGGTGGCCAGCGTCATGATGCCCAGCCCGCCCGCCTGCACCAGTCCGGCGATCACCACCTCGCCGAACACGGACCAGTGGGAGGCGGTGTCCACCACCACCAGCCCGGTCACGGACACGGCGGAGGTCGCGGTGAACAGCGCCGTCACCAGTCCGGCGGACTCCCCGGTCGTGGTGGCCACGGGCAGCGAGAGCAGCCCCGTGCCGAGGGCGATCGCCGCGCCGAACCCGGTGGCGATGACCTGTGCGGGGTGGTGGAACCGGTCGAGGAGGGACGAGTAACGTCCGGCGCGCCGTCTCATCGCGCAAACCGTAACAGCCTTCGTGGCAGGTTCCGCACCCCCGTCGGAATACGGTAGGGGGGTATCGTGTTAGAGTGGGTGACAGCGAGGGAGAGGGGGATCGGCATGGCGGGATACTCCGCACGCAAGGACGACCACAGCCGGCGGCTGCGCCGGATCGAGGGGCAGGTCCGCGGGCTGCAGCGGATGGTGGAGGACGACAAGTACTGCATCGACGTCCTGACCCAGGTGTCGGCGGCCACCAGCGCCCTCCAGTCGTTCGCCCTGTCCATGTTGGAGGAGCACCTGGCCCACTGTGTCGCCGAGGCCACCCGCGAGGGCGGGCCCGAGGCGCAGGCCAAGGTCAAGGAGGCGTCCGACGCGATCGCGCGGCTCGTCCGCTCGTGACCCGGCTTCGAGCTCCGTTTTTGATTCAGCGTTCTTCCACCGACGTTATCGAGGAGTGATTCGGTATGGCCACCACCACCGCTACCTACACCGTCAAGGGCATGACCTGCGGCCACTGCGTCAGCTCGGTGAAGGAGGAGGTCGGCGAGGTGCCCGGCGTGACGGGTGTCGAGGTCGACCTGGCCAGCGGGCTGCTGACCGTCGGCAGCGAGCAGCCGATCGAGCCGGAGCGCATCGTGGCCGCCGTCGAGGGGGCCGGTTACACGGTGGAGAGTGCGTCGTGAACACGGCCGGCAGGCTCGGGCTGTACGCCCTGGGCCTGGCTGTGGCGTTCGGCGGGGCGTTCGGTGTGGGCGGCGCCGTGGGTGACACGGGCACGCCGGGGACCGCGGTCCCCGGCGCCCACGCCGAGCAGGCCGGAGAAGGTCACGGCGGCGAGGGTCACGGCAGTGAGGGCCGGGGCACAGGGGCACAGGCAGGTGCGGCGGATACCCCCGGGGGGCTTCAAGTGTCAGAGAGCGGCTACACCTTCGTCCCGCTGACCGGCGAGATCCGGCCCGGCGAGCCCACCGACTTCCGCTTCGCCGTGACGGGCCCCGGCGGGCGCAACGTCACCGGCTTCGACGTGCGCCACGACAAGCGGCTCCACCTCATCGTGGCCTCGCGCGACCTGACGACGTTCCAGCACGTCCATCCGGAGATGTCGGCCGACGGCGTCTGGACGGTCAAGCTGACGCTGCCCGCCGCGGGCGCCTACCGGGCCTTCGCCGACTTCGCGCCGGCCGGCGGCCCCGCGCTGACCCTCGGCGCCGATGTGTTCGTGGCCGGCGGCTACACGCCCCGGCCGCTGCCCGCGGCGAGCCGTACGACGACCGTGGACGGCTACACGGTCGAGCTGGCCGGCGACCTGGTCCCCGGCCGGTCGAGCAGGCTGGCGCTCAAGGTGACCAAGGCCGGCGAGCCGGTCACCGACCTGCAGCCGTATCTGGGGGCGTACGGGCACCTCGTCGCCCTGCGCGGCGGCGACCTGGCGTACCTGCACGTCCACCCGGAGGGCGCGCCCGGCGACGGCGTCACCAAGGCCGGTCCCGAGATCGTCTTCTACGCCGAGGCGCCGAGCGGCGGCGACTACCGCCTGTTCCTGGACTTCCAGCACCAGGGCCAGGTCCGCACCGCCGCCTTCACCGTCCACGCCGGCCCGTCCGGCGCGCAGCCGGCGCCCAGCGGCACGCCGAGCACCACGCCCAGCGGCACGCCGAGCGCCGGCGAGGGTGACCACGCCGACCAGGGCGAGCACGCGCACTGAGCGCGGGACGCGACGAAAGGAGAGGCGATGTCTCCCATCACGGAGTCTCCCATCACCGGCGAGAGGCCGCACGACGCGGTCGAGCTGTCGATCGGTGGCATGACCTGCGCGTCCTGCGCCAACCGCATCGAGCGCAAGCTGAACAAGCTGGACGGCGTGACCGCCACGGTCAACTACGCCACGGAGAAGGCCAAGGTCATCTTCCCCGACGGGCTGGACCCCCACATCCTGGTCGCGGAGGTGGAGAAGGCCGGCTACAGCGCCGCGCTCCCCGCTCCACCGGCGCCCGAGACCGACGAGCCGCGAGAGCCGGAAGCGGCCCAGGACGAGCTCGCGCCGCTGCGGGCCCGGCTCATCACCGCCGTGGCGCTGAGCGTCCCGGTGATCGCCATGGCGATGGTGCCGCCGCTGCAGTTCACCAACTGGCAGTGGCTGTCGCTCACGCTGGCCGCGCCGGTCGTGGTCTACGCCGGCTGGCCGTTCCACAAGGCCGCCTGGACCAACCTGCGGCACGGCGCGGCGACGATGGACACGCTGGTCTCCCTCGGCACGCTGGCCGCGCTCGGCTGGTCGCTGTGGGCGCTGTTCTTCGGCACGGCCGGCGTGCCCGGCATGACGCACCCGTTCGAGCTGACGATCGCCCGCACCGACGGCTCGGGCAACATCTACCTGGAGGCCGCGGCGGGGGTGACCGCGTTCATCCTGGCCGGGCGCTACTTCGAGGCCCGCTCCAAGCGGCGGGCCGGGGCGGCGCTGCGGGCGCTGATGGAGCTGGGCGCCAAGGACGTGGCCGTGCTGCGCGACGGCGCCGAGGTGCGCGTCCCGATCTCGCGGCTGGCCGCCGGCGACCGGTTCGTGGTCCGGCCGGGCGAGAAGATCGCCACGGACGGCGTGGTCGACGAGGGCACCTCCGCGGTCGACGCCTCGATGCTGACGGGCGAGTCCGTCCCGGTCGAGGTACGGCCGGGCGACGCGGTCACCGGCGCCACCGTCAACGCGGGCGGCCGGCTGGTCGTGCGCGCCACCCGGGTCGGCTCCGACACCCAGCTCGCCCAGATGGCCAGGCTCGTGGAGGAGGCCCAGACCGGCAAGGCGCAGGTGCAGCGGCTGGCCGACCGGATCTCCGGCGTGTTCGTGCCCATCGTGATCGCTCTGTCGCTGGGCACGCTCGGCTTCTGGCTCGGCGCGGGCGCGGGCCCGGCGGCGGCCTTCACCGCCGCGGTGGCCGTGCTCATCATCGCCTGCCCGTGCGCCCTGGGCCTGGCCACCCCGACCGCGCTGCTGGTCGGCACGGGCCGGGGCGCCCAGCTCGGCATCCTCATCAAGGGGCCGGAGGTGCTGGAGTCGACCCGGCGGGTGGACACCGTCGTCCTGGACAAGACCGGCACCGTCACCGAAGGCCGCATGACGCTGGTCGAGACGCACGTCGCCGACGGCGAGGACGAGACCGAGGTGCTGCGCCTGGCCGGCGCCCTGGAGAACGCCTCCGAGCACCCCATCGCCCGGGCCGTCGCCCGGGGCGCGGCCGAGCAGGCCGGCGAGCTGCCCGTGCCCGAGGACTTCGCGAACGTCGAGGGCCTGGGCGTGCAGGGGATCGTGGACGGGCACGCCGTTCTCGTCGGCCGGCCCCGGTTGCTGGCCGAGTGGTCGCAGCACCTGCCGCCGGACCTGGAGCGGGCGCTGGACAAGGCGCAGGAGGCCGGTCGCACGGCCGTGGCGGTCGGATGGGACGGCAAGGCCCGCGCGGTGCTCGTCGTGGCCGACGTGGTCAAGCCCACCTCGGCCGAGGCGATCCGGCGGCTGCGGGCGCTCGGCCTGAAGCCGGTGCTGCTGACCGGTGACAACGAGGCCGTCGCGCGGAGCGTGGCCGCCGAGGTCGGCATCGACGAGGTCATCGCCGAGGTGCTGCCCCAGGACAAGGTGGACGTCGTCAAGCGGCTCCAGTCCGAGGGCAGGTCGGTGGCCATGGTCGGCGACGGGGTCAACGACGCCGCCGCGCTCGCCCAGGCCGACCTGGGCCTGGCCATGGGTACCGGCACGGACGTGGCCATCGAGGCGTCCGATCTCACGCTCGTGCGGGGCGACCTCCGCGTGGCGGCGGACGCGATCCGGCTGTCGCGGCGGACGTTGCGTACGATCAAGGGGAACCTGTTCTGGGCGTTCGCCTACAACGTGGCCGCCCTGCCGCTGGCCGCCATGGGGTTGCTCAACCCCATGATCGCCGGTGCCGCGATGGCGTTCTCCAGCGTCTTCGTGGTCAGCAACAGCCTGCGGCTGCGCGGGTTCAAGTGATCGACGCGCAGCCGCCCGAGAGCGGCCGAGGCGGCCGGTGACGAGAGAGTCCCGGCCGCCTCGGCTCTGTTTCCGGTCAGGCGCGGGTCAGGCGGGGCTCGGTCTCCGGACCGCCCGCGTGTCGGTGCCGCGCGCACGGGCCGATCACTCCCACGATTACGGTCAACGCACAGTCCATCGCCGGGAGTGACATCGCCATGCTCGCCCACCGCATGCTCGCCCACCGTACGACCGCCCGCGCCGCGACCGTCGCGGCCGCCGCTCTCGCGCTGCTGACCGCCTGCGGCGGGACCGGCGACGAGGCCGCCGCTCCCGGAGCGGCGGCCGACGCGCCCGTGCCGGCCGCCCGGCAGACCAGCGCCCAGCCCTCCGGCGAGCACGACGACGCCGACGTGATGTTCGCGCGGATGATGATCCCGCATCACCGGCAGGCCGTCGAGATGGCCGACCTGGCCGCCACCCGCGCCGAGGACCCCGAGGTCAGGAAGCTGGCCGAGCGCATCAAGGCCGCTCAGGAGCCGGAGATCGCCGCCATGAGCGGCTGGCTTCGCGAGTGGGGCGAGCCGGAGTCCGCCGGCGGGCACATGAGGCACCGCATGCCCGGCATGATGTCCGCCGACGACATGGAGGACCTCGAAGCGGTCAGCGGCGAGATCTTCGACAAGGAGTTCACGCGGCTGATGATCGAGCACCACAAGGGGGCGGTCGAGATGGCCCAGACCGAGCAGCGGCAGGGCCTGAACGCCGGCGCCAAGCAGCTCGCCCGGAGCATCGAGTCGTCGCAACGGGATGAGATCGACCAGATGCGGCGCATCCTCGACCGCCTCTGAGCCCGGCGCCCGCGTGCAGGCGCCGCGTGCCGGCGCCGGGGCAGGCCCTGTCATGCCACGTCGTCGTGTCAGGTGTCGTACGGGCGGCCGGTGCCCTCGCCGGGCAGGTAGCCGCCGTCGTCCGCGTCCGTGCGGCCGGAGCCGCCGTCGGGGTCGTCCGCGTCCGAGGCGGACCAGTCCAGGTCGCCCGTCACGTGCCCCTGCTCCGGCTGCCGGGCCGTGGCCGGGCGCTTGACGACGTCGTCCTCGACCACCCCGTGGGTGGCCTCGTCCACCGGCCCCTCGACCCGGAACTCCGGGTGCCCGTCGTGGCCCTGCTGCTCGACCGCGCCGGGCGGCATCGGGTGCGGGCTGGGTCCCGCCGTCTCCAGGTGGTCCTCGATCTCGTCCGTGCGCGCCGCCACGGACTTCTCGCCGGAGCCGGCCGTCACGCCCCACTCGTCGTCGCGGCCCGTGACGTACCCCATGGGCTCGGCGTAGCCGCTCTTCGGCTCGGCGTCGTCGCGCGGCTTGCCGCCGGGGCCCGGGTTGGAGCCGCGGATGGAGGCGGGGCCGATGTCGCCTCCCATGTTGTGCAGGTCACCGTCGAAGGTGGTGCCCTTGTCCTCTTCCCTGGTCATGTGCGCTCCTCACAGGTCAGGTCGTGCTGTCCACTGGCGGGGCCGCTCCGGGGCAGGGCTCACTCGGGCTCCACGCGCATGGCGGCCTCCTCGGCGGTGAAGCCGCCCGCGTCCGGGCCGACCTCCCGGGCCACCTCGTCCGGCTCGACGTCCCCGCGAACGCCCTCGTCGGGCGCGACCAGCCGGCCCGCCGGTCGCGGGTCGTCCCAGACGGCGCCGGACGGCTCCTCCGGCTGCGCCTGCCAGGAGGGGTCCACGTCGTCGTCCGGCTGGAAGTCGGTGTCGAGGTCCGAGCCGACGCCCAGCCCGCTGTCCTCGGTCACCCGCTCGTCGTCGTCCCCGGCGGTCTCGTCGCGTACGGTCGCCGGACCGTCCACCTCGTACAGCGGCTGGTCGTCGGGCACCTCGCGGCTCAGGCGGCCGTCCAGCGACTCGCCCTGGATCTGCTCGTCGATCGTCGTCCCGTGCTCGTCCACCGCGATCGGCCGGTCGCCGGGCAGCGGCGCCTCCTGCGGGTCCACCGCCCACTGCTGCTCGGGAGTGCCGTCCTGGAGGTCCGGGATGCCCTCGTCCTCGAACCGCGAGCGCGGGTCGTGCTCCGGAGTGTGCTGCGTCACTGCGTCCCCCTCGTGGTCTCTGGTGTCGTGCCTCTGGTCTTGTCCGAACCCCGCACGTACCCCCGGCCGCCGCGGCCTCACGGATTCGGTCCGGTCTTTCGAGGGGTCCGCCCCGGCAAACCCGCACGAAGGGTGACAAAAAACTCAGGTGGGTAGAACCACGGACGACCCCCTCTGTGCGCATAGCTAGTGATGGCGAGGAGGTGGGCACGTGGTCATCACCTCCGAGGCGGTCGGAGCCGCGACCCGGACGCTCACGATGGGTGTGGAGGAGGAGTTCCTCCTCGTGAACCGCGCAGGCGGCGACCTCTCCCTGTGCGGCCCTGAGATCACCGGCCTGCTCGGCGACGAGCGGGTCAAGACCGAAGTCATGCGCTACCAGCTCGAAACGGTCACAGGCGTGTGCGGCTGTCCCGAGGAGGCGGGCGGCCAGCTCCTGGAGTTGCGCCGCCGCGCCGCCGCTGCCGCGGCCGAGACGGGCTGCCTGCTCCTGGCCTCCGGGGTCGCGCCGCAGCGCCTTCCCGGCGGGCCCGCCGTGACGCCCGACCCGCGATACCGCGAGCTGGACAGGCGCTTCGGCCGGCTGCTGGCCCGCACCGGCACCTGCGGCTGCCACGTCCACGTCGGCATACCGTCGCGCGAGGTGGGCGTGCGGGTGCTGACCCGGATGCGGCCGTGGCTGGCCACACTGCTCGCGGTCAGCGCCAACTCGCCGATCGCGAACGGCCACGACACCGGCTGGGAGAGCACCAGGTACAAACGCTGGACGCGCTGGCCCTCGGCCATGGCGCCCCGGGCGTGGCGATCGGCCGCCGACTACGACGCGGCGGTGTGCCGGCTGATCCGCCGGGGGAAGGCGATCGACGAGCGCGGCGTGTACTTCCACGCCCGGCTGTCGTGCCGCTACCCGACGGTTGAGCTGCGCGTCATGGACACCGGCCTGTCGATCGACGACACCGTCCTCGTGACCGGTCTGGCGCGGACGCTGGTCGGCCTGGCCCTGGCCGAGCTGCGGGCGGGCGAGCCGATCCGGCGCATCGGCGACATGCGCGTCGCCGCCGCGCTGAACGCCGCCGCCCGCCACGGGCTGGGCGCCCTCACGCGCGACCCGTACACGGGCCGGGTGGTGAACCACGAGCGGATGCTCGCCACGCTGCTGGACCGCGTCGCCGATCCCGGCCCGATCGCCGGGCTGCTCCAGCGCTTCCGGGAGCGGGGGACCGGCGCCGCGCGGCAGCGGGCGATGTGGGCGGCGGCCGGCTCGCCCCAGGAGTTCGCCCGGATGATGGCCGACGCCACGCTGCGCAGGGGGTGAGACGGCGGCGCCCGGAGCCCTGCCCGGCCTCGCTCAGGCGTCCATGTGCAGGACGGCGGCCCCGGTGACGCGGTCGGCCGCCAGGTCGGCGAGGGCCTGCCCGGCCTCGTCCAGCCCGTACGGGACCGTGGTGACGTGCAGCGGGCTGCGCGCCGCGTGCTCCAGCAGGGCGCGGCCGTCGGCGCGCGTGTTCGCGGTGACGCTGCGCAGGGTGCGCTCCTGGAACAGGTGCTCCTGGTAGTTCAGGGACGGGATGTCGGTCAGGTGGATCCCGGCCACCGCGAGCGTGCCGCCGCGGTCCAGGGCGGCCAGCGCGACCGGCACCAGGTCGCCCACGGGCGCGAACAGGATGGCGGCGTCCAGCGGCTCCGGCGGCGCGTCGTAGGCGTCGCCCGCCGAGGCGGCGCCCAGCTCCAGCGCCAGCCGCCGGGCCTGCGCGGCGCGGGTCAGCACGTGCACGGTCGCGCCCCGGGCGATGGCCACCTGGGCGGTCAGGTGGGCCGAGGCGCCGAACCCGTACACCCCGAGGCGCCCGCCGGGCGGCAGCTCGGCGCGCAGCAGCGCGCGGTAGCCGATGATGCCCGCGCAGAGCAGGGGCGCCAGCTTCTCGGCCGGAGGGTCGGCGGGCAGTGGGTGGACGAAGTCCTGGGGGGCGGTCAGGTACTCGGCGTAGCCTCCGTCGGCGTCCCAGCCGGTGTAGCGGGAGTACGGGCAGAGGTTCTCGGCGCCGCGGACGCAGTAGCGGCAGGTGCCGCAGGCCGAGCGCAGCCAGGCCACGCCCACGCGGGCGCCGTCGGGCAGGTCCGCCCCGGGGCCGCGGCCCGCGACGCGGCCCACGACCTCGTGCCCGGGGACCGTGCGCGGCCGTCGCGGCGTCAGGTCGCCCTCCGCGAGATGCAGGTCGGTACGGCAGACGGCGCACACCTCGACCTTGACGAGCACCTCGCCGGGGCCGGGTACGGGCACGGCCGTCCGCACGCGCTCCAGCGGTCCCGTGGCCATGGGCCCGGGCCGCGCCACCACCCACGCGGTCATCGTCTCCGCCATACCTCCATGGTCACATGCCGGCCCGGCCCCGCCCTGTCGCGCCCGCCCCGGCCCCGTGCCCGTCGAAAGGGTCGCTGACAAAAAGGGACAAAGGGGTTGACCTTGAAACCTAGTTTTCCTACAGTTTTTATAGGTAATACGGCGACGACCCCAGGGGCCGCCGCCGGCCGACCACTACGAGCCCGACCGCTACGAGCCCGTGGGGGCACGATGAAGTTCCTGCTGATCACCCTGATCACGTACGACGGCCGGAAGTCCGCCACCGAGCGGTTCCGCGAGGTGGTCGCCAACGCCGTGCTCGCCGAAGAGCTCGGCTTCGACGGGTTCGGCGTGGGGGAGCGGCACGAGCGGCCGTTCATCTCGTCCTCGCCACCGGTCGTGCTGAGCCACATCGCCGCCCACACCTCCACCATCCGCCTGTTCACCGCCGTCACCACGCTCAGCCTGCTCGACCCCGTCCGTGCCTACGAGGACTACGCCACCCTCGACCACCTGTCCGGAGGCCGCCTCGAACTGATCATCGGCAAGGGCAACGGCGCCGCCCAGGCCCAGCTCTTCCACGTCACCCCCGAGGACCAGTGGGCGCGCAACCAGGAGGGCTACGAGCTGTTCCGGCGGCTGTGGCGCGAGGACAAGGTCACCTGGGAGGGCCGCTTCCGCCCGTCGCTCACCGACGCCGAGACCTGGCCCCGCCCGCTCCAGCGGCCGATCCGCGTCTGGCACGGCAGCGCCACCAGCAAGGACTCCGTCGAGCTGGCCGCCAAGTACGGCGATCCGCTGTTCTCGGCCAACGTCACCAACCCCATCGAGCCGTACGCGGAGCTGATCGACCACTACCGCGAACGCTGGGCCCACCACGGCCACGACCCCGCCGACGCGCTCGTCGGAGCCGGCACCGCCGGCTACTACGCCGCCCGCACCTCCCAGGAGGCCATCGAGACCTACCGCCCCATCTTCGACGCCCGCCGCGCCCTGTCCGAGAAGCACGGGGTGCGGCCCGTCTTCCACTCGCTGGAGGACGCCGTCGAACGCGGCTCCATCCTCGTCGGCAGCCCGCAGCAGATCATCGACAAGGTCCACCGCTACCACGGGCGTTTCGGCCACGAGGTCATGCACCTGCACGCCGACGCCGACGGCCTGACCGACAAGCAGCACCGCGAGGCGATGGAGCTGTTCCAGGCCGAGATCGCGCCCGTGCTGCGCAAGGAGATCCCCAGCCGGCCCTTCCCGGAGGCACGCGCATGACGACCCCGCTGTCCGTCCTCGACCTGTCACCCATCCCGTCCGGCGGGAGCGCCGCCGACGCGCTGCGCAACACCCTCGACCTGGCCCGGCGGGCCGACGAGCTCGGCTACCACCGGTACTGGCTGGCCGAGCACCACCTCGCCGCCGGGGTGGCCGGCTCGGCGCCCGCCGTGCTCATCGGGCTCGTGGCCGCCGCCACCAGCCGCATCAGGGTCGGCTCCGGCGCCGTCCAGCTCGGGCACCAGACGCCGCTGGCACTGGTCGAGCAGTTCGGCCTGATCGAGGCGCTGCACCCGGGCCGCGTCGATCTCGGCCTCGGCCGCTCCGGCCACCGCGGACCGTCGTCCGAGAAGACCCCCGGAACGCCCCGTGAGCCGGTCACCCGCGCCGGCCGCGTCGTGGACGGGCTGCTCATCCCGCCGCCCTTCGACCCCACCCGGCTGATCGCCTCGCCCCGCCTGGCCTTCCAGGCGTCGCTGCTGTGGCAGCCCGGCGGCCACGCCCCGGCCTTCGCCGACCAGGTGGACGACATCCTCGCCTTCCTCCGCGGCGAGTACCGGGCGCCGGAGGGCTGGACCGTCCACGCCGTGCCGGGCGAGGGAGCCGACGTGGAGGTGTGGATCCTCGGCAGCAGCGGCGGCGAGAGCGCCCGGGTGGCGGGCGAGCGCGGCCTGCCCTTCGCGGCCAACTACCACGTCAGCCCGGCGACGGTGCTGGAGGCCGTGGCCGGCTACCGGGAGGCGTTCAAGCCGTCGGCGGCGCTGGCCGAGCCGTACGTCATCGTCTCGGCGGACGTGCTGGTGGCGCCCGACGACGACACCGCCGCTGAGCTGGCCGAGCCGTACGGGCTGTGGGTGCGCGACATCCGCACCGGGGCGGGCGCGCCGCCGTACCCGACGACCGGCCAGGCCCGCGCGCACACCTGGAGCGACGAGGATCGGGCGCTCGTCCAGGACCGGATCGACACCCGCTTCGTCGGCACCCCCGAGCGGGTCGCCGAGCGGCTGGATGTGCTGCGCCGCGTCACCGGCGCCGACGAGCTGCTCATCACCACCATCGCCCACGGCCACGCCGAGCGGGTCCGCTCGTACGAGCTGCTCGCCGCCGCCTGGCACGAGCTGGAAGCCCGCACGGAAGGAACGGCGGCATGACGGAGACCCTGCACGGCCGGGCACGGGGCGAGGCGGTGGACGCGGACCGGTTCAAGGAGGCGCTGGCCGTCCACGCCGCCGGCGTCGTCGTGATCACCGCGCGGAGCGAGGGCGTCCCCGTGGGGCTGACCGCGACGTCGTTCTCGTCCGTCAGCCTCGACCCGCCGCTCGTCTCCTTCTACGTCGATCGTTCCTCCACCACCTGGCCCTGGCTGCGCACCGCCGACCACTTCGCGGTGAACATCCTGGCCGGCGACCAGGCGGAGCTGGCCGCCCGGTTCGCCCGCAAGAACGTCGACCGCTTCGCCGAGCCCACCCGGTGGCGGCCGGGCCCGCTCGGCGCGCCGCTGCTCCAGGACGTGTCCGCCCACCTGATCTGCCTGCCGTACGACACCTCGCACGTGGGCGACCACGTGCTCGTCGTCGGCCTCGTCGCCGAGGCCACGGTGCACGGCGAGAGCCGTCCCCTCCTCTACCACCAGGGCCGGTTCGGCCGTTTCCTCGCCCATCCCCCGTCGTGAAGGGAACATCCGTGAAGCACCTCCGCAGGACGCTTCCCCTGCTGGTCGCCGCGTCGCTGACGGTGACCGCGTGCGGCGGCGCGCCCCGCGAGACGGCCGCGGCCGCCGGCGGCGGCAGCCTCACCTGGGCCGTCGAGACGCAGCCGGTCACCTTCAACCCGCACCTGTGGGCGCAGAACAAGGCCCGCCTGCTCGTGTGGAACCAGTTCGACGCGCTGCTGTCCCGGGGTGAGGACGGCTCGTTCGGGCCCTGGCTGGCCCGCTCCTGGGAGGTGTCGCCCGACGGCCGCACCTACACCTTCCACCTGAGGGAGGGGGTGACGTTCCACGACGGGGAGAAGTTCGACGCCGCGGCCGTCAAGGCCAACCTCGACCAGTTCCGCGTCCCCGGCTACAACCCGACCGTGGCGTCGATCCAGCTCAGCGCCTTGGAACGGGTCGAGGTGGTGTCCCCGGCCGAGCTGAAGGTCCACCTCAAGCGGCCCGACGCGCTCTTCCTCGACTTCCTCGCCTCGCCGTACGGCGGGCAGGTCTCCCCCAGGTCGCTCAGGACGGCCAAGAACCTCAAGGCCGGCGGCCCCGACCTCGTCGGCACCGGACCCTTCATCCTGGACCGGTACGTCCAGGGCCAGGAGGTCCACTACCGGCGCAACCCCGCCTACGCCTGGGCGCCCCCCACGGCCGCGCACCAGGGGCCCGCCCACCTGGCCGAGGTCACCTACCGGTTCCTGCCCGAGGCGGCCGTCCGGGTCGGCGCCCTGACCTCCGGCCAGGCCGAGGTCATCGAGGGCGTCCCGGCCACCGAGGTGGACCTGGTCAAGAAGGACCCGGACCTCGCCTTCCAGACCGCGCTCAACTCCGGCTCCGCCTACACCTACTACTTCAACACCGGCCACGCCCCCTTCGACGACAAGCGGGTGCGGGAGGCGTTCCGCGAGGCCGTGGACCTCGACGCCGTGCTCGCCTCCGTCTACCGGGGACAGGCCACGCGCGCGTGGAGCGTCGTCGGCAAGGCCGGCCCGTTCTACGACGCCTCGCTGGAGCGGACGTACGGAGGCGACACCGCCAAGGCCAACGCCCTGCTCGACCAGGCCGGCTGGACCACCCGCGACGCCCAGGGGTTCCGCACCAAGGACGGGAAGAGGCTGACGGTCCGCACGGTCTCCGCGGCCCCGTTCGTCCGCGACCGGCGCGAGATCCTCGCCCAGGCCATCCAGGCCCAGGTCAAGCAGAACGCCGGGATCGACTTCCAGATCAGGATCGTGGACCAGGGCTCGGCGCAGCAGGCGCTGGACCGCGACGAGTACGAGGTGTTCGA
The DNA here is from genome assembly GCF_044459125.1 of Nonomuraea sp. NPDC050383. Taxonomy (NCBI): domain Bacteria; kingdom Bacillati; phylum Actinomycetota; class Actinomycetes; order Streptosporangiales; family Streptosporangiaceae; genus Nonomuraea; species Nonomuraea sp. NPDC050383. Next base: position 222,414 of record NZ_JBITIP010000008.1, read on the forward strand.
GAACTCCCGCGGCGACACCGACGCCGGCGCGGCGCTCAACCTCATCCTGGCCAGGCAGGCGCCCATCAACCGCACCCACTTCTCCGACGCCTCGATCGACACGTGGCTCACGCGGGCGTCGCGCGTGTCCGACGTCAAGACCCGGACCGCCCTGTACGCGAAGGTCCAGCGGGCCGTGGTCGCCGAGAACGCGATCGCCTTCCCGATCTACGTGCCGTCGGACCAGCTCGCCGCGCGGCGCAGCGTCGGCGGGCTCGGCTTCGACCCGGTCTCGGGCACCCCGAAGAGCGCCTACGACGTCCGGATCGCCCCGTGACCGCCCTCGTGAATCCGTTACGGGTGGCGGCCCTGCGGGCGGTGCTGCGCATCGGGTCGGCCGTGGCCGTGCTGTGGGCCGCCGCGACCGTCTCCTACCTGGCGCTCTGGCTGGCCCCCGGCGACACCGTGGACATCCTCGTCGGCGACGGCCCCGACACCCCCGAGATCAGGGCGAGGATCGTCGCCGAGTGGGGCCTGGACCGCCCCGAGGTGGTCCAGTACCTCGCCTGCCTCGGCCGCCTCCTCCACGGCGACCTCGGCCGGTCGTACCAGCTCCAGCGGGGCGTCGGCGAGGTGCTGGCCACGCAGGTGTGGCCCACGGCGCAGCTCACCCTCGCTGCGGCCGGCGCCGGCGTGGCGCTGGCCGTCGTGATCGCCCTGCTCACCGCGGGCCGGTCACGGTGGCCGCGCCGCCTCGCCTCCGCCGCCGAGCTGGTGTCGGTGTCCGTGCCGCAGTTCGTCATCGGCATGCTGCTCCTGGTCGTGTTCTCGTTCTCGCTGGGCTGGTTCCCCGTCTCGGGGGCGCGGGACCTGTCGGCGCTGGTCCTGCCGGCCCTGGCTCTCGGGCTGCCGATCGCCGGGGTGCTGGGGCAGGTGCTGCGCGAGGGGCTGGAACGGGCGCTGGAGCAGCCGTTCGCGGTCACGGCCCGCTCGCGCGGTCTCACCGAGCGGGCCCTGGTGGCCCGGCACGCGCTCCGGCACGCCGCCCTCCCCACCGTGACACTGACCGGCTGGTTCGTCGGCGTGCTGCTGGGCGGGGCCGTCATCACCGAGGCGCTGTTCGGCCGGCCCGGGCTCGGCCAGGTCACGATGCAGGCGGTCACGGGCAAGGACATGCCGGTCGTCATGGCCGTGGTCATCCTGTCGGCGGGGGTGTACGTGACCGTCAGCACGCTGCTGGACCTGGCCTACCGCCTCATCGACCCGAGACTGAGGAGCACGTGATGACCGCCGCCGCGGACGCCGCCCCGCCTCGCCCCACCCGCGCCCCGCTGGTCCTCCCGGCCCTCTTCCTCCCGATCCTCTTCCTCGCCGTCCTGGCCGTGGCCGTCGCCGCCCCCGGCCTCGTCGCCGGCGCCGACCCGCTCGCCGCCGACCCGCTGCGCGCGCTGGCGCCCCCCGGCGCCGGGCATCTGCTGGGCACCGACCACCTGGGCCGCGACGTGCTGGCCCGGGTCGTCCACGGGGCGCGGCACTCGCTCAGCATCGGCGTCCTCGCCACCGCCGTCGCCGTGACGGCCGGCGTGCTGCTGGGCCTGGCCGCCGGGCTGGCGCACCGGTGGGCGGGCGAGGCGCTGGCCCGCGCGTTCGACGTGCTCTCGACCTTCCCCGAGCTGCTGCTCGCGCTCCTGGTCGTCGCCGTCACCGGCCCCGGCACGGTGAACGTGGTGCTCGCCATCGGCATCGCCCAGATCCCCACGTACGCGCGGGTGGTGCGCGCCCAGACCTTCGTGGTCCGCAGGTCCGGGTACGTGGAGCAGGCGGTCACCTTCGGCCACTCCCGGGGCCGGATCGTCGCCCGCCACGTGCTCCCGAACGCCCTGGGCCCCATCCCGGTCCTGGCCACCCTCGGGCTCGGCCAGGCGATCGTCGCCGCCTCGGGGCTCAGCTTCCTCGGCATGGGGCCGCAGCCGCCCGCCGCCGAATGGGGCGCGATGCTCTCCGAGGCCCGCAACTACCTGCGGGTCGCCTGGTGGGAGGCGCTGTTCCCCGGGCTGGCCGTCACCCTGACCGTCGTCTGCGTGACCGTGGTCGGCCGCCGCCTGCAACGCCGCTTCGAGGGGAGGGCCGCATGACCCGCCCGGCCGTACAGGACATGACACCGGAGGACGACCGATGACCGAGCTCGCCGTACGTCAGGAGGGTCCCGTCGCGGCCGGTGGGCCGCTGGTGGAGGTGCGGGACCTGCGCGTGTCGTTCCCCGGCGCGGGGGTGGAGGCCGTGCGGGGCGTGTCGTTCACGACCGCGCCCGGCGAGTGCGTGGCCGTCGTGGGGGAGTCGGGGTCGGGGAAGAGCGTCACGGCCCGCGCCCTGCTCGGCCTGGCCGGGCCAGGCTCGGTCGTCGGGGCGTCGGCGCTGACGGTCGATGGCCGGGACGCGCTCGCCTTCGGGCCGCGCGACTGGCGGCGCGTGCGCGGCGGCTTCGCCGGGCTGGTGCTGCAGGACGCGCTGGTCTCGCTGGACCCGCTGCGCACCGTGGGCGCGGAGATCGCCGAGGTCCTCGCCGTCCACGGCCCCGGATCCTCCGCCGTCTCCCGAGCCGGGTCCCGGGCGGAGCGGGCGGCTCGCGTACGGGAGCTGCTGGAGGCCGTCGGCGTGCCCGAGCCCGAGGTGCGGGCGGGACAGTACCCGCACGAGCTGTCCGGCGGGCTGCGGCAGCGGGCGCTCATCGCCTCCGCCATCGCCGCCGGGCCCCCGCTGATCATCGCTGACGAGCCCACCACGGCGCTGGACGTCACCGTGCAGGCCGGGATCATCCGGCTGCTCGCCGCCCGCAAGGCCGCCGGCACGGCGCTCCTGATGATCAGCCACGACCTGGCCGTGGTGTCGTCGATCGCGGACACGATCCTCGTGATGAAGGACGGCCGCGTCGTCGAGGAGGGCCCCGCCGGGGACGTCCTGGCCTCGCCCGCGCACCCCTACACCCGCGCCCTGCTCGCGGCGGTCCCGTCGGCGGCCACCAAGGGCACGCGCCTGTCCGCCTCACCTCCCATCCGCACCGCGCCCACTCCTCCCGTGCCCACCCCGTCAGTGCCACCGGACCCGGCCGCCGGGAACGGTCCGGCCGCGCTCGACGCGTCCGGCCTGTCCGTCCGGTACGGCCCGCGCACCGCCGTGGACGGCGTCTCCTTCACCCTGCGCCCCGGCGAGGCGCTGGGCGTGGTCGGCGAGTCGGGCTCGGGCAAGACCACCCTGGCCAGGCTCGTCCTCGGCCTGCTGGAGCCGCACGCTGGCGAGGTGCGGCTGCACGGCCGCCCCTGGAGCGGCGTCCCCGAGCTCCACCGCCGCTCGCGCCGGTCCCTCATCCAGGTCGTCTCCCAGAACCCGCTCGACTCCTTCGACCCCCGCCACACCGTGGGCCGCCTGGTCGCCGAGCCGTTGAGGGGACCGCGCGGGCCGCGCCTCGTGCAGGCGCTGGAGCTGCTGGAACGCGTCGGCCTGCCCCCGGAGCTGGCCCGCAGGCATCCACGCGAGCTGTCCGGCGGGCAGCGGCAGCGCGTGGCCGTCGCGAGGGCGCTCGCCTCCCGCCCCGAGGTGCTGGTCTGCGACGAGCCGGTCTCCGCGCTGGACGTCTCGATCCAGGCCCAGGTGCTGGACCTGCTGGCGGAGATCCAGCGGCGGGACGGCACGGCGCTGCTGTTCATCTCGCACGACCTGGGCGTCGTCCACCACCTGTGCGACCGGGTGCTGGTGATGAAGGACGGCCGGGTGGTGGAGGAGGGCGGCGTGGACGAGGTGTTCCACCGCCCCCGCGACCCGTACACGCGGGACCTGGTCGCCGCCGTGCCCCGGCTGACCCCGTCTCCTGGGAGGGCGTGAACGCGGCCCGCCGCCTGCGGAACTCCTCGGCCGTGGGACCCGCCCGCGTGAGACTCGCCGGTGTGAGCTCACGGCGGTGGCGGCTCCGCGGGGGACGGCGGGTCGTCGGGCAGGCGGAACCAGAAGACGGTACTTCCGGGCCCGCCGTCCACGCCGGCCGTGCCCCCGTGCGCGGAGACGACGGCGCGCACGATCGCCAGCCCGAGGCCCGTGCCGCCGGAGGCGCGCGAGCGGTCCTTGTCCACGCGGGAGAACCTCTCGAAGATCTCCTCCCGCAGCTCAGCCGGGATGCCGGGGCCGTCGTCGGCGACGGCCAGCTCGGCGCCGTCCGGCAGCCGCCGCACGGTGACCGTCACGGTGGTGCCGGCGGGCGTGTGGACCCGCGCGTTGGCCAGCAGGTTGGCCACGACCTGGTGCAGGCGGAGCGGGTCACCCGGGACCGTGACAGGCTCGTGCGGCAGCTCCAGCCGCCACCGGTGGTCCGGTCCGGCGGCGCGGGCGTCGCCCGTCGCCTCGATGGCCAGGCGCGTCAGGTCCACCTCGTCGCGGGCCAGCGGCCGTCCCGCGTCCAGGCGGGCGAGCAGCAGCAGGTCCTCCACCAGCTCCCCCATCCGGCCCGACTCGGCGTCGATGCGGTCCAGCGCGTGTCGTACGGAACCCGGCATGGGCTCGGTGGCGCGCAGCGCCAGCTCGGCGTGCCCGCGGATGGCGGCGAGCGGGGTGCGCAGCTCGTGGCTGGCGTCGGCGGCGAAGGCGCGCAGCCGCTGCTCCACGGCATGGCGTCGGCCCAGCGCGTCGGCCACGTGCCCCAGCATGCGGTTCAGGGCCGCGCCGACCTGCCCGGTCTCCGTCCGCGGGTCGGTGTCGGGCACCCGCTCGGCGAGCGTCACCTTCCCGCTGGCCAGCGGCAGCTCCGACACCCGGCGGGCCGTCGCCGTCACCCTGTCCAGCGGGCGCAGCGCGAGCCGCACCCACACCGCCCCGGCGACGCCCGTCACGGCCAGCGCGGCGCCGAACAGCACGACCTCGAAGAACTGGAGCCGGCGCATCGTCTCCTCCGCCTCGTGCAGCGGCAGGCCCGTGATCAGCACGTCGCCGTCCGCGCCGGGCAGCGCGAGCACCCGGTAGTCGTCCAGGTCGCCCAGGTCCACCGTGCGGGGCACCCCGTCGGCCGGGACGGCGGCCAGCACGGCCTGGTCCTCCGCCGTGAGCACCGGCTCGGCGCCGAGCCGGGAGGTCACCACGGCCGCATTCGTGATCTTGCCGTTCAGCAGCCGCACGCCCAGCGTGCCCCGCGCCTGGCCCCGGGTGTCGCCCCGTTCCCTGGACTCCTCCGCGTGCTCCAGGCTCGCGGCGTACCGGCCGCCGGCCCCGACGAGCTGCTGGTCGACGCGTTCGAGCAGGAAATGCCGCATCGCCAGGGAGGTGGCGACGCCCACGGCGACGCAGGCCAGCGCCAGCAGCACCAGCAGCCCCGCGATCAGCCGCCCGCGCAGCGTCCGCGGCGCCGCCGGCCGCCACGCCCGGCGCCCCTTCCCGGCCGCCGGGCCGGTGGCGGCCTCGGTCACGGGTCCGGTCATGGCCTGAGCACGTACCCGACGCCGCGGACGGTGTGGATGAGCGGGGCGCGGCCCGCGTCGATCTTCTTGCGCAGGTAGCTGATGTACAGCTCCACCACGTGCGCCTGCCCGCCGAAGTCGTACGACCAGACGTCGTCGAGGATGCGTGACTTGCTCAGCACCACGCGCGGGTTGCACATGAGCAGCCGCAGCAGCTCGAACTCGGTCGGTGTCAGGTCGATCAGCGTCCCGCCCCTGGTCACCTCCCGCGCCTCCTCGTCCATCACCAGGTCGGCGACGACCAGCCGGTTGCCGTTGCCGGGGCGGGCCATCCCGGCGCGGCGCAGCAGCCCGCGCAGCCGCGCCAGCACCTCGTCCAGGCTGAACGGCTTGGTCACGTAGTCGTCGCCGCCGGCGGTGATGCCCGCCACGCGGTCCTCCACGGCGTCGCGGGCCGTCAGGAACAGCACGCACACCTCGGGGGCGTCCCGCCGGATCCGGCGCAGGATCTCCAGCCCGTCGAAGCCGGGCAGCATGACGTCCAGCACCACGGCGTCGGGCCGGAACTCGCCCGCCAGCCGCACCGCCGCCGGGCCGTCGCCGGCCGAGCGGACCTCCCAGCCCTCCTGGCGCAGGACCTCTTCCAGGACCTCGACGATGTCGGGCTCGTCGTCCACGACGAGCACGCGGATCGGCGCGCCGTCGGGACGCAGCAGCATCGTCATATCCACCCCCGTTCCCACAACATATGTCCCAGCTCTGAGACTCCTCTGAAAACTCCTGGTACACGGTCTTTCAGAGGACTCTCAGAGGTTCGGCTGGCACGGTGACTCCGGTGTGACCCGCACACGAGCGACGCGAGGAGGATCCGTGACCACCGCTTACGCCCCCACCCGGGTGTCCGGGCCGCCGGCCCCGGCGCCCCGGAGCGCCGCCATCGTCCGCCCCGAGCCGTTGCTCGCCCTGATCGGGCTGGGCGCGGTGGCCGTCGTCGCGCTGTGGTGGCGCGACACGCCGTACGTGGCGGGAGCCGACGGGTGGCTCACCAACGCCGCCCGCATCACCGGGCTGCTCGCCGGCTACGCGATGGCCGTCCTCATCGGGCTCATGGCCAGGGTCCCGGCGCTGGAGCACGGCGTCGGCACCGACCGGCTCACCCGCTGGCACGCCCTCGGCGGCAGGTACGTCGTCGGGCTCGCGGCCGCGCACGTCCTGACCGTCGTCTGGGGGTACTCGCTGGCCGACCGGATCGGCGTCGTGGACGAGACGGTCACGATGGTGCTGACCTTCCCCGACATGCTGAAGGCCACTGTCGCCGTGCTCCTCCTGCTCGGCACCGGCATCGTCTCCGCCCGCGCGGCACGCCGCCGGCTGCGTTACGAGACCTGGTACCACCTGCACTTCTACACCTACCTGGCGGCGTTCCTGGCGTTCGGGCACCAGCTCGGGACGGGGGCCGAGTTCACGGGTGATCCGGTCGCCCGGGTCGCCTGGTACGCGCTCTACCTGGGGGTGGCGGCGCTGGTCATCTGGTACCGGTTCCTGGCGCCCGTCCGGCTGTCGCTGCGGCACAGGCTGCGCGTGGCCGAGGTGGTCAGGGAGGCGCCGGACGTGGTGTCCATCCACGTCACCGGCCGTGACCTGGGCCGGCTGCGGGCCGAGCCCGGCCAGTTCTTCCGCTGGCGCTTCCTCACCCGTGAGCTGTGGTGGTCGGCCAACCCGTACTCGCTGTCGGCCGCGCCGGGCGGGACGCTGCGCATCACGGTCAAGGCGCTGGGCGACCACAGCGCCGCCCTCACGGCGCTCCGGCCCGGCACCCGGGTGCTCGCCGAGGGCCCGTACGGCGCGCTCACCGGCCGCCTGCGCCGCCGCGACAAGGTGCTGCTGATCGCCGGAGGGGTCGGCATCACGCCGCTGCGGGCGCTGTTCGAGACGCTGCCCGGCGAGGTCACCCTGCTCTACCGCGCCCGCACCGAGGCCGGCCTGGTGCTCAAGGAGGAGCTGGAGCGGATCGCCCAGGCGCGCGGCGCCCGGCTGTTCTTCTCGACCGGGCCCAGGAGCGACGCGGAGCCGCTGTTCGACCCCGGCGTGCTCGCCCGCCTGGCGCCCGGCCTGAAGGACCACGACGTGTACGTGTGCGGGCCGCCCGAGATGACCCGCGCCGCCATCGCGGCGGTGCGGGCCGCGGGGGTGCCGGCCGGCCGCGTCCACCACGAGTCGTTCACGTTCTAGGAATCTCGCGATCTTCCAAGGGGGAACCGATGCGCAGGGCGCTGCTCGCCATCGTCGTCACAGCCGCGGGCCTGGTGCTGCTGCTGTCGTTCAAACCGCACCAGGTCACCTCGGCCGCCACGCCGCCGGCCGCGGTCGCGCAGGCGCCGGCGGGGCGTTCCGGCGGCTCGGACGACTCCGGCGACCGCGACGGCTTCGACCGTTCCGGTGACTCCGACGGCTCCGGCGGGTCCGACCGGCTCGATCTCCCGGCGCCCGCCCCCACGACGAGCGCCACGCCGCCGGCCGCGGGCTCCGGCGGGAAGACCGTCACCGGGGCGGCCGCCGACACCCGCTGGGGCCCGGTGCAGGTGCGCATCACCGTCGCCGACAAGAAGATCACCCAGGTGGAGGTGCTCCAGGCGCCCGACGGCAACCACCGCGACATCGAGATCAACCAGCGCGCCCTGCCCGTCCTGCAGCAGGAGACGCTGACGGCGCAGAGCGCGCGGATCGACACCGTCTCGGGCGCCACGTACACCAGCGAGGGCTACATGACCTCCCTCCAGAGCGCCATCGACCAGGCGGGCCTGTGACCGCCGCCGCGGTGCCCATGACACGGCACGCCGAGCACGTCATGGGCACCGTCTTCTCCTTCGACGTGCGCGGCGACGGCGACCACCGGGACGGCATCGGGCGGGCGGTCGCCTGGCTGCGCCACGTGGACGCCGTTTTCTCCACCTACCGCCCCGACAGCCCTGTCAGCCGGCTCGGCCGCGGCGAGATCGGCCTCACGAACTGCCCCGCCGAGGTGGCCGAGGTACTGGCGCTGTGCGCGCGGGTCGAGCGCGACAGCGGCGGCTACTTCACGGCCCACCCGCCCGGCGGGCGCCTCGACCCCTCGGGCCTGGTCAAGGGCTGGGCGATCGAGCGCGCCTCGGACCTCCTCACGGCGGCCGGCCTGCCCCGGCACAGCGTGAACGGCGGGGGAGACGTCCAGCTCGGCGCCGAGCCCGAGCCCGGCCGCCCCTGGCGCGTCGGCGTCGCCGCACCGCCGACGGCGGCCGGCCGTCCCGCGGACGGCGCGCTGGCCACCGTGGTCGCGGGGGCCGGCCTGGCGGTCGCCACCTCCGGCACGGCCGAGCGCGGCCACCACATCGTGGACCCGCACACCGGGCGGCCCGCCACCGCCCTCGCTTCCATCACCCTGGCCGGCCCCCGTCTCACGACCGTCGACGCCTACGCCACCGCCGCGTTCGCCATGGGGGAGGCGGCCCGCGACTGGGTGGAGGACATGGAGGACCTGGAGGCGCTCGCGGTCACGGCTGCGGGGCAGACGTGGCGGACCAGCGGCTTCCACCGGCACGTGCCGCCCGAGTTCAGAGGATTCCTGCCCGCTTGGCCGCCCCGTTGATGAGCGCGGCCGTCAGGCCGCCGTGCTGGTACGGGAACGCGTGCGCCCCCGGAACGGTCACCGACCGCCCATCGGCGGCGGCCGTGGCCAGCCGGTCGGCCCACGCCTGGGGCGAGAACGCGTCGTGGACGCCCCGGGCGACGACCATCGGGCACGACACGGCCGGGGCCAGCTTCTCCGGCTCGTCCTCCTGCGCCGTGCGCACGAACCGGGCCAGCGCCTTCAGCCCCGCCCGCCCGTAGTACGGCATCGTGGCCGGGAGCAGGCCCGCCGGCTCGTGACGGGTCGTCCGGAGGTACGGCACGAGCAGCCCGGGACCGGTGCGCAGCTTCGGCGGGAACGTCGGCCCCAGCAGGACCAGCGCCCGCACGAGATCGGACCGCTCGGCGGCCACCCGGAGCGCGACCTGCGCCCCCGTGGAGTGCCCCGCGAGCACGACCGGCCCGGCCGGCACGGACTCCAGCCACCGCGTGACCAGCTCGGTGACGGCGGGCAGCTCGGGCGCGCACGACCACGGCGGCCGGCGCCCGAACCCGGGCACGTCCAGCAGGAACGAGCGCGCCCACGAGCCGCACCCGGCCAGCGTGTCGAACAGGTAGCCCAGGGCGCCGAGCCCGGGGACGATGACGACGGTCCGGCGGTCGGGGTTCTCCCGGCCCGTCTCCAGGCTGCGTACCCGCCGCCCTCCGGCGCCGTCCCAGCGCTCGTCCACCCGCACTCGCCCCATTCCTTCACCCACTCGTCCGTGTCCCCGCCATCCCGGACTACCTATCATGAGTCCCGCCAAACCCACCCGCGTGCCTACAAGCGGTAACACTCGTGACGATCGGGTAGCGACAGCACCATGAGCACGAAGGAATACCACGCCACCCGCGAGGTGGCGGCCCTGGCCGAGGTCGTCTACAACACCGCCGGCGACCTGGATCGGCTGCGCCGCTGGCTGCCCGCCGGCGTCACCGCCGAGCACCTGGAGGACGGGCTCGTGCTGGTCCGCTGGCGGCTCGGCGGGCGGCAGGGGGAGACGCGGTGCGCCCTGTCCACGGACGACGAGCGGCTGCGCGTGGAGTGGCGCGCCCAGGACGTGCCGGAAGTGGGCGGCTGGCTGGAGGTCGGCCAGGCCGGCGCCGGCGCGTCCCGGGTAGAGGTGTGCGTGACGGCCCCCGCCGACGTCCACGCGACCGTGGAGAGCCTGACGGAGAGCGCGCTGACCCACCTCCAGGAGGAGGTGGACGAGAACTTCACCGCCGGATGACGGCCGGGCGCTCAGCTCACGAGGGCCTGGGTGGCCGAGTCCTTGAGCCGGGCGTTCGCCCACCGCACCTGCCGGAGCGTCTGCGGGTGGCACCGCTCGGCCAGCTCCAGCAGGTCCCGGCGGCGCGCGCCCTGCGCGGCCTGGGCCAGCAGCTCCCGGTCCAGCGACACCCCCGACGCCACCCGGTACAGGTGGCGCAGGTCGATCGCCGTGTCCCAGTCGGTCTCGACCAGCCGCCCGTCCGCACGCACGAGCGGCCGCGTGAGCCGGTCGGGCGAGTGGTTCGCCTGCCAGCCGTACAGGTCCTTGGGGTCCAGCCGGCCGTGGTTGACCCGGTCGGCGGCGCGGCCCCGGACACCGACCACGCGGCCGTCCTTGACCGCGATGTCCAGGCCGTCGCCGTTGCTGTGCAAGATCGTGGCGCTCTGCACCCAACGGTTACCCCGGACACGGGGCGCCACGCCTTCCCACCCCGCCGCCTTACCCCGGCCCGGTGAACCCCCTGGTCACTGAGTGACCCGGGCGCGCAGGGCGTGGAGGGTCCAGTCGAGTGAGGGCGTCAGGCTCTCGGGAGGGGGCCAGCCGTTGACGACGGCGAGCAGGCGCAGGTAGCGCTCCCTGCGCGGATCGTTCACCGTCTCCAGGTACTCCAGCAACCCTCCGCCGCCCACGACATCATCGGCGGGCGCCCTCCCGCCGGGCGGGGGCGCGAGCCGGGCGCAGCGTGCCAGGACCGCCGCGACGACGGGCTCCGCCTCCGCCGACACCGGATCGACCCCCGCCGCCACCGCCGGCCGCACCTCCTCCCGTACCACCGCGACCGCGCCCGGCCGTGGCACGGCGCCGGGAGCCGTTCCCGCCGCGTGGGAGTCCGCCAGGCGCCGCATCAGCGCCCGGAAGCCGGGGTCGCGGGAGAGCTCGGCCAGCTCCACCCACGCCTCCACCTGCTCGGGCTCGGGATCGTCGGGCAACTCGGGCGTCATCGAGCGCCGGATCCCGGCGAACGCCTCGGCGCCCGCGTCGCCGGGAGCGCCGAACGCGCTGTCGAGGAACTCCCCGATCAGCCGGCGCCGCTCGTCCTCGGAAAGCCTGGCAAGTCTGTGCATGAGCTCCGTCTCCTCAGGGGTTGATCCGCGCCTGGCCACCGCCGTCAGCACCGCCCGCCGCAGCCGCAGCGTCCGGATCTGCACCGCGAGGGCCTCGGCGTGCGCCTCGGCGACCTCCGGCAGCGACACCTCCCGCTCCACGACCCTGCGCACCGTGGGCAGGTCCAGCCCCAGCTCGCGCAGCGTCCGTACGAGATCCAGCCGCGCGACGGCCTCGACGCCGTACAGGCGGTAACCGGCCGGGGTGCGGCCGGCCGGCGGCACGATGCCCTGATCGGAGTAGAACCGGATGGCCTTGACCGTCAGGCCGGTCCGCCGTGCCAGGTCACCGATCGAGTAGAGCGCGTCACCGTCCATGCCCTCACCCTGCCGTCTCCCCGTACGGGAGACTCAAGCGGCCGTGGCATGATGCCGGGATGGATGATCGTTCCCTCACGATGCCGGAGCTCCCGGCCGACGGCGGACTCCTGCTGCGCCCGTGGCGGCTGGATTACGTCGCGGACCTCGCCTGAACGCTAGGGGCGTGACCAGGAGGTCAGGGGATCGGGGGGCTCCAGGAACCGTTTCGCCTTGGCCACGCAGTCCGGGCAGACGGGCTCCTCGACCGACCGGACCACCGCTTCCGGGGTGGGCTCGCGCATCGAGCCCAGGACCGTCATACCGGGCGGAAAGCCGGTCTCCGGGTCGATCGCGAACATCGTGACCGCCGCCGGATCGAAGCCGAACGTCCGCCTGCAGCCATAACAGCGGCCGATCGTGGTGATCCGCTCGTCCGTCATGAGATGTCCACCAGGGCCTTTTCAGGGTCCATGCGCCCATGGTCGCACACCATGTCCGAGAGAGAGGTAGCCCGTGTCAGCGTTGAAAGTCCGTCAGGCGACCCCCCAGGACGCCGCCCTCCTCGCCGGGATGAACCCCCACGTCCACGGCCTGCACGCCGACAATCGGCCGGACCTGTTCCAGGCGCGGCCCTCGGCCGAGGAGCTCACGAAGCGGTTCGCCGAGCGGCTCGGGCAGGAGTCCACGCGGATCTTCGTGGCCGAGCCGGCGGACGGTGAGTGCGCCGGGTACGCGGAGGCGACGGTGTACCACCGGGGGCCCAGCGTGCTGCTGAACGCGGACTCGTTCATCGCCCTGAACCAGATCGTCGTGGCGCCGGAGGCCAAGCGGCTCGGGGTCGCGACCGCGTTGCTGGACGCCGTGCGGGAGGCGGGCAGGGAGGCCGGGTGCCGGCGCCTGGTGACCGAGGTCTGGGAGTTCAACGAGGGCGCGCGCTCCTTCTACGAGGCGGCCGGCCTCCAGCCCATGAAGCGCCTGCTGGAGCAGCCCCTCTGACCCCCTTCACCGGTACACGGCGACGGCGGCCTCGGCGACCAGGGTGTCGACGATGTGCACGAGCTCCTTCACCGTCGGCGAGTGCTCGTCGGCGATGGCGCGCAGGCGTTCGACGAGCCGGCCCGACGGCTGGCTCAGGTACAGCTCGGCCTCCACCCGCAGCACCGCCACCAGGCCGCACAGCGTGGCGCACCCCGCGTCGGGCTGCTTGTAGCCCTCCGCGGCCGACCGCACCCCCGACGACGCCCGTACGGCCCAGGAGATGTCGGTGAGCTGGTAGCGCAGGTAGGGCAGCATGCCCATGCGCCGCCTGGTCACCGGGGCCAGCACACCCTTGGCGACCAGGTCGTCGCGGGTGCGGACGTAGATGTCCTTGGCCGCCGCCTTGAACCAGGAGCGCACGTCCCGGTGGTCCCGGTCCCGGGGGATCAGGTCGAGGAGGACGTCGATGACCGGGTCGTCCGTGCGGCGGCGGTCGGAGACGGTGATGCGGCCCTGGACGACGGCGACGCGTTCGGCCAGGACCAGCTCGGTCAGCACCGCCCCGGCCAGCGCCAGGGCCAGCGACGACTGGTGGGTCAGGAGCTTGCCGGCCTCGTTGTGGGCCATGAGGTGGAGGTCCTGGTGGAGCGGCAGCCGGTTCACACCCGCTCCCGTGGGGCTGCCAGGCCCTGGACGGTGGGCCGGCGTCCGGCGACGTACATGCCGGCCAGGATGATCGCCCCGACGCCGAGCCAGACGAAGCCCGTCATCTGCGCCAGGATGTTGGCGTTGATCACGACGAAGACCAGGATCGCCATCCCGATCAGCGGCGAGACCAGGTGCGACCAGAGGTCGGCCGAGCGCTGCCGGATCCGGTAGTGCACGATGACGGACACGTGCAGCACGATGAACGCCACCAGCGCGCCCATGTTGATCAGGCTGCTGAGCACCTCGACGCCGTCTTTGAGGGCGGACACCCACAGCCCGAGCCCGACGGACAGCGCGGAGACGAGCAGGATCGCGTTGGTCGGCACGGAGTTCTTGACCGACACCTTGGCCAGGAACGCCGGGAGCTGGCGGTCACGCGCCATCGCGTACAGCAGGCGTGAGACGGCGACCTGGGCGACCAGGGTGTTGGCCACGCCCCAGGAGACGGCGGTGGCGTGCGAGGTGAGCTGCCGCAGCCAGTCGCCCCCGGCGACGGCGGCGGCGTCCTGGAACGCGGTGTCGCTGCTGTGGTCCAGCAGGGCGGCCGGGTCGGGCACGAGCAGGGCGGCGACCCACACCTGGACGATGAACAGCACGCCGGCCAGGATCAGCGCGAATCGCATGGCCCTGCTCACCTGCGCCGAGCCGCCGGTCGACTCCTCGACCAGCATGCTGATCCCGTCGAACCCGAGGAAGGACAGTGTCGCGACCGACACCGCCGCGAACACCACCGGCCACGAGAACGTCTCCGGGTTGAACAGCGGCGACAGGCTGAACCCGCTGCCCGCGCCCTGGAGCATCGCCCAGACGCCGGCCACGAGGAACAGCGCCAGCACGACCAGCTCGGCGGCGATCATCACCCTGGTGAGCTTGATCGTCATGCGGACGCCACGCAGGTTGATCACCATGTTGACGGCCACGAAGATGATCAGCCAGGCCCACACCGGCACCTGCGGCACGCCGGCGTTCATGGCCTTGGACGCGATCAGGTAGAGCAGCCCCGGAAGGAGCAGGTAGTCGAGCAGGATCGCCCACCCGGTCATGAACCCGACCGGCGCGCTGATGCCGCGCCCCGCGTAGTTGTAGACCGAGCCGGACAGCGGGAACGCCTTGACCATCTGCGCGTACGAGGCCGCGGTGAAGAGCAGGGCCACCATGCCGACCAGGTACGCGAGGACCGGCATGCCGGCGGAGCGGTAGTAGACCAGGCCGAAGATGGCGAACGGCGCGATCGGCACCATGAAGTTGAGGCCGTAGAGGACGAGGTCGGTCAGCCCGACCCCGCGACGCAACTCCTGTCGGTAGCCGAACTGCTCGATGTGCTCTTGTGGCTGCACGACAGTCTCTCCATGTCGCCATGCACCGGTGTGCGGGGGGTGACCGCCGGTCCGGACGTAGGTTCGGACATCGCGGAGTTTCGACCCGTGATCCTCCCGTAGCGGAGGGTCGCGTCGCAAGGGGCGGATGGTGCAAATGGGTACTGAGTGCTTGTTGTGACCTCAGGGTGATCCTTTGGTGGTCAAAGCACTCTGTCAGGCGGGCCCGGCCTGCCGGGCTGCGTGGAGTGTGGCCTCGCCGATCTCGTCGTCGGCCACCGACGCCAGGGGTCGTGCCTCGCCGAGTCGGCTGGCGGACTTGCCGACGCCGACGGCGTAGACCGCGGACGGTGTCGGGGTTGGGACCGCGGCCGACGCCTTCCTCGACGCCCATGCGGGACCAGGTCGATGGGAAGGGGCGGCCCGGTTCAGAAGGCGGCGCGTGCGGGGCGCCCGGTGGCAGCGGGGACCTCATCGCCGCGGTCGATGTGGTCGGCGTGGAACAGGCCCTGCGTGGGCAGCCGGCGCACATGCTCATCAGCCGCGCTGTAGGAGACGAAGGTGCCTTCACGGCGGCCCTTGACCGGGCCGGCCAGGCGGAGCTTGGCCAGGTGCTGGCTGCCGCCCGCGCCTGCGGCTTTCGCCTCACCCCCGCCGCGCCGATCAGTCGCGAAGGCGCCCGAGACCCCCTGCTGGCCTGGCAACAGGCCCAGGTGGACATCTGACATCCGGCGGCTGGATCAGCGGCCGACGAGATCGTCCTGATTTTCGGCGGCCCACTGCGCGAGTTGCGCCAGGGGGCCGTTTGTGAACGATTCCCCCAGCATGGAGAGCCGGTAGACCGCGCCTGTGTGCGTTGACGCTTGATCGGCGCTGTTGCCTCTCACGACGAGCCCGCGTGCCTGGAGACGTTGTAGCGCCTGAGTCAGCACCTTGTCGCTGACTCCCGCGATCGTCGTGAGCAGTTCCTTGCGTCGCGTCGGCCCCAGGCGCAGGGCCGAGAGCACGACAGGATCCCAAGAGTGGCTGATGAGTTCGGCCGCCGCGCGCACCTGGCAATCGGAGACGAATGTCTGACAGGACCCCTCGAGCACGAAACCCAGTATCGCATCGGTCTCCTACCAAACGGTAGGAGCTCCGTTCGTAGCGTCCCAGGAACACAGCTCGAGACAGAGGAGATCGCTGTGAACGTAGGAATCTTGGGCACCGGAAACCTCGCCGTCGCGCTCGGCCGAGCCTGGGCTCCGGCAGGTCACTCACTATTCGTGGCAGGGCGCGACCCACTGCACTCCAAGGAGGCCGCCGACCAGATCGGCCCTATGGCGAAGGCTGTCGACCCCACAGAACTCGCAACTCAGATCGACGTGCTCGTGGTTGCGGTCGCTTGGGAAGGGCTGGAGGCGGCGCTGTCCCTCGTCGGCGCCCCCGAGGGGTCACTGGCCGGCAAGGCCGTGATCGACTGCACCAACCCCGTCGACTACACGACCTGTGAGCTGAAGCCGACATCCGGCTCGGCGGCGGCACTCGTGGCGCACACGGCTACGGGTGCACACGTGGTGAAGGCGCTCCACCTGTTCGCAGGAGCCTCGTGGCCGTACGTGGGTCCGCAGGAGTCAGCGCCGGTCGTGGCGATCTGCGGCGACGAGCCGAGCGCTCTCGATCGCGCTGCGGCGCTTATCCAAGATCTTGGTGCCCGGCCCGCGGTGGTCGGTGGGCTCAGCAGCGCCCGGCAGCTGGAGGAGGCCGCCGGATTCGTCATGAGAGTCGTCGCGGCGGGTTACAACCCGAGGCTCGCCGTTCCCGATGTGGATCCGGCCCTCCTTCGAGCAGCACAGACGACCGACTGAGCCAGCAGACCACCGGAGAGGGTCGTGACTCCGACCTTCACGGCCCTCTGGTTCACCCCTGATACCCCCGCCACGACTCACCCGCTGCCGGAGATCGCTAACCACTGATAGAGAACACTTTCTCATGATCGGCAGTGGTCTCCGGTCGGGTCGGCGGCCACGATGAGTGATCGCGAGGGGGCGAGGCGGGGGTGGCGGAGCGCCCTGGTCACGCCTGTCTCTGTTTGATCACGTTTGTGTGGCCTGCCGTGGAGTCCGGTATCCCGCGGAATACGCCCTTCTGCGCTCGGCCGGCTCAGTTCGCGCCCGGCCCGGCGCAGAACACCGCCTTCAGAAGCTCCTCCAGGGCCTTCGGGAACGCCTGCATCACGTCGATTGCGGCGTCCCCGCTGGTCAGCAACGCGGTCAGGGTCTTGCTGCCGTCGGGCGTGCTGTACATCAGCGCCCCGTAACCCAGGGTGCTGCCGTTGTGGTGGAAGACGGTGCCGCCGCAGTCAGGGCCCAGGTCCTGCACGAACAGCCCCAGGCCGTAGCCGAGCTTCCCGTGCGGCTTGCGCATCTCGGCCAGCAGCGGGGCCGGCAGGAGCTTGCCGCCCATCAGCGCGGAGACGAACGTCCGGAGATCCTGGGTGGTCGAGATCATGTCACCGGTGCCGGGCAGCAGGGACGGGTTCTGGCGGGTGACGTCGACCACCTTCCACTGGCCGGCGTCCTCGTACCGGTAATAGCCGTGGGCGTGCGGCCCGGGGATGTCCGTCCGGGACCCCGGCATCACGGTGTCCGACAGTCCGAGCGGCTCCAGGATCCGCCGCTGCATCTCCTCGGCGTAGGAGCGGCCGGTGACCTTCTCGATCAGCAGCAGGGCCAGCGTGTAGTTGGTGTTGGAGTAGCTCTGGTCCGTCCCCGGCTCGAACCGCGCCGGCTTCGACAACGCGAACCGCACCAGCTCCTCCGGCTGGTACGTCTTGAACCGGAGGTCCACCCACTCCTGGCCCACCGAGGGGATGCCCGGCACGTATGTCCCGTCGGGGTCGAGCTCGCCCGTGTGGTTGAACACCCCGCTGGTGTGCTGCAGCAGCATCCGCACCGTGATCCGCCGGTCCAGGCCGAACTGGGGCAGGTAGTCGTCCGCCGGGGTGTCCAGCCCGATCTCGCCGTCGGCCACCAGTTGCAGCACCAGGGTTGCGGTGAAGGTCTTGGTGGTGCTGCCTATCCGGGAGCGCCCGTTCGCCGGCGGCTTCGCATCCTCGCCCAGCTTGCGCACCCCGGCGCTGCCGGCCCACGCGCCCCGCTCATCGTGCACGCGCAGCTGCATCCCGGCGAAACCGGCATCGACGAACTCCTGGACAGCCTGCCGCAGGTCCGGGCGATCCTGCCCGGCTGTGGCCTTCGGCGCCGGCCTGTCCTCGACGGTGTGGAGGGATTCACCCATGACCAGTCCTCGCTTTGCGATAGTACGTGTTCTGTGCACCTCGAAAGCTACGTTGCATTCAGAATTTCGTCAATCCACGCAGCGGCGTTTGCGCAGGTTATTGAGGACAAATTGGTGCAATGACGCTGCGTCCGAAAGCAACACCGTGTTGCAATGGATGGCGGCGAAGGCAATACTGGCGGCATGCCAGGAGGACGATTGACCCAGCAGGACCGCCGGCACATCGCGGCCGGACTCGCCGACGGACTCTCCTACGGCGAGATCGCCAGGCGGCTCGACCGGCCGACCTCGACGATCACCCGGGAGGTCGCACGCAACGGCGGCCCCGCCGGCTACCGGCCCCAGCAGGCGCACCAGGCGACGGTCCAGCGGGCACGGCGCGGCACGCCGGCGCTGCCGCACGCGGACACCCCGCCGAGCAGCGCGATGGAGCAGGAGATCCTCGAGATGGCGGTCAAAGCGGGGATGCCGGCGACAGCCGCGCGCGTGCACCACGACCTGATGCTGTCCGAAGACGGCAGACGCACCGCCGCGGAGCTGACCCGCAGGCTGAACGTCAGCCCCGCCTCTGTCTCCGTGGCCGTGAACTACCTGGTCCAGCAGGGGTATGCCCGGCGCGAGCGCGATCCGCGGCGCCGTCGCGACATCTACGTGATCGACAACGACGCCTGGTACCACTCCATCGTGATCAGCAGGCGGCAGACCCTCGAAACGGTGCGGGCCACGATGGCGGTGGCCGAGACCTACGGGCTCGACAGCCCCGTGGGGCAACGGCTGGCCAAGACGGCGGAGTTCCTGGAACGCGTCAGCCTGGACATGATCGAGTCGGCCGACCGCTGGCGCACCCTGCTGGCGTGACGGGATTCAGCCCGGTCACCTGAGGAGCCCACCTGGCGCGCCGCCCGACGCGGCGCTCATGCTCCGGCGCCGAGCGCGACGATCGCGTACGGGTGTGTCTCCACGGCGCGTCGCACGGCATGGGCGCGGGCGGGCTCCCATTCGCGCTCGGCAGCCACCCGGCCGACGACCCGGGCACGCTCACGCAGCCGATCCATGGTCCAGCCGACCTCGGCATAGTACGGCCCGCCGATCTCGTCGAGGTCGACGAACCGGCGTCCGGTGGCTTCGGCGAGCACCCGGCCCAGCGTGCTCTTGCCTGCCGCGGCCGGCCCGATGAGGGCCATCCACGGCGTACTCGTCACCGCGGAGTCAGCGGCACGGACGGGCGAGAGCGCACGAGTAACGGCTGCCGGGCATCGGCACAGCCGTGCTCGTCAGACGGGGCAAGCGGAGAAAAGGCCCGCACCGTCCCACGCCGGACTGGCCGATCCGCCAGATCGACCGCCGACGTGGACGCTCTCGCGTTGACGTGCCTGCCCGCAGTGCGCGGGTTCAGAGCTTGTACAGCTTGTTGAACGGGGCCGTTATCCGCTCCTGACGGGAGCCGAAATCGACGAGCACGGCGACTTCGTCCTCCACGCTGATGACGACGCCAAGACCGTAGCGATCATGCGTCACCTGGTCGTTGACGCTGAACCGCTCGGCAGGCGGAGCCGGGGGCGGGGGTTTGAAGGGACTTGTGGGCATGTGGCGACGGGACGCGCCGCTAGCTGGCTTCATCCCCTCCAGTATGTGCCGCCTGCGAGGACACTCGCCACCGAAGATGGACAAGCTCTGCCAAAAGATCAAGCTCGGAGCGAGAAAATCGGCCCTCGACCTGGGCCTCCACGAGGGGTAGGTGACGGGAATCGCATTCCGGCCATCGGACGCGCGATGCCGGGCGTCCGTTGACGCGGGGCACAGCATTTCGTATGTTCCGCGTGAGCCGTCCCCCCGGGGGCCCGGATCGGAAGGGGTTGTGATGACCACCGAACGGAATCCGGACGGGACCTGGCCCGACATCGTCCCCGGACCACTCGCCACGCCGCCGCCGGAGTTCGCCCACAGGCGCGAATCCGGGCCGCTGGAGCCGGCGGCCATGCCCAGCGGCGACCGGGTCCCGCTGGCGGTCCGGTACGAGGACGTCCGCGCCCTGCTGGCCTCGCCCGCCTCCAGCCGCAACCTGCGGCTGCCGGGGTTGCCGCGGTTCGTGAGCGGCATCGGCATCGACGACGACCCCGACGCCCTGGTGAACCAGGACCCGCCGGAGCACACTCGCTACCGCCGGATCATGCACGGCACGTTCACCCCGCGCCAGATCGAGCCGTGGCGCCCTCGTATCGCGCGAATCGCCCAGGACCTCCTCGACGGCCTGGACGACGACTTCGACCTGGTCCAGGGGTACGCGCTGCAGTTACCCGGCCACGTCATCTGCGAGATGCTGGGCGTGCCGCTGGACCACTATGAGCAGTTCGTCCGGTGGACGGACATGTTCCTGACCACGTCCACGGCCACCGAGCAGGCCCGTTACGAGGGCTACACCGACTTCATGGCCTACGCCGCGGAGTTGGTCGCCCAGCATCGCGCCGAGCCCGGCGAAGACCTCATCGACCTGCTCATCCAGGCCAGGGACGAGGACGACCGGCTGTCGGAGGGTGAGCTGGTCAACACCGTCTTCTCCCTCATCACGGCCGGCCACGAGACGACCGCCTCGATGATCGCCCGCGGTGTCTTCCGCCTGCTCCTGCATCCCGGCCAGTGGGCCGAGCTGGTGGCGGACCCGGCCCTGACGGCTGTCGCGGTCGAGGAGATCCTGCGCTTCGACGGGCCGCCCGCCAGCGCCTTCATGCGCCGCGTCACGAAGGATATCGACCTCCCCAGCGGCTCGCTGAGCGCCGGAACGGTCGTCATGCCGAACCTGAACGCGGCCAACCACGACCCGCGGGCGTTCGCCGAGCCCGGCCGGTTCGACATCCACCGCTTCACCGGCCATCCCCCCAACCCGCATGTGGCATTCGGTTACGGCCCGCACCGCTGCCTGGCCGCCAGCCTCGCCAGGGTCGAACTCACCGAGGCGATCAAAGCGCTGGTCACCCAACGCCCCGGCCTCCGCCTGACCGGTACGCCCGAGTCGGTGACCTGGACCGACGGCCTGGTGTACCGGCCGGTCGCCCTGCACGTCACCACGGGTGGCTGACGCGCGTACCCGTACGACCTACTACGCCTGGCTCTCCTCCACGCGGCCGGCCAGCCGCTCGTACCGCTGCCGGGCGGCCTGCGGGGTGCCGAGCCCCAACCCGAACGCGATCTCCTGCCAGGTGAGGCCACGGCCCCGTGCCATGAGCAGCAGCGAGGTCTCCAGCTGGTCCATCTCGGCCCGGACGAGCGGCACGAGGGTGAGGGCGGCGGTGATGTCGGCCTGGTCGACCTCCGGCTCGCCGTCGTCGTGCTGGGCGGTTCCCGCGGCGAGGAACGACACCAGCCTGACGGCCTCATGCGCACCGACGACCTGCGGATGGATCTGACGATCGCGTTGGTCTCGCGTCGCGGCGTGCCGCTCGGCGATGCGGGCGAGGGCGGCGTACACGCGGTGCGCCCGCACCTGGTCGGGGTCCGGCGGAACGAAGGGATCTTCTGACATGCGACCAGAGTGGGCCATGGAACTAATCGTTGTCAACATTCTGTTCAAAAACTAGGGCTGGGAGCTGGCTTGATCTCGGAGGGGCTGGGTTACGCGACCACCTGCTGACCCCCTCGAAGGCCACCAGGGAGAGTGTCGTTCACGGTGTGCGACCCGTACTCGTAGACGCTCCTCTGCCGCCCCTCACCAGCTCAGTACCTTCGAGCGGCCGGTCGGAGCCGGCAGCCGCTCACGCAGCATCCGGACTCCCAGCGGCACCAGGGCGACGCAGAGCAGGCCGGTGACGAGCACATCGGAGATCGAAGCGCCCTTGAGCACGCCCATCCACGTGCCTCCTGCCAGGAGCAGCATCACGGCACGGGCGGTGCCGAAGAGGCCAGTACGCCAAGCGGCGACGGCCAGCAGGAGCGAGCCCGCGTACTGGCCGACCGAGGCCCAGACCGGTACGCGCCACGGTCCGTAGGAGATGTCGACGTACTCCTTCATGATCGCGCTCGTTGCCCGGTCCAGCCCGACGGCCTCGGTGAGCTGGAAGGCGGTCTGGTCGGCACCGGCGAAGTACAGGCGGGAGAAGAGCCCGGCCACGAGCAGGGTGGCGCCCCAGAAGGCGAGGCCGCCACCCACGCGTTGAGCCACGGTGACGAAGGCGGGGAAGAGCAGCACCGCTCCCAGGGCGAAGACCGCGTAGGAGAGGGTGAGCAGGGCGGGTGCCGAGGTGTAGGCGAGGAGTTGGCCGTAGGCGGCGAACGGCTGCCTCTCGGCCCACGCGTGCTGCTGAGGGCTGAGCGCGGTGACGGTGCTCAGGTGGCGCAGCAGGAATCCCGCGCACAGGACGACCGGCCCCAGGACGAGCGTCGCGCCCCCGATCCACCGTCCGGGAAAGTACGTGTTCATGCCGGCGAGCTTCTCGGCCGGGAGCCGCTCAGATCATCTGCCGACCGTCAGTCAGCACCCCTGCCGAAAGTCAGGTGAGCACGTGCCTCCGTCTCCCGGTGCCCGCGCCTGCTCGCGCAGGATCTGACGGCGTTCCACGCCGCGTTCCGCCGGACGGACCGCCCGTCTGTCGAGGTCGGCCGTCGCGGGAGTCTGCTCACTGCTGGAGCGTCTGACCGCGGTCGATGAGGTCCAGTACGGCGTCCCTGGTCTCGCGGAACACGGCGACGGTCTGGTCGGCGGCCGCGGTGATGGCCGGCTCTCCGGGGGCGGTGGCGGGTTCGAGCAGTTGGGCCACGGTGTCGGCGAGGACCTCGTAAGGGTCGTCGACGCCGAGTGGGGCGGTGGCCGGGTCGGTCATGGCGGTGCCGAACCCGGTGAGGACAGCGTGCAGGGCGTAGGCCTGGCTGGGCAGGGGGCGATCGTGGCGGACCAGACCGTGCCGGTGCAGGATCGGCATGACCGCGTTGCACAGGGCGCTGGGCCTGGTTCGGGCGAACACCTCGCGGTCGCCGGCATGCTGGGTGAGCAGCCGCAGCAGTTCGGCATCGCTGCGCAGACGGTGCGCCAGCGGGAGTTGTGATCCTGTGCGGATCAGCAGCGGGGCGAGGCGGCGCGGCAGCACGTCGGCGGGGTCGGCGGTGATGCTGCCGATGACCTCATCCAGGAAGGTCAGCAGATCGCGGGCGAACAGCCCGAGGATGAGATCTTCCTTGGTGGGCCAGTACAGGTAGACGGTGCCCTTGCCGACGCCGGCCGAACGGGTGATCTCGGTGACGGTGACCTTGCGCACGCCGTGGTCGAGCACCAGCCGGCGCGTGCTGTCCAGGATGCGGGCGGCCTTGCGCGAGTGGTGTTCGACCAGCTGGCTCACCGAAGCTGTTCCTCTTCGTTCACGCTCGAGTCGGGTCACACGGCGGCGACGTCGAGCTCCTTGTTGCTCATGTCCGGCCCTTCATTATCCGGCCCATGACCTGCGCGATGTGGCTCCCTCATCGCCGTGGGGAGGCCGAGGCCGGGGCGCGCACCATGAACACGTCCACCTCGTCCTCGGTCTCGACCGTGAACCCGTGCCGCTCGTACAGCCGGCGGGCCGGACTGCCCTGCAGCACGTTCAGCCGGACCACGGCGTCTTCGCGGTCGCACCGTTCCAGCAGCCTGCTCAGCACGGCGGCACCGATGCCCCTGCCCTGCAGATCGGGGTTCAGGTAGAAGTGCTCCAGCCAGTAGGCGTCCTTCGCCGGCCGCAGCGCCACGCAACCGGCGAAGGCGCCACCCACCTCGATCATCCAGGTGTGCACCGGCACGAACGCGTCCCGCAGGCGCTGTCGCACGCGCTGCTCGTCGTACCGCCCGAGCCGCACGAGATCCGGCCTCATCACCACGGCCCGCAACTCGGCCACCGCCTCGACATCCGCCGCCGAAGCCAGCCGAAGCTCCCAATCCGCCATGATGGGGATGGTATCGCCCCAAGATCCTGCCAACCCGGGGCCTCCCATCCTCTGTGTGGACAAGTATGTAGTCAGAGCGGACCTTGCCGTCGGGTACGGGGAAGCTCGGCTTCGATGAAGAAGCGGTGGTCACGCACGGTGAAAGCGCCCTCGGACCGCATGTGCTCGTGGAGCCGTCGTAGCGGTTTCTCGTAGCGCTCGTGATCGAAGCCGGGAACCTGCCACGGGACGGCGCGTAGGTGGAAGACCACGGCGCCGATGTCGTGAAAGGTGTGGGCGACCATCTCTTCGCGAGCGTCCAGCACGAGCATCCCGCAATCGTGGAGTCGCTCGACCGCGATGGCCAAGGTCCAGCTCTCCGGATCGGCGGAGGGCGGTGCGCCCAGGGCGAGGTTCAGCTCCAGACCATTGCGGCTGCCTACTTGCTGGGTGAGCAGTCGGCCGCCTGCGGCAAGAACTCGCGCCACCTCGGCTGCGTCAAGCCCACCGTGCCTGTTGAGCACGAGGTCGAAAGTGGCGTCGCGTGCAGGGATGTGATCTGCCGCACCACCCAGCAGGGCGACGTTCATCGGTCTGAGCCGCTCGGCGGCGATGGGTAGGTTGGGCTGCCAGCCTTCCATGGCCACGGTGTGGCGGGGCAGCGGTGCCAGAGAAGCCAGT
The DNA here is from genome assembly GCF_044459125.1 of Nonomuraea sp. NPDC050383. NCBI lineage: Bacteria > Bacillati > Actinomycetota > Actinomycetes > Streptosporangiales > Streptosporangiaceae > Nonomuraea > Nonomuraea sp. NPDC050383. Next base: position 246,998 of record NZ_JBITIP010000008.1, read on the forward strand.
ACCTCTCCGCCGCCGGTGTCCATGTCGAGCAGTCGCCGCGTGGTCGCAAGCAGCACAGAGGCTCGCTCGGTGTAGGCCCAGGATGGTTGCCCGCCAGTCGTTCTGCCGCGCAACCAGCCGAAGTCCCATCCACGAAAAGATGCCTGAATGGCTTGTTCCACGAGAATGTCGTAACCGGGCACGCGGTCACGCTAATCAGGAAGGTCGCTGGTGGCCACCGGATTACTGGCTTGGCCGGCTTTCTTGGCCCTGCCGGCCCCAGCCCTGCCCATGCCGGAGGCAGGTCCTGTAGGTTGATCGCCATGGTGGGCGAGGATGATTCGATTCAGGCTGCTGTCGCCGGGGAAATTCGACTTCTCGACCATGAGGTCCGCTCGTCGGCCATTCTTATGGGCGAGTTGATGGATCCGGAGTTCTTCGAGATCGGCGCCTCGGGGCGTGTGTGGGACCGTAATTCGATCATTACGGCCCTTTCCCAGGACCCGGAACGATCGATGGCTCCGATTCAGGTGAGCGAGATGGCAGGGACGCTGCTCGCCCCCGGTTTGGTTCACCTGACCTATGTGTCGGACTACAACGGTCGTCGCGCGCGCCGTAGTTCGCTGTGGCGGTACTCGACCGAGAAGGGGTGGCAGGTGTACTTCCACCAGGGGACGTTGAGCAGGTACTGACGGTCGGGAACAGGAGGTCGTTCCGAAAGCCGGAGACGTCTCCCACCGGGTTTCGGGACTGACACGCGCACCTGCACGATTGATACGTTGATCTACATGGGCGCCGGGACGAGATCACTGAACCTGACGGATATAACGACGGCATTGGAGATGGCGCTCGTTGCCTTCGGAGCTGCGGGCACCGAAACGCCGTATCGCGTGTGTGGCACCAGCGCAGCGCTCATGCAAGGCGTCCCACTCCCTGTCGGGGACATCGACATCCTGCTCGCCGGGCGGGAGGACGTGGACACGTTCGCCGCAGCACTCTCATCGTTTCCCTGCCTCAACGCCGCCTCATGGCTGCCTGAGTCTTCGCAGTACTTCGCCAGGTTCGAGGTGAATGGAGTCGCAGTCGAGCTCAGCACAGTCGAGCGGCAAGTCGATTCGGATGTCATGGAATGCGTGGGCAGCGGGCCATGGCAGCATTACGTCCTGATCGCCTGCGGCTCTCACCATGTGCCGGTGGTCCGGCTGGAACTCCGGTTGGTCACGGAGCTCCTGCGAGACCGGGCTGATCGATATGGCCCTCTCCTCGACCACATGGGTACGCACGGGTTCGATCCTGATCTGCTGCACCGGGCCATGGATGCCCACCGCATTCCTGCTCACCACCGGCGACTGGTTCAAGACCGCCTCGCATGGACCGCCCCCGCCACCCCTCGCCTACGCCCCACCCCTCCTCCCGCCTGACGCCGCTACGTGCAAGAGGGCGCGCGATGGATCACGCCTGACAGGTGCCTGCGAACGCCGGAGGCAAGCCCAGGGCCGTGCTTCCCGGTGATCGTCACGAGTTCGAGGACGCGTACCCCGCCCGGCAGCTGGAGGAGGCGGTCCGATCGCCCGCGATCTACTCAGATCACTCCTGGGAGCGCCGGTCGTCCACCTCGACCGACAACATCCCCCACTGGCCGCGGAGCTTGACCAGCTCGCCGGCCAGTTCCTCGCTCGACCTGGCCAGGTGCTCGTGGGGGAGGAAGTGGACGACCGTCCCGGTCGTGCCGTCATCGCTGATCGGTGTCAGACCCGTGACGGGGATGCCGTGTTCGTAGCGCTGCGTCCAGGCTCCACCTCGGCGACGGTTGGTGTGGACGAGGTGGACGCTGAACGCCGCGACGACGGACATGCCCCGGCGCGGATGGCCATCGGGTAGCAACGGGGCGTCGGGGTTGTCGAAGAACCGCAGGTCTTTCGATGCCATGACGGGCTTCTTCACGGCTTGTCCGTGATCGTCGATGCGGGTGTCGGTGCCTCGTCCGTCATCCGCCACGGACACCGAGCCGTCAGGGTGGAGGGTGACGGTGCAATGCCCCCCGTTGTTGCTCTCGGCCTCGTCAGCCGCATAGGCCAGGACCTCGAAGATCAGATGCCGGACGCCACCCGGAGCGAACACGGCCGGGTTCTGCCGGATGTACGAGAGGTGCTCGATGTCCACGCCGCTCGCCCAGTCGTGCGTCGTGTTACGCCAGGAGGCCCTCGGAGTGTTCACCGGGGAAGACTACGCCCGCCAGAGCTCGCACCTGCGCCGGCGACCGCGATACCCCGGCGATCATGAAGGCGATGCTTGGTTCCCCGCCTGATCTGGAACGCGTCCGGCACGGAAGCTGCCGTGTGTCCATCGCTCGCGGGGCAGGCCGGCTGCGCTGCTCCGGCATCTGAAACCGTCGTGGACGGAATCTATGCTTCCGCCATGAGCAGAGACGGATCTTCAGCCGTGCGTACGAAGCGGATGGAGGTGGAGGTGGAGGACTGTGGTCAGGTCTATCTCATGGATCGGGGGGACTATGAAGCCGCCGACGGGTCAAGCGACTCACAAACTCACGCACCTGGGCTCATGAGGTCGGAGGGGAGAGGCCTCGCGAGCCTGAACATCGCCACGCAGTGGGGGGACATTCCGTTTACGGTGACCGCAGCCGACCGGGATCCAGGTGCTGACCTCGACGGCTATGAGGACATCGGGGAGATGAGTTTTGACGCCCCATCGGGCGAGGTCTTCCTGGTGGGATGGCTCATGGACTGGGACGACGAAAAGGCACACGACCTTTCCCCGCTGCTGTCCGGCTCCGGTACATACCGTTTGCGATATCACATCAGAGGAATCGATGAAGAGCGCTGCTGGGTAGATGACCACTACCTTCAAATATGGCCGGCGCCACTCCACGGCCCGGCCGTGCTGAAAACCACAGACGAAGCCTTCCGGCACCTTCTGAAGCCTGAATTCTGACGCGAATCGGACCCACGTCGTCAGCTCGGGAATCGCAGGGGCCTTGCTCGTAGAGGCGTTGACCTGAGCCTGAGGCCGGTCGTGAGTGACCGTGAGTTCCCGTGACTGCCCGCTGATCGCTGTGAGAACGGGTACGCACCTACGGCCATTCGATGCGAATAAGGTAGACCTCGCTGCCGGTCCAGAACCACATAGGTGGCGAGACCACGTTCTCCGAACGGGTGCGTAAGCATGTTCGCCCTTGGGTTCTTGGAGTTGTACGGGTCTCAACTCCAAGGAGCGGTCTCCAGCAGCGCGAACAGATCCGCGAGCGGACGCAGCGCATGATCGGGTAGCGCAGCGATCTGCTCCTCGGCTACGGGATCGATGATGAGCTTGAAGACCTAGACATCGATCCCACGAGCAGCCAGGATCTCCCGCCATGGCCTCCCCTGAGGAACGGGTTCGCCGGCCAGAGCCTGCTGGGCGCGGACGTGCATCTGACGGCGCGCCTCGGGATCCTTTGCGGTGTCACACGCGGAGATCCACCAGCGGTGCACGAAAGCGTTCAGCGCTCCAAGATCCAGGCTCACCCCGACCTCGTCGAGCCCAGCCTTGAGCCCGGCGTCGAAAGCCTCGCGATCCCGCGCTGTCAGCTCGGGAACTGCATCGATCACGGCCCGCTGGGGCACTGAGCTGGGCGGAAGGCTGGTCCTGAGTGACCGTGGTCGACCCCTCGTCACCCCTCTTGACGGCCCGCTGATGGCCCGGTGATCAGTCTGCGACCCGGTGTTTCTCGCGCGACGCGCGCATCCCGGGCCAGTCGGTGTAGCGGGTCATCTCTGGGTCGCCGGCGAACGCGTGCACGGCTGCGTGATCACTGGCACGGAAGTCACGCAGCAGCAGCCGAGGCGTGGTCAGCTCCATGATCTTAAGTATGGGCGCGCCCAGAATGAGAGCCGCAGCCCGGAGTGCGGCTCTACGAAATGTCTAGCTTCGTCACCATGCATGGTGACGATCCGTTACGCTGCCCAGCGTCAAGTATGATCTTGAGAAGAGTGAGCCACACAATGCGTAGCTTCAAACAGGCAGCGGTGTTCACGGTAGCCACGGCAGTCGCACTTGCCAGTTCCGTGGTGATGAGCAGCCCGGCAATGGCCGCGTCATCGCCGACCGCGGTGTGCGGCGGCGGCAGCTACCGCGTCATCGACAGCCACGCCATCGGCGGGCTCGCCACGATTTACCTGCTCTACAACGGCAGCACCAACTGTGTGGTGACGTGGAAGAGCAGCAAGTACCAGGGCGGTTACACCCTTACGGGGGCCACCATCCAAAAGAAGGGTGGCAGCAAGATCAGTGACACCGGCTCCTACAAGATCTACGCCGGTCCCGTGAAGGTCAACGCTGCCGGCACCTGTGTCTCGTGGGGAGGCCATGCTTCGAACAGCGCCGGTGTTGGTGAGGGCTGGCAATCGAACTGGACTCACTGCGGCTGATCACCGAGACAGGGCGTCATTTCAACGTCGGGGTGACTCGGCCCCGGGTTCACCGGCGGAGTTGGTGGTCCGGCATCGCGCACCGACAGAGACCTTCTGCCTAGGGTCGGCGGTATGAGCCAAGGCCCGGACGGGGATCGTGTCCCCGACCGGGGCCTTTGTGTATGGAGCGGGTGACGGGAATCGAACCCGCGCTGTCAGCTTGGGAAGTCTTTCAAGATCACACGTTCTGAGCTGGCGAAACGTCGACCTGGTTATATGCTGGTCGAGTGGCCGTGAGTTCCTGTGACTCCCCGCTGATCGCCGTCCGAACGGGCACGCAACGGGCACGCTGAGGGGACGCGTCCTCTATTCGACTCCGGTGAGCGTCCATCCTTGATCCAGCAATGTGATCAGCTCTTGGATGAGCCCACGAGCGCCTGAGTCCTGCTCGGCGATCACTTGAAGCATGCCGACCGCCAGTCGCACTCGCCGGACGATCGCAGGGATCACCTGGACGGTCTCGCCCTCCTGGCCGACGTAGGACTCAAAACCTGGTTCGGGTTGAAAGCATCCCCACCAGTCAAGGAGGACGCCCAAGGCGACGTTCCGTGGTCGGCCGGGGTGTCTTGCGATGATGTCCAGCAACACGTCCGTGCCTATGACGGCGGCCGGATAGAGCGTCCCAGCGTGATCGTTCCCTACCGCAGATCGAACGGCATGCCCCGGATCGTGATCGCCGCGACTGATGTAAATCAAGGTGGCAAACGCTTCCGCGACCGTTTCAGGCCGGTACCACTGCGGTCCCGGAAACGCTGCCCACTCCACCGCTCGGGGGTCCATGGGGGGATCGTACGGCGATCAGGCGGTGGCTCGTGATTTGTCGCGGCACGCACGCCACGCTCCTGATCATCCCGCCTGCCGTCGTCCCGCCCGAAGGGGAAGCGGGCCAGGGCCACGGGGACAAGGTGGAGCCCCCAACTGGAGGAACGACCTTGGCCCCGTGGCCCTGGCCCGCTCGGCTTGTCCCGGTCGATGGCGGGCGTGATGATCAGGCTTCCTCCTCAGCCAGCTACGGTCCCAACACCCGGCGCGGCGATCATCCCGGAGCCGGAGCGCCTCCGCCGGAGGCGGTTTTCACTCGGAGGGAGCTTCAGTAGTTTCGGGTACGGCTCCTTGTCTTCTTGATGGGGTTGCCAGATGCAGGGCACAAGCACGCTCAGGCGGGTGCGTCTGCCTCATCCAGCAGCGCCGACAAGCGCGGGTACCGGCGGCGCATTTCCTCGATGTCGCTGAAGTCCCACATCTCCCCGAGCCTCGGATACGCCCCGTTGCCCTGGGGAAGTTCGTGTCCTGTGATGCGCTCGTAAGCCCTATCGGGGGTGTACATGAATGGCTCGCACTCGCATTCGTCGGATCCGTCGAGTATGCAACTGCGGACCGGCTCGTGGTCTGCCAGGGAATCTGGATTGTCGAGCGCGGCTTCGTAGACCTCACGTCCTTGGGCGACCAGCCAGCAACGGAAATACTCGAAGCCGTCATCCGAGCAGCCAGCGTTGATCAGGTAGGCGGCTCCCCAGAGGTCGACCCTATGTGCGGCGAGACGGAGATCCGTGAGGTGGCGGTCGAATGCGACGATCTCCAGCGGGAGTAATCGGCTGAGCCTCGAGATCAGTTCGTCGCAGTCTTCGTCTGGGCCTGTCGGTGGAGGGCATTCCCCGAGGATCGCCCAGAAGTCGTCACGAGTCATGATCGGCATTTTCACGTGATGGCCGAAGCACCGTCTACCTGTTGGCCACCCGAATAGAGAGAACAGCGTGAGGCCCTGGAGCGGCCCGGGGCGCTGGCGGCCGGGACCGGCCCCCAGGCCGCATGCCCGGCCGCCGAGCGGCAGGAGGGCCGCGAGGCGGCGCGGAGCGCCGCCCTTGACACTGACGAGGACGCCGAACCTCTGCACGTGGTCCGCTTCGGACAGCAGCACAACATCCAAAGCGTCCTGGCGGGCACACCCGCCGCCGGCAAGTGGCTCGGCTACCTCACCAACTACCTGACCAAGAGCCTGGCCGAGCCCCTCGACGCCACCGCCGACAACCCGGCCCGGCGAGAGCACGCCGCCCGTCTCATCGAGGCCCTGCACACCGAACCATGCTCGCCCACCTGCGCCAACTGGCTGCGCTACGGCATCCAGCCCAAGAACGCCAAACCCGGAATGGCTCCGGGCCGCTGCCGGGGCAAGGCCCACAAGCCCGACCACCTCGGCTACGCCGGACGCCGCGTCCTGGTCTCCCGCAAGTGGTCCAACAAGACCCTCGCCGAGCACAAGCAGGATCGCCGCACCTGGGTCCTGGAAGCCCTCGGCCAGACCGACGAGACACCCGACCCGCACCGCTACGTCTGGCGGCCCGTCCCGGCCGGAGACGCTAACGTGCCGCCTCTGGCCACCCGCCTCCTCCGCTCGATCCGAGACCGTCAACGCTGGCGAGCCCACTTGCGCCAACTCGAAGACCAAAATCTTTCGGCAACTGAAGGGAGGGCGGCATGAGCACCAGAGAGAAGCCACCGGCCGACCGCCTCCTCACCGTCGCCGAGGTCGCCGAACGGCTCGGCACCAGCGAGCGGTTCCCCCGGCGCCTCATCGAGGAACGCCGGATCACCTTCGTCCGCCTCGGGCGCAAGGTTCGCATCCCCGAATCCGCGCTCGATGACTTCATCGCGGCGGGGCTCGTCCACCCCATCACCACCCGAACATGGAGGGCGGCATGAGCAAGCGCCGATTCGGTCGCGTTCGGAAACTCCCCTCGGGCCGGTTCCAGGCCAGGTATCCGGGGCTTGACGGCGTTGACCGGACGGCACAACACCTTCGCCACCAAGCGCGAGGCCGAGATCTGGCTGACCAAGAAGGAGGCCGAGATCCACGCGGGGGACTGGCTGAACCCGGACCTCGGCAAGGTCAGCTTCAAGGAGTACGGCACAGCCTGGGTCGAGGAACGCCCGGGGCTGCGACCCAAGACTCTTCAGCTCTACGAGGGGCTTCTCCGGATCCACCTGATGCCGACTTTCGGCAACCGCGCCATGAGCGAGATCAAGGAGGCGCACATCCGGAAGTGGCGCAAGACGCTCCTGGACGAGGGCGTCGGGCCGGTCACGGTGGCGAAGGCGTACCGGCTCCTGAAGGCGATCTTCAACACGGCGGTGGAGGACGGCCTGATCAAGTCCAACCCGTGCAAGATCAAGGGCGCGGGCAAGGAGGACTCGCCGGAACGGCCGGTGCTCACCATGAAGCAGGTCTTCGTCCTGGCCGACTCCATCGAACCTAGGTTCCGGATGCTGATCCTGCTGGCCACCTTCGCCAGCCTGCGATGGGGCGAGCTGGCCGCGCTCCAGCGGCGGAACGTGGACCTGGAGGCCGGGCACGATCCGCGTCGTCGGCACCACGACCGAGCTCAAGGACGGCTCGGTCACCATCGGCCCGCCCAAGTCGGAGGCGGGCAAGCGCTGGTCAGCGTGCCGGCCATGCTTCTCCCGCCCCTGCGGGAGCACATGGAGACCTACGCCGAGCAGACCGCCGCCGGGCACGTTTTCGTCGGCCCGAAGGGTGCCCGGCTCCGGCGAGCGAACTTCACTCGCGTCTGGACGGCCGCGCTCAAGAACGCGGGTTTCTCCGGCTTCCACTTCCATGATCTGCGTCACACCGGCAACACTCTCGCCGCCCAGTCCGGTGCGACGCTCCGTGACCTGATGACCCGCATGGGCCACTCCACGACCCGTTCCGCGTTGATCTACCAGCACACCGCGATGGAGCGGGACAGAGCCATCGCCGACGCCCTCGGAAGGCTCGCCGGGGAGGTCCTGAAGAAGCAAGATCCCGACGGATCGGGCACGTAACGGGCACGGAAGATCGAAGGCAAGCCCGTGAAAATCAAAGGCCAGGTCGGGAAGCGATCCCTGACCTGGCTTTTCGTTCGTGGAGCGGGTGACGGGAATCGAACCCGCGCTGTCAGCTTGGGAAGCTGATGTTCTGCCATTGAACTACACCCGCATCGGCCGAAGCCGCGGTCCCACTGTAGCGGAAACACAGGCCACTTCGACAAGCCCGCACGCGCCGGAAGCGAGCCGGTACACGGCAGGAGCAGGCCCGCACCCGGTAGGAGCGAGCCCGTACACGGTAGGTTGCTCCACGTGCTGCTCTCTGACCGTGACATCCAGAACGAGATCGACTCGGGACGGCTGGCGCTCGAACCGTTCGATCGGGACATGATCCAGCCGTCGAGCATCGACGTGCGGCTCGATCGGTTCTTCCGGGTCTTCGAGAACCACAGGTACCCGCACATCGATCCCTCGACCGAGCAACCGGACCTGACGCGCATGGTGGAGCCGGACGGGGACGAGCCGTTCATCCTGCACCCGGGTGAGTTCGTGCTGGCTTCGACGTACGAGGTCATCACGCTCCCCAGCGATCTGGCTTCCAGGTTGGAGGGGAAGAGCTCGCTGGGGCGGCTGGGGCTGCTGACGCATTCGACGGCCGGGTTCATCGATCCGGGGTTCAGCGGGCATGTGACGCTGGAGCTGTCGAACGTGGCGACTCTGCCCATCAAGCTGTGGCCGGGGATGAAGATCGGGCAGCTCTGCGTGTTCCGGCTCAGCTCGCCGGCGGAGCATCCGTACGGGTCGGAGAAGTACGGGTCCCGGTACCAGGGACAGCGGGGGCCGACGCCGTCCAGGTCGTACAAGGACTTCCACCGGACGCGGATCTGACCAGGCTGGCGGTACGGGAGGAAACTCACGAAGATGGTGACCGTACGGCAAACAAGTCCCCAGCGAGATGGCCCCCGGACCGACAGGTTCCCCGGTGTCGCAGAGCATACGGAGGGTAGCGACTAGGAGAAGGGGACATGAAGTTCGCATTTCGCCTGGTAAGCCGTACTCTCTTCCACGGACCATCCCCGCACATCTGGAGAACGACGTGCGCCTGCGTCTCACGCCACGTGAGGACAGCTACTACGACCTGTTCGCCGACTCGGCGAACAACCTGGTCACGGCCTCCCGTCTGCTGGTTGAGATCATCAGTGACGGGTCGGACAGGGAAGCCCTGGCCGAGAAGATGCGCGCCTGCGAGCATGCCGGCGACGACCGCACCCATGCGATCATGAACCGGCTCAATGAGAGCTTCATCACGCCGTTCGACCGCGAGGACATCTACCGCCTCGCCTCGAACCTCGACGACGTGATGGACGCCATGGAAGCGGCCTCCGACCTCATCGTCCTCTACCAGATCGACCACCTCCCCAAGGACGTCGTGCGTCAGGTCGAGGTGCTGGAGCGGGCGGCCGAGCTGACCGCCGAGGCGATGCCGCGCCTTCGCTCGATGAAGAACCTCAACGAGTACTGGATCGAGGTCAACCGCCTGGAGAACCAGGGTGACCAGGTCTACCGCCGGCTGCTGGCCAAGCTGTTCAGCGGCGAGTACGACGCGTTGACGGTCATGAAGATGAAGGAGGTCATCGACGCCTTGGAGGAGGCGGCCGACGCCTTCGAGCACGTGGCCAACACCGTCGAGTCGATCGCGGTCAAGGAAAGCTAGGCCCCGTGGACCTCACGCTCGCCCTCGTCATCGGCGTGGTCGTCGTGGCGCTGGCCTTCGACTACACCAACGGCTTCCACGACGCGGCGAACGCCATCGCGACCTCGGTCTCGACCCGCGCCCTCACCCCCAGAGCGGCGCTGTTCATGGCCGCGGCGATGAACTTCATCGGCGCCCACCTCGGCACGCAGGTGGCCCAGACCGTCGGCAAGGGCATCATCGACGCGCCACAGGGCTCGCACGGGCTGGTCATCGTGGCGTCGGCCCTGGTCGGCGCGATCGTCTGGAACCTCATCACCTGGTACTTCGGCCTGCCCTCCTCCTCCAGCCACGCGCTGATCGGCGGCCTCGTGGGCTCGGCGCTGGCCTCGGCCAGCGTCGTCCACTGGGACGGCGTGCTGGAGAAGGTCGTCGTCCCCATGATCCTTTCCCCGCTGCTCGGCTTCACGCTGGCGGCCGCGATCATGATCGGGATCTACTGGATCTTCCGGCACGCGCAGCCGGGCAAGACCAACCGCGGCTTCCGCTACTCCCAGACCGTCTCGGCCGCCGCCATGGCGCTCGGCCACGGCCTGCAGGACGCGCAGAAGACGATGGGCGTGATCTTCCTGGCGCTCGTGGTCGGCGGCTACGCCGGGGAGCAGGACCCCATTCCGCAGTGGGTCATCATCTCCGCGGCGAGCGCGATCTCCCTCGGCACGTACGCCGGAGGCTGGCGCATCATGCGCACGCTCGGCCGGCGCATCATCGCCCTCGACCCGCCGCAGGGCTTCGCGGCGGAGGCGGCGGCGGCGACGGTCCTCTACACCGCGGCGATCGGGTTCGGGGCGCCCATCTCAACGACCCACACCATCACCAGCGCCATCATGGGCGTCGGCTCGACCAAGCGGCTGTCGGCCGTGCGGTGGGGCGTGGCGGGCAACATCGTGACCGGCTGGATCCTCACGATCCCGGCCGCGGCGCTGGTGGCCGCTCTCACCTACTTCGCTCTGCACTGGGTGGTGGAGTAGCGGCGTACATGACGTCGGCGTCCCAGCGCGCGAACCCCAGCGCCTCGTACAGCCTGATCGCGGCCGTGTTCGTCTCGTCCACGTAGAGCATCGCCTGCGCGAGCCCGCGCGAGCGCAGGTGGCTCAGTCCGGCCAGCGTGAGCGCCTTGCCGAGGCCGGTGCCCTGCTGGGAGGGGTCGACGCCGACGACGTACACCTCGCCGAGCGGCTCGTGCCCGTGCTCGGAGGATCCGTGGATCTTCGTCCAGTGGAATCCCACGAGCCGCTCGCCCCGTACGGCCAGGAAGAACCCGGCGGGGTCGAACCACGGCTCCCGCTCCCGCCTGAGCAGGTCGTCCAGGGTCCACGCGCCCTGCTCGGGGTGGTGGGCGAAGGCCGCGGCGTTGACCTTGAGCCACTCCTCCTCGTCCTGGCCGGGCCTGAACGCCCGTAGCCGCACCCCGTCGGGCAGCGTGTACGGCGCCAGCGGGGCGTACAGCGACCGGCGCATCTGCCAGAGGGACCGCACCCGCCGGAGCCCCAGGGAGGCGGCGAGGGCCCCGGCCCCGTCGTGGTCGCCGTGCGCCCACAGCCGCAGCCGCCCGCCGGCCTCGCCGAGCACGGCCCCCAGCAACCGCCGGCCGTGCCCCTGGTGGCGGTGGGCGGGGTGGACGACGAGCTCCCCGCTCGGCCCCTCGACCTCGTCGGTGGGGTCCACGTGCGCGTACCCGGCCAGGACGTCGCCGGCGTACAGCAGCACCGACCGCGCGTGGGGGTCGCCGCCGTAGCGCAGGTGGAGCATGACGTGCTCGTTGAGCGGGCGGACGCCGTCGGCCTCCGTCGCCGCCTCGACGAGCGAGAGCACCTCGGTGATTTCCTGGTCAGAGAGCCGTTGCCGGACTTCCACGTGTGCCGTCACAGATCGAACTCTAGGCGTACGACTGGCAAAACACGCCATGCCACCGGCGGGTGAATCGTTACCTTTGCGACATTGGCCGCAAAGCTTCGCACCGTAACGTCTTGGGCCATGATGTCTCGTTCCCTCCTCCGGCTCGCGGTGGCCGGAGCCGTCGCCACCGCCTCGGCCCTGCTGGCCGCGGTCCCGGCGGACGCGAAGCAGGCCCCCCGGACGGTTCCCGTCCGCCTGCTCGCCCTCAACGACTTCCACGGCAACCTCGAACCCCCCACGGGCTCCTCCGGACGCATGGTCGACGAGACCGGCGCGACGGTGGATGCCGGCGGAGCCGCCTACATCGCCACCCACATGAAGGCCCACACCGACAAGAACACGATCGCGGTGGCCCAGGGCGACCTCATCGGCGCCACCCCGCTCATCTCCGCGGCCTACCACGACGAGCCGTCGGTCGAGTTCCTCGGCAAGCTCGGGCTGAAGGTCGCCGCGGTCGGCAACCACGAGTTCGACGAGGGCTACGCCGAGCTGCGGCGCATCATGAAGGGCGGCTGCCACCCGGTCGACGGCTGCTCGCCCGCCGGGGAGTGGAAGGGCGCCCAGTACGACTACGTGGGCGCGAACGTCCTGTTCAAGAACCGCGGGGAGAAGACCGACGCGCTGGCGGCGCTCGGCGACCAGCCCGCGGTCCGGAAGCTGCTGTCCGACTGGGGCGTTCCCGCGCTGCCGCCGGTCAGCGTCCAGTGGATGAACGGCGTGCCGGTCGGCTTCATCGGCCTGGTCACCCAGACCACGCCGGGCATCGTCACGGCCGAGGGCATCAAGGACCTCAAGTTCGTGGACGAGGTCAAGGCCGCGAACGTCGCCTCCAAGGTGCTCAAGGTCCTCGGCGTCAAGGCCCAGGTCGTGCTCGTCCACGAGGGCGACCAGGTCAACGCCGGGCAGTCGCCCGACGCGTGCAGCGCCGTCCCCGGAGCCGGCAACCGCATCGCCACGCAGGTCGACCCCGAGATCGACGTGGTGCTCAGCGGTCACTCGCACCAGGCGTACCTGTGCAAGGTCAAGGACCCGGCCGGCCAGGACCGCCTCTACTCGCAGGGCGGCTCGTTCGGCCGCGTCATCACGCAGGTGGACCTGAACGTGGACGTCCGCACGCGGGACGTCGTGCGCTCCTCGGTCGTGGCGGACAACCACGTCGTGACGCGCACGGTCGAACCGGACCGGGATATCTCGGACTTCGTGAAGGCCTGGAAGGACCGGGTCGCGCCGGTCGCCAACAAGCCCGTGGGCCGCATCACGGCCGACATCCCGAACACGGGCGGGCCGAGCGGCGAGACGCCGCTGGGCGACCTCATCGCCGACGCGCAGCTCGCCGCCACCAGGACCGGCGGCAACGCGCAGGTCGCGCTCATGAACCCGGGCGGCGTCCGCGCGGCCCTCACCTACGCGGGCTCGCCGGCCGGCGAGGGCCCCGGCGTCGTGACGTACGGCGAGGCGTTCACCGTCCAGCCGTTCAACAACCTCATGCAGGTGGTCACGCTGACCGGCGCGCAGCTCAAGACGGTGCTGGAGCAGCAGTTCACCGGTGGGCCCAACAACCAGGCGTTCACCAAGATCCTCCAGCCCTCGGCGAACCTGACCTACACCTACAGCACGTCCGCCCCGTGGGGCTCGAAGGTGTCGGACATCCGCATCGACGGCGCCCCTGTCACGGACACGCAGCAGATCCGCGTCGCGGCCAACAACTTCCTGGTCGGCGGCGGTGACGCGTTCCTTGCCTTCAAGGACGGCACGGACCTCTGGAGCGGGCCGCTGGACATCGACGCGTTCGTCGAGCACCTCGGCAAGGACAACCCGATCGCCCCGCCCGCCACCGACCGCATCACGGTGACGAGCTGACCCACCACTGAGGCCCGCCCATCGAAGGGGCGGGCCTCAGCCATGTCCGGGTCAGACGTGGGCCGGGTCGGTACGGTCCGGGACGAAGCGGTAGCCGACGTTGCGGACCGTGCCGATCAGCGACTCGTACTCCGTGCCGAGCTTGGCCCGCAGCCGCCGCACGTGGACGTCCACCGTCCGCGTGCCGCCGAAGTAGTCGTACCCCCACACCTCCTGCAGCAGCTGCGCCCGGGTGAAGACCCGGCCGGGGTGCTGGGCGAGGTACTTGAGCAGCTCGAACTCCTTGAACGTCAGGTCGAGCACCCGCCCCCGCAGCCGGGCCGTGTAGGTGGCCTCGTCGATGGACAGGTCGCCGCTGCGGATCTCGTCGGGCACGTCCTCGCCGCCGGCCTGCGAGATGCGGCCGGTCGCCATGCGCAGCCGCGCCTCGACCTCGGCCGGTCCGGCGCTGTCGAGCAGCACGTCGTCGACGCCCCACTCGGCGGTCATCGCGGCGAGCCCGCCCTCGGTGACGACCACCAGCAGCGGGCAGTCGATGCCCGTGGTGCGGATGAGCCGGCACAGGCTCTTGGCGTGGACGAGCTCCTTGCGGGCGTCCACGAGCACGGCGTCCACCGGTGGCGCGTCGATGAGAGCGGACGCCTCCGCGGGGGAGACACGGACCGAGTGGAGCAGCAGCCCCAGCGCCGGAAGCACCTCGGAGGACGGCTCGAGGGCGTTGGTCAGCAGGAGCAGGTTGCTCATTTCGGCCTCCTCAAACGCGCAAGGACCCGGGGGCTACATCGCCCAGGTCCTGTAGGGGAGGATAACCCACGCGAATGTCGCGTCCATTGGGCGTCCATCAGATGAACAGCGTTTTACCTGCGACGACGATGTTAAGGATGTCGCACAATGGCGGAACTACGAGTATGAGGTTGCCATGGCCACTGGAAAAGTGCGGTATTGGGCCGCGGCGAAGGAAGCGGCCGGTGTCGCCGAGGAGCCGTTCGAGGCGGCGACACTCGGCGAACTCATGACGAACATCACACGGGATCGCGCCGAACTCGCCCGGGTGGTGAGCCGTTCCTCCTTCCTGGTGGACGGCTCTCCGGTCGGCAAGCGCCCGCATGACGCCGTGGTCCTCGGCGAGGGGGCGACGGTCGAGGTGCTGCCGCCCTTCGCGGGCGGATGACGACTTCGCGGTGAGCACGCGGCCCGGCGGGGAAGGGGCATTGCAGTCGATAAGCTCATGATCCGTGGCCTGAGACAGGGAGCCCGATGCGCAAGCTGCTCGTTTTCCTGATCGTGCTGGGAGTCCTCCTCGCCGTCGTCGACCGGGTGGCGGTCGCGGGCGTGGAGCGGGACCTGTCCAACCGGATCGCGGCCTCCGCGGACCTGGACCGGCAGCCGGAGGTGTCGATCGAGGGCATCCCGTTCCTCACGCAGGCCGTCTCGGGCCGCTACCCGGAGGTGCGCTTCGATCTGGGCACGCTCACCTACGGCGGCGTGCCGGTGAAGAACCTCCAGGGCGTCGCCTACGACGTGACGGCGCCGCTCGCCGACGTGATCCAGAACCGGGCCGACGTCAGGGCCGGACGGCTGACCGTCCGGGGCACCCTGACCAGGGCGACGATCGACAAGTACGCGCCCAAGGGCGTCAAGATCAGCGGGAACGGCTCGCGGCTCGTCGCCTCGGGTGAGGTGGCGGTGGGCGTGACCAAGGTCAAGTTCGACGCCGAGATGCGGGTCGAGGTGGCCGACGGCGGCATCCTGCTGCGGGCGCAGAAGATCGAGGGGGTGCCCGACACGCTCGCCAAGCTGGTCAGCTACACGATCCCGTTCAAGGGCGATCTGCCGTTCGACGTGAAGGTGACGGGGGTGCGCAATGTGGCGGACGGGCTGGAGTTCTCGGCCGAGGCGAGGGACGTGCCGCTCAGCGGCCAGAAGTTGTGACCCGGCGCCGGCGCCCGGCGGGCTGACCGCCGGGGAAGCCGCCTCCGGGAGAGGGCCCGGTGGACGGCTCGTCGCGGGATGACGACGCGGCGCGTGACGGACTTCCGCGCGGCGTTGAACCGGCCCGCCCGCCCGTACGTGATGAGGGCGTGAGTCCAGCAGGCACCGCCGACGAGGAGCTCGTGCGGACCCTTTTCGACGAGCACGCCGGGCCGCTCTACGGTTACGTGCTGCGACTGACCGGCGACGCCGGACGGGCGGAGGATGTGGTGCAGGAGACGCTGCTGAGGGCGTGGCGGCACCCCGACGCGCTGACCGACCGGCCCATCCGCGCCTGGCTGTTCACCGTCGCCCGCAACCTCGTGGTCGACCAGCACCGCGCGCGCCGGTCGCGCCCGCAGGAGACCGGCGACGAGGCGCTGGCCGTCGTCCCCGCGGACGATGAGCTGGAGCGGGCGGTCGAGTCGTGGGCCGTGGCGGAGGCGCTGGCCGCGCTGCGGCCCGAGCACCGCGAGGTGCTGTTGGAGGTCTACTACCGGGGGCGATCGGTGAAGGAGGCGTCGGCCACGCTGGGCATACCGCCCGGCACGGTCAAGTCGCGCACCTACTACGCGCTGCGGGCGCTGAAGCTCGCCCTGGAGGAGCGGGGGCTGGCGCCGTGATGACGTGCGAGGAGGCGCGGATCGCGCTGGGCGCCCACGCCCTGGGGGCGCTGGAGCCGGACGAGGCGCTGGAGGTCGACGCCCATCTGGCGGGCTGCGAGGCGTGCGGCGCCGAGCTGGTGGAGCTGGAGGGCGTGTCGGCGTTCCTGGAGAAGGTGTCCGAGCGGGACGTGCAGCTGGTGACCAGCCCGCCGCGCCAGGTGCTCGACCGGCTGCTGAACGCGCGCGTCAAGCGCCGCCGCAGAGGGCGGATGCTGATGGTGGTGGCCGCCTCCGCGGCGGCGATCGTCGCGGGCGGCGGCGTGTGGACGGCCGTCGTGAACCAGCCCGGCACGACGGCGTCGGCCCCGGCGTCCCGGCCCGAGGAGGGCGCGTCGAGAGCTCGTGACGCCGCCCCCTCGGCGAGTGACGCGCCGCGCGCGAAGGCGACCGAGGAGCCGCGGGCCAAGGCGCGGGACG
Organism: Nonomuraea sp. NPDC050383; assembly: GCF_044459125.1. Classification (NCBI taxonomy): domain Bacteria; kingdom Bacillati; phylum Actinomycetota; class Actinomycetes; order Streptosporangiales; family Streptosporangiaceae; genus Nonomuraea; species Nonomuraea sp. NPDC050383. Next base: position 263,815 of record NZ_JBITIP010000008.1, read on the forward strand.
ACCAGCCGAGGGTGCTGGCCGAGACCCGTCCGGAAGGGAGCGGGTCGCCCAAACCGGACCGACGGTCCGCCGACGAGCAGGAGTTCTCCGGCCAGAACAGGTCCACCGACGCCTACGCGAGCGTGGCGGCGTTCCCCGGCACGCACGGGACGGGGATCTCCGTGCGCGTGTCCGGGGTGCCCACCGGCACGACGTGCCGGCTCGTCGTGGTCGGCCGGGACGGGCGGCGCGACGTCACGGACGGCTGGACGGTCAACCGGGCGAGCTACCAGGACAAGCCGGTCTTCGCCGGCCGGACGTGGATCCCGATGGGCGACATCGCGCGGTTCGACGTGATGGACGTCTCCTCGAACCGGGTGCTGGTCACCGTCAAGGTGCCGAGCTGAGGCGGGCGGAAGGAATCCGGGGGCGCCGTGGTTGCACCTGGCGATGACAGGCGTGTGGGTGGTGCTGGCCGTGCTGGCGCTCGGTACGGGGATCGGGGTGGTACGGCTGCGCCGCGACGGACGCATGCGCGACAGGGCCGGCGACCGGCTCACCGCCGAGGTGCTGGGAGCGCCCCTGGGGCCGAGGGCGACGCTCGTGCAGTTCTCCACCGCGTTCTGCCAGCCGTGCCGCGCGACGCGGCGGATCCTGGCGGACGTGAGCGCGCTCGTGCCGGGGGTCGCGCACGTCGAGATCGACGCGGAGTCGCGCCTGGACCTCGTGCGGAAGCTCGACATCCTGCGCACGCCGACGGTCCTTGTCCTCGGCCCGTCGGGGGACATCGTGAAAAGGGCCTCCGGCCAGCCGCGCAAGGCCGACGTGCTGACCGCCCTCGCCATCGCCGTGCCACCGGGCGAAACGCCCACCGGGACGCCGTCGTCTCAGGAATCGGACGAGATGTGACAGATGGCGAGACGACGAGTAGTGTCGTCGGCATGAACCTTTCGACAGAGCTGCTGACGAAGCGGCGGGCAGTTGATTTCTGCCGCGTCGCGACCGCGCTCTGTCGCGCTGCCTGAGGACGGTCTCGCGCGGACTTCCGATCCGCCCCAACCCGACCCCCTTCAGGGAGCATCTCTCGATGCGTGCCGACCCTAGAGCGCTGCGCTTCGGCGCGGCCGTCACCACCCTGGTCCTCGCTCTCGTCCTCGTGACGGATAGCGCCTGGCTGCTCGCCGCGCAAGCGGTGGTGTTCGCGCTGGGTGTGGCCGGTCGCTCGCCGTACGGGATGGTCTTCCGGGCGCTCGTCAGGAGCGCGCCGAAGGTGACGGAGGACGCCCGCCCGCCGCGTTTCGCGCAGGGGGTGGGGCTCGTCTTCGCGGTCGCGGGACTGGCCGGACTTCTCGCCGGGATCACGCCGCTGGCCCTCGGGGCCACGGCAGCGGCTCTCCTCGCCGCATTCCTCAACGCAGCCTTCGGACTCTGTCTCGGCTGCGAAACGTACCTGCTGATTCGCCGTCTATCGCCCGCCGCCACATGGGAGGTTCACCAATGAGCCGCGCCGCCGTCCTGGTGGATGCCGACTGGGTCGAGGCCAACCTCGACACGCCAGGTGTCGTTCTCGTCGAAGTCGACGAGGACACCAGCGCCTACGACAAGGGCCACATCCGTGGCGCTGTCAAGATCGACTGGAGGCAGGACCTCCAGGACCCCGTCCGCCGTGACTTCGTCGACAAGACCGGGTTCGAGACGCTGCTGTCCGAGCGTGGCATCTCCAACGACGACACCGTCGTGCTCTACGGCGGCAACAACAACTGGTTCGCGTCCTACGCCTACTGGTACTTCAAGCTCTACGGCCACGACAACGTCAAGCTGCTCGACGGCGGCCGCAAGAAGTGGGAGCTCGACTCCCGCGAGCTGGTCAAGGACGTCCCGCAGCGCGACAGGACGCAGTACGTCGCCCAGGACCAGGACGCCGCGATCCGCGCCTTCCGCGACGACGTCGTCTCGGCCATCGGCAAGCTCAACCTGGTCGACGTCCGCTCGCCCGACGAGTTCACCGGCAAGCTGCTCGCGCCCGCCCACCTGCCGCAGGAGCAGGCGCAGCGCGGCGGCCACGTGCCGACCGCCCGCAACATCCCGTGGTCCAAGGCGGCCAACGACGACGGCACGTTCAAGGCCGACGACGACCTGCGCGCCCTCTACCAGGAGGCCGGCGTCGACTTCGGCAAGGACACCATCGCCTACTGCCGCATCGGCGAGCGCTCGGCGCACACGTGGTTCGTGCTGCACGAGCTGCTCGACCAGGCCAACGTCAAGAACTACGACGGTTCGTGGACCGAGTACGGCTCGCTCGTGGGCGTGCCGATCGAGCTGGGGGAGGCCCGATGACCACCGCGCAGGGATGCGGAGCCCCGGAGCAGACGATCGCTCTGCCCGCCGGCATCGACCTGACCAACCAGGCTGTGATCCAGGGTGTGGTCACGGGCGTCGGCACGGCCTACGCCCGGCTGCTCGACCACTCCGGCGAGTTCACGGGTGAGGTCGTCGTGTCCGACGACGGCGTCTTCCGGTTCTTCGCCGCGCCGGGCGACTGGACCGTGCGCATCATCGCGGGCGGCGGCGTCACCCGTGACGTCCAGGTGGAGGCCAAGCTGGGCGAGGTCTCCCAGCTCGCCGTAGCCGTCTGAGCTCTTTGAACGCCGGCTGAGCCCGGTGAACGAAGGACCCGCGCCGACACCGGCGCGGGTCCTTCCGGCTTTCCGGCTCGGCTTTCCCGCTCGGCTTTCCGGCGAAACAGCGGGCGCCGGGTGCCACCGAACGGGTCGTGGCGGTGTTCGTGTAGATGTGAGTCATATGGACTGTCTCGACCCGGTGCAGAAGGCGCTGCTCGACGACCTCGACGCGGGCTTCGCCGAGCTGTACGGCGCCCACCGCGACGTCGTCTTCTCGACGGCGCTGCGGCTGAGCGGGCGCTGGGCCGATGCCGAGGACCTCACGGCCGAGACGTTCCTGCGCGCGTACCGGGCGCTGGCCGGCTACGACCAGGAGCGTGTCGCGGCACTGCGGACGCGTCCCTGGCTCCTGACCATCCTCATGAACATCTGGCGCAACTGTGCCCGCGCCAAGTCCCGCAAGCCGCCACCCGACCTCCGCGAGGAGCCGGTCGACGTCGTCGATGCCCGTGAGGGCGTCGAGGACACGGCGGTGCGCCGCGAGACCGGCGAGGAGCTGGCGGGGCTGCTCGCGCTGCTGCCGGACGAGCAGCGCGCCGCGGTGGTGCTCCGGCACGTCGCCGACCTGCCGGTCAGCGAGATCGCCACGGTGCTGCGGATCCCGCAGGGCACGGTCAAGTCACACGTGTCGCGCGGGCTGAAGCGGCTGCGCGCGCTAGGAGGTGCCCGATGAACCAGGATCCCCTGCTCGACGAACTCGCCGGCCTGGCCGTGGAGGCGCCCGCGGGGCTGCTCGACCGGATCGCGGCGCGCTGGACGGTGCTGCCGAGCCCGATCGGGGAGCTGTCCGTGGCCTGGACCGGGCAGGGCGTGGCCTACGTGCACCACGGCGACGGGTTCGCCGCGGCCTTCCGGTCACGGTTCGGCCGGCCGCTGGTGGCCGCTGCGAGGCCGCCGGCGGGGCTGGGGCCCGCGCTGCGCACCGGGCGGCTGTCGGGGCTGTCGCTCGATCTGGGAGGGCTGGGCGGCTTCCAGAGGGACGTGCTGCGGGCCGTCCAGGAGATCCCGCGCGGCGAGGTCAGGCCGTACGCGTGGATCGCGGCCCGTGCCGGCCGGCCCGCGGCGGTGCGCGCGGTCGGCACGGCGCTCGCCCGCAACCCCGTGCCGCTGCTCATCCCCTGTCACCGGGTGACGCGCTCGGACGGGGTCGTGGGCGAGTACGTCTTCGGTGCGGCGGCCAAGGAGCGGCTGCTGCTGGCCGAGGGCGTGGACCTGGGGCGGCTCGGCGGGCTGGCCAAGGAGCGGGTGTTCTATCTGGCCAGTGACACCACGGGCGTGGTGTGCTTCCCGACCTGCCACAACGCCCGGCGCATCACGGCCGCGCACCGGCACGGCTTCCGCACGCTCGACGCCGCCCGCACGGCCGGGTACCGCCCGTGCCGCACGTGCCGTCCGGACGCCCTGGCCGGCTGAGCGCCGGCGGGGGGCGGCCGGGGCGGGCCGGGGCGGGCTGAGGGCGGGCTGGGGGCGGTTGAGCGCGGGCTGGGGCTGCGGCGAAGGGGGCAGGCCGCTACGATTCACCAGATGTCAGGTTCGTCTGGTGTGGCGGCACCACCCCGACCTGCGCCTTCACCGGCCCGGAAGCTGCCGTCGCCGTTCTCGCTGCCCGTGCACGCCCTTCGCCTGCTCGGGCGCTGCGTGCTGCCACTCGTGCTGTGGTTCGCGGCGGGGGAGGCCGTCCGCTTCGCGCTGCTGTACGGCGCCACCGAGGTGGCCTACGGCGACTTCCGGCAGGTCCGGCTGGTGGCCACGATCACGCTGCTCACCCTGGTCGTCCTGGCGGCGCTGACCGTGGTCACGGGCATGCTGCACACCCTGCGCGGCGCCCTGTGGGAGATGCGCGCACGGACCGCCGAGGGCGCGGAGGACGAGCGGTTCTTCACCGCCCTCGACCGGGTCGCCCCCGCCTTCGCCGTGCTCTACATGGCCTGGGGCTTCCAGACGGAGGATGCCCGCGACCTCCAGCAGATGGACCTGTTCCACCACTTCTACGACATGACCGACGCCGCGTTCTTCGGCGAGAAGTCGAGCGTCGGCCGCAGCCTCCTCGACCTCGACTGGCGGGTGTCGGTCGGCACGATGGTGGTCGCGTTCGGGCTGAAGACGCTGTTCGCCCGGCTGGTGGAGAAGGGCGGCGGGCGTTTCTACGGCTTCGCCGCCGCGTTCTCCGAGTTCGCGTTCGTCTTCTACGGGCTCAACGCCACCGTGGCCGTCGCGGACGCGCGGTCGGAGTGGGTGGACCACCGCACCGTGGTCGTCGGCACCGAGAGCCTCTGGACGAAGGCGCAGGACGCCGTGCCGGTCCTCAAGGCCGTCACGACCTGGTTCGGCGAGGTGTGGCCGTTCCTCCTCGACTCCATCGCCATCCCGCTGGCCTGGCTGACCGTGGCGATGCTGGTGTTCGGCGCCTACGCCGACGACACCCGCACCATGGTCAGGGGCACCCGGTTCGAGCGCGGCATCGACCGCCTGGAGAGCAGCCACGACCTGACGAAGCGGTCGTTCGAGCGGGTCACCGGCGGGTTCCAGGAGCGCTGGGTGCCGCTGGTCAACTCCCTGCGACTGGTGATCAGGGGCGGGGCGCCGCTGTTCGGCATGATGTGCCTGTGCTACGTGGCCGTCGCGGTGGGCGCGCAGTACGCCGACCGGGCGGTCCGCACGCTCGTCGGGTCGGAGGTGGAGTGGGCGTGGGCCTACCTGGAGCCGCCGCTCTCCTTCGGCCGCGACCTGCTGGTGACCGTGGTCACCATGGCGCTGCTGGCCGCCACCTTCGACCTCGCCGCCACCCGGGCCCGCCTGCGCGGACAGGCGTTCACGACGGAGTGAGCCGCTAGCGCCGGAACCGCAGCACGTCCACGTCGGGCTTGGACGTCTTCCGCTTGAACAGGTCCTTGGTCGGCGTGTCGGCGCGGTAGCCGCTGGGCCGGAACGACAGCTCCACCTCGCCGGCCACCCCGGCGGGCACCACGGCGAGCCCCTCCAGCGCGTACTCCTTGCCGACCTCCAGCCGGTCGGCCGGCCGGTCGCCCGCCGCGAGCTCCACGACCCAGGTGCGGCCCGCGCGGTCCTGGAGCCGCACCTCGTCCGGCTTCGCGGTCATGGTGGCGCTGCCGGGGTCCACGACCTTCTCCGAGATGTCCACCTTGAGCCAGGCGACGGTGTCGCCGTGCTTGCTGCCCGGCGGGGCCTCTGTGGGCGCGAGCGCCGCCTTCCACTCGATGCCGTACACGGTGCCGGCCTGCCCGGGCGCCACCGGCACGAGGCGCGTCTCCGTGGACGCGACCTTCTCGTAGAACAGGTAGCCGTCGTACGTGGTCGCGCCCACGGCCACGGCGACGCTCACCAGCGCGGCGGCGGCCACCAGCAGGAGCCGGCCGCGCCTCCGGGGACGCGGCGCGGCCTCCCGGGGCGGGCCATCCGGGGACGGAGCCTCCCGGGGCGGCGCCGGAGGGAGCCGAGGCGGGGGAGGGGGCGGGAGGGGCAGGCTGTCCGGTACGGCCGGCAGCGGCTGGGTGACCCCCTCGACGGACTCCGGCGGCACCGGCGGCCACACCTGCCGGTCGGGCCAGATCCGCGACCCCGACCCGGGCCTCGGCCGCGCGGGCCGCAGCCCGCCTCCCTGACCGGGCGGGGCAGGCCGCGGCGGCATCCCCTGGGGCGGCATCCCCTGGGGCGGCGGTCCCTGAGGCGGCGGTCCCTGGCCGTTCCGGGCCGCCCCGTTGGCGGGGCGGGGGTTGCGGGGCGCGAACCAGTCGCGGTCGTCTGCGCTCATGTGCCCGATCACTTCTTGACGAGGGAGTAGACGTCCTGGGGCTTGGCGGCGAGGTCGCGGGCCGCCTTCTCGTCGAGCCCCAGGTCGATCTCCACTTCCGGCTGGTACGGCTCGACCACGACCGACGGCGGCAGCCCGAACACCACCTTGGCCCCCGGCAGCGCCGAGGCGGGCACCTCGAAGAAGAACCGCCCGGTGACCCAGATGTCCGGCTGCACCCAGGTGGCGGCCATCGTGAGCGTGCCGTCCACCCGGTCGGTGGCGTCGAAGCGGTGGCCGTCGGCGGTCAGCAGCGTGGGCTGGCCGAGGTGGTACGGCTTGAGGCTGGACTTGGCGGCGGCGTTGACGACGAGGAACAGGTTGTCCGTCTCGACCGTCTCGGTGCTGCGGGTCTGGATCGCCCTGGCGACGGTGAAGGAGTCGAGCCGCACGTGGAAGCGCCGGGCGTCCACGTCCTGCCCCTTGTCGCCCGTGTACGTCAGCGGAGCCCCGGTGTCGTTCTCCGTCAGCGCGAGGGTCTGCAGGCCCACGGCGCCGCCGGCGAGGAGCAGGCCGAGCAGCGCGTTGAGCGCCCGCGAGCCGCCCCGCCCGGAGCCGGTGCGGCGGGCGCCCCGGCCGTCCGAGGCCGCCGCGCGGGGCTGGACGGCCGTCATGCCGTGGCGTCTTCCTGGACGGGCAGGGTCACCTGCGCCTTGACCTCGGGGACGAGCTTGTCCCCCTCGTCCTGGGTGATCATCGTCCACCTCTCGGACGGGTCGTTGAACCCGGCCGCGTACTCGTACGAGGCCACGTCCAGCGTGACCTTCTCCGGCGGTTTCCGGCCATCCTTGAGCTGGTACCGGACGATGACCGTGGTCTTGATCCCCGGGTGGAGCTGCCCGGTCTGGCCGCCCTTGGCCAGGGCGAAGGCGAACGGCCCGGAGTCGGCCGGGAAGGGCGGGCTGATCTTGACCAGCGAGCTGCCGAACGAGTCGCCGTAGCCGGCGTCCTCCTGTCTCGGGGGCACGCCGACGGAGGCGGTGTCGTCGCCGCGGTTGGTCACCTCGAAGACCAGCTCCACGAACCGCTTGTCCTCGTCGAACTGCGTCTGGGCCTTCTCCAGCCGCACCCGCGACTCGACGAAGCGGGTGGCGAACCGGCCCTGGTCGAGCACGGCGCCCTTGCCGAGCTGGGGAGGGGCGTCCGGAGCCTCGCTGAGGCCGCCCGCGAGGGCGGTGACGCCGAGGGCCGTGACCAGCACCAGGGCCACAGCTGGCACCACGACCGGGCGCCTGGGCCTGCCGCTGCCGCCGGAGGGTTCGGTCATGGGTAAGGATGGTAATAGGTCACGCTTGTCCCATCCGCCGCTATCCTCCCAACGGGCCGGTCCAATTGCCGAGAACCCTGCCGTAGAAGGGGTTCTAGCTCATACGCTGTCACGGAGCGGGCGGGACAAGCCTCTACTACTAACGACATATCGCGGCCGGAGGGTCACGTGGTGGACGTGCATCCTGAGCATGCGCAGCTCCAGGCGGACCGCATCTACCTGGGCTGGCAGTACATCCTGCTGCACCCGGACCCCGGTCCGCCACCGAAACGCCCCTCGCCGGTCGAGGAGCCGCCGCCCGCGCGCCCCGACCCCGACGTGGCCCGCCGCAAGCGCATGCAGGAGGACATGCTCAACCGGCCGGTACGGGTCTTCCGGCTGTTCATGGTCGTGCTGACGCTGCTCATCCTCGCGCTGGCCGTGGCCGGCCTCCTCCAGTGGAAGTTCGCGTTGCTCGGCCTGGTCGCGGCCTGCGGCGTGGCGATCATCTGCAGCTACGCGCTCGTCCAGGGCGACCGCGCCGTCCGCTACCGGATCAGCGAGCAGCAGGCCCGCGATGACCGCCGGCGACAGGAACGTGACAAAGAGCTGTTCCGCGCCCAGGAGGAGCACGCCCAGCGCTACCGCGAGTGGCAGCGGCTCAAGGAGCGCCACGACCGCCAGCTGAGCTGGTACGCCGTCGCCGTGCCCGACGAGATCGACCGCATCGACGTCGCCGGTGGCACGCTGCCCGGCTGGTCGGCGCTGGTCACCCTGCTCGGCGCCACCCGCCTCTACAGCGGCGGCCACCTGACCGTGCTCGACCTGTCCGAGGGCGCCATCGCCAAGGACCTCGTCGAGCTGGCCCGCCGGGGCGGCGACGACCCCCTGGTCTGGGTGCTGCCCGTGGACCTGCCCCGCCTCGACCTGGGGGCCACCCTCAAGCCTGAGGCGTTCGCGGACGTGCTCGCCCACGTCGTCAGCGTCAGCGAGGAGCACCGCACCACCCGCGACCTCAGCTTCGACAACGCCATCCTGGAGCGCGTCCTGGAGGTCCTGGGCGAGAACGCCACGATCAGCCAGGTCACCGCCGCGCTGCGGGCCCTGGCCCAGGTCGGCGACCCGCGCGACGACCTCAGGTACGGGCTGATCACCGCGACCCAGCTCGAACGCATCGGCACGCTGTTCGGGCGCGGCGTCAGCGACCGCGTCGTCATCGAGCGGGCCTGGGCGCTGGAGTCACAGCTGCGCAAGCTGGAGACGCTGGGCACGGAGGCCGTGCGGCTGCCGCCCGCCCGGCTGCGGGTGGTCAGCATGGACCGGCAGGCCGGCGTTTTCGGCAACCGGGTGCTCGGCACGTACGTGGCGACCGCGCTCACCCACATCCTGCGGCAGTCGCCCGCCTCCGACCGTCCCTGGTACCACACGATCATCGTCGCGGGGGCCGACAAGCTCCGCGGCGACGTGCTCGACCGGCTCATGGACGCCTGCGAGACCTCCCGTACGGGGCTCGTGCTGACGTACCGGTCGCTGACCCCGCCCGTGCGGGAGCGGCTGGGGCGCGGCCACGCCGCGGTCGCGTTCATGCGTCTCGGCAACGCCGAGGACGCCCGGGTGGCGAGCGAGCACGTCGGCACCGAGCACCGGCTGGAGCTGGCCCAGCTCACCGAGACGATCAGCGAGTCGCTGCCCGGGGTGGACGGCGGCTACACCTCCACGATCGCCGAGGTCGAGGGCCGGCACGAGGAGCACGGCGACAGCGCCACCGACCTGGCCGAGGACATCACCGAGTCCACCGAGTGGGGCCGCACGACCGGCAAGATCGGCGAGAAGGAGCGGGTGCTCCAGCGCTCCCGCGAGTTCCTCGTCGAGCCGCACCAGCTCCAGCAACTCCCCACCACCTCCGTCATCGTCACCGACGCCACCGCGCAGGGCCGGCGGGTCCGCCTCGCCGACGCCAACCCGGCCATCCTGACCTTCCCCAAGACGACGCTCGGCGAGCTGGACGACGTACGCGACGCCGTGCTGGCCCTCGACGGCGAGCACGGGACCGAGGAGGGGCCTCAGGAGGCCGGGCAGGAAGGCCGGCAGGGGACGCCGCAGCGCGGCGCCGGGCGGCCGAGCGAGCACGCGGGGACGCCCGGACGCGACGGCTCCGAACCGCCGCCGAACCTCGGTCCGCCCCCGCCACGCCTCGACTGGCGCAAGGGCAGGCAATGAGATGGTCAATGTCAAGGCGACGGGCTGACGGTCGGCCGATTTTACTAAGAGCCGTCTGTGGGGGGATGCAATGCAGCCGAGTGTTTCGCTGAGCGGGCCGTGGTACCGGATCCAGTCCATCGCCGCACCCTCACGAAGCTCGTCGGCGGAGTGGGACTTCGTCACCGTGCTTCCCGCCGTGCTGTCCGCCGCCCAGCGGGACCGGCCGTTCGCCATCGGATGGCTCTCCCGCGGCTCCGGCGCGCCCCTGGAGCTCATCACGAACGCGGGCCCGCTGTCGCCGCCCCGGCAGCCGCGCCGCGCCACCGACGCCCCGGAGGCGCCGACAGGGCCGCAGCCGCTGCTGTTCCCCGGCGGGGCACGCGGGGTCCAGCTCGGCGAGGAGTACCTGGCCGACCTCGCCGACCTGGTGTGGACGCCGTGTCCGGGCCGGCAGGCGCCGCCGCTCGGCGGACGCCGGGAGTTCGACCCCGACGAGCTGAAGCGGCCAACGCTGTTCGAGTCGACGCTGATCACGCTCATGTCGCGGCCGTTCGCCTGGCTGGTCGTGGCGGAGCCGACCGGCCTGCTCGACGCCGAGGTGGCCCACCTGCGCACCCAGCTCAACGTGCTGCGCCAGTACGGCGACGCCTCCGAGCGCTCCCGCTTCGACGCCGAGCGGGCCGAGCGGCGCATGCAGGAGCTGGACGCGTTCCGCGAGGCCGGGCTGTGGAACGTCCGGGTGCTGGCCGGCGGCGCGACGGCCGAGGAGCTGCGGCAGATCGCGCCCGTCCTCGTCGGCTCCGTCGAGATGAGCCACCACCCCTACCGGCTGCGCAGCGCCCAGGGGGCCGTCCACACGCTGGCCGAGGCGCTGGCCATCACCATGCAGGACCCCGCCGACGGGGCCGCCGCGCCGTTCGCCGCCACGGCCGGGGCACTCGCCGCGCTGGCCGGGCTGCCCAGGCGCGAGGTGCCCGGCGTGCGGGTGCTCGACTCGGGCTTCTTCGACGTGACGTCCGAGGCCGACGGCGGGGAGCTGGAGCTGGGCGAGATCCTCGACGGGCAGGACCGGGGGGTCGGCTCGTTCCGGGTGCCGCTGGCCACGCTGAACCGGCACGCGTTCGTCACCGGCGCCACCGGCTCGGGCAAGTCGCAGACCGTCCGGCACCTGCTGGAGCAGCTCAGCGGGGCCCGCATCCCCTGGCTCGCGATCGAGCCCGCCAAGTCGGAGTACGCCGCCATGGCCGGCCGCGTCGAGCAGTTCGGGCCCGTCACCGTGATCAACCCGTCGGCGCCCGCCGGCGTGCCGTTCAGCATCAACCCCCTCGAACCCGAGCCCGGCTACCCCGTCCAGGCGCACATCGACATGGTCAGGGCGCTGTTCATGGCCGCCTTCGACGCCGAGGAGCCGTTCCCGCAGATCATGTCGCTGGCGTTGCAGCGCGTCTACGAGGCCACCGGCTGGGACGTCGTGACCGGCGGCGCCGTGCCCGGCTCCAAGGTGCCGCCCAGCGTGCCGACCCTGGAGCTGCTCCAGCAGCACGCGATGGACGTGATCAAGGAGATCGGCTACGGCCGCGAGGTCCAGGCCGACGTCGAGGGCTTCATCTCGCTGCGGCTGCGCTCGCTGCGCGTCGGCTCGGCCGGGCGCTTCTTCGAGGGCGGCCACCCGGCCGACATCGGCGGCCTGCTCCAGCGCAACGTGGTGCTCGCCATCGAGGACGTGGCCAACGACGAGGACAAGGCGTTCCTCATGGGCACGCTCATCATCCGCATCGTGGAGCACCTGCGGATGCGCGCCCGGCAGGAGAAGTCCACCGGGCTGCGGCACGTCATCGTCATCGAGGAGGCCCACCGGCTGCTGCGCGACCGCGGCGCCGGCCGGGCCGCCACGCATGCCGTGGAGCTGCTGGCCGGCATGCTGGCCGAGATCAGGGCGTACGGCGAGGGCATCGTCGTGGCCGAGCAGATCCCCACCAAGCTCGTCGCCGACGTGGTCAAGAACACCGCGCTCAAGGTCGTCCACCGGCTCCCGGCCGAGGACGACAGGCAGCTCGTCGGCGCCGCCATGAACCTCAGCGAGGAGCAGTCCCGCCAGGTCGTCTCGCTGCAGCCGGGCTCCGCGGCCGTGTTCGCCGACGGCATGGACCGGCCGCTGCGCGTGCGGGTGCCGCTCGGCGAGTCGCGCGAGCGGCTGATCGCGAGCCCGCCCCCGCCGATACGGGGACGCCGGTCGGCCGCCTGCGGCAGCCAGTGCCGTACCGGGCAGGCGTGCACGCTCGTCGAGCTGCGCGAGGCCGACGTGCTGGCCGACGCGCCCGACTGGGCGTGGCTGCGCGTGTGGTGCGACACGGTCGTGCTCGCGTTCGTGACGAACCGCCCGATGCCCGGCGTGCCGCGCGCGCTCGCCGCCGCCTGGTCGGAGCTGCCGGTACGGCGCGGCGAGTGCCTGCTCGCCACGCTGGTCGAGCGGTCGGTGCGGCGGCGCGCCTGGTCGCTGCGGAGCTGGCTCGACCCGGCCCTGCTCACGGAGAAGGCCGCGGAGCGCGCCACGCGGCTGCTCGCCGCGCTGGACCGGGGCGGCGAGCGTCCCGGCACGGCGTGGGTGATCCCGCAGGTGCGCTGGCTGCACGAGGTGGACCGCCTCTTCCCGTACGGCCGGCCCGCGCCGGACCTGCGCAGCCCGGCGCCGCCCATGGAGTACGCCCTGTTCGGCGACACGCCCGGCGGCACGTCCCGTGACACATTCCCCGGGACACCTGCCGGGACGCCTGCCGGGGCGCCCAACGGGACGCCTGCCGGCACGCCCAGGGACACGCCCGGCGGAGTCGCCGGGAACCCCGCCGCGAGCGCCTCGGCGGTGGCCACCGCGGTGGCCGGGGCGGTGGCCGCCGCCCCGGGCGCCGCCGCCCCGCACGGCGAGCTGCTGGGCCACCGCGCCAAGGCGCTGCGCCACCACCCGCTGTCCATGGCCATCGAGCACAACAGGGCCCTGGCCTGGCGGGTCATCCTCGGCGACGACGAGAACGAGGGTTTCCAGCGCGACATCATGAACGTCGCGATCGGCATGGAGCCCGCCGCCCGGCTGCGGCACGTGGGCCAGACCATGGGAGCCGGGTGGCTGGAAGGCGTGCTGTCCTGGCCGGGCCGCTTCGTGCTGCCGTTCGACCACGGAGGCGTGCCCGAGCTGCCCTTCGCCGGCACGCCCTAGCCGTGGCTCGCCGGACACGCCTCGCGCTCGCGGCTCTCCGGCTCCGGCCGCGCCGGGCCGCGTTTTCGCGTGCGTATCCAGAACAACGGCCGACGCGGACTAGGATTCTGTGCCATGACCCAGCTTCCACTGCGGGCCCAGCTCGCGAGCGCCCTGGGCCGCAGCGCCGCCACGCTGTCCAGGATGACCGGGCGCGGTGACGGCTCGGTGATCGGCGGCCGGGTGGGCCTCATGCTCGAGCCCGACCTTCTCCGCAAGCTGGCCCGCGACCGCAAGCTCGCCCTGGTCAGCGCCACCAACGGCAAGACGACCACCACCCGGCTGATCACCTCCGCGCTGCTGGAGATGGGCGAGGTCGCCACCAACGTGTACGGCGCCAACATGCCGGCCGGCCACGTCTCGGCGCTGTCGCAGCACAAGGACGCTCCCTACGGCGTGCTGGAGGTGGACGAGAAGTACCTCCCCGAGGTCCTCGACACCACGGGCGCCAGCGTGGTCTGCCTGATGAACCTCAGCCGCGACCAGATGGACCGCGCGGCCGAGATCTGGCTGCTGGCCCAGAAGTGGCGGCGGGCGCTGTCCGGCAAGCCCACCCACGTCATCGCCAACTGCGACGACCCCCTCGTCACCTGGGGCGCCTCCACGGCCGCCAAGGTCACCTGGGTCGCGGGCGGACAGCGGTGGAAGGAGGACTCGTGGTGCTGCCCCGAGTGCGGCGGCCCCCTGGACCGCAAGGACGCCGACTGGGCCTGCCGCGAGTGCACCTTCCACCGGCCGGAGCCGCAGTGGATCCTCGACGACGACGCGGTCATCGACCCGCGCGGGCAGCGGTGGCTGCTCGACATCCAGCTTCCCGGCCTGGCCAACCGCTCCAACGCGGTCATGGCGCTGGCGGTGGCCGAGGCGTTCGACCTGCCGGTCGAGCGGGCGCTGCCCCGGCTGCGCGAGGTCACCTCGGTCGCCGGCCGCTACACCACGGTCGAGCGTGAGGGCCGCCAGGCGCGGCTGTTGCTGGCCAAGAACCCGGCGGGCTGGCTGGAGGCGTTCGACGTCGCCGACCCGCAGCTGCCGATCATCCTGTCGGTCAACGCGCAGGGCCCCGACGGGCGTGACACGTCCTGGCTGTGGGACGTCGACTACCGCGTGCTGCGCGGCCGTCCGGTGTTCGTCACCGGTGAGCGCCGCCTCGACCTGGCGCTCCGGCTGGACGTGGCGGACGTGCCGTTCGCGGTGTGCGAGACGTTCTCCGAGGCGCTCGCCATGCAGCCGCCCGGCCGCGTCGACGTGATCGCCAACTACACCGCCTTCCAGCAGATCCGATCGGAGTTCGGCCGTGCCGTCTGACAGCGCCCTGCGCATCGTCTGGATCTACCCCGACCTGCTGAGCACGTACGGCGACCAGGGCAACGTGCTGGTCCTGGAGCAGCGCGCGCAGCGGCGCGGCATCGAGACCGAGACCGTGCACGTGCGCTCGGCCGACCCGGTGCCGGAGACGGGCGACATCTACCTCATCGGCGGCGGCGAGGACCGCCCGCAGATCCTCGCGGCCGCGCGCCTGCGCCGCGACGGCGGCCTGCACCGCGCCGTCAACCGGGGCGCCGCGCTGCTGGCGGTGTGCGCCGGCTACCAGATCATGGGCAGCACGTTCGGCGGCGAGGAGGGGCAGCCGGTCGACGGGCTCGGCATCCTCGACATCGCCAGCGTCCGCGGCCCGGCCCGCGCCGTGGGCGAGCTGGTGGCCGAGGTCGACGCCGGGCTCGGCCTGCCGACGCTGACGGGCTTCGAGAACCACATGGGCGTCACCCGGCTCGGCCCCGGCGTCAAGCCGCTGTCGCGCACGGTCAAGGGCGTCGGCAACGGCGACGGCTTCGAGGGCTGCTACGCGGGCCACGTCGTCGGCACCTACCTGCACGGCCCGGCACTGGCCCGCAACCCGGCGCTGGCCGACCTGCTGCTCTCCTGGCGGGTCGGCGGCCAGCTCGCCCCGCTCGACGACACCCGCTACGAACAGCTCCGCCAGGAGCGGCTCAACACGGTCCTCGCCGCCGGCTGACCCGCCCAGCGCGGGCCGCCGGAAGGAGTCCTGGAACCGGGCTAGTACACCAGCGCCTGGGCGCCCTCGGCGACGGCTTCCTCCACGAAGGTGGGCGCGCCCGCGATGCGGACACCCTCGATGAGGTCGTCGGCCGTGATGTCGCGCCGGGCCGCGCACTGCGTGCAGACCGTGACCCGCCCGCCCGCGAGGACGGCGTCCAGCAGGTCCGTCAACGGAGCCGCGTGGGGCAGGCCGAACTCCTTGGCCCGCCCCGGGAGTGCGAACCAGGAGGACTCGCCGGTCAGCCACAGGGAGACCGGAACTCCGCTCGCCAGCGCGGCGGCCGCGACCGTGAACGCCTGGTTGCAGCGCTCGGGCGCGTCGGCCCCGGCGGTCACCTTGATCACCAGTGATCGTGCCATGCCCGCCACACTAACGCCCGCGCCCGCACGCGCGGCCACTAGGGTTGGGGGACATGGAAGAACCTGAGATGCATCCCGATCTGGAGCCGATCGCCTTTCTCATCGGCAGGTGGGAAGGCGCGGGTGTCGGGGGCTATCCGACGATCGACAGCTTCAACTTCGGCCAGGAGATCGAGTTCGGCCACAACGGCAAGCCGTTCCTGTCGTACGTGAGCCGGACCTGGCTGCTCGACCAGGACGGCAACCGGGTCAGGCCGCTCGCCACCGAGTCCGGATACTGGCGCCCGCAACCGAACCGGCAGGTCGAGGTGGTGCTCGCCCACCCCACCGGAGTGGTGGAGATCTACGTCGGCGAGGTCGTCTTCCACAAGATCGAGCTGCAGACCGACGTGGTGGCGCGCACCGTGACGGCCAAGGAGTACACCGCGGGGCGGCGTCTGTACGGGCTGGTCAAGGGCAACCTGATGTGGGCCTACGACATGGCGGCGATGGGGCACCCGCTCACGTCGCACATGTCGGCCGAGCTGAAGAAGGTGGCATGAGCGGCGGTCCGTTCACCGCGGAGGCGGTCGAGGCGATCAAGCGCCACATGAACGACGACCACGGCGACGACGCGCTGCTCATCGTGCGCGCGCTCGGCGGCCGGCCGGAGGCGAGCCGCGCGGTGACGAGCGGTGTCGACGGCGAGGCGATCGAGTTCACGGTCGACGGCGGCGAGCGGGTGCGCGTGCCGTGGCGCGAGCCGCTGACCGAGCGGGCGCAGGTGCGCACGGCCGTGGTGGAGCTCTACCGGCGGGCGTGCGAGGAGCTGGGCGCGGAGCCGCGCGGCGAGCACTGAACCCAGCCGGGAGGGACATGAAAAAGGGCCCCCGGGCGTGCTCCGCTCCATATCGAGCGGGCTGGATGGACCATGGACGGGATGGGATTCCCGCCCTCCAGCCGCCGGGGGCCCCGGTGGTTGCCTCGTATTCGCCGAACGGCGCGAGACGGGGCGTCCGCGTCGTCAGCGGACAACCACCTCGCTAGCCCAACTATGAATCACCATTGTTTGGACCACCTCCTTTCCGCGTACTCACGAAGTTATGCGGTCCTCCTCGAGGAGGGCAAGCGATTAAAGCTCCGGCCGTAGACTCGGGGCATGACCGAGACGCAGTGGCACGAGGAGCTCCGCGCCAAGGGTTACCGGGTGACTCCTCAGCGGCAGCTGGTGCTGGAGGCGGTCAAGTCGCTGGAGCACGCCACTCCGGAGGAGATCTGCGCCAAGGTCCGGGAGACGGCGCGCGGCGTCAACATCTCCACCGTCTACCGCACGCTTGAGCTCCTGGAGGAGCTGGGCATGGTGACGCACACCCATCTCGGGCACGGCGCGCCGACCTACCACCTGGCGGCCGAGGCGGACCACGTCCACCTGGTGTGCCGGGGCTGCGGTGAGGTGATCGAGGTGCGGCCGGAGCTGGCGGAGGGGCTCGTGCGGGGGCTCGACGAGGAGCTGGGGTTCGCCGCGGACGTTCACCACCTGACGGTGTTCGGACGCTGCCGCCGCTGCCGCTGACGGTTCGGCCAGCGGATAATCTGGACGGCATGCGTAGCCCTCTGCTGGACCTTCACGGAGCCGTCGCCGCCGAGGCCCCGGACTCCGACGTCGCCGCCCACTACGGTGACCTGTTCGCCGAGCAGCGCGCGCTGGTGCGGGGCGAGGCCGTGGTCGACCGCAGCAACCGCGAGGTGGTGCGGATCTCCGGCGCCGACCGGCTGAAGTGGCTCAACGACCTGACCTCGCAGAAACTCGACACCCTGGTGCCCGGTCAGTGGACCCGGACGCTCGACCTCGACCTGCAGGGCCACATCCTGCACCACCTGACGCTGGTCGACGACGGCGAGAGCGTGCTGGCGCACGTCGAGCCGGGCACCGCCGACAGCCTGGTGGGCTACCTCGACCGGATGCGGTTCATGCTGCGGGTGGAGGTGTCACGGGCCGACGAGCTCGCGGTGCTGTCCACGGCCACCGAGGACTTCCTGGTGCCCCGCAGCGAGCTGCCGGAGCACCTGGGCCGGCCGCTGGCGGGGCTGTGGGCGTACGAGGCGCTGCGGATCGAGCGGTTCGAGCCGCGGCTGGGCTTCGAGACGGACCACAGGACGATCCCGCACGAGATCGGCCTCATCGGCACCGCCGTGCAGCTCGGCAAGGGCTGCTACCGCGGTCAGGAGACGGTGGCCCGGGTCCACAACCTCGGGCACCCGCCGCGGCGGCTGGTGTTCCTGCACCTGGACGGCAGCGTCGACACGCTGCCGCCGCACGGGGCGCCGGTGATCTTCGAGAGTCAGGAGGTGGGCACGGTCGGCTCGTCCGCGCGCCACCACGAGCTCGGGCCGATCGCGCTGGCGGTGGTCAAGCGCACGGTGCCGGTGGACGCGCCGCTGCTCGCGGGCGGCGTCGCCGCGTCACAGGAGGTCGTCGTCCCCCCGGACGCGGGCCGCAACGTGCAGATCGATCCGGCGCTCAGGCGTCGCGTTCGATAGACCCTCTTCTGTCACGGCACAGCTTTGTGTCCCGGCGCAGCTTTCTGTCGGGGCAGAGCTGTCTGTTACGGCACAGCCAAGGAAGGCGCCACCCGCCGCACGGGGCTGAGGGCCTCCAGGGGAACGGCCGCTGACCGGGTGACGGCGGGCCGCCGTCACGTGCGCATTCTGGGCCGTCGCAGCCGATCATGGCTTGGTCACGTCCACGTGCCTGCTTGAGGCGGCCGGTGCAGGGGTCAGCGGGTCGCGTCGGGCATGCGGACCGTCACCCAGGGACGCGGCTGCTCCAGCCACCCGCCGCCGCTCCTGCTCACCGACGTCTCCGGCCGGTGGAGGGTGCGGGTCACAGGCTGCGGGCGGTGATGTCGCCGTTGGAGGTGGTGGCGTGGATGTCGAGTTCGGCGGTGCCGTCGTTCTTGAGGGCGTTGCTGACGCGGCCGTAGGAGGTGCCTGCGTCCAGGGCGGCCGAGACGCCGGTGGCGGCGTTGATCGTGATGTCGCCGGACTGGGTGCGGAGCACGACCTTGCCGCCGGTGGCCTCGGCGATCCGGATGTCGCCTCTTGCGGTGCTGATCTCGGCGGGGCCGCCCAGGCGGCCGACCTCGACGTCGCCGTCGGTCGCGGTGAGGCGGAGGCTCGCGGCCTCGTCGATGTTGATCTGGTGGTAGGCGCCTTCGAAGGCGACGTCGCCGAGGCGGCCGACGGTCCGGAGCTCGGCGCTGGCCGTCTTCGCGTCGACCTGGGAGCCGGCGGGCAGTTTGATCGTCACCTCGATGGCTCCGGTGGGGCCGAGGTACTGGTTCTTCGCCGCGGCGGTCTCGATCCGCAGGACGCCGTCGGCGTACTCGACCGTGGTGTGCTCGGCCGCCTTCACGTCGCGGGCCTTGGAGGTGCTGGCGGGCAGGACCTCGACGGTGGTGTCGGCCCGGTCGGCGGCGATGAGCTGGACGCGTCCGGCGGGGATGTGGAGGACGGCGGTGATCGGGGCGGCGGTGTCGAACTTCTGCATCATGTGCTCCTTGTGCTGTGTGCTTTCGATGTCCACCATCGCCGACCGCTCTGATACCGGGCCGTCGCCGTCCTGACACGGCCGCTGACATACGGCGGGATGCAGCACCGGCCCGCGCCAGTGGTGCGGGCCGCAGTCACGTGCGCGTCCTGGGCCGTCACCGGGGTGACGACCGGGACCCGGGCCGTCAGGCGTCAGACGTCGACGATCAGCGTGATGGGGCCGTCGTTGACCAGGGAGACCTTCATGTCGGCACCGAAGCTGCCCGTCTCCACGTGGGCTCCGAGTGCCCTCAGCTCCTCCACCACGGCCTCCACCAGCGGCTCGGCCACGGGCCCCGGGGCGGCGGCCTGCCAGGTGGGTCGCCGGCCCTTGCGCGCGTCGCCGTACAGGGTGAACTGGCTGATGACCAGGAGCGGCGCTGACACGTCGGAGCAGGACTTCTCGCCGTGCAGGACGCGCAGCCCCCACAGCTTGGCGGCGAGCCTGCGGGCCTCGGCGGTCGTGTCGGTGTGCGTGACGCCGACCAGCACCATGAGGCCGGGCTCGTCGATGGCCCCGATCGTCCGACCGTCCACCGCCACGGAAGCCGACGTCACCCGCTGCACCACTGCTCGCATGGGATCCCATTCTGGCGTAGGACGGGCGCTTCGTAGACTCATGGCCGGAAAGGGGCGTGAAATGTCGCTGGTGGTGGAGGTTGTCCGGTCTGGGTTCGTGGAGTCGAGGCATCAGGCGCGGATGCTGACCGTCGGCCCGGACGGCGGCCCGGTGGAGGCACACGGCGCGGTGCACGTGCCGGCGTCGCCGCGCTCGTCGATGAAGCCCCTCCAGGTGCTCGGCATGCTGCGCGGCGGGCTCGACCTGGCGGGCGAGCTGCTGGCGCTGGCCTGCGCCTCGCACGCCGGCGAGCCGTTCCACGTGGAGGGGGTACGGAAGATCCTCGCCGGGGCGGGCCTGGACGAGTCGGCGCTGCGGTGCCCGGAGGATCATCCCGAGGACCGGACGGTGTCCGAGCGGGCCCGCGTCTTCATGAACTGCTCGGGCAAGCACGCCGCCATGCTGGCCACCTGCGTGGCGAACGGCTGGCCGCTCGACACGTACCTGGAGGTCACCCACCCGCTCCAGCGGGCGATCCGCGCCACGGTGGAGGAGCTGACGGGGGAGCGGACGGCGGCCTCCGGCGTGGACGGTTGCGGCGCGCCGCTGTACTTCGTGTCGATGCTGGGGATGACGCGGGCCTTCCGGGCGTTCCCGCTGGGGGAGGCGGGGTCGTACGAGCGGCGGATCTTCGAGGCCGTGACCGCGTACCCGGAGTGGACGTCGGGCACCAGCCGGGTGGAGGTCTCGCTCATGCGCGCCGTGCCGGGGCTGATGCTGAAGTCGGGGGCGGAGGGGTTCGAGGTCTTCGTGTTCGAGGACGGCCGGGCGGGGGCGGTCAAGGTGGAGGACGGGGCGCAGCGGGCCCGCACGCCGGTGACGGTGGCGGCGCTGCGCTCGCTGGGCCTGGACGCGCCGAGCCTGCCCTCCTCGACGCCCGTGCTGGGCGGCGGCCGGGTCGTCGGCGAGCTGCGCCTGGCCTCCTCGCCGGCCTGACGACTCGCAGCCGGTCCCGCGCCGGACGGCTCTCAGTCGGTCTCGGGCCAGTCCCAGGCGAGCTGGAGGAACAGGCCCAGGCGGTCGCTGACCGCGCGGATCTCGCTGATCCTCCCGTCGCGCACCGTGAAGATGAAGATCGCCTCGACGGCGAAGCTCTTGCCGGTGGGCTTCGGCATGCGCGGGTGGTGGCCGGTGTGCGTGCCCGTCATGAGCAGCCGCGCCACGACCCGGTCGCCCTCCTCGACGAGCTCCTCGACCGAGAGGTGGAAGGGGTCGAACGCGTCGAGCTGCATCTTGATGCCGTCGAACGCGGCGCCGGGGACGTCGGGCTCGCCGAAGATCATCTTGTTGTGGTCGACGACGTCGGCGGCCATGAAGGCGGGCAGGTCGTCCAGGCGCCGCCCGTTGACGGCGGTGATGAAGTCGCGGACCAGAGTTCTCACGGTGACCTCGCTCTCTTACGGTGTAAGGCTTTATCTTACGGTGTATGAAACGAGCGGGACTGTCAAGGGAGAAGATTCTGGACGCGGCCCTCGACCTGGTGGACCGGGAGGGCATCGCCGCGCTGTCCATGCGCAGACTGGGCAAGGAGCTGGGCGTCGAGGCGATGACCCTCTACTACTACCTGCCGAACAAGGACGCGGTCCTCGACGGCCTCGTGGACCGCACGCTGGCCGGTGTCGCCGTGCGGCCGGAGGGGCCGTGGCGGGAGTGGGGGCGGGCGTTCGCGCTCTCGCTGCGGGCGGCGCTGCTCGCCCATCCCGCCCTGCTGCCGCTCGTCGCCACCCGCCCCGTCTCGACGCCCGGCGGCCTGGACACCGTCGAACGGGTCGCGCGGGCCCTGGTCGCCGAGCGTTTCAGCCCCACCGACGCGCTCCACGTAATCACCACGCTGGCCACGTTCGTCATCGGGCAGGTGCTCGCGGAGGCCGGCCGGACGCCGGGACACGACGGGCCCGACCCCGAGCCGCGGTTCGACCCTGCGCGCCACCCCGTCGTCGGACAGGCGCTGGCGGCCGGGCTGGGCACCGCGCGGGACCACGAGGACCGCTTCACCTACGCCCTCGACGCGCTCCTGTCGGGGCTGGCCCCGCGATAGCGCACGGAGGGTTTCCGCCGGCTCACAGGCGGGGGTGCGTGGCGTCGCGCAGGACGGCGGCGATCTCCAGGTGTCCCTTGGCGACCGCGTGCTCGAACGCCGAGACCCCGTCCCGGTCGGTCCGGCGCGGGTCCGCCCCGGCCGCGAGCAGCAGCCGGACGATCTCCTGGTAGCCCTCCGAGCCGTCGCCCGCGATGACCGCCTTCAGCAGCGCCGTCCGGCCCAGGTCGTCGGTGTGGTCCACGTCGGCGCCCGTCTCCAGCACCGCGCGCACGTAGCCGGTGTGGCCGCGCTCGCAGGCCGTGATGAGCGCTGTGGCTCCGTTGCGGTCGGTGCTGTTCACCTCGGGCCCGGCGCGCAGCAGCACGCGCAGCATGGCCACACTGCCCGTCACCCCGCTGACCAGCCATGGGGTGTCGCCCTGGAGGTCGGCCGCGCCGGGGTCGGCCCGCGCGGACACGAGGAGCTGCGCCACCTCGACGTGGTCGGCGGCGGCCGCCAGCAGCAGCGGGGTGCGGCCCCGGGCGTCGCGGGCCTCCAGATCGGCGCCCTCGGTCACGGCCTCGCGCACGGCGACGGGGTCGCCACTGGCCGCGGCTGTCAGCAGTTCCTCGTCGCGCACGCCTGATCCTTTCACGCTGGCGTCCGCCGGCCGCGGCAGGCCCGCCCGGAGCCGTCGGCGCGCCGTCCGTTCCCGCCGTCCACCGGGTCGCCTACCCTCCGGTACGCCCTCCGCACCCCGCTGACCAGGCGAATCGGAGGGAGAAGGCCGGCGGCGACCGGTCAGAGGGTGCGGAACTGGCGGGTCGCCGAGATGGCGCCCGAGGTGGTGGTCGTGAACGTGCGCATCGAGCCCGCGAACTTCGACAGGTCCCACTCCGCCGGCCCGTGGTACCAGTACAGGTTGTCGGCCTCCCGCCCGTTGCCCGTGACCGAGGCGACGATCCGCGACCAGTGCTCCACCCCGTCGAAGATCACCGCGTACGGGAGGTAGCGGGAGAACAGCTCCACCCGGTGCTGCTCCGGCACCTCGCCCAGGTCGCCCGAGAACAGGTACTCCCGGAACGCCAGCGTGTGCGCCAGCGCCGCCGACCCGCGGGCCGTCTTGGCCGGCATGTACTGCCCGCCCACGGCCAGCGCCCCACCCGCGATGACCAGGGCCAGACCCAGCAGGCCGTACGTCGTGAGCCAGGCGAGCGCCACGGTGGCGAGCAGGCCCACGCCGATGAGCACCACGCCGGTCAGCGTCCACCGGGTGCGCTCGGTGTCGGGGCGGCGGGCGAACCAGCCCTGCCTGACCACGTCGGCGTACAGGGCGTCGCGCACCTCGCCGAGGTGGCTGGCGAACGAGCCGGACAGCTGTGACAGCAGGACCGCGTCGCGCCCGTCGAAGATCGCGTCGTAGAGCGCCCGCTCGTACGGCAGCAGCGCGGCGGGGTGCCCCGACGGCACCCTGACCAGCATCCAGTCGGGCGCGTCGTAGGTCTGCCGGGGCTGCTCGTCGATCCGCAGGAACCCGCGCACGGCCAGGTCCACGATGGTCGCCGTCACGTCCACCACGTCGGCCTGCTCGTCCACGAGCGTGCCGATCTGGCCGGGCCGCACCCCGTCGGGCGGCGAGAAGTGCCCGTTCTGCACCGGCACGGCCGCGCCCTGGTCGTGCTCCTTGCCGTGGGCCACCACCCTGGCGTCGCGCCCGCGCGTCCAGTACAGCAGCCCCAGGCCGCCGAGCAGCAGCACGAGGAGGGCGGCGAGCGCGCCGCCGGTGACGGTGTTCAGGGCGAACGCCGAGGTCAGCGAGAAGCGCCGGTCGAGGATCGGTGCCCCGGCGGCGGAGTCCTCGGGGTAGGCGACGACGACGGTGAGCGCCTGGCCGGGCGCCAGGTTCGCCTGCTCGAAGTCGGCCTCGGTGCCGGTGTGGTTCATGGACGCCGAGGTGCAGCCGACGGCCGAGGTGAGCTCGCCGGCGAAGCACGACAGGCTCTGCACCAGGCCGGGCCCGGCGACCTTGACCGTGGCCTTGGCGACGGGGGCGTTCCAGCCGTTCACCGCGAACCAGCGCAGCTCCCGCACGCCGCCGGCGGGCGTCACCGTGCCCTTGACGTCGTACTCCACCGTGGCGGGCGCGGTGACCGCCAGGACGTCGCCGGACAGCTTGCCGCCCTTGACGTTCGAGATCTGGTACAGCCGGTCGTCGGCGTCGTCGTGGCGGGTCCTGGTGAGGAACGTCCGCTGGAGCGCCCCGGTGACGCCGGAGATCTTCTCGGAGACGTGCAGGGTGCCGTCCTTGCGGAGGGTCATCGTGATCTGGTCGGTGATCCCCGCGCGGGCGGCCTGGGCCGGGGCCGGGGTGGTCGCGAGCAGCGCCGCCCCCAGGGCAGCTGATGCCAGAACGGCGGCGCTCGTGGCGGCCGGCGCACGCCTGAATCCCGTCATGGCCGGACATCGTAGCGGCAACCGGCGCGCCGCCTTCGCGGTGATCAGGGGGACCGGGTCAGCGGTCGAGGGAGATGGCCGTGGCCGCCCGCCGCACGCTCTCGTCGGAGGCGGGGCCGCCGGGGTTCTCCGTGGCCAGCTCCTGGTTGAGCCGGACGAACGGCCGCATCCGCTCCTCGTACCGGTCGAACGCCCCGTCCCGGTCCGCGCCCAGCTCCTCCGCCAGCACGTACGCCCCCACCATGGCCAGGCTGGTGCCCTGCCCCGAGAGCGGCGAGGCGCAGTAGCCCGCGTCGCCCAGCAGCGTCACCCGCCCCGTGGACCAGCGGTCCATGTGGATCTGGGCCATGGCGTCGAAGTAGAAGTCGTCCGCCTCCCACATGGCCTTCATCAGCCGCGGCGTCTCCCAGCGCAGCGCCGAGCAGTGCTCCTCGACCAGCCGCTTCTGCGCGTCGACGTCGCGGTGGTCGTACGCGATGGGCCCGGCGCCGAAGCCGGCGTTCACCCGGATCGTGGCGTTGCCGGGGGCGCTGTGGACGCCGTAGCCGGCGTCCCCCTCGCGGTGCCAGACCTGCCAGCGGTCGAGGTCGAGGAAGTTCGGCGCGCTGTAGATGGAGACGTACATGCCGAGGTGGGCGACGAACTGCGACTCGTCGCCGAACGCCAGCGCGCGCACGTTGGAGTGCAGCCCGTCGGCCCCGATGACATAGCTGAACCGCCGCCGCCCGCCGCTCTCGAACGTCACGTCCACACCGTCGCCGTCCTGCTCCAGCGCGGTGATCGAGTCGCCGTAGATCGTCTCGGCGTCGCGGGCGGCTCCGGTGACGACGGCGACGAGGTCGTCGCGCATGATCTCGATGTCGTCCCCGTCCAGCCGGCCGGCGCTGACGGTGCGCTCGGTGGTGCGCATGGTCTCGTTGCCGTCGCCGTCCACCATGGACATGCCGCGCATGTCGGTCTTCAGGGCGAGAGCCTGCTCCAGGATGCCCATCCGCTCCGCGACGGTGACGGCGGCGCCCCGGAGGTCAACGGCCTGGCCGCCCCGGCGCGGGGCGGGCGCGCGCTCCACGATCGTCACGTCGAAGCCGTGCCGCCCCAGCCAGTACGCGAGGACGGGGCCGCCGATGCCGGCGCCGGAGACGAGGACGGTGTTCATGTGATCCCCTTTAGCTGTATGGACGCTGTACGCCGCTGAATGTACGCCGTATTTTGACCACATGCAACCAGGTCCATGCGTTATACTGTACTAGTACAGCTATGACCAGGAGGTTCGATGCCCGCTCCGCCGTACCTGCGGATCGTCGAGGACGTGAAGGCCCGCGTGGCCCGCGGTGAGCTCAAGGAGGGCGACCGCGTACCCTCCACCCGTCAGCTCGCCCAGGACTGGGGCGTCGCGCTCGCCACGGCCGCCAAGGCGCTCACCGCGCTCGCCCAGGAAGGCGTGGTCAGGGCGGAGCCGCGCGTCGGCACGCTGGTGACCTCGTGGCGGCCGGGAGCCGCCCAGCGGGCCCCGATGCCGCCCGCCCGGCGGTCCGGTGGAGGGGAGCACGAGCTGACGCGCGAGCGCGTCGTCGGCGTGGCCGTCGAGATGGCCGACGCCGAGGGGCTGGCCGCCGTCTCCATGCGGGGCGTCGCCGGGCGGCTCGGCGTGTCCACCATGTCGCTCTACCGCCACGTGCGGAGCAAGGACGACCTCGTCGGGCTGATGACCGACGCCGTGATCGCGGAGTTCCCGCTGCCCGACGAGCCGCCGCCCGGCTGGCGGGCGCGGCTGGAGGTGTCCGCGCGCCTGCAGTGGACCGCCTGCCGCCGGCACCCGTGGCTGGCGTGGGTCACCTCGCTCACCCGGCCGCGGCCCTCCGCAGGGCTGCTCCGGCACACCGAGTGGGCGCTGGCCGCCCTCGACGGCCGCGGCCTCGACCCGGTCACGATGATGCAGGTGCACATCCTGCTCTACAGCTACGTCCAGGGCATCGCGGCCAACCTGGAGCTGGAGCAGCAGGCGCAGGCCACCACCGGCCTGACCGACGACGAGTGGATGGACCAGCACGCCGCCTACCCGGCGCTGACCGCGCTGGGCGGCTATCCCACGTTCACCCGGGTGGTCGAGGACATGGGCGGCGACTTCGAGCTGGACCTCGACCGGCTCTTCGAGTTCGGGCTGCGCCCGCTGCTCGACGGCCTGGCGCGGGTCGTCGAAGGGCGGTGAGGCGGCGGGCGGAGGTCAGTCGCAGATCTCGACGCGGACGCGGCGGAAGCCGCGGCCCTTGCTCTCGATCTTGGCCACCCGCAACCTGCCGATCTGCCTGGTGGAGGCCACGTGGGTGCCGCCGTCGGCCTGCGTGTCCAGCCCGACGATGTCCACGATCCGGACGTCGCTCACCGACTCCGGCACCAGGTTGGTCGCGGTGCGGATGATGTCGGGGATGGCGAACGCCTCCTGCCGGGGCAGGACCCGCACGTCGATGCGCCGGTCGGCCTGGATCTCGGCGTTGCACGCGGCCTCCACCGCGTCGCGGAACCCCGGCGGCACCTCCGGCATGTTGAAGTCCATGCGGGCCACGCCGACCGTGCCGCGCTCGGGCACGATCGCGGGCTCCATGTTGCCGCCCGTCACCAGCGAGCCGTAGTCGCGGAAGACCACCCCGCACAGCACGTGCAGCCCCGAATGGGTGCGCATGAGGGCCGAGCGGCGCTCGTCGGCCACGGCCGCCAGGACGGTCGTGCCCGCCGGCGGGATCGGGTCGCCCTCGGCGGGGACGAGCTGGAGGTCGTCGCCCTTGCGCACGCCGGCGATCCGCGTCTCCACGCCCTGCCAGAGCAGAACTCCGTGATCGGCGGGCTGGCCGCCCCCGCCCGGATAGAATGCCGACCGGTCCAAGACGATTCCGTCGGGCGTCGCTTCGAGGACGACCGCCTCGAAGTCGCGAAGGCTCTGGTCGGACAGTTCCAGCCTTCGCGTGCGTCCATGGAGGTCGATGGTCATGGCGGCAGCCTAGAGCTCCTGAGGTGGCGATGCGCGACCGGGTGCGTTCCCCCCTGACCGCATCGGCCGCGCTGCTCCTGGCGATATGTCCACTGATATCGGGATGCGCGAGTTCCGCGGAGTCGCAGGGCGCCACCAGCTCGCTCAGGGCGTCGTCAGGCGCCTCGTCCACGCGCCGCGCGGACGCTTCCGCCCCCGCGCCCCCGTCCCGCCGCGAGGACGCTTCCGCCCCCGCACCAGCGCCTCCGCCCCGCCGCGAGCCCGGTGCGGCGCCGGTGATGATGGTCGTGGGCGACAGCTTCACGGTCGGCTCCGGCCCGGTCCCGCAGTGGCGGGCCTACGCGTGCCAGGCCGCCCGCCTGCTCGGCTGGCAGCCGGTCGTCGCCGGCGCGGGCGGGACCGGCTTCCTCAACCGGGGGCGCGCCGGGCGCACGTTCCAGCAGTCGTACGAGGACGAGCTGTCCTGGCGCCCCGCCCCCGACGTGCTCGTCGTCTCCGGCGGTCACAACGACCAGCGCTGGACCACCGGGCAGCTCGGCCGGGCGGCCACCACGCTCGTGCGCGACGCCCGCGAGCACTGGCCCGCCACGAGGATCGTCGTCGTCGGCCCCATCTGGCTGGGGAAGGTCCCGCCCAAGGCCCTGCGGGTGCGCGACACCCTGGCCGGGGTCGCCCGGGAGGAGGGCGTGGAGTTCCTCGACCCGTTGCGGAGCCGGTGGGCCGGCGGCGACCCGTCGGGCGTGGTGCTGCCCGACGGCGTCCACCCGACGCGGGCCGGACACCTCATGCTGGCCCGCTGGCTGGCTCGCGCGCTGCGCAGCTAGCCGTGCCGAGGGGGACGGCCCGGGGTCACCAGGGTCCGTAGGGGCCGTTGTTGCCGCCGCGGCCCATGCCCTTGACGGCCGGCTTCACGTCCACGATGTAGACCACGGCGGCGATCACCGCGATGATCGAGAAGAAGCTGACCGCGCCGAGCCCGATGAACTGCAGCCCGCCGACGAGCAGGAACGCGTTGAGGAACGACCACGCGCCCGCCAGCGAGAACAGCGTCGCCAGCGCGAGGATGATCAGCCAGATGTTCTTCTTCAGCTTGCCCGCGGCGACGAACGCGGCCGGCGGCACCCGCAGCGCGTGCAGCAGCC
Organism: Nonomuraea sp. NPDC050383; assembly: GCF_044459125.1. NCBI lineage: Bacteria > Bacillati > Actinomycetota > Actinomycetes > Streptosporangiales > Streptosporangiaceae > Nonomuraea > Nonomuraea sp. NPDC050383. The sequence continues at coordinate 292,193 of NZ_JBITIP010000008.1, forward strand.
CGTAGGCCGACATGCCGAGGATGGCGACGGCGAGCAGCAGGAAGAGGAAGTTCAGGCCGCCGTTGACGATGTCCATGTGTGCGCTCCGCCTCACGCTCGCGATGAATCGGGCCCCAGCCTAATAGCCGGGGCGGCCCGCCGAGCACCCGCGCGACGGCCATCGCCCCGGAACGGGGCGCCACGGCATGCGAGAGGCCCGCCCCCGTGACGGGGACGGGCCTCAGGCGGCAGGCGTCAGGACTTGGCCTTGGGGGTGGTGCGGGTCTTGCGGGCCGGGGTGACCGGGGTGGCGACGGGCGGCTCGGCGGCCTCCGACACCTCCTCCAGCTCCAGCGCGGCCTCGCCGCTCACCTTGCTGACGGCCTTGCGGCCACGGGAGGCGAAGTCCTCGTAGGCCACGGTGGCGCGCTGGGTGAGCTGGTCGGCGTAGCCGCGGGCCTTCTCCGGCAGCTCCTTGGCGAAGCCCTCCGCCTTGTCGGCGTAGGTGCGAGCCAGCTCGGGCAGGTCCTTGCCGAGCTCGGGCCGGCGCGCCTGCAGCTTCTGGAGCTGCTCGGGGAGCTCGCGCAGCTTCTCGACGGCGTAGTCGCCGACGCCCGCGACGGCGTAGAACGGCTTGGACTCGGTGAGCTTCTTGACCTCGGTGGCGAGCGTCATGGGTTAACCTTCCTTGGTTTCCTGGTTGACGGTGCCGTTGTCGGTGGATGCCGCGTAGGGCTCAAGAGCGGCGAGAAGCTCCTCCGGCAGCGGCTGCTCGTCGTCCGTGACGGAGCCGCTCCGGGGATGAGCTTTCTGGGAGGTCTGCTCATCTCCGGCGCGCTTCTCCTTGCGGAACGACTCATAGATATCAATCAGCACCTGGCGTTGCCGCTCGGTGAGATGCGTGTCGGCCCTGATGGCGGTGACGACGTCGCTCGGGGTCTCACGGTCCTCGATGAGGCCGGCCTGCACGTAGAGCGCCTGGGCGGAGATGTGCAGGCCCTTGGCGATCTGGTTGAGGATCTCCGCGCTCGGCTTGCGCAGGCCGCGCTCGATCTGGCTGAGGTAGGGGTTGGAGACCCCCGCCGCCGCGGCGAGCTGACGCATCGAGATCTTCGCCTGCGTCCTCTGCTCGCGGATGTACTCGCCGATCGAACCGACCTTCGGTAGTGCCATGCCTCTATTGTGCGTCACCCTGCTTGCAATTGCAAACGAAGTGGCTAACACCAGCAAGCACTAGAGCTGGTAGATCCACAGGAGCGGAGCGGACGTGACCAACGTCACGGACAGCGCGACGGCGCCGTAGCGGAGACTCGCCGGGAGCTCCGGCACCGGCTTGAGCAGCCGGTCGACCCGGGCCATGAGGTTCTGGGCGCCGACGCCCAGCATGCCGCTCGGCGTCGGCATCGCCCCGGCCGTACCGAACCTGAGCAGCGCGGTCGCGAGCCGGCGCGGCGAGCAGTAGCGCCGGGCGCGGTCGTCGGCGGCCATCTCGATGAGCAGCTCCACCTGGGCCTGCGCGTCGCAGACGACCTTCGACCAGGGCAGCGCCCTGCGCAGCGCACCGAACGGCAGCAGCACCAGGTCGTGCCGCTCGCGCACGTGGGCCGCCTCGTGGGCGAGCACCGCGGCCATCTCGTCCTTCGACAGCAGGCTCAGCGCGCCCTGGCTGACGACCACCTGCGAGCGCAGGCCCGGCACGCAGTAGGCGGCGGCGCTGGGGTGGTCGAGCACGCGGACGCCGGGCAGCACCGGGTCGTCGTGGGAGATCAGGGCCAGCAGCATGCGGTGCCGGCGGCGGGCCCGCAGCGCCTGCACACCCGCGGTGAGCAGCACCGCGACCAGCACGGCCAGCGCGGTGAGGCCGGCGATCATCGCCACCACGTGCAGCGGGTCCCACGCCTCGCGCGGGGACCGGCCGGCGGCGAAGGAGACCAGCCCGTGCAGCACGCCCTCGCCGTACGGCTGGACGGCGAAGGCCAGCATCGAGCCGGTGGTGGCCATGCCCCAGGACACGCCCAGGGCCTGCCAGAGGAGGATCGCCGTCCTGGGGGCCCGCGAGGTCCAGCGGGCCGTGGTGAAACGCCAGGAGCCGAGCGCGCACGCCGTGGCGAGCGCTGCCAGCACCGCTGCCGTGGTCACTCGTCCTCCAGCTCCGTGAGGGCTCTTCGCAGGATCTCCGCCTCCGGGCCGGACACGGCCTGGGCGAAGCGGGCGAGGGCGGCCGAGCGGTCGCCCGTCATGTCGAGCGCCTCCAGCATAAGCTCCGCGACGTACGCGTCGCGGGTCGCCGCCGGTTCGTAGCGCCAAGCCCTGCCGTCACGGGTGCGCTGAAGGAACCCCTTGCGGGTGAGACGGTCGAGAACGGTCATGACCGTGGTGGGGGCGAGGTCGCGGTCGGCGATGAGCCGGCCCACCTCGCGGGCGGTCAGCGCCCCGCTCTGCGCCCAGAGGATGTCCATGATGCTGCGTTCCAGCTCGCCGAGACCCTTCACACTCTCCAGCGTAGTACTACGACCTGTCGAGCACGCATCCGATGTCGTGAGACCTCCGGCACACCGGTCGACGATCTTCTCACCCGCCGGCAAGGATCATGCGGAGGCGGTCAGCGGGGGCCCGTCACGGGCGCGACGGCCTGCCACGGCAGCGTGACCTCGCCCAGCCGCCACCGCGCCGCCCCGCCCAGCGGCGCAGCGCGCGGGATGGGCCACGTCCGGCTCAGCATGCCCACCGCCGCCAGCCACCGCTGACGCAGCCCGTGCACTCCGTACGGCGCGCAGACCGCCCAGGCGTGGTCGAAGTCGCGCAGGAAGGCATGGATGCGCTCACCCGGGACGTTGCGGTGGATGAGCGTCTTGGGCAGCCGGTCGGCCAGGTCGGAGGGCCGTTCGAAGGCGTCGAACCGGGCCGACAGCGTCAGCGTGCGCGGGCCCTCGGCGCTCAGCCCGGCCCAGACCGCGCGGTGGCCGACCTCGGACGAGGTGCCCTCCACCAGGACGCCCCCGGGGGCGAGCCGGCCGCGCAGCAGGTCCCAGTAGTGCCACGCCTCCGCCTCGTCGTACTGGCGCAGCACGTTGAAGGCGCGCACCAGGATCGGCGGGCGCGCCACGGGCAGCTCGAACCCGCCGAGCGCGAAGCTCAGCCCCGGCCGCTCGTACGGCTTGGCCAGCGCGACCCGCGCCGGGTCGATCTCGATGCCCGTGACCTCGACGTCGGGCCGCACCCGGCGCAGCCGCGTGAACAGCTCCAGCGTCGTCACGTGGGACGCGCCGTAGCCCAGGTCCACGACCAGGGGCCGCTCGGCGGCGCGGAGCAGGCCGCCGTGCGCCGCGGCGATCCACCGGTCGGCCCGCCGCAGCCGGTTCTGCCCGGTCGTGCCCCGGGTGATCGAGCCGACCGGCCTGCCCGCCGAGCCGGCCGGCCTGCCCGCCGAGCCGGCCGGCCTAGCCACCGACGCGGTGGACCTTGTGCTGGGCGGCCTGCGCGCGGGGACGTATGACGATCCGGTCGATGTTGACGTGGGCGGGCCGGGTGACGCACCAGACGATCGCGTCGGCCACGTCGTCCGCGCCCAGCGGGTCGGGCACGCCCTGGTACACCCGGGAGGCGGCGGCCTCGTCACCACGGAACCGGGTCACCGCGAACCCCTCGGTCCGCACCATGCCGGGGGCGATCTCCACCACCCGTACCGGCTGCCCGACCAGCTCCAGCCGGAGCGTGCCGGCCATGGACGACTGGGCGTGCTTGGCCGCGACGTACCCGCCGCCGCCCTCGTACGGCGTCAGCCCGGCGGTCGAGGTGAGCAGCACGAGCACGCCGTCACCCGACTCGACCAGCTTGGGCAGCAGCGCCTGGGTCACGCGCAGCGTGCCGAGCACGTTCGTGTCGTACATGCTCTGCCAGTCGTCGAGCCGCGCCTCGGCGACGCTCTCCATGCCGAGGGCGCCGCCCGCGTTGTTGACGAGCACGTCGCAGCGCTCCAGCGAGGCGGCCAGCTCGTCCACCGACTCCTGAGAGGTCACGTCGAGTGTGACGGGCCTGATGGAGGGCACCTCTTCGGACAGCCGCTCCAGCCGCTCGCGCCGCCGGGCGCCCGCCACCACGTCGTAGCCCTCCGCGGCCAGCCGCCGCGCCGTCGCCTCGCCGATGCCGCTGCTCGCACCGGTCACCACAGCCGTTCTCCTCATGGGCCACATCCTGCCAGCCCCCTTCACGACTCCCTGCTGTGACCACATGTCGGGAATGCCGGAAAGACCCGGCTGGTTACTTGCCTTTTGGAGGTGATGTCGGGTGAGGCGACGGCCGGTCAACCGGGTCGCGACGATCAGCATGCACACGTCACCGCTGGAGCAGCCCGGCACGGGCGACGCCGGCGGCATGAACGTGTACATCGTCGAGTCCGCCAAGCGGCTCGCCCAGCTCGGCGTGGAGGTGGACATCTTCACCCGCGCCACCGCCGGTGACCTGCCACCCGTGGCCGAGCTCGCCCCCGGCGTCCTCGTCCGCCACCTCACCGCGGGCCCGTACGAGGAGCTCGACCGGGCCGACATGCCGGCCCAGCTCTGCGCGTTCCTGTCCGGCGTCCTGCGCACCGAGGCCATGTACGACCCGGGCCGCTACGACGTCATCCACTCCCACTACTGGCTGTCGGGCCAGGTCGGCTGGCTGGCCAAGGAGCGCTGGGGCGTGCCCCTCGTCCACACCATGCACACCATGGCCAAGGTCAAGAACCGCCTGCTGGCCCGCGGCGACAAGCCGGAGCCGCAGGCCCGCGTCGTCGGCGAGCAGCAGGTCGTGGACATCGCCGACCGCCTCGTCGCCAACACCGCGGACGAGGCCCACGAGCTCGTCGAGCTGTACGGCGCCCCCGAGGACCGGGTCGCCGTCGTGAACCCCGGCGTCAACCTCACCGTCTTCCAGCCGGCCTCCAATGGCGCCTCCCGCCACCGGCTCGGCCTGCCGCAGGACGCCCACGTCCTGCTGTTCGTCGGCCGCATCCAGCCGCTGAAGGCCCCCGACGTGCTGCTGCGCGCCGCCTCCCGCATGCTCATCGAGGACCCGTCGCTGCGCGAGCGCCTCGTCGTCGCCTGCGTGGGCGGCCCCTCCGGCAACGGGCTGGCCAGGCCCTCGATCCTCACCGAGCTGGCCGCGGAGCTGGGCATCGCCGACGTGGTGCGGCTCGTGCCGCCCGCGCCGCAGCATGAGCTGGCCGACTGGTACCGCGCCGCCGACGTCACCGTCGTGCCCTCCTACAGCGAGTCGTTCGGGCTGGTCGCGCTGGAGTCGCAGGCATGCGGCACGCCCGTCGCGGCGGCTGCCGTCGGCGGGCTGCGCACGGCCGTACGCGACGGGGTGTCCGGCGTCCTCGTGGACGGCCACGACTCGCACGAGTGGGCGCGCACCCTGCGCCGCTTCCTGACCTCGCCGCGCTGGCGCGAGGGCCTGTCGGCGGGCGCGCGCACGCACGCCGCCGCCTTCGGCTGGCAGGCCACCGGCTCCCGCCTCAGGGACGTCTACGCCGAAGCCGTCGGCCATCTCCACTCGGTGCCCCTGGCCGTCAACTCATAGGGTGTACGGCATGCGCGATGTCGTCGAAGCCGCGCTCAAGGCCGCGGACGTCTCCTATGACGAGCCCCGGCCCGGAGCCTTCCTGGTGAAGCTGCCCGGCCAGCACAAGCTGGCCACCATGACCTGGCTGATCGTCGGCGAGCAGGCGCTGCACGTCGAGGCGTTCTTCTGCCGCCAGCCCGACGAGAACCACGCCGAGTTCTACAAGTGGCTCCTCGGCCGCAACGGCGGCATGTACGGCGTGCACTTCTCCGTCGACCCCGTGGGCGACGTCTACCTCGTGGGCCGGGTGCCGCTCACGGCCGTCAGCGAGGAGGAGGTGGACCGCGTCCTCGGCTGCGTGCTGACCTACTCCGACGACTGGTTCGACCGGGCGCTGGAGCTGGGCTTCGCCTCGTCGATCCGGCGCGAGTGGGAGTGGCGGGCCAGGCGGGGGGAGTCGCTGGCCAACCTCCAGGCGTTCGCCCGATTCGCCGACCCGGACCAGGTGCGGACCTGACCCGGTGGGGTTCCGGCGGGGCCCCTAGGATTGGCGGCATGGCGACTTTGGTGCTGCTGCGGCACGGCGAGAGCGACTGGAACGCTAAGGGCCTGTTCACCGGCTGGGTGGACGTCAGCCTGTCGGCCAAGGGCGAGGACGAGGCCCGCCGGGGCGGCAGGCTGCTGGTGGAGGCCGGGCTGCGGCCCGACGTGGTCCACACCAGCCTGCTGACCAGGGCCATCCAGACGGCCCAGTTCGCGCTCGGCGAGGCCGACCTGCTCTGGCTGCCGGTGCGCCGCTCCTGGCGGCTCAACGAGCGCCACTACGGCGCCCTGCAGGGCAAGAACAAGGCGCAGACGCGCGAGGAGTTCGGCGAGGAGCAGTTCATGCTGTGGCGCCGCTCCTACGACGTGCCGCCGCCCCCGATCGCCGACGACGACGAGTACTCCCAGGCCGGCGACCCCCGCTACGCGCTGCTGCCGCCGGAGCTCATGCCCCGCACGGAGTGCCTGAAGGACGTCGTGGACCGGATGCTGCCGTACTGGTACGACGCGATCGTCCCCGACCTGGCGGCCGGCCGCACGGTGCTCGTGGCCGCGCACGGCAACTCCCTGCGCGCGCTGGTCAAGCACCTCGACGGCATCGGCGACGAGGAGATCGCCGGCCTCAACATCCCCACGGGCATCCCGCTGCGCTACGAGCTGGACGAGTCGTTCCGGCCGCTGCGCCGGGGCGGCGAGTACCTCGACCCCGACGCGGCCGCGGCGGCCATCACGGCCGTCGCCAACCAGGGCCGCTGAGACCGGCTCACCGCAGAGAACCAGGGCCGCTGAGACCGGCTCACCGCAGAAAAAAGGTGCCGGCCCGCTCGGCGGGCCGGCACTCCAGCGGATGGGCTCAGGCCGGACGCGAGCCCGTCACCAGGTAGACCACGGCCCCCGCGACGCGCACCGCGTGGTCGGCGTACCTCTCGTAGTAACGGCCGATGAGCGTGATGTCGATCGCCGGCTCCACGCCGTGCGCCCAGTCCTTGGCCAGGATCGTCCGGAACAACCTGCGGTGCAGCTTGTCCATGGCGTCGTCGTCCTGGTCCAGCTCCAGCGCCGCGTCGACGTCGCGGGAGGCGATGCAGCTCCCGGCCTTGGTGACCAGGTTCTCGGCGATCTGCCCCATCTCCACGATCGTGGAGCGCGCCTCGGCCGGGATGGCCGACTCGGGGTGGCGCAGCCGCGCCACCTTGGCCACGTGGACCGCCAGGTCGCCCATGCGCTCCAGGTCGGTGCCCATGCGCAGCGCGGTGATGACCATCCGGAGGTCCACCGCGACCGGTTGCTGGCGGGCCATCAGCTCGAAGATCGACGCCTCGACGTCCTCGAAGATGGCGTTCACCTCCTGGTCGCGGGAGATGACGCTCTCCGCGAGCTGGAGGTCGGAGTCCAGCAGGGCGGTCGTGGCCCGGGAGATGGCCGAGCGGACAAGCCTGGTCATCTCGACGAGCTTGTCAGTCAGGGAGTCAAGTTCCTCATGGTACGCGTCGCGCATGCCGTCACCGTATGTGCGCGTTGATGAACGAACCCCTACCGTCAGATGAACTTTCCGGGAAAGCGGTGTTCATGCCCAGGTGGAAGGTCTGTCGCCGGAAGTCGGCCGCCTACCATCGAAGGCATGAGTGAGATGGCCATGAGCTTCGCGGCCCTGGCGGGCTTCGTCGTAGGGGCCTTCGCGATCTTGTTCTATCGCAACCAGATCGAGGCGCCGCGTCGAGCCGCCGAGCCTGAGGCGCCCGACCCGGGCGCGCTGCCGCAGGGCGTGGCGTCGGTGCTGGCCGTCCTGCCCTCCTCGGCCGTCGTCCTCGACGCGCACGACCGGGTGCTGCGCGCCAGCTCCGCCGCGCGCGCGTTCGGGCTGGTCAAGGGCGACAGGCTGATGGCCGCCGAGCTGCTCGCCCTGGCCCGGCAGGTACGCAGGGACGGTGAGATCCGGGAGACCGAGATCGACGTGGCCGGCCACAAGTTCGGCCAGGAGACCACCAGCTTCGCGGTCCGTGTGGCGCCTCTCGGCTCCTACGGCCAGGTGCTGGTGCTCGCCGAGGACCAGACCGAGCGGCGCCGGGTCGAGGCCGTGCGCCGCGACTTCGTCGCCAACGTCAGCCACGAGCTCAAGACCCCCGTGGGGGCTCTGAGCCTGCTCGCCGAGACCGTCCAGGACGCCGCCGACGACCCGGTGGCGGTCACCCGGTTCGCCGGCCGCATGCAGCACGAGGCGGCCCGGCTCACCTACCTCGTCCAGGACCTCATCACGCTGAGCCGCATCCAGGGCGCCGAGCCCATCCCCACCCCCGGCCAGGTGGTCGTCGACGAGGCCGTGCACGACGCCATCGACCACTGCAACACCCGCGCCAGCGCCAAGGACATCACCCTCGTCACCGGCGGCGCCGAGGGGCTGCGCGCCTGGGGCGACGACGAGCTGCTCGTCACCGCCCTGCGCAACCTCATCGACAACGCCATCGCCTACAGCCCCGAGCACACCCGCGTGGTCGTCAGCGTCAGACCGGCCGGCGACTCGGTCGAGATCAGCGTCAGCGACCAGGGCATCGGCATCCCCGAGGAGTCGCTGGAGCGCATCTTCGAGCGCTTCTTCCGCGTCGACGCGGCCAGGTCGCGCGCGACCGGCGGCACCGGCCTCGGCCTGGCGATCGTCAAGCACGTCGCCGCCGCGCACGCCGGCGAGGTCTCGGTCTGGAGCAAGGAAGGCTCCGGCTCCACGTTCACGCTGCGGCTGCCCGCCTTCGGCGGCACGGCAGTGCCCGTACCAACCGCTAACCCCCTGGAGGCGGCCCGATGACCCGAGTACTGGTGGTGGAGGACGAGGAGTCCTTCTCCGACGCGCTGTCCTACATGCTGCGCAAGGAGGGGTTCGAGGTCTCCATCGCGGCGACCGGCCCCGAGGCGCTCGAGACGTTCGACCGCAACGGCGCCGACCTGGTGCTGCTGGACCTCATGCTGCCCGGCCTGCCCGGCACCGAGGTGTGCCGCTCGCTGCGGCAGCGCTCCAAGGTGCCGGTCATCATGCTGACGGCCAAGGACAGCGAGATCGACAAGGTCGTGGGCCTGGAGCTGGGCGCCGACGACTACGTCACCAAGCCGTTCTCCTCGCGGGAGCTCGTGGCGCGCATCCGCGCCGTCCTGCGTCGGCAGGGCGACCCCGTGGAGGAGCTGGAGACCGCGGTCCTCGCGGTCGGCCCGGTCCGCATGGACGTCGACCGGCACGTCGTCGCGGTGCGGGGCGAGCAGGTGCAGCTTCCGCTGAAGGAGTTCGAGCTGCTGGAGGTGCTGCTGCGCAACGCCGGCCGCGTGCTCACGCGCGGACAGCTCATCGACCGGGTCTGGGGCGCCGACTACGTGGGCGACACCAAGACCCTGGACGTGCACGTCAAGCGGCTGCGCGCGAAGATCGAGGCGGACCCGTCCAACCCGCGCTGCATCCTGACGGTGCGGGGGCTCGGCTACAAGTTCGACGCCACCGACTCCTGAGCGGCCACCGACTCCTGAGCGGGCGCGGGTGGCCTCGGGCCACGGCGACACGCCCGGCGGCGCGCCCACGGTCCGCGCCCGCAGTCCGCGCCCGTCATCGGGCGCATGGAAAACCCCGGCCCGCCTCGCGGCGCGGACCGGGGTCTCTCGTTGTGGAGCGTCGGCGCGGACCGGCGCCGCGGACGGTCAGTGGGCGGCTTCGCTCTCCGTGGCGGAGGGCGTCGGCGTGGGCGTGGGGGCCGCCGTGGCGCCGGGGGCCGGCGGGTAGTCCTTGAACTCGCGGCTGCGCGTGACCACAGGCACGTTCAGGGACACGAGGCCGGCGTTGGCGAAGGTGAGGTCCAGCTTGACGGTCTCGCCGCCCCTGAGGCTCTTGGAGAGGCCCTCCAGGATGAGCTGCGGCGTCGGCTTGCCGGTGTTGACGAGCTGGTTGCTGGGGAGCTGGATCGGCGTGGCCACCTTCACGTTGCCGAGCGACCCCGCGGAGACCGCCGTGAGGGTGTCGGGCGCGCCGGCGGTGTTGAGGATGTTGAGGTAGATCGGGGCGGAGCCGCGCCACGCGAGCTGGGCCCCCGAGTCGGGCCCGAGGACGAACGCCTGGGGGATCTGGATGCCACGCGAGCCGTACTTGCCCTGCTCGATGAGGACGCCTGCCTCGTTGGGTGCGTACGGTTTGGCGGTGTTGGCGCCGAATCCAGCCGAGCAGCCGGCAAGAACGGGAGCTGCCAGGAGCGCGGCGGTGGCGACAATCCAGCGACGGCTGGTCACGGGCGGGTTCTCCTTGTATCGCGCATGCATGATGGTGCAGCGCCTACCATATCGATCGATTCCATGGTCATTCCCGCGCCCCCGCAGGTCATTAGCCGTGCGGGCATATGCGATTCATACAGTTGACGGGTTGTCAACCCCTAATATGCGGCTTTGACCTGCAGTTATGGTGATTTCACTGTTCCGGGAGGCTGTGAACGCGTGGTACCCTGGAGTACAGCGGAAGGGGTACTTGTCACATGACTTTCCAGGTCGGCGACACTGTCGTCTACCCCCACCATGGGGCTGCTCGGATCGAGGCAATCACCAAGCGATCCATCAAGGGTGAGGAAAAGACCTACCTGGTGCTCAAGGTCGACAAGGGCGACCTTACCGTCCAGGTGCCAGCCGAAAACGCCGAACTCGTCGGCGTGCGTGATGTTGTAGGCCAGGAAGGCCTCGAGCGGGTTTTCGACGTCCTCCGGATGCCGCACACGGAGGAGCCGACCAACTGGTCCCGTCGCTACAAGGCCAATCTCGAGAAGCTCGCGTCGGGGGACGTGAACAAGGTCGCCGAGGTGGTCCGCGACCTGTGGCGGAGGGACCGCGAGCGCGGCCTGTCCGCCGGTGAGAAGCGCATGCTCGCCAAGGCGCGCCAGATCCTGGTGAGCGAGCTCGCGCTCGCCGAGAAGACCAACGAGGACAAGGCTGAGGCCCTGCTCGACGAGGTCCTCAACTCCTGAGCACGAGCATCCCCCGGGTGGGCGTCGGAGTCGACGTCCACCCGTTCGCATCCGGGCGCGAGCTGCACCTCGCCGGCCTGCACTGGCCGGGTCAGACGGGCCTCGCGGGCCACTCCGACGGCGACGCCGCCGCGCACGCGGCCTGCGACGCGCTGCTGTCCGCCGCCGGGCTCGGCGACCTGGGCGGCCTGTTCGGCACCGCCGACCCCCGTTGGGCGGGCGCCTCGGGCACCGTCCTGCTGGAGGAGACCGCCCGCCAGGTGCGCGCCGCCGGGTTCGAGATCGGCAACGTCGCGCTCCAGGTCATCGGCAACCGGCCCAAGCTCGCGCCACGCCGCGCCGAGGCCGAGAAGACGCTGTCGGCCGCCATCGGCGCGCCCGTGAGCGTCAGCGCCACCACCACCGACGGGCTCGGCCTCACCGGCCGGGGCGAGGGCGTCGCCGCCATCGCCACCGCGCTCGTCGTCAACCTGTCCACCTCTGAAGGCGTCTTCTGACGGGTCGCCGACCGAGCGGCGCCCCCGGCGGGCGCCGCCCCCACGCCCGCCGCGCCGACCGAGGCGACGGTCCGTCACTGGCGCGGTACGGACCGTCGCCTCTCGGCGGGGGTAGCGCGGGATTATGCCGGGTACGTCCCCTTATGGCATGTGAACGTCTCGGGGGGAGTACACATGATCGGCGCCATCGTCTCTGCCGTCGTCATCGGTGCCATCATCGGCGCGTTGGCGAGACTCATCGTTCCCGGCAAGCAGAACATGAGCATCGGGCTGACGCTCATCGTCGGCATCGTGGCCGCTCTGCTCGGCACGCTCATCGCCCAACTCGCCGGCTGGGCCGACACCAAAGGCATCGACTGGATCGAGCACATCCTTCAGTTGGTGCTCGCCATCGCCGGGGTGCTGCTGGTGTCGCGGATGAGCACCGGGAGAACACACGGACCGGGTTCTACTGGGGTCTGACCAGGGCCAACGTAATTTCTACGCATAATCGTGCGGGCCTGGGTACTGATCTCACCGTGAGAGAGTGAACGGCTCACCCTCATGGGGAGGTTTCGTATCATGACAATCCAGTCCATCCTTGGCGCGATCGTCATCGGCGCCGTCGTCGGCGCCGTCGGCCGTCTGCTGCTTCCGGGCAGGCAGGCCATCGGGTGGATCCTCACCGTCGTCGTCGGCATCGTGGCTGCCCTGCTGGGCACCCTCATCGCGCAGGTTCTGGGCGTTGAGACCACTCCGGGCATCGACTGGATCGAGCTCGTGATGCAGGTCGTCCTGGCGATCGTGGGTGTCGGTCTCGTGGCGGGACTGCGCCGCGGCAGCGGTTCGCGGAGCATCTAGGACCACGACCCCACGCCTCTGAGTGAGGCGCGGCACACGGTATATGCGGAAAGACCCGCTCGGTTCGCCGAGCGGGTCTCCGTGTTGCCATGGGGCCTCGCATTGCCCCTTGGGAGGGCCTGTGAGCCTTTCAGGGGCTCTGCGGGGCCTCTTTCGTGTCTGAGTCCTCCGGTGGGAGCGGCGTGCTGCGCATGCGGCCCGCAGGAGCGTCGTACGCCGCGGCGGGCTCCTCGTGGACGACGGGATGGGGGGCGGTGTCCACCATCGACTCGTCACGCTCCCCGGAGATCCCGCGCCGGGCGGTGGGGTCGTCGTGCGAGGCGTCCTGGCGATCCTGTGGGTCGTGGGCGTCGCCCGGATCGGCCTCTGGAGCGTCGCCTGCCGCGGTGTTCCGAGCGGCGGCCCGGGAGGCGTGCTGAGGTGCGGCCGTCTCGGGGGCGGCGGTGGAGCGGGAGCGGGCGGGGGCGGTGTCGTCGGAGAACACCTGGACGGGCTGGGTGTCGGCGTCCTTGCCCGCCGGGGTGCGGGGATGGACGAGCACGTCGGTGGGCCTCACCCGATCACCCCAGCGCACCGGACGCCGCGGAGCCTCCTCCCGAGGCGCGGCCTCCTGGGGCGCGGCCTGCACCAGAGGTGCGGCCTCCTCGGGCGCGGCCTCCTCCGCAGGTGCCTCCTCCTGCGGCGCGTCCCCCTCCTGGGAGACGGCGTGGTCCACGGCCTCCTCCCGGGGCGCGAGGTCCTGCGGAGGCACGGGCTCCGCACGAGACACCGCCTGTTCGCGGGTCGCCGTGTCCTCCCGGGGCGCGGCTTGGCTGCTGGGGACCGGGGACTCCCGGGGGGCGACCGCCTCACGCGGCGACTCCGCGGCCTCGTGCGGCGACTCCGCCGCCTCCTCCTCGGTGCGCTCGGAACGGCCGGCATCGCCGGGTCGGTCCGAGGCCGCCGGGTCGGGCGTCGGCCAGCTCGTGACGCGCTCCGAGATCGGCGGCGTCTCGGGCGCAGGGGTCGGGCCGACGACCGGCGTCGGCTCCAGCACCTGCTGCACCGGCTCGGTCAGCGGCGGCGTCTCGGAGAGGGGCGGCGGCGTGTCGGCCGCGCGGCCACGGGGGAAGGGGACGAGATCCGTGTCACCACCCTGCTCCCCGTCGTCGGCCCGGTCGCCGTCGCGTGCGGAGTCACGCGCGGAGCGGCGACCCTGGACGTGCTTGATCAGCAGCAGCCACAGCCACAGCGCCACCGCGAGCATCACCCACGGCGCCACGGCCACGCCGACGGCGGCCTGCCGTACGTCCGGCTCCAGCCGCAGCGCGGTCGAGACGTTGGTCGCGGCGGCGGCCACCAGCAGCACGACCAGGACGATCGCCGTCTGGATCCGCACGAGCAGCCGCGCCGAGCGCAGCAGCAGCAGGCTGATCAGCGCGACCGCGAGCACCGCGTCGAACGCCGCGGGATAGAGGTAGGCGAGGTCGGCCCGCGCCTCGCCGCGCAGGGCCAGCGAGCGCAGGTCGTCGAAGGAGAGCGCGCACGCGGCGCCGGTCAGCGCGGCGACCGCGACACCGGCCAGGGCGATGCCGAGGCGGCGGAGCGTAGAGGGGGGAGTCACGTCCATGGCGCTGTCGAGCCTACAGAAGAATGGCGTTCACGACTGATCGAGGAGAGACCATGGCCGAGCTTTCGGATGGCGTGCGCGAGTTGTTCGACGGACCGAACTACGCGACGGTGACCAGCCTCAACGCGGACGGATCACCGCAGAACACTGTGGTCTGGGTGCGTACGGACGGGAACGACGTGCTGTTCTCGACCGCCGCGGGACGTGTGAAGCCCCGCAACTTCGAGCGTGACCCGCGCACCAGCCTGCTCGTGATCGACCCCGCGAACCCCTTCAGGTACGCCGAGGTGCGCGGCCGGGTGACCCTGGAGGACGACCCTGAGGGCAAGCTGATCCAGGAGCTCTCGCACAAGTACTCCGGACAGCCGTGGGAGGACCAGCCGGGGGTTCGGCGCCTGATCGTCAGGGTCACTCCCGAACGCGTCATCCTGCGGGGGTGATTTATTCGGCATGTGAGCGTGGCTGAGGCGTTAGCCTTTCACCGTGAGCCTGCACTTGTACGACACCAGCACACGCGCCGTTCGAGAATTCGTTCCTCTGGAACCCGGCCGGGCGTCGATTTACCTGTGTGGCGCAACCGTGCAGGCTCCGCCGCATATCGGGCATATCCGCTCAGGTGTGAATTTCGACGTGCTGCGCCGCTGGCTGCTGCGCTCCGGGTACGAGGTGACGTTCTGCCGCAACGTCACCGACATCGACGACAAGATCATCAGGGTGTCGGCCGCGGAGGGCGTGCCCTGGTTCGTGGTGGCCGAGCGCAACCAGCGGGCGTTCACCTGGGCGTACGACACGCTCGGCTGCCTGCCCCCGACCGTCGAGCCGCGCGCGACCGGCCACGTGCCCGAGATGATCACGCTCATGGAGCGGCTGATCGAGCGCGGCCACGCCTACGCCTCCGGCGGCGACGTCTACTTCGACGTGGTCTCGTACGCCGACGAGTACGGCAAGCTCTCCAACCAGAAGCTGGAGAACATGCGGCCGGCCGCCGACACCGACGACGAGACGTCCAAGCACGACCCCCGCGACTTCGCCCTGTGGAAGGGCGCGAAGCCCGGCGAGCCCACGTGGCCGACGCCGTGGGGGCCCGGCCGTCCCGGCTGGCACCTGGAGTGCTCGGCGATGGCGACCAAGTACCTGGGGCCGACGTTCGACATCCACGGCGGCGGCCTCGACCTGACCTTCCCGCACCACGAGAACGAGATCGCCCAGTCCCAGGCGGCGGGCGACGGGTTCGCGCGCTACTGGATGCACAACGGCCTGGTCAAGATCGGCGCCGAGAAGATGAGCAAGTCGCTCGGCAACTCGCTGCTGATCCCGGAGATGGTGCAGAAGGTACGGCCGGTGGAGCTGCGCTACTACCTGGCGGCGCCGCACTACCGTTCCTCGATCGAGTACTCGGAGGAGGCGCTGCAGGAGGCGGCGGCCGCCTACCAGCGCATCGAGGGGTTCGTGACGCGGGCGGCCGAGGTCATCCACGACGTGGACGCCGACGCGCCGCTGCCGCAGGCGTTCGTGGACGCGCTCAACGACGACCTGGGCACGCCGCAGGCGCTCGCCGTCGTCCACGAGGTGGTGCGCGAGGGCAACGTGGCGCTGTCGCGCGGCGACAAGGAGGCCGTGGCCCGGCTGCTCGCCGAGACGCAGAACATGCTCGACGTCCTCGGCCTCGACCCGCGCTCGCCCCAGTGGCGCGAGGCCGGCTCCGACCTCAAGCCGGTGGTGGACGCGCTGGTGGCGGTGGCGCTGGAGCAGCGGACGGCGGCACGGGCGCGCAAGGACTACGCGGCGGCGGACGCCATCAGGGACGGACTGGCGGCGGCGGGCATCACGGTCGAGGACACCCCGCACGGCGCCCGCTGGGAACTGACCCGCTGACCGACCCCTTCGACGGCCAGGTCGTGCCGATCACCTGGCGATGGGCCCGAACACCCGTCGCTCCAGCCGTACGTACGCGCGCGCGGACAACACCCGCAGGAGCCGCCTGCCGATCCCGGCCTCCCGCAGGAGCCGGTGCCGTTCCTCCCGGGTCGCCAGTCTGGCGGCCCAGGGCAGCACCAAGGGGACGCGGTCGAAGGAGATGGTCCTGCACATCTGCCGCTCGGCCACCGCGAAGTCCTCCACGGAGACGTACCGTGAGATCAGGGGCAGCACGTCGTGGTCCAGATGGTCGATGTGCTGGTCGACCCGGTCCCTGACCGCCCGCAGCAGGGCGGCGAGCAGAGCCGCCCCCGACTCGGGATCGACGGTGAACTGGTCGGCCGCCGCCCGCAGCCCCGCCAGAATCGGCGTGAGCAGCTCACGGTTCTCCCGGTACGGCCGCATGTCGATGGCGGCTCCGGCGGACTCGGCGATGAGCGGCCACAGGAACTGCGCCGCGCAGTAGTGGTGCCGGTCCATCTCGTCGCACACCAGCGTGACGTAGTCCCGCACGGCCTCGGCCCGCCGCCGGGACATCAACGCCGGGTCCGGACGCCTCCCAGGGAGCCGGTACGACCTGCCTCCCGGGCCTTCCGACCCACCACCGGGCTCCGACGTACCCCAGGACGTCTCCCCTGCGTCGGCCACCGCTGTGGAGACGGGCGGCACGGCGGACGCGTCGACGGTGTCCGCCAGGCCGCCGATCAGCTCGGCAAGCCTGTGCAGGTCGTCGCGCAGGGACCGATGCATGAGCCGCACGACGGTGTAGTCCGCCTCATTCTCCTGCTTCGGCCCCTGCACGACCCCCACCTTGCAGCCCTTGGACACGCCGGCATGCACGCCGGCCGCCGACCGACGAGCGGGATCCACCCAGCCGCCCCGCGACCGCGCGTTCACGCGGGCATCGCAGGTGCAGCGCTGCTGTTCGACCGTGATCGGCAAGCCCTCATGCGTGCGGCGTGTGGCGTGTCCGGCGCCGTTCCTGTGCTTGTACATCATGGGTGTCCTTCCCGTTCGTCTCGTCTGCCGACTCCTCCTGCTCGGAGTGGGATGAGTGAAGATTTCGCAATATCTGGCGGGTTCCCCGCTGCTGGCGCGTGGTGATGCGCGTACGTGGGACCGACGCGATTCGATTCCGCGGCGTGAGGTGCGATTCTGCTTGCCGCGGAGCTGTGGCACTTTTCTGTCAGTGACGGCGGCCTTGACCGGAAGCCGAGCAGTTGTCAGCCCAGCAGTTGTCAGCTCTCCCGCTGACCCACAACCGCATACCCGCGGCGCCTGACGGTGCCGCGCACGTACTGCGCCATTCCCACCCATCTGTTCCGAGAAGCGAGCCCGCAGACATGACGTGAAGGGAGTGGCTCGGAAGGGGGAATCGGGCGGTCCTGATGACGCCCGACCTGACGTGGCTTCCTTCTCAAACGGTCCGTGACCTGCAGTTTGTTCCCACGACACCGACGCCGACACCTGACCCGCGCCGACCCGCGCCGACCCGCGCCGACCCGCGCCGACCCGCGCCGCGCCGCGCCGCAAGCGGGCACCGTCCCTACAGCCCGGGTAAGGGTCCCCACAGCCCAGGTAAGGACGGAAGCGCGCCCCAATGCCCGCGACCCCCTTACACGGCGATCCCATTGGCGCTCAGTGCCACGTCGATGTTCCCCCGCGTCGCGTTCGAGTACGGGCACACCAGGTGCGCCGTCCTGACGAGCTCGGCTGCCTTCGCCGGGTCCGTCACGGACGGCAGCGTGACCGCCAGCTCCACGCCGAGCCGGAAGGTGCCGTCGGCGTTCGGGATGAGCATCACCGACGAGTCCACCGCGACGTCGCCCGTCTCGACCCGCTCGCGCCGCCCGAGCATGCTCACGACGGTTGAGAAGTCAGCTGTTCGCGGTCGGGTACGCGGCCTGACTCGGGATTGGTCCCGTCGCCGTCCCCGCCCAGTCTCCTCGGGCTGGCGAAGCACCACGTCCAGCATCCCGTCGCTGGTCCTGCCGTGCCCGTTGGCGCGCCCGCCGGTGACGTTGGCCTTGGCGGTGTAGAGCGGCTCAACCATGTCAGTCCTCCGGTCCGAAGTCTTCTCTATACCTGATCGTGAACCGTACACTTCAAAATCAGGAAGTCAATCGTTTACGATCAAGTCGTCTCCGGTTCTGGAGCCGCCCCACATGAGAGCGAGGGGAAACGCATGGACGAAGCAGCACCCGAGAAGGACCCCGGTGCCGAGTTACGGATCGGCTACCTGCTGCCGACCCGTGACTGGGTCGTCATGGGCGATCGCGACCTCCCATCCCTGATCGGACAGGCGCGGCTCGCGGAGGATCGCGGGTTCGACTCCGTCTGGGCGGGTGACAGCCCGGTGACACGTCCACGTTCCGATCCGCTGCTGGTGCTGGCCGCCGCGGCGGCCCTCACCGAACGCGTCACGCTCGGCACGGCGGTCCTGCTGCCCGCCTTGCGGCATCCGGTCCTGCTGGCCCACCAGCTGGCCACGCTGGACCGCATGTCCGGGGGGCGACTGGTGGCGGGCATGGGCGCCGGTTTCCCGCACCCGAAGACGAAGGCCCAGTTCGAGGCGGTCGGCGTCGGGTTCAGAGGCCGGGTCGGCCGCATGGAGGAGTCGATCGCCGCGATGCGCCGCCTCTGGAGTGAGGAGGAGGTGTCGTTCCAGGGAACGCACTTCGCCTTCCACGACGTACGCCTCGCTCCGGAACCCGCACAACGCGGAGGTCCGCCGATCTGGCTCGCCGGAGGCGGTTCTGATGCGACCCTGCGCCGTGTGGCCAGGCTGGCGGACGGCTGGCTCCCGTACCCACCCGACCATCAGACGTACGCCGACGAATGGACCTCCATCCTGCGCAGCGCCGCGGCCCACGGCAGCGCGGAAGCCACCGGCAACCCTGGCGGTACCTGTCGAGCCGGCACAGCCGCCCGCGCCGACGGGACGAGCGGCGACCGCTCCCCGCGTCGCCGGACCGATGGCGGCATCAAGTCCTCCCGCACCACCGCTGACGAGGGCGCTCGGGGTCCGGGCCCGACGCCTGCCCTGTACGCCACGGTCTGCCTGGACGACGACCCCGAGCGGGCCCGCTCCCGCCTCCGTACCAGCATCGAGCGCTACTACAACGCCCCCTTGGAGGTCGTCGAGGGGATCCAGGCCATGTTCGCCGGAACGGCGGCGGACGCCGCCAGGTGGCTCCGGGGATACGCGGCCGCAGGGGCGCGGCACGTGGTGATCAGGCTGGCCGTGGACGACCACCGCGCGGCGCTGGAGGAGTTCGCCGCCCAGACCCTGCCCCTGCTACGAAACGGAGCACATTCATGACCACGTTCGTCCTCGTCCCCGGCGCCTGGCACGGCCCCTCGGCATGGGACCGTGTCGTCCCCCTGCTCGAAAGGGCCGGCGCCCGTACCGTGACGCCCGACCTCGCCGCCACCCCCGAGACCGGTCTGCGCGACCACGTGGAGACCGTCGTCGCCGCACTCGACGCCGTGGGAGAGCCGGTCGTGCTCGCCGGCCACAGCTACGCAGGCCTGGTCGTACGGCAGGCGGCCGACCGCAGGCCCGAACGCGTCGGGCACGTCGCCCTGATCGACGGCTGGGCCGGGCCGGACGGGGCGGGGATGTTCACCCTGGCGCCCGAGGTGTTCGTCAGCCGGATCAGGGCCGCCGCGGACGGGAACGGGCTGGTGCCCGCCCCCGCACCAGGGGCGTTCGGCATCGACGACCCCGACGACGCGGAGTGGCTGCGGCCCCGCCTGCGCCCCCACCCGCTCCGGACGTTCACCGACACCACCACCCTCACCGGAGCCGTGGACCGGATCCCCGGCACCGCCCTCTACTGCCGGCCCCGGACCATGCCCTTCGACGAGCTGGCCGAGAAGGTGGGCTACCGGACGGTCCCCGTGGACGGGCCGCACAACGTGATGCTGGCACTTCCGGAAGCCGTGGCCCGCTTCCTGCTCGACATCTCTGAGGTTCAGAATCGAGAAGCGTGAAGACTACAGTGGAGAAGTGGACCAGCGGACGTACAACCAGTACTGCGCGACGGCGCGAACCCTCGACCTCGTAGGGGAGCGATGGACCCTGCTGCTCGTGCGCGAGCTGCTGACCGGGCCCAAGCGGTTCGGCGACCTGCAGAGCAGCCTCCGCGGCCTCGGCACCGGACTGCTCGCGGCACGGCTGAAGCACCTCGAACGCGAGGGCCTGGTCCGCAAGGTCGTGCTGCCGCCGCCCGCCCGCACTCCCGCGTACGCCCTGACACGGGCGGGCACGGAGCTGGGCCCGGCGGTCATGGCGCTGGCGCGGTGGGGGATGAAGTGGGCCATGGGGGAGCGCCGGGAGGACGAGGCGTTCCGGGCCGGCTGGGCCGTGCTGGGACTGCGGGCCTGCTTCGACGCGGAGGCGGCGTCAGGCGTGCGGGCGGTGTACGAGTTCCGGATCGCCGACGAGGTGTTCTACGCGCGGGTGGACGACGGGACGATCGAGACTGTGCTGGGGGCGGCGCAGCAGCCGGACGCCGTGATCGAGATGGACGACGAGACGCTGGTGGAGCTGGCCGCGGGGGAGAGGACGCTCGCGGACGGGATCAAGGACAGGGACATACGGGTGTCGGGCGACATGAAGGCGCTGGGCCGGCTGCACTCGCTGTTCCACCTCCCACGACCGGAATCGCGGAAAGCGGTGCACCAGGCTTGACGCTGGTGACGTGAGCCGCCGCCTTGCCGGGGCGCCGGCGGGCCCGGCTGCGACAGGTTCGGGGACAGGGGCGCAGCGGCCACGCGACCAGATCGGTACCCGATTCCCAGCCCTCGGCGGGCATGAGTGGGTGGCGCCCGCCAGTACCCTTGGAGACATGGCAGCTGGTGGTAGGGCGTCGGGCAGGCCCGCGAAGAAGAAGGGCCCGTCCAAGGGCACCGGCGGGCAGGTCCGCCGGGGTCTTGAGGGCCGGGGCGCGACCCCGCCCGCCGAGATGCGCCACTGGTACAAGGACAAGGCGCGATCCGAGCGCGTCGCCCGCGAGGATCGGGGCGGTGGCGCCCGGCGTCCGGCGCAGGCGCGTCAGAGGCGTTCCGAGGACGCCCCCGAGTACATCGGCGGACGCAACCCCGTACTGGAGGCGCTGTCGGCCGGGGTGCCGGCCAACGCCCTGTACGTCGCGCAGCGCATCGACAACGACGACCGCGTCCGCGACTCCATCAAGATCGCGACCGAGCGTGGCATCGCCCTGCTGGAGTCCACCCGCGACAAGCTGGACCGTCTCACCGAGGGCGCCGTGCACCAGGGGATCGCGCTGCAGATCCCGGCCTACGACTACGCGCACCCGTCGGAGCTCGTCGACCTGGCCCACGACGCGGCCGAGCCGCCGCTGATCGTCGCCCTCGACAGTGTCACGGACCCCCGCAACCTCGGTGCCATCGCCCGCTCGGCCACCGCCTTCGGCGCACACGGGCTCCTCGTCCCCTCGCGCCGCTCGGCGGGCGTCACCGGCGGCGCCTGGAAGACCTCCGCGGGCACGCTCGCCAACCTCCGCGTCGCCCGCTCCGCCAACCTCACCGCCGCGCTCCGCGAGTACCGCGACGCCGGCCTGTTCGTGATCGGCCTGGACGGCGAGGGCCGCACCGACATCGGCGACGTCGACCTGCTGACGGAGCCCCTCGTGATCGTCGTCGGCTCGGAGGGCAAGGGTTTGTCCCGCCTGGTGCGCGAGCACTGCGACGTGGTGGCCCGCATCCCGATGCACGCGGCGGCGGAGTCTCTCAACGCGGGGGTGGCGGCCGGCGTGGCACTGTACGAAGTCGCTCGTCACAGGCGTCGCTAGGCCCTACACTGGTAGGCCGCGCCGACGTAGCTCAATCGGCAGAGCATCTGTCTTGTAAACAGAAGGTCAGGGGTTCGATTCCCCTCGTCGGCTCTGCAGCTCAAAGGCCCTTCCGGGTGATCCGGGAGGGCCTTTGTGATCTCTCTACAGCAGCGCCGTACAGCAACGGCCTCGCACCGCTCCAACGCGCTACTCCACGTGGAGCTCCGGCTCCGGCAAGCCGAATTGCCAGACACTTTCTAGCAGCACTGGTTGGGATCCTGCGATCAGGTAGGCATACCCAACCCGCGTTCGCATCGAAGGGATCAAGGCCGTGCCGGTTGCTCACTTCCGGACTCGCTGTCGGTGGCCGGGCGGTCACCATGGCAGAACGAATGCGTCGGCCCTTGCTACCGGTCGTCGCGTACCCCATTTAGGTGCGCTTACCCTGGCGAAGATCCTCCCGGGGCTGAGATAGGAGCAAGGTGGCGGATTCCATGGATCTTGCGAGTCTGGCGGACAAGCATCTGATCGGAGTGGTGGTCGCCCACTTCGTGCATGGAGTTAACGCCCCTGAGGTCATCGATGTGTGGCTTCGCTTGGAGTCGATGGTCATTGGTATCGGAGTCGCTTCCGATTGGTCGTTTGTAATCGACGGAGTGGGTGACTCGGAGGGTACGAGTGTCCGAGTCGAAAGCGTCCCACCTCAGACCGAGTGCTTCGCCGCGACGCAGGCCGAAGACGAGGGCCAGGAGGACGAGGACGCCCATTCGGTGATCGGCGACTGTACGGAGGAGCATCTTGCCTTCCTCCACGGTCAGCGTCCGGCCTTCCTCGACGGGCACGCGTGGAGGCATCGACAGCGCCGCGACGTTCCGCATGACCAAGCCCTCCCGCTCCGCCTAGCCCAGGGCCTTGCGCAGCACGGCCCGCATGTTTATGGGTAACCGCGGTTATCAGAACGTGCGGAAAGGGTGCCGAGTCAGTTGCTGGCGACTGTTCGAGTTACGGCCTGCCTGCTTGAGGTTGCCAGACCGCCGAAACAGTGCCAGTGCACAGATCGCGGACGTAGCAGTTGAGCTGGGTGCCGTCCGGATCCTGGATCTGCGTGACGTAGCGGAAACTGGACCGCTGCGCGACGGCGACAGACGCAGCGTTCTCCGGTTCCACCCTGATCACTGCCTGCGTCGCCCCTTGGGCGCCTGCATATTGGCAAGCCAGGTGGACCGCGCGGGTTGCGAGGCCACGTCCCCGCCATTTCGGGTAGAGCCCGTAGGCGATGCTCACCTGGCCTTCTGCCAAGTCCTCCGTTCCGAATCGCACGTCAATGGTGCCTACCAGGTCCGCCCGGGCGGCGACGTGGATCCCGAAGGCGCGCAATGGGCCGTTGCTGCTCCACTGCTGCATGCACCTTCGTATGTATGCCTCGGTTTCAGCTCGAGAGCTCGGCCCCCCGTTGAGCCACCGCACCAGCTGATCGTCCTCGCCAGCCAGGTGCGCATCCAGGTCATCCAGACACAGCGGGGAGAGCGTGGCAACGCCGTCCGACAGCCGCAGTTCGCTCATCTGCCAACTTGTAGTTGTCGAGAACCTCACAAGCAACCGGATATCGAAGCGTCGCCGTTCGGTCGTCTGTGCTGGGCGGCTCATCGCGTCGTGACCGTCGCTGCCATGGACCGACTTGATCGGCCCCTTGCCGCCGAACCTGATGACCCCAGCGTAGGCATGCGTGCCGGCGGTCAGGCGCAGGCAGCCCTTGGAGGTCGAGGCTGCCGCACGCCTGCGTCATGGAGGTGGCGTCGTGCCATTCCCTGCCTGGCCGGAGCCGTCCGGTACGAGTGGCAGGAGGATCTCATAGAGGTCGCGAAGCTGGTCAGCGTCGACTGGCGGAAAGACGACGGTTGCTCCGACCGCGAGCAGGTAGGGCAACAGGGCCGCCGTCCGCGCCTCCTCGTCACTGGCGACGGCTGATCGCCACACCCGCTGGAGTGCGGACAGTCTGGCCTCGTCAAGGCGGGTCTGCACGGCACGCACATCCGCGTCCCATGTCGCCCACGCCCGCAGGGCGATGTCGAGGTCCGGGCGGTAGAGTCCTGTGCCGCCAGGGCGGACGAGTTTCGTCAGTCCCGCGAGGATCGCACGGGCACCGGCCGACTCGCCGATATCGGCGATTGCGTTTTCGAGCGTTTCGACGGACAGTCGCTCGAAATGGGCCAGAAGCGCTTTCTTGTATCCCTCGGCGCCATCGAAGTGATGGTGGAACGACCCTTTCGACAGGTTGAGCCGAGCGGCGATCCGGTCGATGCGAATCCCTGCTGCGCCTTCTTCCGCGAGGACTTTCAGGCCTTCGTTCAGCCATCGGTCCCGTGCCGTGCTCATCCGGCAAACATACCATCGGGTATGGGGCGGCCGGCGCTCGCCGAGGCGCATGCGAGCTTCATGCGATGAAGCTGTGGACGCCGACCGCGACGCAGATCAGCAGCATGACGGTGGCGTTGAGGAAGAGGTTGCGGCCGAAGTCTCGTGCCGCGATGTGCATCGCGATGGCGACCATGAAGTAGAGGACGAGCGCGGCACAGGTCACGGCGCCGAGATACGGCAGCCAGATGCCCAGAATCAGTCCGGCCGCGGCGGCGAACTTCAGCGGTGGCATGATCCACCAGTGACGTCGCGGCCAGTTCACGTCTTCGAAGCACTGGGCGATGAACGGAACGGGTTTGATGCACATGACGGCGTCACCGGCCTGGATGATCGCTAGGGCGACGACCGGCCAAACCGGATCGGGGAATGCTGGCATCTCTCTCCTCGGGCGATGAATTCCCACGATGTACTGGTACCGTACCATACCGTATAGTACGGAAAGGTGATGGTGGGATTCATCGCTGTTCCTCTTCCACAACTCGGGTGCCGTGGAAACGGCCGGTTTCAGGGGAGGACGACGATGCGCCCGCGCGGGCGGTGAGGGTCGGCGCCCTCCTGGAGGAGGTGGGACCGGGCGGCCTCGGTGAGCGGCAGCCGTGTCCCGATCCGGGAGACCAGGGTGCCGCGGGCCAGGAGGTGGTTGATCGCCGTGGCCGCCGACGCGAGCTCGGTCACGGTGGCGTTGCTGATCGCGAAGCCGCGGAGGCTGGCATTGCGCGTGTAGAGCTGCCCGACGGGGAGCACGGGGGCGGCGCCGAGACCGGCCATGATGACCATTCGGCCGCCGATGGCGAGCAGGGGGACGGTCTGCTCCAGGTGGTGCCGGCCGGAGTTGTCCCAGAGCACGTCGACCCCGTCGGGAGCGAGTTTGGCGATCTCGGCGTACATGTCCGGGTCGTGGTGGTCGACGACCTCGTCGGCGCCGCACCGCCGGCACCAGTCGAAGTCGTCCCCGCGCGCGGTCGCGATGACCCGGGCCCCCGCGGCGGCGGCGAGCTGGACGGTGGCCGTGCCCACCCCGCCGCCGGCGCCGCCCACGACGATCGTCTCCCCGATCCGCAGGCCCGCCTCCTCGAACAGGCCGAGGTGCGCGGTGGCCGCGGTGTGCAGGGAGGCGACCGCGGTCTCCGGATCAACGCCGCCAGGCAGGCGGTAGAGCCGGTCGGCGGGTACGGCGGAGTACTCGGCGAAGGATCCCTGCCGGCCGTCGTGTCCCAGGCTGTTGCACCACACCAGGTCGCCGGGGGCGAACCCCGGCGCCGCCGTGACCACGCTGCCCACCAGGTCACGCCCGATGACGAACGGGTACGGCAGGCGGGTCCGGTAGGCGCCGGAGCGGACGAAGGTGTCGACGTGGTCGACGGCGAGGGCCAGCGCCTTCACCAGGACCTCCGACGGGCCGGGCTCGGGCACGGGGAGCCGGCCGATCCGGATCTCCTCCGCGGGACCGGGCCGCGTGATGTACGCCGCGGTCATGGTCCCCCGGTCGCTCATCGTTCCTCTTCCAGGTCGGCGAGGTACGTCCGCGCCCACGCCTGCCTGAGATCGTCCTCGGCGGCGCCGCCGAAGGTGTAGGCCGGAGACAGGATCGGCAGCGCGCTCTCCACGTGCACCAGGATCACGCGATGGGCGGGGTAGCCGGGACCGTTCAGGTTGAGCAGCCAGAGGTGCAGCCACTCGTACACGGGGTCGCCCGGGTCGCGGAACTCCGCGGTGCCCTTGAACCGGTAGCCCCGCCTGCGGAAGAAGTCGATCGAGTTGATCTCGATGCGTGGATCGTGTTCGAGGTTGGCGACCGTGGTCGGGGACGCGATGTCCATGAACGCGATGTGCTCGTCGTCGTACACGCGCATCGAGCCCTTGGGCGAGAGATTGGGCGAGCCGTCGGGGCACACGGTGGCCACGAAGGACAGCCGCGCGCTGTCCACGATCAGGCGCATGTCGTCGTCGATGGTCGTCATCGTCTCCCCTTCGGCAGGGCCGGGCTCCGGCCTTTTCCGGCCTTTCCGGTCCGGAGGGAGAAGGGCAACGGCGTCCAGGTGCGCGGCGCCGTGCCGTACGCGGTCTCACAGCGTTGCGGACGTGAGCCGGGCGACGCCCGATCTCGGCGTCACCCGCCTGCCGACCAGCGTACATGGGGCGTGAGCGGTGCCCTCAGGGGTGGTGGGACAACCGTTCCGTCAGGATCCGGGCGCGCGCGAGCTGGACCTTGCGCGCCTGCCCCGCGGCGAACCCCGCCAGGAGCCACGGAGCCGTCAGGTCGAGCCGGTCGCTCACCCGGGTGCCGGTGCCGTCCGGCTCAAGGTCGAAGCGGTAGGCCATGCGAATGCGTCCTGGGCTCCGCACCTCGCCGTGGACGGACAGGCCGTCGGTGTGGAGTGCCACCCTGATCGGGTTGTCGTACGTGAAGATCCGGAGGAAGCGGAAGCGCTCGACCGCTGTGTACCGGATCACGGCGGGCTCGGAGCGGTCCACATCGCTGACGGCGACCACGAGAGGGGACAGGCCGATGTAGCTCTCCGGAGTCGTGAGGTGCTCGAACACCTTCTCCGGGGCGACGCCCACGTGGAATGCGTGGGTCAGCACCCTGTTCGACACCCGGCCTCCCGTACTGCGTGTTCTGTCGCGGAATTCTCGCAGATTCCCTGTCGCCGGGAAGCTCAGAATGATCACGAACGGGTGTGATGCGGTGCGGCTCGTCGGCTGAAATGATCAGGCTGGTCTCTGTACCCCCTGAGCATCGCGGGAGCACTCTTGTTCAAGCGCCGTGGTTTGACCCTGTCCGCAGCCCTTGCCGCGCTGCTGGTGACCGTCGCCGTTCCCGGAGCGGCGGCCGACGACGTGACGGACGATCCCACCTATCCGGGGCCGGTCTACCGAACGGTCACGGACAAGAGCGGGATGCTGTCGTTGCAGACCAATGGGCGGCCGGACGGGCGGGACATGGTGTTCCGGATCTCGGGATCCGTTTACGCCAACATCGAGGGCAACGCCTACGACCCGCAGCTGCGTCATGGCCAGAAACTGTTCAACATCGAGGGCTACAACATCCGGCGGCTGTACCGGGTGCCCGGCACCACGCAGCTCTACCAGCTCTCGCGCGAGATCGTCTTCTACACCGACCCCGCCGACCCCACGAAGATCGTGCGGGAGTGGAAGAACCCGATCGACCTCAAGACCTACCCGGTCGTCCCCATCAACAACGACGCCGTGAACTTCGGGCCATTCAACGTCACCCCGTCCTACGCCGGCCCGCCGCTGCGGCAGATGTACGACGAGACCGAGTGGACGAGCGACATCCCGGTCCGCACGGACCTCAAGACCACCCTGGGCGAGCCGTTCGGCCTGGTGAACGGCGTCTACGCGGCTCAGGAGATGTTCGACTTCTACGTCGACGACCGCGAGGTCGCGGCCCGCACGGTCGCCGGCTCGGTCCCCAAGGGCGCGATGAAGACCAAGATCAGCTGGTCGAGGACGAGCCCGTGGGCGCCGTTCATGTGCCTGCCCGAGACCGACGTCCGCGGGCAGCTCACCTACCACGCCCGCAGCTGGTCGCTGGGCTCCTACCTCGACATCGAGCCGTGGCTGCGCGCGGAGATCGACGCCGCCTACCCGCTCTACACGACCGCCCCCGCCGCCCCCGGCCCGAGCGAGAACTCCTGGACCTCCTTCTACAACAAGCAGCTCGGCAAGGGCGCCACCACGTGGACCGGGTGGTGCGCCGCCAACGGAAAGGCGTAACGACGCTCGCATGGCTGAGGACCTTGTGCGGGGGGCCGTCATCGGGTTGCCGCTGGGACTTGGGCTGGGATACCCGGTGTCGCGCCTGTTCGACGAGGACCTTGACGGCTACGTGGCCATGCCGGGCGTGATTCTGGCCGTAGCGCTGATCTTCCCCGCTGGATGGCTGCTCGCGAGAGTGGCGCGGATCGCGAGCCCGCTGCGCACCGCGCTGCTCGCACCCGTGCTGTTGTGGGTGCTCAGCCGGGCGGTGGCACTGGCTGTGCCCCCCGCGAGCCCGAGGATGGTTCTCCTCGGAATCGCCGGGCTCGCCGTTGTGAGCTACGCGGGCGCCGCACGACTGACGGGGACCACGTCACCGGCGCCACGCGTGATCGCCGCTGGAATGGTGTGCGCATGCGTGATCACGACCCCGATGGTCCAGGAGTGGCGGGCGGAGACCCGGCAGCGGCAGCAGCGGACCGCGTACATCGAGCACCTCCGCGAGTCCGTGCCCCTGGCGGTGCCCGCTGTGGTCCCCGGCCGCAGGCTGGTCAGGGCGCTGACCCTCGCCGACCAGGTCCTGGAGCTCTCCTACGCCAAGGGTCGTGGGAACGACGCCGACGTGTCCGTCCGCATCACCGACGACGAGGATCCGCGCCACGCCTGCGAGGTGTGGAGCAGCAACGACGCCGAACCCGGCTGCCGAAGGCTCGCGGCGGACCGTTGGCTCTGGCGGCACGGGACGGAGGGCAGGATGGTGCTGTTCGCCAAGGTCGGGCATCGGCTGGTCGAGGTCGACTCGGGGAGTCTGACGGTCGACGAGGCCCTCACCGTGGGGAGCGAGTTGCGCACCGTCAGCGCGGAGTACTTGGCCGACGTGGGTGACTGAGTGGTTCGCCGTGCTCAGTTCAAGGGACATTTCGGTCAGTAGCGAAGGATTCCGGCCCTAACGTGGGGCCCATGAGAACCTCCTCCGAATCCCCGTGGGCGGCGGTCGCGGCGGCCGGTGTCACCGTCGTGCTGTGGGCCTCCGCCTTCGTGTCCATCCGCAGCGCCGGCACCGCGTACTCCCCGGGCGCGCTGGCCCTCGGGCGGCTGCTCGCCGGGGTTCTGGTGCTGGGGGTCATCTGTCTGGTGCGGCGGGTGGGATGGCCGGCGCGGGCCGCGTGGCCGGGCATCCTCTGCTCGGGCGTGCTGTGGTTCGGCGCGTACATGGTGGCCCTGAACTGGGGTGAGCGGGAGGTCGACGCGGGCACGGCGGCCATGTTGATCAACGTCGGGCCGATCCTCATGGCGCTGCTGGGCGGGTGGCTGCTGGGCGAGGGGCTGCCGCGGCGGCTGCTGGCCGGGATGGGGGTGTCGTTCGCGGGGGCGGTCGTCGTGGGGGTCTCGGTGTCCGGGTCCGGGCACGCCTCCGTGCTCGGGGTGGTGCTGTGCCTGCTGGCCGCCGTGTCGTACGCCGGGGGCGTCGTGGCGCAGAAGCCGGCGCTGAAGCACGCCGGCGCGTTGCAGGTCACCTTCTACGGGTGTCTCGTGGGCGCCGTCGCCTGCCTTCCCTTCGCGGGCGTACTCGTGAGCGAGGCGGCCCGGGCTCCGCTGTCCGCGACGCTCAACATGGTGTACCTGGGTGTGTTCCCGACCGCGCTGGCGTTCACCACCTGGGCGTTCGCCCTGGCGCGGACGACGGCCGGGAAGATGGGGGCGACCACCTACGTGGTGCCGATGCTGGTCGTGCTGATGTCCTGGGTGGCGCTGGGGGAGGTGCCCGGGATCATCACCCTGGCCGGCGGGGCGCTCTGCCTGGCGGGAGTCGCCGTCTCCCGCCGTACGGGCTCCGCACCGGCCGCGACTCCCGCGGCCGGGGCCGGCTCCCGGTGAGGTCGCGTCCGACGGTACGGGCGTACAGCAGGTGCGTCAGCCGCGGACCGCGCACAGGAGGCGGTTGTTGCCGCGCTGCCACAGCGTGCCGACCTCCGCGAACCCCGCCTCCCGCAGCGCCGTGACGTGCTGCGACAGCAGGTGCGACTCCGAGCCGTGATGGTCGGCGCCGGCCGTGGTGCGGGCGGCGTCCAGCTCGGCGAAGTCCGGGTCCGCGGTGATCGCGTCCCACCAGGTCCGCCAGTCCTCGGGCTCCTTGCCGGCGAAGACCCGCTCGGTCTCCCGGTCGTGCACGGCCCGCTCCAGCCGGGACAGGGCGGGAGTGGCGTCGTCGGAGTCGAAGTGGTCGCCGTTGAGCAGGAGCCCACCGGGCCGCAGCACGGAGGCCAGCTCGGCGTACACGCGGCGCAGGTCCGGCTCGGAGATCCAGTGCAGCGCGGTGGTGCTCACGGCCACGTCGACCGGCCGGTCGAGGGCGAGCGAGGCGGTCCAGCCGGGGGTGCGCAGGTCGAGGGAGACGAACGGGAGCTCCGGGTACGCGGCCCGGCCGAGCCCGATGAGCAGTGGGTCGGCGTCGACGGGGATGACCGTGGCCTTGGGGAGCCGGTCGACCAGGCGGGCGGACAGCGAGCCGGGGCCGCAGCCGAGGTCGAGCACGAGGGGGTCGGGGCGGCCGGCGGCCTCGACGGCGTCGATCAGCACCTTGAACCGCTCCTCGCGGTCGGGCAGGTAGCCCTCCTGCTGCCGGTCCCAGCGCGCGATCCACTCCCGTGCGGCATCGTGGGTGAGCACAATCGTCTCCCTGTCACTGTCGAGTACGTAACTGTCGAGTAGGCTTTCGGCAGTCACAAGTTAGAGCATGAAGGCGTAACTGGTCAATTGAATTTCAACAGTCACACCGATGCCGTGGTCCATGTCGCGGTCGCGCTGGTGAACGGGCTGACGCCCGGCGAGAGCCGCGGGCGTGCCGTCACGCCCCCGGGCGACCTCGCCGTCACCGCCACCGAGACCCTCCGCTCCGCGTACCCGGGCCATCGCGAGGTGGCCGCGGAGGAGGCGCGGGAGCTGGTGGAGATCGCGGGGCGGCTGCGCGTGGTGTTCGAGGCGGTCGCGCGTGACGACATGGACACGGCGGCTCTCCAGGTCAACGCCGTGCTCCACGACACCCGCGCCCGGCCCATGCTCGAACGGCACGACGGCGAGCCCTGGCACCTGCACTTCCACGGCCCCGGCGGCACCATGGCCGGCGACTGGGGGGCGAGCTGCGCCACCGCGCTGGCGGTCGTCCTGGGCGGGGAGTTCGCCGACCGCCTCGGCGTCTGCACGGCGCCGCACTGCGACCGGGTGTACGTGGACGTCTCGCGCAACGGCACCCGCCGGTTCTGCTCGACGGCGTGCCAGAACCGGGTGAAGACGGCCGCGTTCCGCGCTCGCGGCAGGGTGGGGTGAGAGGCTCGGCGACGGGCCCCAACTCCAGCTCCCCGGGTGCGGCCGGGGAGCTGGAGCCCGTTCATTCAGCGACGGTCCGCTCCGCCTCCACGCGGAGGGCGGCCAGTCGCTCTGCCTCGTCGTGCAACGCCGCGATCAGGAGCAGCTCCAGGCGGAGCTCCGCGAGGTCCGGCGCCGCGAGGCCGTCAAGGACGCTCATGGCGGGCCTCCTCTGAGAGGAGGACGCCCCACCGGTCACACCGGTTTACCGCTGCGCGGATATCGGTCCCAGCGAAATCCGGCCCCGGGTGGACCCGGAAGGCGTCACTCCCGGAACCGCTCCCACGCGGACTGCCGGGTCATGCCCAGCGAGGCCCCGATGCGCTCCCAGCTCACGTCGCGCGTGCGCAGGTGCCGTACCCAGTCATGCAGGTTGTCGTCGACCTGGACCTGCACCGCGGCGATCTTGGGGAGA
This sequence comes from Nonomuraea sp. NPDC050383, assembly GCF_044459125.1. NCBI lineage: Bacteria > Bacillati > Actinomycetota > Actinomycetes > Streptosporangiales > Streptosporangiaceae > Nonomuraea > Nonomuraea sp. NPDC050383. Next base: position 323,827 of record NZ_JBITIP010000008.1, read on the forward strand.
TGGTCGAGGATCTGCTCCTCGGTCATGGTCTCCCACATGGGCAGGCGCGGCTCGGTGGAGGCGGCGAGCCGCTCCTGCTCCAGGATCTCGGAGCAGAGGCCGACGCACTCGTCGCAGATGTGGACGCCGGGGCCCGCGATGAGCTTCGCGACGTCCGCGCTCTGCTTGTGGCAGAACGAACAGCGGAGGTTCTCTTTCCAGTCAGGCATGCCCTGACGTTAATCCGTCAGGCGATTCCTGACAACCTCCATCCGGGTCCGGATGATCTCCTGACGTTCCTCGCTGATCCTGCGGCAGATCGTCACGTACGCGTTGACGACCTTGCAGTAGGCCTGGCGCGCCTCGTCGAGCTGGGCGGCGAGCGCGGCGATCCGATCGAGGTCGCCCCGCAGCTCGGCCTCCGTAAGAAGCGCGCGCGTCTCCTCCATGATCTCTTCGGCCCGCAGCCGTGTCCTGCGGAGCACTGCCGAGCACTCGGAGAGCTCCCTCAGGCGCGCCGAGGAGACGATCAGCTCCGCGGCGCGCACCGCCGAGCCGGTTTCCCCGTGTCTGCGGAGATCAGATGCCACTCCCGCCACCTCCCCGGTCGAGATTGCCTAAGCGTAGACGCGTGAAAGGGTGCGGCGGATCACCGCGGAAGGCCCTGGGGTACGGCACTCCTACCGGTGGGAAAGTTCTCTACCCACGGTGGAGAAACCCCTTCCTGAAAGTAATTCGGTGCTGACAAATAGTGACCGATTAGCACTATTGCCGGGGCTTTTCTGGAATAGGGGAAGAATTGTCGGAGTCGGGAGGGGACGGGAAAAAAGCGTGCGGCGAAGTCGGCCGATCGCCCCACGCGCCCACCGGCCTTCGTCACATACTGAAACGAGGTGGAGGCGGACTGTAGCGGCGAGGGGCGCGGCTGTGGCTATCACGACATCGGCGAAGGACGAGGAGACGGTGGACGTCAGCATCGTCATCCCGGCCCGCGACTGCCGGCCGTACCTGGACCGGTGCCTGACCTCGGTCCTGGTTCAGCGGGTGCGCAAGGAGATCGTCGTCGTCGACGACGGCTCGACCGACGGCAGCGCGGAGCTGCTCGACCTCTACGCCGCCTACCACAGGGCCAGCGTCAGGATCGTGCGCCTGGAGGGCGCGGGAGGAGGGGCCGGGCGCCCGCGCAACGTCGGCCTCGACCACGCCACCGGCCGCTACGTCTTCTTCTGCGACGCCGACGACTACCTCGGGCCCGAGGCGCTGGAGCGCATGGTCGCCATGGCCGACCGCAACGGCTCCGACATCGTGCTCGGCAAGATGGTCGGCCACGGCCGCCGGGCCCCGGTCTCGATGTTCGCCCGCGACGCCGAGCACGCCGATCTGGGCGCCAGCGCGGTCTACAACAGCCTGTCGTGCTTCAAGCTGTTCCGCCGGGACATGCTCGAACGCCACCGCATCCGCTTCGCGGAGAGCCTGCTCGTGGGCGAGGACATCTACTTCACCGTCCACGCCTACTGCCACGCGGGCGTGATCTCCGTGGTCGCCGAGCACGACTGCTACCACCTGGTCGCCCGCTCCGACGGCAGCAGCATCATGCAGCAGTCCGGCAGCCGCGATCCGCTGGGCTGGCTCGCCATGATCCGCGGGCCGGTCCAGCTCATGCTGGAGCACGTCCCTCCCGGCCCGCTGCGCGACCACCTGCTGCTGCGGCACTTCAAGCTCGACGTGCTGGCCCAGCTCGGTGTGCCGTTCCTGGAGTCCGGCCAGGTGCGGCGCAAGGACATCGCGCAGGAGGTCGCGGCGCTGTGCGACGAGTGGCTGACGCCGGGGGTCCACGCGCGGCTCGGCCGCATGGGCCGCCAGCGCATCGCCTCCCTCGACGACGTCGACCGGCTGGGGCGGCTGGCCGACATCGAGGCCGCCGCCGTCCGCCGCCGGCTGACGGCGCTGCGCTGGGAGGACGGCCAGCTCGTGGTCGCGGGCACGGCCGGGCTCGACGGCGTCCACCTGCCGTACACGATGTCGCTGGTGCTGCGCGAGCGGCACGACGCGGGGCGGGAGCTGGTCGTGCCGGCCGCCTGCGAGGGGGACCGGTTCACGGCCCGCGTGGACGTGTCGGAGCTGGGCTCGGGCATCTGGGACGCGCGGATCGCCATCGAGCTGGAGAACGTGCTCCGGACGGGCCGGCTGGGGGCCGACCGTGACGAGGACGTCGCCCGCCCCGCCGCCCGGCTCGTCGGCGAGGCCGTCGTCATCCCGTACTTCACCAAGGACAACGGCAACCTCAGCGTGGACGTCGGCGGGCACCTGATGGCGGTGCCGGGCTGTGTGCGGGTCATCCGCACCCGGTGGGCGCTGGGCAACCGGCTGGCCATGGACGGCGAGGTCACGGTCGGCGGTTCGGCGCCCGCCGCGTCGGCGCTGCGCCGGCTGATCTGGCGGGAGCGGCGCACCGGCGCCGAGCGGGCCGAGCGGGTGGTGCCGCTGCCGGACGGCGGGTTCACGGCCCGGCCCGTGATCGGCCGGCTGACGCCCGGCACCTGGGACGCCTACCTGGAGGTCGTGGTGGGCGGGCCGCCCGCACGGTTCCGGGTCGAGATCGACGCCGAGACGGTGGCCGCGCCGCGCCGGCTGTGGGGCGGGGCCGTGTTCCGCAGCGTGCGGCCGTACGCGACGCCGGGCAAGGGGCGGTTGAGCGCCGTCGTCCGGAAGCTCACCGCACGTACCGTGCTTCAGAGAATCCTGCCGTAATTGCCACCTATGTGCAGGTGCAAGGGAATGTCCTAAAGTAGGGCATGTTGTGACGCCCTAGCTGGAGGATGTGCCGTGCACGTACCCGATGGCTTCTTCGACGCGGCCGTGTCCGTCTCCGCCGGAGCCGTGGCGGCGGCCGGCGTGGCGGTGTGCCTGCGCGGAGCCCGGCGCGAGCTGGACGACCGCACCGCTCCCATGGCGGGGCTCGTCGCCGCGTTCGTCTTCGCCGTGCAGATGCTGAACTTCCCGGTCGCGGCCGGCACCAGCGGGCACCTGCTCGGAGGCGCGCTGGCGGCGATACTCGTCGGCCCCTACACAGGGGTGTTGTGCATGGCCGTGGTCCTGCTCGTCCAGGGCGTGTTCTTCGCCGACGGCGGGCTCACGGCGCTGGGCATCAACATCACCATCATGGGCATCGTCACCGTGCTCGTGGGCTGGGGCGTCTTCCGGCTGATCACCCAGCTCGTCCGGGGCAAGGGCGGGGTGACGGCCGCCGCGTTCCTCGCCGCGCTGGTCTCGGTGCCCGCCGCGGCGCTGGTGTTCACGCTGCTGTTCTGGATCGGCGGCACGGCGCCGATCGAGGTGACGGCCGTGGCCGCCGCCATGGGCGGCGTCCACGTGCTCATCGGCATCGGCGAGGCCGTGATCACCGCGTTCACGGTCGGCGCGGTCCTCGCGGTCCGCCCCGACCTGGTGTACGGGGCGCGCGGGCTGGCCACGTCGCTGGTGCTGCGCGGCGCCGACGGCGCCACGACGGTGGAGCCGGCCCGGCCGGCGCCCTCGGGAGTGCGGCCGCGACCGTTCCTGCTCGGCGGGGTCGGCCTGACGCTGCTGCTGGCGGGCGTGGTGTCGTTCTTCGCCTCCTCCAGCCCGGACGGCCTGGAGGCGGTCGCCGAGAACAAGGGCTTCCTCGACCAGGCGACCGACCACCTGATGAGCTGGTCGCCGCTGGGGGACTACGGTGAGGTGGGCGGCATCCCCGTGGGCGTCGCCGGGGTCATCGGCGTCGGCATCGTGCTGATCGTCGCCGGGGCCGTCGCCTACGTGGCCCGCGGCCGGTCCACGGGCGAGGAGGCCCGCGGGCAGGACAAGGTCCACATCTAGGGAAGGCGCGGAGTACGGATGGGCGCGGGGCACCACCACCAGCTCTACCTGCCGGGCGGCTCGGTGGTCCACCGGCTGCCGCCGCAGTGCAAGCTGCTCGCCGTCTTCGCCTTCGCCGTGGTCGTGGTGGCCACGCCGCGCGAGCGGTTCTGGGCGTTCGGCCTGTACGCGGTGATGCTGGCGGCCGTCGCCTGGGCCGCCCGGGTACCGCCGGGGCACGTGCTGCGGCGGATGGCGATCGAGCTGCCGTTCGTGCTGTTCGCCTTCCTCATCCCCGTGATCGGCCTGGGGGAGCGGACCACGGTGCTCGGCCTCTCACTGAGCGTGCCGGGGCTGTGGGCGGCGTGGAACATCCTGGCCAAGGCCACGCTGGGCGTCATCGCCTCCATCCTGCTGGCGGCCACGACCGAGCCCCGGGTGATCCTGCTGGGGGCGCAGCGGCTGCGTGTGCCGTCGCTGCTGGTGCAGATCGCCATGTTCATGCTGCGCTACCTCGACGTGATCCTGGACGAGATGCGGCGGATGCGGGTGGCCCGCGAGTCGCGCGGCTTCGAGGCCCGGGACGTCCGGCAGATCCCCGTGATCGCCCGCTCGGCGGGGGCCCTGTTCATCCGCTCGTACGAGCGGGGTGAGAGAGTGCACCTGGCGATGCTGAGCCGCGGCTACTCCGGCCGTATGCCGATGATCGGCGAGGTCTCGGCGTCGGCCGCGCAGTGGGGGACCGCACTCCTGCTGCCGGTTTCGGCTCTGGCGGTGTTGGGACTGTCCCTGTGATCGTGAACTCTCTCGAAGTCAGCCGGCTGGCCTACGCCTACCCGGACGGCACGCAGGCCCTGTTCGGCGTGGACCTGACGATCGGCCGGGGCGAGCGGGTGGCGCTGCTCGGCCCGAACGGCGCGGGCAAGACCACGCTCGTCATGCACCTCAACGGCATCCTGACCCCCGGGCACGGCACGGTCGCCGTGGCCGGCACGCCCGTGCGCAAGGACACGCTCAAGGACGTCCGTCGCCGCGTCGGCCTGGTCTTCCAGGACCCCGACGACCAGCTGTTCATGCCGACAGTCCGCGACGACGTGGCCTTCGGCCCGGCCAACATGGGGCTGACCGGCGAGGCGCTGGAGCGCGCGGTCAGGGGCGCGCTGGACCGGGTCGGCATGCTGGAGGCCATCGACCGGCCGCCGCACCACCTGTCCTTCGGCCAGCGCCGCAGGGTGGCCGTGGCGACCGTGCTGGCGATGGAGCCGGAGATCCTGGTGCTGGACGAGCCGTCGTCCAACCTGGACCCGGCCGCCCGCAGGGAGCTCGCCGAGATCCTGCGCTCCCTCGACGTGACCGTCCTCATGGTCACGCACGACCTGCCGTACGCGCTGGAGCTGTGCGAACGCTCGCTGATCCTCTCCGACGGGGTGATCGCCGCCGACGGGCCCACGCGCGAGCTGCTCTCGGACGCCGAACTGCTCGCCGCCCACCGGCTGGAACTCCCGTACGGCTTCGCCATTCCAGCTCCGGCCGAGCCGGCCTGAGCCGCGCCACAGCACCTCCAGTCGAAGTACAGTGGCTCATCGAGGAGGGGCCCAATGAAGCTGCGGCTTGCGCGACACGCCCTGGGTGACGCCGTGGTGGTGGCCGTGGAGGGTGAGCTCGACCTTTTCACGGCTCCGTTCCTCCGGGACGAGGTGCGCGACGCCATCAAGCAGGACAGCGCCCGGCTCGTCCTCGATCTTCAGCAGCTCTCGTTCATGGACTCCAGCGGCCTGTCGGTGCTGATCGAGGCGTGGCGGCTGGCGACCGGGGAGGGCGGCGGGGTGTCGCTGGCGGCCCCCCAGGCGCCCGTGGCGCGGATCCTGCGCACGACGGGCCTCGACCGCCGCATCAAGGTGTACTCCGACGTCGACAGCGCCGTGGGTGAGATTTAACCCACCCCGAGTAGAACTTCATTCGGTCGGCGGGTTAAGGTCCCCGATATGGACGTGAACGGATCTGCAGCAATCATCTCCGGCGGCGCCAGCGGCCTCGGTGAGGCCACCGCCCGTGAGCTGGCGCGGCACGGCGCGACCGTCGTCGTCGCCGACCTGAACGAGGAGCGCGGCAAGGCCGTCGCCGACGAGCTCGGCGGCGTCTTCGTCCGGACCGACGTGTCGGACGAGGACCAGGTGCAGGCCGCCGTGGACGCCGCCGTCGGCACCGGCAAGCCGCTGCGCGTCGTGGTCAACAGCGCGGGCATCGGCTGGGCCGAGCGCACGGTCAACCGCGACGGCGCCCCCCACAGCGCGGCCTCCTACCGCAAGGTCATCGAGGTCAACCTGATCGGCACGTTCAACCTCATGCGCATCGGCGCCGCCGCCATCGCCAGGACGGAGCCGGTGGACGCCGACGGCCAGCGCGGCGTGGTCGTCAACACCGCGTCCGTCGCGGCCCTGGAGGGGCAGACCGGCCAGCTCGCCTACTCCGCCTCGAAGGGCGGCATCGTCGGCATGACCGTCCCCGCCGCCCGTGACCTCGCCGCCATCGGCGTCCGGGTCAACACGATCTGCCCCGGCATCATCGACACCCCCATCTACGGCTTCAACCCCAACGCCGACGAGTTCAAGGCCAAGCTCGTCGCGCCCGTCGTCTTCCCCAAGCGCATGGGGCAGGCCGGCGAGTTCGCCCACCTGGTCCGCTCGCTCATCGAGAACGACTACATGAACGCCGAGGTCATCCGCTTCGACGGCGGCATCCGCTTCCAGCCCAAGTGAGGTCCCGTGTCTGACGACGTCCTCGTCGAGGAGTCCGGCGGCGTCGCCGTGCTCACGATCAACCGCCCGAAGGCGCGCAACGCGATCAACGGCGCGGTGGCCCGGGGCATCGCCGAGGCGCTGGACGCCCTCGACGGCCGCCCCGACGTGTCCGCCTACGTTCTGACCGGCGCGGGCGGCACCTTCAGTGCCGGCATGGACCTCAAGGGCTTCCTGGCCGGTGACTTCCCCGTGGTCGAGGGGCGCGGGTTCGGCGGCCTCACCGAGGCGCCGCCGCGTAAGCCGCTGGTGGCGGCGGTCGAGGGGTACGCGCTGGCGGGCGGCTTCGAGCTGGCGCTGTCCTGCGACGTGATCGTGGCCTCCTCGGAGGCGACGTTCGGCCTGCCGGAGCCCAAACGCGGGCTGGTGGCCGGCGCGGGCGGCATCATGCGGCTGCCGCGCCGCATCCCGTACCACGTGGCCATGGAGATCGCGCTGACCGGCGACCACTACCCGGCCTCGCGCCTGTACGAGCTGGGCCTCGTCAACCGGATCACCGAGCCCGGCGCGGCCCTGGAGGGGGCGCTGGAGCTGGCCCGCAAGATCGCGGCCAACGCGCCGCTGGCCCTCGCGGCGACCAAGAAGGTGATCATCGAGTCGGCGGACTGGCCGCTGGAGGAGATGTTCCGCCGCCAGGGCGAGATCATCAACCCGGTGTTCGGCTCCAAGGACGCCATGGAGGGCGCGGCGGCCTTCGCCGAGAAGCGCGCCCCCCAGTGGAAGGGCGAGTAGCCCGTCCGTCCGCCCCCTCCTCTCCAACGGGGAGGGGGTTTCTTTCTTCACGCGCGCATGACACGACCTGCGTACGGTAAAAGAGAGGGCGTCTAAGCAGGAGGACGTATGAGCGGCTATTCCGGGTCGAGGTACGAGTCGGTCAAGCGCGGAGCGGGCACGTTGCTGACCGGCGCGCTCAGTGCCCTCGTCGTGATGGTGCTGATCCTCGGCGTGATGTGGGGCGTCGAGATCGTCGACTACCTGGCGAACGGCCGCCTCGACCAGTACGGGATCGTCGGATGGGAGCCCGAGGGGCTGGTCGGCATCCTGTTCGCGCCGTTCCTGCACGTCGGCTTCGGCCATCTCATGGCCAACTCGCTGCCGCTGCTCGTGCTCGGCTTCCTGGCCGCGGTGCGCGGCCTCGGCAGGTTCCTGGCCGCCAGCGCGCTCATCATCCTCATCGGCGGCCTCGGCACCTGGCTCACCAGCCCGGACATCATCACGGTGGGCGCCAGCGGGCTGGTCTTCGGCTACTTCGGGTACGTCGTGTGCCGCGGGCTGTTCGACCGCCGCGTCCTCGACATCGTCCTCGGCATCGGCGTGGCCGCCGCGTACTACTCGATCCTGTGGGGGCTGCTGCCCAACCAGCAGGGCATCTCGTGGCAGGGCCACCTGTTCGGCCTGATCGGCGGCGTCGTGGCGGCCTGGTTGCTGCGCCTCAAGCGGTGACCCGACCCGGCGCCGGAGATTCCCCGGCGCCGGATCACGTCGCGCGGATCAGGTCAGACGCGCTCGACCACGTAGTCGATGCACGCGGTCAGCGCCTCGACGTCGGCCGGGTCGATCGCCGGGAACATCGCCACGCGCAGCTGGTTGCGGCCCAGCTTGCGGTACGGCTCGGTGTCGACGATGCCGTTGGCGCGCAGCACCTTGGCCACCGCCGCCGCGTCCACGTCGTCGGAGAAGTCGATCGTTCCGACCACCTGCGAGCGGAACTCCGGCGCGGCGAACGGCGTCGCGAACGACGCCTTCTCGGCCCAGGAGTAGAGGCGCTGCGCCGAGTCGGCCGTGCGGGCGGTCGTCCAGGCCAGGCCGCCGTTGCCGTTCATCCAGTCGAGCTGGTCGGCCAGCAGGAACAGCGTGGCCACGGCCGGGGTGTTGTAGGTCTGGTTCTTCGCGGAGTTGTCGATGGCGACCGGCAGGCTGAAGAACTCCGGCACGTAGCGGTCCGTGGCGGCGATCTCCTCGACGCGGGCCAGCGCGCGCGGCGACATCAGCGCGATCCACAGGCCGCCGTCGGAGGCGAAGCTCTTCTGCGGCGCGAAGTAGTAGACGTCGGTCTCCTCGATCGACACGGGCAGGCCGCCCGCGCCGGAGGTGGCGTCCACGAGCACGAGCGAGTCGTCGGAGCCGACCCGCCGGATCGGCATGGCGACGCCGGTCGAGGTCTCGTTGTGGGTGAGCGCGTAGACGTCGACGCCGTCCTCGGCGACCGGCGTCGGGTGGGTGCCGACCTCGGACTTGATCACCGACGGCTCGCCCAGCCACGGCGCCTTGCGGGCGACGGTGGCGAACTTGGAGGAGAACTCGCCGAACGACAGGTGCTGGGAGCGGTCGCGGATCAGCCCGAAGGAGGCGATGTCCCAGAACGCGGTGGTGCCGCCGTTGCCCAGGACGACCTGGTAACCCTCGGGCAGCGAGAACAGGTCGGCCAGCCCGGAGCGCACGCGGCCGACCAGCTCCTTGACCGGCTTCTGGCGGTGGGAGGTGCCCATGACGCTCGCCCCGGCGGAGGCGAGGGCGGCCAGCTGCTCGGTGCGTACCTTCGAGGGCCCGCAGCCGAAACGGCCGTCGGCGGGCTTGATGTCAGCGGGAATCACGATGTCAGCCACCCGACCAGGTTACTGAGCCGCTCGGGATGACTTGGCCCGGGTCCGGATTGTGAGATGTGCGCGTCGCTGGTCGCCGCTCGTGACGATCACATACGCTCGGCCTGGTCAGGTGAATCTCGGGGGAGCAGTCGAGTCCGGAGGCCGGTTCGAACATGCCCAGCAGCCCGGTGTACCAGGTGATCGACGAGGCCGTGCGGAGGCCGTCGCCGCTGTCGAAGGAGCGCGGGCTGCCGATCCTGGTGTTCACCGGGGATCCGGCGACGGCCGGGCAGGCCGCCGGCACCGCGGCCTGGTTCGGCCGGCGGGTGCCGTACGCGGATATCCACGCCGGGGACTTCCCGGACGTGGCGGCCATCGTCGAGCGGCTGGCGGGCGCCCAGGGCATGCTGTCCACCTGGGTGCGCGGCACGCTGCTGCCGCCGCCCCGGTTCCCGCTGACCCTCTTCGCCCTGTGGGCCTGGAGCCGGCGCGGCGCCGAGGTCCCGGGCGCGGGCACCCCGCCCAACCCCGTGGTGAAGCGGCTGGTGTTCCGGCAGTGGCTGATCGAGTGGCGCAAGGAGCGGGCGCGCACGGGCCGGGTGCGCAGGGCCATGGCCGACTACGTGGGCCGCGCCATGACCACCTGGATCCCCGCCTCCGGCCTGGCCGCGTACGGGCTGCAGCAGCTCGTGGACGGCCTCAGCCTGCTGGTGTGGGGGGCGGGCATCGGCGTCGCGCTCGTCGGCGGACTCGTCCACGCCCTGCTGCTGATCCGCGGGCCGATCTTCTACCGCTGGTTCCGCCGGGCCCCCTACTTACGGCGCGGGCGGGACGAGAGCGTCATCGAGTACGCGGTGCGCGTCAGCGAGGCGCCGCCGGAGGAGGTCGAGCGGCTGCTGGTCGCCGCCCTGCTGGAGGACCTGCGCCAGGCGTACCAGCGCCGGGTCATCCCATGGCCCGGCTGGGGCCGCGACACGTACCCGGTGCTGTGGCTCGGCGGCGCCGACCCAGGCACGGTCCGCCGCCGGTTCATGGAGTTGCTGAACGACGTCAGGACGGTCGCCGGGCAGAAGGGGCCGCTGCTGGTGGTCGTCTCGACGACGGTGCCGCCCGCGGCGCAGCCGGCCGAGCCGCCCCGCGGCCCGGAGGCGGACGCGGTCGAGCTCCACCACGGCTGGCGCGACATGGTGCGCCGGGTACGGCCCAGTCCGTACGTGCTGATCGAGGCGGACCCGCGCGGGCGGGCGGGCAAGGACAAGCCGCGCAGGCTGCTGCCCGTGCGCCCGCTGGCCTACTGGCTGGCCGTGGCGGCGCTGATCGTGCTGCCCCTCACCGGGGCCGTCGTCGCGACCGCGGGCTGCGGCGCCGAGCTGACCAGGGTGGCCGACCAGTGCGTCGGCCTCGGGGCGCTGGAGAAGATGGGTCCCCACCCCCTCGTCCAGCCGGTGCTGAGCCGCATCGAGCGGCAGAACTCGCAGATCCCGTTCGCCGCCAAGGTCTTCACCATGGTCTACCTCGGCCCGCTCACCACGCAGCCCGGCGCGGCGTTCAAGGACGGCCAGATGGCCGCGGTGGCGGGCGAGCTCACCGGCATCGGCGCCTATCAGGACAGCTACAACCGGAGCAAGTCCGACTGGAAGATGAGGATCGTCTTCGCCAACACCGGCCAGGACTTCCTCAGCGCCGAGCTGGCGGCCAGGGACATCGAGGGCCGTGCCCGGCGCGACCCCTCGCTGACGGCCGTCGTGGGCTTCGCCTGGAGCCGCGAGGAGGTCAGGCGGGCCGTGAACGTGCTGACCGGGGCCAACCTGCCGATGGTCAGCACGGTGAGCACGGTCGGCCAGATCGCCGGGGCCGGGCAGCAGCGGTCGGCCTACCTGTTCCGGCTCGCGGTCGTCGACGAGCTGCAGACCAAGGCCACGGTGGAGTGGCTGGCCACGCTCGGCCTGGGCGAGGGCCTGGCGCCGAAGCCGAACGTGGCCGTGGTCTGGCAGCGGCAGCCGGGCGAGCTGTACAGCGAGGACCTGAAGAACCTGTTCCTGCGCGAGTATCCCGGGGTGAAGTCCGAGCACTCCTTCGGCGACGACGCCTCGCTCGGCGCGGCGATGGAGGAGGCGTGCGGGAGCGGGGCGCGGGTCGTCTACTACACGGGCCGGGCCGACTTCCTCAGCGGCCTCAAGCGGGCGTGGGGCGCCTCGTGCGAGCGGCGCAAGGTCAGGCTGGTCGTCTCGGACGACCTCACGGGCGCCATCGCCAACGACGTCACCTCCAACGGGCGCGGGCACGACACGACCCTGTCGTTCGTGTCGCTGACCGACGTGCGCGACTCCTCGCTCAACCAGGGGCAGAAGACGCTGCGGCAGTGGGCGGGCACGTCGTTCGTGTTCTCGTTCGCGCACGCCTCGTTCGGCTACGACGCGGCGCAGGCGGTGGCGATCGCGGTCGACGCGTACCGGACGCAGAGCGGCGCGGAGGACATCCGCGACGGCGTTCACTACAACCTGAGGGGCCTGCGCTTCGACGGCGCCACGGGGTCGGTGGCCTTCTCCGGCGACGCCCGGGACCACGACGCGCAGGGGCGCGAGGTGTGGCTCATGTCCGTCGAGTCGGGGCAGCCGATCCGGGCCCGGTGGGTGTGCAGGCCGACGGCGGCGGTGGCCGGCTGCGCCGCGCCGCCCAGGTGAGGTGCACCCGGGAGGCGCGGCGTGGCCGGCCGGAACGGCGCCGGGTCAGATGGTGCCGGCGACCTCGGCGGCCCCGGGCACGTCACTGAGCGGACGCGAGGCCGGGCCGATGTAGTTGGCGCTCGGGCGGACCAGGCGGCCCGTCCGCTTCTGCTCCAGGATGTGCGCGGCCCAACCGGCCGTGCGGGCGCAGGTGAACATCGAGGTGAACATGTGCGACGGCACCTCGGCGAAGTCGAGGACCACGGCGGCCCAGTACTCCACGTTGGTGGCCAGCACACGGTCGGGCTTGCGGGCGTGCAGCTCCTCCAGAGCCGCCTGCTCCAGCGCGGCCGCCACCTCGTAGCGCGGCGCGTCGAGCTCCTTGGCGGTACGGCGGAGCACGCGGGCACGCGGGTCCTCGGCGCGATAGACGCGGTGGCCGAAGCCCATGAGCCGCTGGCCCTTGTCCAGCTCGCTCTGCACGTACTTCTTGGCGTCGCCCATCTGCTCGACGCCCTCGATCATGTGCAGCACGCGGGCCGGGGCGCCGCCGTGCAGCGGGCCGGACATGGCCCCCACGGCGCCGGACAGAGCGGCGGCCACGTCGGCGCCGGTCGAGGCGATCACCCGGGCCGTGAACGTCGAGGCGTTCATGCCGTGCTCGGCGGCCGAGGTCCAATAGGCGTCGATGGCCTTGACATGCCTGGGGTCGGGCTCACCGCGCCAGCGGACCATGAACCGCTCGACGATGGTCTTGGCCTCGTCCACACGGCTCTGCGGCACCATCGGCAGGCCGAGGCCCCGCGCCGACTGCGCCACGAAGGACAGGGCCATCACCGAGGCGCGGGCGAGCTGGTCGCGCGCCTCCTCGTCCGAGATGTCGAGCAGCGGCTTGAAGCCGTAGGCCGGGGCCAGCATGGCCAGGGCGCTCTGCACGTCCACCCGGATGTCACCGGAGTGGACAGGAATGGGGAACGGCTCCGCCGGGGGCAGACCCGGCTGGAACTTGTTGTCGACCAGCAGGCCCCAGACGTGCCCGAAGGGGACACGGCCGACCAGCTCCTCGATGTCGACGCCGCGGTATCGAAGGGCGCCCCCTTCTTTGTCCGGTTCCGCGATCTCGGTCTCGAAGGCCACGACGCCTTCGAGGCCGGGTTTGAAGTCGGACATTGTTGGCCGCCTCCCTTTCTTGCCATGTTCCGGCAATGCTGCGTGTACGGTTGCGGCCGCTTCGGGACTCGTCGGCATTGTTGCCTCGCTCTCTCGCCCCGAGCTCCACCGCTCTGTTGATGTCGAGATACCGGCGGGTCAATTTAACCCCCTGCCGAGTCATGCTCGGTCTCCGGACCCGTTGAAACGCCATCGCCCCAGGTCGGGGGCTCAGTATGGGGTCCGCGGCCGGGCGCGCAAGAATACCGTCTCGTGGATGCCACCTCGCGCCCGCCCTCGCTGGCCGGGCTTCGCCGCACGTATGAGGGCGAGCCGCTGCTCGAATCCGACGTCTCTCCCGATCCGATCACGCAATTCAGCGTGTGGTTCGAGGACGCGCTGCAGGCCGGCGTGCCCGAGCCGAACGCCATGGTGCTGGCCACGGCCTCGGCCGGCGGCCGGCCCAGTGCCCGCACCGTGCTGCTCAAGGGCTACGACCAGAGCGGCTTCGTCTTCTACACCAACTACGAGTCGCGCAAGGGCCGCGACCTGGCCGAGAACGCCAGGGCCTCGCTGCTGTTCCCGTGGCACCCCATCCGGCGCCAGGTGCGCGTGGAGGGCTCGGTGGTGCGGCTGCCGCACGAGGAGTCGGCGGTCTACTTCCGCTCCCGGCCGTACGGCTCGCGCGTCGGTGCGTGGGCGTCGCGGCAGAGCGCGGTGGTGCGCTCGCGGGAGGAGCTGGACGCCCGCTACGAGGAGCTGGCGGCGCGCTGGCCGGACGATCCGCCGGTGCCCGACTTCTGGGGCGGCTACCGGGTCGTGCCGCTGGAGGTGGAGTTCTGGCAGGGCCAGCTCGACCGGATGCACGACCGGCTCCGCTACCGGCGAACCGGAACCCGGTGGGTCCTGGAGAGACTCGCCCCTTAATGTGCGTCACGTGGCAATCGGGGAGCTCGTAAAACGTCACTTACTGGACACCCGGCCGCTGGCCGTGCCCGCGTACCGGCGGATCTGGGCCGGCCAGACCGTCTCGCACGTGGGCAACGCCGCGACCCTCGTCGCGGTCGGCCAGCAGGTCTACGTCCTCACCCACTCGTCCTTCTGGGTGGGCCTGCTGGGCATGGCCAACTTCGTCCCGCTGGTCGCCTTCGGCCTGTGGGGAGGCGCGGTCGCCGACGCGGTCGACCGGCGCCGCCTCCTGCTCGCCGGCTCGGCCATCTCGTGGGCGGGCACCCTGTTCATCCTCCTCCAGGCGCTCCTCGGCCTCGGCAACGTCTACGTCCTGCTGGCCGCCGTCGCGGTGAGCGCCACCGGTTTCGCGATCAGCTCGCCCACCCGGGGCGCGATCATCCCCCGCATCCTCACCCCGGACCTCGTGCCGGCGGCCAACGCACTCAACTCCCTCGTCCACAGCCTGGGGGCCATCGCCGGGCCGATGATCAGCGGCCTCCTCCTCGCCTGGTCCGGCTACCCGGCCGTCTACGCGCTCGACGCGGTCCTGTTCGGCGCCGGCCTGTACGCGGCCCTGCGTCTGCCGTCGCTCTCGCCGCAGGGCGTGGTGCGGCGGCCCGGCGCGCGGGCGGTCGCCGAGGGGCTGCGGTTCATCCTCGGCAGCCAGGTGCTGCTCATGTCGTTCGTGGTGGACATCGTCGCGATGGTGCTCGCGTACCCCCGCGCCCTGTTCCCGCAGGTGGCGGCCGAGCGGTTCGGCGGCGACCCCCTCGCCCTCGGCTGGCTCAACGCGTCCATGGCGATCGGCTCGTCCGCCGGTGCGCTGTTCTCCGGCTGGGTCGGGCGGGTCACCAGGCAGGGGATCGGGCTGGTCGCGGTCATCGCCGTGTGGGGGCTGTCCGTCGCCGCCGCCGGGCTCGTCCACCAGTTGTGGGCCGTCGTGGCGTTCATGGCCGTGGGCGGGGCGGCCGACGTGGTGTCGTCGGTGTGGCGGCAGTCCATCCTCCAGCTCCACGCGCCGGACGAGATGCGCGGCCGCATGCAGGGGGTCTTCCTCGTGGTCGTGGCCGGCGGGCCGCGGCTGGGCGAGCTGCGGGCCGGCGCCACGGCCGCCGCGTTCGGGCTGGGCGCGGCCTGGGTGGGGGGCGGGCTGGCGTGCGCCGCCGCCGTGCTGGCCGTCGGCCTGTCGGCCGCCCGCTTCAGGAACTACCGCTCCGGCGACCGTACGGAGGCTTAGGCGACCGTACGGGGGCTTGGGCGGCCGTACGGAGGCTCAGGCGGCGCCCTTGACGGTGCCCGCGGCGACCCGGAGGTCGGCCAGGAAGCCCGCGTAGGCCGCGTCCCGGTCCGGGGCGCGCAGCACCGCCGACGGGTGGATCGTCGCGACGGCCAGCGCGTCCCCCAGCGGCACGGGCTCGCCCCGCTGCCGCGTCACCCGGAACGCCGCCCCCAGCAGCGACCGGGCCGCCGTGGCGCCCAGCACCACGACCACCTCCGGCTCCACCACCGCCAGCTCGGCCGTCAGCCACGGCTGACACGCCTCCACCTCGGCGGCCGTCGGCTTCTGGTGGATGCGCCGTTTGCCGCGCAGGACGAAGGAGAAGTGCTTGACCGCGTTCGTCACGTAGACGTCGTCGCGGTCGATGCCCGCCTCCTCCAGCCCCCGGTCCAGGATCCGCCCGGCGGGCCCCACGAAGGGCGCGCCCTTGCGGTCCTCCTGGTCGCCCGGCTGCTCGCCCACGAGCATGAACCTGGCCCGCGCCGGCCCCTCGCCGAAGACCGTCCGACTGGCGTTCCGGTACAGGTCGCATCCCTGGCAGCCCGCCGACGCCTCCCTCAGGGAGTCCAGGTCGAGGTGGCCGGGAAGGAACCGGGCCGCCCCGTTGTTGCCGTCCTTTGCCATCGCCGGTCCTTGTCCGCAAGTGAAGAGGTACGCAAGTAAGGTTTCCTCTGAACTTGTGTGCCCGAGGCGGACGGGCTCAGTCCCTGCCATGACCGGCGTAGCATTCCAGATGGGAGGAGCCTTGACCGCACACGGCCTGATCGACACGACGGAGATGTATCTCCGGACGATTTACGAGCTCGAAGAGGAGGGCATCGTCCCCCTCCGGGCCCGCATCGCCGAGCGTCTTCAGCAGAGCGGCCCCACCGTGAGCCAGACCGTGGCCCGCATGGAGCGCGACGGCCTGGTCCGGGTGGAGGGCGACCGGCACCTGTCGATGACCGAGCTGGGCCGCACCCTCGCCACGCGGGTGATGCGCAAGCACCGCCTCGCCGAGTGCCTGCTGACCGAGGTGATCGGTCTGCCGTGGGAAGAGGTGCACATCGAGGCGTGCCGCTGGGAGCACGTGATGTCGGAGTCCGTCGAGGCCCGCCTGGTGACGCTGCTGCACAACCCGACGACCTGCCCGCACGGCAACCCCATCCCGGGGCTGGGCGAGCTGGGAGCCCAGGAGCCGGCCGACACGACTGTGTCCGTCTTGACCTCGATGTCGGCCCTGGCCGGACCGAGGGACATACCCGTGGTCGTGCGGCGAATTAGCGAACAAGTGCAAAGCGATCCCGCCGTGATGCTTAAACTCAAGCAAGTTGGGATACAACCCGGACGCGAGGTCACGCTCGCGGCGAGCGACGACGGTGTACGGGTGACAGGTGACGGTGACGCGAACGACATTCCCGCGGAGCTACCGCGCGACGTTGCCGCGCACGTCTTCGTCTCCAAGCGCTGACGCGCGCGCTGCTGCTTGGTTGAATCCCTCGAGGGAGGCCCTCCACTCCCCGCCGGTCAAGACTGTTGCAGGAGCGCCCGTGGTTCGCTTTGCGCACATGCCTCCCCGAGGAGTGGTCTCCGGATGAAGCGCTGGGGGGATCTCTCCGAGGACGCGGCCGACCAGCTCGCCGCGGAGTCCGTCCTGGACCATGTCGAGATGGCGGTCGTGGTGACCGACCGTTTCAGCAACCTCCTGTACTGGAACCCGTTCGCGGAGAAGCTGTTCGGCCGGCCCGGCAAGTCCGTGGCCGGTGACACGTCGGTGCTGTCCCTCGGCATCCTGGAGAAGGACCACCCGCTCGCGGTGGAGCTGGCCAAGCACGTGCTCAAGGGCGGCGTCTGGGAGGGCACGTTCGACGTCCGGCGCGGCGACGGCACGATCGTCTACGTGCGCGCCCAGGCCGTGCCGCTGCGTCATCCCTCCGGCTCGGTGACCGGCATCGTGATCACCGCCCGCGAGGCGCTGCGCAGCAACGAGCGCGAGAAGGACCGCTTCGGCCTGCTGGAGCGCATCGGCGAGCGGCTCGCCGGCTCCCTGTACGTCGAGGAGACGCTCAAGCGGGTCGCCGAGATGCTCGTCCCGCAGTTCGCCGACCACTGCTTCATCGAGCTGATGGAGGGCGACCGCCTGGTGCGCCGGGTGTCGCAGCACGTGCAGGGCTGGACCCCGCCGCCCGGCACCTGGAAGCCGGTCGGCGCGGAGATCCGCTACCCCCCCGGCCACTACGCCGACGTCGCGATGCGCCGCCAGGAGACGATCCTCGTCGAGGACTTCGCGGTCAACAGCTTCCCCAGCCCGAGCGAGAACAGCGCCAAGCTGTGCGGCGAGGTCGGCATGACCTCCGCGATCGTGGCGCCGCTGTGCGTGCGCGGCGAGACCCTCGGCCAGATGTACCTCGGCCTGTCCAACCTGACCGACCGGCGCAGCCCCCACTACGACGCGTTCGACCGTGACTTCGTCGGCGCCATCGCCACCCGGGTCGCGCTCGCCATCGACAACGCGCTGCTGTTCGAGGAGGAGCGCCACACCGCCGAGTCGTTCCAGAAGCACCTGCTGCCCAGGGCGCTGCCGGAGCTCGACGGGCTGCAGATCGCGGTGCGCTACTACCCGGCGGCGCCGCTCGCCTCCCACGGCCAGGGCATCCAGACCCAGGTCGGCGGCGACTGGTACGACGTGATCCCGCTGTCGGCCGGCCGGGTCGGCATCGTCATCGGCGACGTCGAGGGCCGGGGCGCCCGCGCCGCGGCGATCATGGGGCAGCTCCGCGCCGCGCTGCGGGCCTTCGCCCAGGACGACAAGTCGCCCGCCGACATCCTCGCCCGGCTCGACGAGTGGACGCGCATCATCGCCACTCCCGAGAAGGACGACAGCGGCGCCGACATCAGCGTCCCGCCCATCGTGACCTGCCAGTACCTCGTCTACGACGCCTGGTCGCGCACGTTGTCGTTCGCCAACGCCGGCCACGCGCCGCCGCTGCTGCTGGTCGACGGCGAGTGCGTCGAGATGGACATCGAGGATGTCGGCCAGCCGCTGGGCGTGCGCGCCAAGGGCCTGCACGCCGACCTCGTCTACAAGGAGCAGACCCGCGTGCTGCCGCCCGGCGCCGCCCTGCTGCTCTACACCGACGGCCTGGTGGACCGGCGCCCCAACCGCGACGGTCAGATGGCGAGCGACGAGGAGACGCTGGGCGTGCTGCGCGAGAAGCTCGCCAAGTACGCCGACGCCGAGGTGGAGCGGGTGGCCGACGCCGCCACGGTGGCCGTGCCCGGCGAGATCGACGACGACATGGCGATCCTCGTGGTCCGCTCCAGCCAGGCCGACCTCGACGTGGAGGAGCGCACGTTCCCCGCCCAGCCGATCATGGTGGGCGAGGCGCGCCGCATGGCGTCGGAGGCCTTCGACGCGTGGAACGTACCGGAGGAGCGGGCCGAGCTGGCCTGCCTGCTCGTGTCGGAGGTCGTCACCAACGTGGTGCTGCACGCGGCGACCGCCACCGTGCCGCGCCGCGAGCTGACCGTGGACGGGCCGCTGCCGTTCGACGAGTCGTGGGACGTGCCGGGCTTCGAGGACGAGGTCGTGGGCGAGAAGGAGTTCACCCTGCGGCTGCGGCGGGGCGACGAGGCCGTCTGGGTCGAGGTGTTCGACCAGGACCTCCGGCTGCCGCGCATCCGTAGCGCGGGGGAGAACGACGAGGGCGGCCGCGGGCTCTACCTGGTGGACCAGTTGGCCCGGCGTTGGGGCTCGCGACCCACCAGGGAAGGCAAAGCCGTCTGGTTCGAGATTCCCACCCGTAGCCGCTGAGTGGTTCACTCGTCGGCATGGAGCTGGCCTTCGAGCGGCGTGGCACCGGCGCGCCGCTGATCCTCGTCCACGGCATCGGCCACCACTGGCAGGCGTGGCTGCCGGTGATCGACCGGCTGGCCGCCTCGCGCACCGTGATCGCGCTCGACCTGCCCGGGTTCGGGGTCTCGCCACCGCTGCCCGCCGGCACCCCGTACACCGCGGAGTCGCTGGCCGACGCGGTCGAGGCGTTCTGCGACCTGCTCGGGGTGCGGGAGCCGCACGTGGCGGGCAACTCGCTGGGCGGCTACATCGCGCTGGAGCTGGCCTCGCGCGGCGTGGTCCGCACCGCCACCGCGCTGTCGCCGGCCGGCTTCTGGTCGCGCTCGGAGCTCCTGTACGGCCGGACGGCGCTGCGCGCCATGCGGGCGGCGGCCGGCGCGCTGTCGCCGGAGCAGGCCGTCCGGGCCGCCTCCACCCCGGCGGGCCGGGCGGTGAGCGCCGGCCTGCTGGTCGCCCACCCGTCGAGGCTCTCGCCGGAGGCGCTGGTCGCCGCCTCGCAGGCGCTGGTCGCGGCGCCGGGGTTCGAGGAGACGCTGGAGTCGTTCGCCGGGATGATGCCGCCCGCGCCGCCCAAGGCGCCGATCACGATCGCCTGGGGCGAGCACGACCGGCTGCTGCCGCGCCGCCAGGCCGTGCGCGCGGCCCGGTGGTCGGGGCAGCGGGTCAAGCTGCTGCTCGGGTGCGGCCACGTGCCGATGAGCGACGACCCGGAGCTGGTGGCGCGGGTCCTGCTGGAGGGCAGCGGTGGCTAGGGCGGTGCGGCCGGGTCAGCGGAAGGTCTGGCCCCAGAGGAGCAGCATGACGATCACAAATACGATCATGATGCCGGCGTAGCCGACGGCGCCCAGGCGCAGCGCGCGGCGCACGCGGTTCAGGACCCAGGCGAACAGCAACGCGAGGAACACCAGGAGGATCAGGCCGCTGTCCATGGTTGCCAGTATGCGCCGCAGTGAGGCCCGGCGTGCGCTGGACGACCGGGTCTCTCTAGAACCCGAACGACCGGCCGATGATCTCCTTCATGATCTCGGTGGTGCCGCCGTAGATGGTCTGCACCCGGCTGTCCGCCCAGGCCTTGGCCACGGGGTACTCCATCATGTAGCCGTAGCCGCCGTGGAGCTGGAGGCAGCGGTCGATGACCTTGTTCTGCAGCTCGGTGGTCCACCACTTGGCCTTGGCCGCGTCCACCGCCGTCAGCCGCCCGGCGTTGAGCGCGAGCACGCACTTGTCGACGTAGTGGCGGGCGATCTCGGTCTCGGTGGCGAGCTCCGCCAGGACGAACCGGGTGTTCTGGAACGACCCGATGCTCCGGCCGAACGCCTGCCGGCCCCGGCAGTACTCCACGGTCTGCTCCAGCACGGCCTCGGCCGCGGCGACGGCTGCCACCGTGATCGACATGCGCTCCTGGGGCAGGTTGCGCATGAGCTGGAAGAACCCCTGGCCGTCGTCCGGGCCGAGCCGGTTGGCCACGGGCACGCGGACGTTCTCGAAGAACAGCTCGGCCGTGTCCTGCGCCTTCATCCCGATCTTGTCGAGGTTGCGGCCCCGGCCGAACCCCTCCATGCCGCGCTCCACCACGAGCAGCGTGATGCCCCGCGCGCCGGCCTCGGGGTCGGTCTTGGCCACGACCACGACGAGATCGGCGTTGACGCCGTTGGTGATGAACGTCTTCTGCCCGTTGAGCACGTAGTGGTCGCCCTCGCGGACGGCGGTGGCGCGCACGCCCTGCAGGTCGCTGCCCGCGCCGGGCTCGGTCATCGCGATGGCGGTGATCAGCTCGCCGCTCGCGAAGCCCGGCAGCCACCGCTGCTTCTGCGCGTCGTCGGTCAGCTCCACCAGGTACGGGGCCATGACGTCGTTGTGCAGGGAGAACCCGAGGCCGGTGGCGCCGTGGCGCATGATCTCCTCGACGATCACCGTGTTGAACCGGAAGTCGGTGACGCCCGCGCCGCCGTACTCCTCGGGGACCGAGAAGCCGAACATCCCGAGCTCGCCCGCCTTCTTCCAGACCTCACGGGGGACGATGCCGTCCTTCTCCCAGCGGCCGTGGTGCGGGACCACCTCGCGGGCCATGAACTCGCGCACGGTCTCGCGGAAGAGCAGGTGCTCCTCCTCGAAGAGGTCTCGCTCCATCGGTCTCCTCCAGGCAGGCGTGAACGGACGCCAGAATACGATTCTGTTACCTCGAGGTATACCCGGTCGCGCGCCGGTTTTCGGGGCGTGGACACGGCTTCATCACAAGTGCCGAACATCGCCTGATTGAAAGTGGTATCGACCTTAAGATCTACCTTCGGTCTATGTGTGAGCGGAGTGTCCGGTGAATCGGTGGCGCAAGGCGTTGATCGCCGCAACGGTCGGCATGGCCGCGTCCGCCGCCTTCGTGGTGGCATCCCAGCCAGGACAGGCAGAGACGTCTCTGGTCGCCAAGTACTTCTGCACGGGAGGCGTCGCCGGCAGCTCGGGCGGCGTGCAGCTGGAGGCGCTCGTCACCCCCAGGCTCACCTCCGCCGGCATGCTCGACGTCGGCTGGTCGATCAAGTATCTGGGCGGCAAGCAGTTCGGCTCGCCCGGCTTCTTCCCGAAGGGCTCCACGCTGAATCTGGAAGGCACCGTGGACATCACCGGCGCCTGGGAGGGCCAGCTCCGGCCGAAGGGCTCCCAGGAGCAGGCGGAGCTCGTGCCGGGCGACTTCCTGAAGCTGCCGTCGGGCCTGTCCGACGCGGGCTCCGTGCAGCGCTCCGGCACCATCCGGGTCAAGCCGGCCGGCCTGGTCGTGCGGTTCAAGCCCGCCAAGGGCGAGGTCACGGTCAACGACAACAAGCTGGTCACGTACTCGTCCGACTGGTACCACCACCAGACTTCGGAGGAGTACGCCGACCACATCTACGACCTCCACACGACCACCCAGAAGGACGGCATCGCCAAGCTGGAGTTCAAGGGCACCAAGGTGGCCTACATCGGCAGGCGCGAGCCGGGCCTCGGTCCTGTGCGCATCCTCCTGGACGGCAACACGGTGACCGATCCGGTCGTCGAGCCCGACAAGGACCGCAACGGCGTGCCGATGACCGGGACCAGGTCCAAGGAAGTCCTCTGGGAGTCGCCAGAGCTGGAGTACGGGCCGCACACCATCGAGGTCCTCAACGTCGAGGCGAAGACCGCGCACGTGGACGCGTTCCGGGTGACCACTGGTGAGATCACCGAGCCGCCCTCGCACAACGAGGCCACCTGCACCATCCAGGGCGACCCGGGGGCCATCGAGGTGAACGTGCCGGGCGCCACCCCGACGCAGTCGAACAGCCCGAGCACTTCCCCCTCGACGTCGCAAACGCCCACCCGCACCCCGACCACGCCCGGCACGCCGGACCCGACGAACAGCTCGCCCTACTCCCACACCCCCGGCCCGAGTCACGTCAGCGTGGTCACCGGAGGCGTCAGGACGGCCACGGCGACGGCGACGGTGACGCCGACCAGGTCGCCCAAGCCGACCACCACCAAGTACGTGAAGGCCCAGGTGGCCAAGACGCCCAAGGGCGGGGTGGACACGGGTGAGGCGCCGGAGCCCGCGAGCTCCTCGTACGGGCTGATCGCCGGCGGTTCGCTGCTGCTGATGGGAAGTGCCACGGGCGGGCTGCTGCTGCGCAGACGGCAGGCCGCGCACGCCGGAGGAGAGCGCTGATGACCGAGCACACGAACCCCCAGCCGGACGAGCAGCCGAACCCCCAGCCGGCCGCGCTGCCGCAGGCGCCGGCGGATGAGCGGAAGCAGGCGCGTCGGGCGGCGCTGAACAGGGCCATGCCGGCGCTGCTGGTCGCCGGCTCGCTGGGCGGGGTGGGCGCCATCATGGTCGGGCTGCTCTCGCTGATCCCGGCCGTGGACGACGGGTCCGGCCCCGTTCCGGGAACGGTGGCGCAGGCCGGGCCGAGCACTGTGGAGATCCAGAACGCGGCGGGCGCGTTCGTGCTGTCGCCGACGGTCGGCCCGGGCGGCAAGAACGTCCCGCTGACCCCGGCCCGCCCCGACGCCCCGCCGCCCCTGGCGGCGGCCCCGGTCGTGGCGCCGATCCCGCCCGCCAAGACCACGGCCAAGAAGAAGCCCGCACCGACTCGCATCAAGATCCCCAAGATCAAGGTGAACGCGTTGGTCGGGTCCGTCACGGTGGACCTCAAGGGCAACCTGACCACGCCGCCGCTGACCAAGCCCAACCAGACGGGCTGGTACCGCTTCTCGCCGGTGCCCGGCGAGCTGGGCCCCTCGGTGATCAACGGCCACGTGAGCACCCGCAAGGGCGCCGCCGTGTTCTACCGCCTGCGGGAGCTGGCCAAGGGTGACGCGATCTACGTGTACCGCTCGGACAAGAAGGTGACCAAGTTCACGGTCAGCGGGGTCGAGCAGGTCGGCAAGAACTCGTTCCCGACCAGCCGGGTGTACGGCAACACGGCGAACGCGCAGCTCAGGCTGATCACGTGTGGGGGCGTCTTCAACAAGACGGCCCACTCCTACACGGACAACATCATCGTTTACGCCACCCTGTCCAAGAAGAAGGGCTAGTGCCCGACTTGCACGGGTTTCCCGGTTTACAGGAGATTTACAGGGAGTGTTCGTAAGATCTCAACCTAACCGTGACCAATGGCTGCCAGTCTGGTACGCCTGTTGAACCTGTGCCGAAACGGAGAAGGACAGTGCTGACGTCCAAGGCGAGGCACCGCCTCGCCCTCAAGACATCTGCCCTTGCCACCGGAGCGGCAGTCTTAGTCCTCGGAGTCCCAGCGGTGGCCCAGTCGGTGGCGCCGAAGCCGGTGACCTATACCTGCAAGACCGACACGACCGGCACGGGCACCGACTACCGGTTCCAGATGGATCTGCAGGGTCCGCTGACCGCCCCCTCGCCGAGCTCGACCGCCGTGGTGACGTGGAACATCGGGCAGCCCACTTCGCCCGGCCCGACTCTCACGGCGCGCTCGCCGATCCCCGTCACCGATCGCATCGTGATCCAGGCCACGGCGATCGTCACCGGCACCCCGAACCCCATGCCGACCGAGACCCGAGGGGTCACCGCGACGGCCACGCCTCTGACCGCGGCGACGGCCGGCGCCCCGATGTCGATCCCGCCGGTGCTCATCAGCCTCACGCCGAAGGCCACCGGCGTCATGGCCGTCGTGCCCGACGACTTCGTGTTACAGGTCGGACCGAGCGGCGCGGCCGCCGCCACGTGGTACACCTGCTCGGTGAAGACCGGCTCCGAGTCCGAGGCGTCGGCCGCGGCGGCCCTGGTCACGGTCGCGACCGGGACGCCTTCCAACGGCACCCCCACCCCTACCCCCACTCCCACACCGACTCCGACGCCCACCCCCACCCCGACCCCCGCCAAGACGACCGCCACCCCCAAGCAGACCAAGACCAGCTACGTCACCGTGGTCGAAACCCCCACGAAGCGGTCCTCCAAGACGCCCAAGGCCGGTGCCAACACCGGTAGCGGTGGGGAGATGGGCCCCGACGGGCGGATGTTCGTGCTGGTGGGATCCGCGCTGATCCTGGCCGCCGGTGCCGGTGGGCTGGCCATGCGCCGTCGCGGCGCGACCCGGGGCTGACGGCGCCATGGCACCGCACTATCCCTACGGCGAGCCGCCCCAGGACCCGGGCGGCAGGGCCCTGCGGATTGTCCTGATCCTGGCCGCCATCGCCGGGGTGATCACGGTGGTGGCCGGCATGCTGATCGTCTTCAACTCGCCCGAGGAGTACGGCCTGGCCGCGCAGCGCGACCAGCTGGCCCTGGACGCCCAGCCGGACGGCAAGGCCACGGGGCAGCCGGCGCAGGCGCTGTTCAACGCGGCCCCGACCGTGCCGCCGCCCCTGCCGTTGCCCGACCCGGCGCCGCCGATGCAGCCTTCCACCCCGCTCCGCGTGGTGATCAAGAAGCTCGGCGTGAACGCCCCGATCAAGTCGATCGGCCTGGCCAAGGACGGCACGATCCAGGTCCCGCCGGCCGACAACCCGAACCTCGTGGGCTGGTACCGCGAGATGGCCACCCCGGGCGAGGCCGGCGCCGCGGTCATGCTGGGCCACAAGGACACCCGTACGCGGAGCGCCGTCTTCAGCCGCCTGCACGAGCTGCGCAACGGCGACACCATCGAGGTCAAGCGCCAGGACGGCGTCACGGCGGTCTTCACGGTCGGCGGCATCGAGCAGGCCAGCAAGAAGACGTTCCCCACCGAGCGCGTCTACGGCAGCCGGGCCAACGCGCAGCTTCACCTCATCACCTGCGGTGGCTCGTACAACCGCACGATCGGTCACTACACCGATAACATCATCGTCTACGCGACGATGACGAGCTCCTATCGAAGCTGATCGCGGAGGCGAGCATGGGCTGGATGGCGAAGCGGAGACTGCGTACTGGCCCGACGGCGGCGCTGCCCGCCAAGCCGGCCAAGGGCGAGCTCCTGCGCCTGGTACGACTGGCCGATCCCGACGCCCGCGAGGACGGTGAGGACGTCGTGGCGGCCGACGTCCGGGTCCACGCGCCGGTGGAGGCCGAGCCCGACCTGGTGGGCGGCATGCTGGAGCAGGTCTGGGCGGTGCGGGTGTCGGCCGAGGGGCCGCTGCCCTTCGACTTCTTCGACCGCTACCTCGCCGAGGGCCTGGCGTTCCGGCTGGGCGGACTCGCGGTGTGCAGGGGCGAGGTGAGCGACCCCGCCGACGAGGAGGGCGGAGGCCCCGCCGTGATCGTCCCCGTACGGCCGGCGGACGACGAGCTGCTGCCCCGGCTGGAGGCCGAGCTGGGCGAGGTCGAGCAGGAGGAGGAGTTCGTCCACAGCGGTGACGGGGTGCGGGTGCTGGTGGTGCCGCAGAAGGGCCGGCCGCCGGCCGTGCAGGAGCTGCTGCCGTTCGCCTCGGACCTGACGGCGATCGAGCTGCGCGGTCAGGACGGCGAGCGGCTGGGCGTGCTGGCGCTGCGGCTGGCCGAGGCGCTGAACGGCCTGGTGGTGGACCGGTGGCGGTTCCGGGTGGACGCGGCGGCGGATCTGCTGCCCCCGGCCGGGAAGGGCGTAGAGCCGGGAACGGCGTAGAGGATCGTTCTGTTGTAGTCTCTCCCTATAACCGAATAATGCTCGGTTTCAGGAGGCACTGTGGCAGAGGCGTACATCGTCGGGGCGGTCCGCACCCCGGTCGGCAAGAAGAAGGGCGGCCTGTCCACCGTCCACCCCACTGACCTGGCCGCGCACACGCTCAAGGCGCTGATCGACCGCACGGGCGTCGACCCCGTGGCGGTCGAGGACGTGATCATGGGCTGTGTGATGCAGTTCGGGCCGCAGAGCATGGACATCGCGCGCAACGCGTGGCTGTCGGCGGGGCTCCCCGAGACCACCGCCGGCGTCACGATCGACCGGCAGTGCGGCTCCTCGCAGCAGGCGATCCACTTCGCCGCGCAGGGCGTGCTGTCCGGCACCCAGGACCTGGTGGTGGCGGCCGGCGTCGAGTCGATGAGCATCGTGCCGATGGGCTCGTCGATCACCGCCGCGCTGGAGAAGGGCATGCCGTTCCCGTTCGGCGACAAGTGGGTCGAGCGGTACGGCAAGCAGGAGATCTCGCAGTTCCGCGGCGCGGAGCTGATGTGCCAGAAGTGGGGCCTCACCCGCGAGGAGCTGGAGCGGTTCGCGTTCGAGTCGCACCAGCGGGCGGCCAAGGCCGTCGCCAACGGCTACTTCCGCGACCAGATCGCGCCCGTCGGCGGCGTCGAGGACGACGAGGGCCCCCGGCCCGACACGTCGCTGGAGAAGATGGCCTCCCTGAAGACGCTGAAGGACGACGGCCGGATCACCGCGGCCACGTCGTCGCAGATCTCCGACGGCTCGGGCGCGGTGCTCATCGCCTCCGAGCAGGCCGTACGCGAGCACGGCCTGACGCCGCGCGCCCGGATCCACCAGCTCGCCCTCATGGGCGACGACCCGGTCTACATGCTGACCGCGCCGATCCCCGCCACCCGCAAGGCGCTGGACAAGGCCGGCCTGTCGATCGACGACATCGACGTGGTGGAGATCAACGAGGCGTTCGCGCCGGTGCCGCTGGCCTGGATCAAGGAGCTGGGCGCCGACCCGGCCCGGGTCAACCCCAACGGCGGCGCCATCGCCCTCGGCCACCCGCTGGGCGCCACGGGTGCCGTCCTCATGACCAAGCTGCTGCACGAGCTGGAGCGCACGGGCGGCAGGTACGGCCTGCAGACGATGTGCGAGGGCGGCGGCCAGGCCAACGTCACCATCATCGAGCGTCTCTGACGAACGACTGATGCACGAGGCGGTCCAGCGCGGCGGCCCCGCCCCCCCCGGGGGGCGGGGGGCCCCGGGGGGGGGGGGGGGGGCCCGGGGGGCGGGGCGCGCGCCCCCCCCACCCCCCACCCC